>JAQIBT010000131.1 GCA_027858915.1 Salinisphaera sp.
GCCCATGACCATTGCCGCCGTAGTGTCCAATCACGCCGACCTGGAACCATTGGCCCGGCAATACGGTTGCCGCTTTCAGCATCTGCCAGTAAACAACGAGACGCGTGTGCAGCAGGAAAGCCAGCTGCGGTCACTGATCGATGAGACGGGCGCTGAATTACTTGTTCTGGCCCGCTACATGCAGATCCTCAGCGACGATCTGGCGCGCTCGCTGGCAGGCCGTGCCATCAATATCCATCATTCGTTCCTACCGGGCTTCAAGGGCGCCCATCCGTATCGCCGTGCTCACGAGCGGGGCGTCAAACAGATCGGCGCCACCGCCCACTACGTCACACCCAATCTGGACGAAGGCCCGATCATCGAGCAGAGCCTGTCCCGCGTCCGCCACACCGACCGCGCCCCGGACCTTGTCGCCATTGGACGCGATTGCGAGTGTCGTGCCTTGTCGCGGGCGGTGAAACTGCATTTGGAAGGGCGTGTATTTGTCAACGGCGAACGTACTGTGGTTTTTGGGTAGAGCTGATACGGATTGCCTCTCGATCCGAACTGAGGTTCTGCGCCGGTTGTGCCTGTGCTCGGCAGCAGCGAGTCCAGGTCATTTGGGCATGGTTGAACCTGAGGTTTCGCACTGTTGTGCGAGTCACTTATCTTGCTTGCCCAAGCCAGGGCGTATTGCCGCTTCATCCGGCCCCGCGCCGGCAGCTATTTTTTCGCAACACAAGGCGCAGAGAGCGCGATGTAGCCCAGCCACATGAGCGAGCTGCAACGCCGTATTGCGGAAAAATAGCCACCGTCCCTTCGGGTTGCGGCCCAAAATCACGCCATCCGGCGTTGCAGAGCTTGACCGCAGAATGACTGCGGCCGGCGCTCTGAGCCTTGTCTGACGCAATTTTGGGTTGCAACGCGGGGCCAACTGGCTTGGGCAAGCAAAAAAAGTACCTCGCGCAGCAGCGCGAAACCCCAAGCTGAATCGGAGACAACGAGACGCTGATGCGGCAATGTCATACACGGAGTCGTTTCTGGCCGTCTGTATTGTCCATTGCGCACCGCGACGAGAAGCGCGGTGACCAATCCAGACGCCTGAAAGACATCTCGGTCGTTTTGCCTGTATTGGCCTGTATTCAACCCTTTGGGCGAAGCGCCGAGCAGCACAGCCGGGAAGGGGTCAAGCCGCCGGCTGTCTGAGCGCAGCGAGTTCCGAAGGCGCCCTTCCCGGCGCGCAGCGCAGGGCATCGATGCGCAGCATCGACGCAAGACAGGGTGCCCTTTACTTTGGATACTTTGATTTGGGCAAGCAAAAAAAGTATCTCGCGCAGCAGCGCGAAACCTCAACCCCGATACACACACACAGAAAGTCGACCGGCACCGCCACAATCAACAACGGCAGATGAGTTCACCCGCTCTGGCTGAAAGCAGACAACGCTTCCGCAAATCCCTCAGACGCTGTATCCCGTTCCGCTCTCGCGGGACTGGGCGTAACCCCGTTGAGCCAGACCAGCCCTTGGCTCGGATTAGCGCAGCACGTAATCCGACCTACCCAGCTACCTTTACGGTTCGCCCTCCCGTAGTAAACTCCGCCATTCAACGCACGTGCCCCCGGCCACCGGCCCAAATTTTGCCGCCGACGTAACAAGCAGATAACTATGAGCGACACCCAAAGCAAAAGCACCAACATCGTATGGCACGAAGGCACCGTCGACCGCCGTCGGCGCGAGGCAATCAACCGGCATCGCGGCTTGACCATCTGGTTCACCGGGCTCTCCGGGTCAGGCAAATCCACGATCTCGGTCGCGCTGGAAGAACGCCTGACCGACATGAGCTGTCGAACCTATCGCCTGGACGGCGATAACGTACGCACCGGTCTATGCCGCGACCTGACCTTCAGCCCAGAAGATCGAATCGAGAATATCCGTCGCATCGGCGAAGTCGCCGGCCTGCTGCGCGATGCCGGCATCATCAACCTCACGGCGTTTATATCCCCTTACCGGCGCGATCGCGAAATGGCTCGCTCGTTGGCGACCGACAACGATTTTGTCGAAGTATTCGTCGATGCATCGCTCGCCGTCTGTGAGCAGCGCGACCCGAAAGGCCTGTACAAGAAGGCGCGCGCCGGCAGCATCCCCAACTTCACCGGCATCAGCGCGCCCTACGAAGAACCGGTGTCGCCCGAAGTTCATCTGAACACGGGCGAACAGTCGATCCAGCAATGCGTCGATCAGCTCGTGAAATATCTTATCGACAACGCTTATATCGAAACCGAACTGGCTGCACGCGCCGAGTAGTCGCCTGTGGGACTCCGGCGGTCGGAACGGGCAGGCCACGATCGCTTGATCTCGACACCAACAGGCGCCGCGGCGTGTTCGTGGCTTGTGGACTCGGCGCGGCGTGATACCCTTCGCCGCTTCGCGATTTCGATATCCAGTTTTCGGGGCACATCAATATGATGCGATTGATCGCCGCCATGGCGGCTACTGCAATGCTCGCTGGCTGCGGCGTGCTCCATTTGGGGAACGGCGGGCCCCCAGGGCTCAAGGTTGTCGGCAAGAGCGACTACTGCGGTACCGCTTCACAGAACTCGGAAGTACATTACTTCGCCAACCCCGACGCCTATGACGACTGGATTCACTATCGTGATATCAACGATCTCAGCGCTAACAGTGCGCGTCACGGCGTTATCGTGGTGGAAATGGGCCAGCGCCCGACGGGCGGCTACAAGCTCGAACTGGAAGGCACCAAGACGAAAATTCATGGCAACACGTTGGATCTGGTAGTGGATTGGCACGCGCCGCGGCTGGATGCTGCAGTCAGCCAGGCGTTGACCACGCAATGTATCGCAGTGCGTCCGCCGCGCGGTAACTACCAGAAGATTCGCGTGCTCGATCAGATCGGCAACGTCCGAGGCGTGGTCAAGCGGTCCAGCACCGCATCCAACTGATCGTCTGGTGTATCGCTCCCACTGAATCTTATGCAAATCACTTCCGTACTTTGCGTCTGTACTGGCAACATATGCCGCAGCCCGCTAGCCGAGGCATATCTTCGCCAGAAGCTTGCGCCGATCGACCTGTCGTCAGCCGGTATCGCGGCGGTCGTCGGCCACGGCGCAGAGTCCACGGCCCGTCAGATTGCCGCACGCGAGGGGCTGGACGTAGACAGCCACGTGGCGCGCCAGATCGATGGCCCGATCGTCAGCGCCAGTCAGCTGATCCTGGTGATGGAAAAAGGGCAGAAAGATTGGGTATGCAATACGTTTCCCGAGTCGAGAGGGCGCGTATTCATCGTCAGCCACTGGGGCGACGGACAAGACGTGGTCGATCCGTTCCGTCGGAGTTCCGATTTCTTCGATACCGTTTACGACCGCATGACCGACGCGTTGGACCACTGGGTAAACAAGTTAAGCGCTCGCTAAGGGATTAAACACGTAAACTACCGGATTGCAGCCTGGGCGGCGCCGGTAGTGGGGCGCACATTGGGCGCCGCGGTATCAAAAAACTGGCGCGAATATCAGCGTCACATAATGCTGGTCGCAATCAGCGCTACAAGGGTTTTGACATAACATGGCAGCTAATCTCTTGCGATCACCGAAACGGCCTGTGCAGAAGTGCGCGCTGATGCTTGGCATAGGCGTTTCAATCCTGCTGAGTGCCTGCACGCTGCCGGGGTACCAGTCAAACCCCGTGCACGGCGACTCCTGGTACGACTTCGGCAGTAATCACGAGACCACCTACCAGAAAAAACTCGATAAAACGCACGTCGACTACGACGCGCGCATCGTCAATATAACGCCCGGCCTCATCGCTCACCAAAAACAAGAGAGCGCGCAGCAAAAACTGCCCGCGGCCATGAAAGCCGTGACCGCACCCAGTCCGAATCAGCCGTATACCGTGGGCCCGGGCGATGTGCTGCAGGTCATCGTCTACGGTCAGGACCAGTTGAACAACCCAACGGGAACAACCAGCGGCGGCGCCCCGAGCGGCGAAGTCGTAGCGTCGGACGGCACCATCTACTTCCCTTATGTCGGCACCGTACACGCGGCCGGCAAGACACCGGCGCAGCTTCGGAAGATGATCTCCCGAAAAATATCGTCGGTCATTCGCAAGCCGCAGGTCGACGTGCGCGTCTCGCAATATCGCAGCAAACGGGTCTACATATCCGGCGACATCAGAAAACCATGCAGCGTAGCGCTGACCGACGTGGTAAACACAGTGCTCCAGGCGTTAGGCCAGTGCGATACCCTGAGTTCCGGCCGCTCGGCAAGCAGCAGTGCCGCCGCCAGCGGGGTTCAGAATGTGGTGCTGATCCGCAACGGCAAATCGACTTTTCTGGATCTGAACGAGATATATGCTGCCGGCGATCCTGTGCCGCTCAAGCCGAATGATCGCTTGCTCGTAGACGATAGCGCCAACCGCGTCTTCATGATGGGCGAATTCACCAAGCAGCAAGCGCTGCCGTTTTCGACCGGCGGTATGTCGCTCAGTGACGCGATCGCCGATGCAGGCGGCGTCAGTCTGAATAGCGCTAATGTCAGCAAGCTCTACGTTATCAGAGGATTTATCGACGACCAGTCGGTCGTCGATGGCCAGCTTAAAACGGTGATGCGCCCCAACGTCTACAAGCTGAATATGGGCGACGTAGGCGGCATGCTTCTGGCCAATCAGTTTCAGTTGAAGCCGCGAGATATCGTGTT
>JAQIBT010000161.1 GCA_027858915.1 Salinisphaera sp.
ACGAAAAGCCCCGGCCAAGCGGCCGGGGCTTTTTTGCTTCAGCGCGCATAACCGCGCCGGGTTATCCAGACAGCGAGACGGGTCGTGTGTTCAGCGCCCCCACCAATTGGTCTTGGCGAGATCGACAACTTCGTCGCCACGGCCACTCATGACCGCACGCAACATGTAGAGCGAAAACCCCCGCGCCTGCTTGGCCTCGATCCGTGGCGGCATCGACAACTCCTGCTTGGCGGTGCGCACGTCGATAATTGCCGGGCCATCATGGGCAAAAGCCTCGGCCAGCGCATCATCCAGCTCGTTCGAGGACGTTACCCGCACACCATAAATGCCCAGCGCTTCTGCCAGCTTGGCGTAATCGACTGTCGGCATATCGGTCGTCGTATCCACATAGCCCGCCGCTTTCATCTCCATTGCCACGAAACCCAGCGTCTCGTTGTTGTATATGACAACTTTCACCGGCAATTTTTCGGCCGCCAGGGTGATCAGATCACCCATAAGCATGGACACGCCACCGTCACCGGCAAGCGCTATGACCTGCCGCTGCGGGAAAGCGGCCTGCCACCCCATGGCCGCCGGCACTGCCACGGCCATCGAGCCGTGCATGAACGAGCCGGTCAGACGACGCTCACGGGTCATGTGAATATAGCGTGCCGCCCACACCGTGGGCGTACCGACATCGGCCGTGAACACCGCGTCGTCTTGCGCCAGCTCGCTCACGCGTGCGGTCAGATACTGCGGATGCAGAGGCTGATCGGCTTCGCGCGGCGTGGCGAGCTCGTCCAATCCCTGGCGGGCGTCTCGATAGTGATCCTGCGACTTGTCGAGAAAACGGCGATCGGTATTCTCCGTCAGCCGCGGCATCAGTGCGGTCAGCGTCGGGCCGATATCGCCTACCAGCCCCATCAGTAGCGGGCTGCGCCGCCCCAGATGACCACCACGGATATCAATCTGCACGATCTTGCCGTGCTCGGGAAAGAATTCACGATACGGAAAGTTCGTCCCCAGCACGATCAGCAGATCACACTCGCGCATGGCGTGATAGCCCGACGAGAAACCGATCAGGCCGGTCATCCCCACGTCGAACGGGTTGTCATATTCCAGCGACTGCTTGCCGCGCAGCGCGTGCACGATCGGCGCCTTCAACCGCTCGGCGAGCGCCACGACCTCGTCGTGACAATTCTGGCAGCCGTAGCCGCCGAGAATCGTGATCCTGCCGGCGTCGTTCATCACCTGCGCCAGCGCATTGAGCGCATCATCGGGCGGCACGACGAGGGGCGCTACGGGCGGATGCCAGGTTACCCGTTTCACCGGTGCATCCTGTAACGCGACATCGCCGGGCAGCACAATCACCGCGACCGAATTATTGGTGATGGCCGAGTTCATGGCCGCTTCGAGAACCTGAGGCACCTGGGCCGGGTTGGATATCAACTCGCAGTAATCGCTGCACTCCCGAAACAGGTTTTGCGGATGGGTTTCCTGGAAATAGCCCAGACCGATTTCGCTGGAGGGTATCTGGGCCGCGATCGCCAACATCGGGACGTGCGCACGCTGTGCCTCGAACAAGCCGTTGATCAGATGCAGGTTGCCCGGCCCACAAGAACCCGCACAGACAGCCAGACGACCGGTTGCATCTGCCTCGGCCGCGGCCGCCAGCGCGGCCACTTCTTCGTGACGCACGCCGCGCCAGCCAATGGCCTCGCGGGTACGCAGGGCTTCGGTGAAACCATTGAGCGAGTCGCCGGGCAATCCCCAGACGTTCTTGACATCGGCCTGAATCAACAGATCCGCCAAAAGTTCGGCAACAGAATGGTCAGCCATATCAATCCTCGAGAGCGAAAATTATGCCGTATCGAATACCAATAGCCGCATCCTACATCGCAACTTCACGGGTCGCAGAGCCAATGTGGTACCAGGCAATCGACAGTTGCGTTTCGGTCTGCGGCATTCTTTTGGCAATTATCGGCGGCGACAGAGAGCACAACGCCAGGCGGACGGCGGACTCCGGCGGTCGTAGCGAACAAGCGAGAGAACGAGTACAAAAGGCACCGATAACCGCGCCGCCTTGCTGTCGTTCAATCGCAATGGCCAAATGTGCTTTGCTTAATGAAGACCCGGCACAGTGCCTCGACTCCGGTCTGATCCTGGTCGCTGAAGCGCCCAATCCGCGGGCTATCGATATCCAGAACGCCCCAAAGCGTATCGGCGACCACCAACGGCACGACCAGTTCCGAGCGTGAGGCGATGTCGCATGCGATATGGTCGTCGAACGCCTGGACGTCCGCTACCCGCTGGGTCCGGCGACTACGCGCGGCGGCGCCACAGACCCCGCGCGAAAACGGGATCGGATTACAAGCCGGCAGACCTTGAAAAGGCCCAAGTATCAACGTGTATGGCTGGCGCTGTATATAAAAGCCTACCCAGTTCAGATCAGCCAGCTCTTGCTTGATGAAAGCACAGGTCTGGGCTGCATTGGTCAGCCAGTCGCGCGTATCCAGCAGCGCGCTGAGCTGGCGTTGCAGTCGTTCGTAGTTCATCCGACATAGTCTACGGTGGATCGGAATTATTGCCGATCGCCTTCGGTTGATGGCATCAAAAACGGGGCCCCAAGGCCCCGCTCAGGCCGCGTCAAGCGAAAATACCGCGACACCTGTATCGCCGCTCTTTTCGCTTGGGGCGTGTCATCAACCGAACTGGTTCATCGTATTGTCCTTGCCGCCGGCCTTCAGGGCATTGTCACGCGAGAAGAACTCCTTGTGATCGTCGCCGATGTTCGAGCCGGCCATATCCTGGTGCTTGACCGTCGCGATGCCTTCGCGGATTTCGACTCGTTGCACATCGCGCACATAAGCAAGCATGCCGTCGTCGCCGAAGTAGTTGCGGGCAAGCTGATCGGTCGACAACGCAGTCGTGTGATAAGTCGGCAACGTGATCAGATGATGGAAGATACCGGCCTCACGCGACGCCTTGGCCTGGAATTCACGAGTCCAGCGATCCGCCGTATCGGCAAGTTCGGTGCCGTCGTAGTCTTCGCTCATCAAGCCGGCGCGATCGTAGGCCGATAGATCCTGGCCTTGGTCGGTCCAGGCGTCGAACACCTGCTGCCGGAAATTCAGCGTCCAGTTGAACGACGGGCTGTTGTTATAGACCAGCTTGGCATCGGGAATTTCTTTTCGGATACGATCGACCATGCCACCGATCTGTGACACATGCGGCTTTTCGGTCTCGATCCACAGCAGATCGGCACCGTTTCGCAAACTGGCAATACAGTCCATGACCACGCGATCCTCGCCGCTGCCCTTTTTGAACTCGAACAGGCCCGAGGCCAGACGCGACACCGCGACCAGTTGATCGCCCTGCTTGATCACCACATCGCTGGGCCCGATCTCGGAGGCGTCGTTAATGACGCGACCGTCGAGGAAGCTGTTGTACTGATCGCCGAGATCACCCGGCGCGTTGGACACCGCGATCTGCTGGGTCAGGCCCGCGCCAAGGCTGTCCGTGCGCGCGACGATGATGCCGTCGTCCACGCCCAGTTCGAGAAAGGCATAGCGCACCGCGTTGATCTTGGCCAGGAACGAGGCATGTGGCACCGTCACCTTGCCGGCCTGATGGCCACACTGCTTCACATCTGACACCTGATTCTCGATCTGGATCGCACAGGCGCCGGCTTCGATCATCTTCTTGGCGAGCAGATAAGTCGCTTCCTCATTGCCGAAACCGGCATCGATATCGGCAATGATCGGCACCACGTGGGTTTCGAAGTTGTCGATATTCGCCTGGATCTTGCGCGCCCGCACTTCATCACCGGTCTCGCGGGCGGCTGCCATATCGCGGAACAGATGATTGAGCTCCCAGGCATCGGCTTGTTTCAGAAAAGTATAGAGCTCTTCAATCAGCGCTGGCACGCTGGTTTTTTCATGCATCGACTGATCGGGCAGCGGTCCGAACTCCGAGCGCAGAGCGGCCACCATCCAACCCGACAGATACATATAAGTACCCTTGACCGTACCGAAGTGCTTCTTGATCGATATCATCTTCTGCTGGCCAACAAACCCATGCCAGCACCCCAGCGACTGGGTGTAGTGGGCCGGATCCTGATCATAGGCCGCCATATCCTGGCGCATCACCTGGGCCGTATGACGAGCAATATCCAGACCGGTGCGGAACCGGTTCTGGGCACGCATCCGGGCGGCGTGTTCCGGATTGATGGCATCCCAGCTGCCGTCGCGGGCATCACGCAGTGAATTGATCGTCTGAATATCGGTCGAGAACTGTGACATGGTCGAAAACCCCTTTTTGAAATAGCCGGTCCAGCTGGCCGGAAAGTCTGACAACACCTTGGGCGAGAGCACTCGCCAAGTCCGATGGGGCTGAGTCTAGGTGGGACATGTTAATATTTATAGAGAATTATTTTTATTCTCGACATTCACGAAATGAATACCAAGGGTCCTGCATTTCATCCGCATGCGGCCGCCATGGGACGCCCGACCGGTTCACGCCCGTCGTTGACAATCGATTTGCCTTGTCGTCTGCGACCGTGCTGCCGGCGTATGCCATACCCGGCAGTACGGTCGCAGACGACAGGATGGTTTTCGATTGCAGGTATCATGCGACCATGATCGACACGGTGTCTTCCAACTCGCGCAAGGCCCGCCACCGTCGCCCCACGATTCGTGACGTAGCGCGCGACGCGGGTGTTTCCAAGACCAGCGTGTCGCGGTATTTTGGCCCCGAGCGCAAGCGTCTGTCTTCGGGCATGCTGCAACGCATCGAGGCTTCGATCGAGCGGCTGGGTTTCCGCCCGGATCGCATCGCGGCCAGCCTGCGTGGCCGGCGTACGCGACTCATCGGCGTGCTGGTCGCCGACATGCGCAACCCATACAGTGTGGCCCTGATCCACGGCGCCGAAGTCGCGGCAAGGTCGGCCGGCTATTCACTGGTGGTCTGCAATACCGATGGCGACGACACACTCGAGCGACGACATCTCGACGTGCTCGATGGTTACAGCGTCGAAGGACTGATCGTCAATACACCCGGCCAGAACGCCGATCTGCTGGCCGAGCGTCAGGCCGCCGGCCTGCCGATGGTGCTCGTCGATCGTAAGCTGACCGGGATGAATTGTGACCTCGTAGGCCTGGATAATGAGCAAGCGTTGGCGATCGCGGTCGATCATTTGTCCAAGCAAGGCTATCGTGATCTGCTGCTGGTTAGCCCACCAAGCACCCTGGTCAGTTCCCGCGCGGCCCGAGTCACCGCGTTTCGGGATGAGTGCGCAAGGCATCAGCTGACCGGGCAGGTACACGAGCAGCCATTCGATCCCGCCGATACGCAGAGGCTCGATAGCCGGCTGACCAGGCACATCGACAGCGCCCAGGAAACCGCCGTCATCTGTACCAACGGCGTCGTGACGCTCGCGGTCTGCCGCGCCCTGCATCGTCTTCAGCAACTGCGATTCGACGCGATAGGCGTACTCGGCATAGACGAACTTGACTGGTGTGCGCTGGTCGGGCCCGGCATTACTACCATCGCACAGCCGGTAACCGATATCGCCAGTGCGGCCGTAGAGCGGTTGTTGGCGCGCATCGACCACGACGGCGACGCATTGTCAGAGCACAGCTTCGCGCCTGTACTCATCGTACGCGGCTCGACCCGTGGCCCGGCCCGGAAGCAACCGAACGGGCTCGATTTCACGCTCGCACCCCGAAACCTGACCAGGCGCTGACGTCAAAACCCGCGGATACATCCACATCGCGGCTCGACACCGACAGACACGACCTCAGGGATCCAGACCGCGCCCGCGTTCACCGTTGTCTGACGGAGGCTCCAGTTCTGCGTATCGCTCGGACAGGAAATCACCCAGGCTGTCCAGCTCTTCAATATGTTCACAAAAAGTCTTGATGGCCACCAACAACGGCACCGCGACGATCATGCCGATCGCCGACCACAGCCAGGCCCAGAACGACACCGTGAGAAACACGACCACCGTATTCAGTCGCAGATTGCGGCCTACGAAATATGGCGTGATGAATTGTCCTTCGATCGAGGTGAGGGCAAAATAGCTGGCCGCGATGATCGCCGACCACGCCATCCAGTCGAAAGTCAGCAAGGCGACGACGGCAGCGATCAGAATACCGGCGAATGCGCCCAGATAAGGTATGAGATTGAATACGAAAGCAATGACGCCGAATACCAGCGGACTGGGCATGCCATAAGCCCACATGGTCAGTCCGACGGCCACACCAAGGCCAGCATTGATGACGAAGATCGTCAGAAGATAGCGCGACAGCTTTCTCTCTATGTTGTAGGCGATGCGAACAGCTCGCCGCTTGTCCTTGAAAGTGGGCATCACGTGCACGAGTTTCTCGTAAAACATGTCGCCCGAGGCCAGCAGGAAAAGAAGCAGGATAAAAGTGAAGATGAACTGGGCGAATACGCTGGGCGCCAGCGTCATCAACTGCTGCGCCAAACCATCGCCTTGCACTTGGACTTTCTGAACCTTGGAGGACGAATCATCCGGCTCGGTTATCTTTTTCAGCTTTTTCTGAGCACGGACGACACCACTCATCGAACGTGAAATTTCGGCGATCTTGCGCTGAACCTGGCGCTCTATCCTGGGCGCGTTATGAACCCAGTTGGACGCCGGCACCGCGAGCGCACTCGCCACACCGAGAAACAACACGAGGAGCGCTAAAATAATACCAAGCGATGACAGCGCCGAGGGAACACCCCGTCGATCAAAAAAACGCCGGACCGGGCTGAATACCATGGCCAGCAGAAATGCCAGGACCACAGGAACGAGAAAATCCTTGGACTGACCGAGCACGAAGATCGTGCCGTAAAAAAACAAGCCAATACAAGCCCAGGCAGGCAGACGCGAAACCCAACCCGTCGCGCAGGGCCGCTTGCTGGAATCGGCATCAGCCACGTCCCGGTCAGACTCGTCGGGCATGGTCAGGTCTCGGTGGAGCTTAAGATTATATGATCGCGATTTAGGGGCGCTCGTGCTATCCGTAGGATCACTTGCAGAGCATATTGACTGGACGTTGCGCAGGCTATCGCGGTCACCGGCAGGACAGACATACTTGACGATTTCGCCTGCTGCAGTCATGTTTAAAAGATAACTATTCATCGGTGCCATATCCAGGCGCCGGCAATTGGGGGAAGACAATGCGCGCGAAACGACTTCAAGGATTGATTCTGGCCATTGCTACGGCGGCAACGCTGGCTATGGCAGGTACTGCTGCCGCGTCCAGCGACGGCAAACCCACCCTGCAGGTAGTGACTGATCCAAGCTTTGTGCCGTTCGAAATGATGGACAAGGATTCCGGCAAGATGGTCGGTTTTGACATGTCGATCCTGAAGGCTGTGGCCAAGCGTTCCGGCTTTGACTACAAGCTGCGCACGATGGACTTCAACGGCATCATCCCGGCGCTGCAGACCGGCAACGCTGACATGGCGCTCGCCGGTATCACCATCACCGCCGAACGCGCGAAGGTCGTCGATTTCTCGAATCCCTACTACAACTCGGGCCTGCGAATTCTGCGTGCCAAGGGCGACGACTCGATCAACACGATTGACGATCTGAAGGGTAAGCGCATCGGTACCAAGATCGGATCGACCAGCTATGATTTTCTGAAGAAGAAATTCGGCAACAGCGCACAGATCACGCCCTATCCCGGCAGTGCCGACATGTATCTCGCGCTAATGAATCACAGCATCGACGCTGTTTTCTATGACGCTCCCAACGTTGCGTATTTCGCCCGTACCCGTGGCCAGGGCCGGGTCGAGACCGTCGGTCCGCTCTACGAGGGTCAGCAGTACGGAATCGCGTTCAAGGCCGGCAGCAAGTGGGTCGGCAAGGTCAACGACGCGCTGGCTTCGATGAAGAAGGACGGCAGCTACACCAAGATCTACAAGCATTGGTTCGGCGAGCTACCGCCGGCCGACAGCAAGTAATGCTGATGCGGTCTGATACAACGGCCCTAGTAACAATCCCGAGCCCGTTGTAAGTGGATCCCAACTTCCACTTCAACTGGCACGCTGCGTTTGCATCGCTGCCCTACCTGATCAAGGGCGTCCCATGGACGCTGGGGATCTCGTTCGGTGGGCTGGCGATTGGTTTTGCCATCGGTATTGCGTTCGGCCTGCTGAGCATCAATCCGATGCGTGTTGTGCGCTGGCCGGCGCGAGTCTATATCGAGATCTTCCGTGGCACCCCGGTGCTGGTGCAGGTGTTGTTCATTTTCTATGGCCTGCCGCAGCTTCTGGGCGGCCCGATCAATGCCCTCACCGCGGGCATCGCCGCCATTGCCCTGAATTCCGGCGCTTACATATCCGAGATCGTGCGCGGCGCGGTCATCTCCATCGACAAGGGCCAGCGTGAGGCCGGGCTGTCGCTGGGCCTGTCTCACAGCCAGACCTTCTGGTCGGTGACTTGGCCACAGTCACTGCGTCGCATGATTCCGCCGTTGGGGAATCAAGCCATCATCAGCATCAAGGACACCTCTCTGTTCTCGGTGATCGGCGTAGGTGAGCTGGTACGACAGGGTCAGATCTACATAGCGACCACTTTCTCTGCGCTCGAAACCTATTTCATGGTAGCCGTACTCTATCTGATTATCACATTGAGCTTGTCAATAGCGCTGAGCGCGTTCGAGCGCAGCGGCCTGGTCGGTCAATAGAGGCACATATGACTGCCAGAGACTCATCGCCCGACACCGATAAGCCCGTCGTCCTGATGGAAGGACTGAACAAGCATTTTGGCTCGCTGCACGTACTACGCGATGTTGACCTGTCGGTTGCGCCCGGCGAGGTCGTGGTGATCATCGGCGCCAGTGGCTCCGGCAAGTCGACCTTGATCCGCTGCATCAACGGCCTTGAGGAATTCCAACAAGGACGTATCGACGTCGACAGCAACGAGCTGCGGCCCAATGGGGCAAGCCGCAGAGCGCTGCACACCATTCGTCGCGAGGTCGGCATGGTGTTCCAGCAGTTCAACCTGTTCCCGCACCGTAGCGTGCGAGACAACGTCATGCTGGCGCCGCGCAAGGTCCGTGGCTGGTCTCGGGAGCAGGCTCGCGAAACCGCTGACAAACTGCTCAAACGGGTCGGTATTGCCGACCAGGCCGACAAATATCCGGCTCAGTTGTCGGGCGGGCAGCAGCAGCGTGTAGCCATTGCACGCGCACTGGCCATGCAGCCACGCCTGATGCTGTTCGATGAGCCGACCTCTGCACTCGATCCAGAGATGATCGGCGAAGTCCTCGACGTCATGCGAGAACTCGCGCGCGAAGGCATGACCATGGTAGTTGTCACCCATGAGATGGGCTTTGCCCGCGAAGTCGCTGACCGTGCGATTTATATTCATCAGGGCAGCATCGTGGAACAGGGCCCCCCGGAAGCCGTTTTCGACAATCCCCAGAACGAACGAACACAGTCATTTCTATCCAGAGTGCTAAAGCACTGAGCGCCACAGGCCCTGATACGGCACCGGGACACTCAAAGACTCGTGATGAAGATCAGCCCCCAGAGCGTGCACATGCCTGCGATTACGGTATAAAGTACGTTGCGCGTCTTCCAGGCGACTACGGCCGCGACAAGCGCCGCCCAGAGCGACAAATTGCCGACGCGCAGATCGAGACCGCCGTGGTCGTTGACGACCAGCAGCGGCGCGATCATCGCCGAGAAAACGGCGACCGGCACGAAGCGAAGCGCGGCCTGCAACCAGGTCGGCAATTCCACGGTATCGATCAACGCAATGAAGCACAGACGCAGACCAAAGCTCAGGAGCGCCGCCAGCACCACAACCAACCACCAGCTGCCCGAAGTCATGACGCAGAGCCGGTCACGCGGGCAGTGGCTAGGCCCGCTGCGATGCCGGCGAGCGCGCCGGCTATCAGACCTGTATTCCACGGAAGCGAGTGAGCGACCACCGCCACAACGGCCGCCACCACCGCCGCCGCGATCGTGGCGCGGTCGACGATAGCTGGCACAAGGAGAGCCAGAAACGTGAGCGGCACGGCGAATTCGAGCCCCCAGTTCTGAGGCAGCTCTCCTCCGAGCAGCGCGCCTCCGAGCAACGCCAACTGCCAGGTGCCCCACAGCGATAATGCCGCCCCAGCATAGAAGCGTAACCGCTGACCGCGTTGCCGGCGCTGTTCGAATCCGTAGAGCGACACCATGAACGACTGGTCCGTCAAGGGATAGGCCACCAGAGCCTTGGCCCACGGTGGCGCACCGCGAACATGCGAGGCAATCGATGCGCTGTACATCACGAAACGGAGATTGATGAAGAATACCGTGGCGAGAATCACCAGCAGCGGCGTGCCCTGAACGAAAAGCTGCATGGCAGCAATCTGCGCCGTCCCCGCAAACATCAGCAGTGATCCCGCCGTGACCTGCCAGACCGACAACCCCAGGCGTACGCCGACCACGCCCGTAATCATCGCAAACGGGACAATACTGATCAGGATCGGCGTCATGGCCTGTATGCCGGCGAAGAAATCCGAGCCGGCGAATCGGCGCGCTTCTGTGGTCATGGTCTATTCCTCATGGCGACGCTCGCCCAGCCGGCGAGGCAATACAGGTTGCCGACTATCTCCGCGCCGGTCGAATCACAGTCGATCAACGACGCGCTGCTCGATTCGCTGGTAGAAATGGGGTCGCGGGTCGTCGTCAGCGCCGGCCCGTCGGGCTATGATCGCCCGGCCGACCGATCGATACTACCGCGCCCATCATTGCCTACGGGATCGCACGCCAAGGGCTGTTCGGCGGCGTACGACTGGGCGGGGGCAGGATTACATTCCATACCGCCGCCGATAACGCCATCTACGACGGCCATCCGACGCTGCGGCAAGTACAGTTGCAGGCCGACGAAGCGCCCGCTTCCATGCAGCATTATACGGATGTCTTACAGCAATTCATCGTAGCCGGCCACAAGGTCACGACGACTACCGAACGCCCTCAACCCTCGGCGTAGTCACGGTTGCTGTAGGACAGAGTCCCAGTAGACGGCACAGCAGGCTCGGCCGACTGGTGCAGGCTGACCGTTCGCTGGTCAGGGGCGTCGTCGGCATTCATTTCGATCGATTCGTGATTGGCTGCGTCTACGGCTTCGAGTTGGAAGAACGCGACACGACTCTTGAGCAATTGCGCCTGTTCTTCCAGCGAGCGACTCGCGGCGGCCGATTGCTCGACCAGCGAGGCGTTTTGCTGCGTAACCCCTTCCATTTGCGAAATCGCGATATTCACCTGTTCGATTCCGTGCGATTGTTCCTGGCTGGCCGTGGCGATCTCCGCTACAATTTTGCCGACCTTGCCGATGCCGGCCACAATTTCGTCGAGCACCTGGCCCGACAACGCGACCTGTTCGCATCCATCGGCGACCTTCCCCGCACTCTCCGACACCAGCTGCCTGATATCCTTGGCCGCCGCCGCGCTGCGGCTCGCAAGGCTTCGCACCTCGGTCGCCACGACCGCAAATCCGCGACCCTGCTCGCCAGCCCGCGCCGCTTCCACCGAGGCGTTCAGTGCGAGCAGATTGGTCTGAAAAGCGATATCGTCAATCAGGCCAACGATTTCATTGATCTTCAAACTGGACTTTTCGATTTCCCGCATGGAGTCCACGGCACGCGACGTCACATCGCTGCCTTCCTCGGCTTTTACCCGTACCCCCTGCGCCACCTGATCAGCCTCAGAGGCGTTATGAGCATTCTGCTTCACAGTCGCCGTCATCTGCTCCATCGAGGCTGCGGTTTCCTCCAGACTTGTCGTCTGCTGGTGGGTTCGGCTGCTCAAGTCCTCGTTGCCGGCGGCGATTTCGATCGTACCGACCGTGACCGAATCTGCACTGTTGCCAACATCATGAACGACGGCGTAAAGCCGTGCCCGCATCGACTCGATACCCGTGATCATGGCCCCAAATTCATCGCGAAAGCGGTTATCGAACTGCTCGTAGAGACGGCCTTCGGTAATCGCGCCAACAAAGCGACGTGCGACCGCTAGCGGCCGTGTGATACTGCGCATCAGCCAGAGCATGATCAACAGCGACAGCACCAGCACCGTAGCGAAGGCAGCGACGATGAAGGTTTGGAACCGCTGGGCCGCCATGCTGGCATGCTCGTAGGCACTCGCGGCAGACGACTGCTGAAGTTTCCATAGCTTACCGAGCGTTGCGGCCAGTCGCTCGACCGGCACACGCAACGAGATCCCGTACACGCTGGTAGCTTCCATCATGTCACCATCGTTCAACGCCTTCGCCATATCGCTCAGACCCGCCACGATGGTCTTCAAATCGTTGCGCGCCTTGGTTGCAAGTGCCCGCTCGGGCGGCGTCGTGATCAGGGCCGGATCGTAGCGCGCCCAATCGGCAGTCATTTTTTTCCGGCTAACCTCCAGGTCTCCGGCAAGGCCCTGCATGATTGATGTATTGGCGTCGGATGTCAGCGCCGTACCCACCCGCGCATGCAGCGTCCGTACCTGCTGATTGAGGCTGGCGATCGCCTCGATGCCGGCGAGGTTCGTGTGATACATCGCGCCCATGTCGTCAGCCGTGCGCTGGATCGACGAGATCGCCAGCAAGCCAAGCAGGGCGGCGCCAACCAGCGTCAATCCGAAACCGATCGCCAACTTGGCTCGAACACTTTTCCGGGGATTCAGCATGATCATCTATCCATCAGCAATGGTTTATCGGGCAAAAGCGTCATACAGCACCGCTACAATTCACGACTTCAATATCCGGGACCTCGCACAACAGCGCAGAGCTCGGGCGTAGTCATCACCCGGTTCGCCATCTAAAGTGGACCCAAGTGTCAAGACAGAATCACTTTTAATTTAAGCTGTAATTCTCTCGCTGCATGCAACTGGACGGCGCTGCCCAGCCGAAGCGACCGAGGGGTCTTTTACTTTTAACGTCAGCGGTCGCCGCCGATAGGCCAGTGACGCCAATCGGCAACACTGGCCTATCGGCACGCGGTGTCGAAACTTGAAGCCCGAGCCAGGCGAGAATCGCGGCGAGTTCGCTGTGTCCAACCGATTGATGGTTTCCGCCGGCGTTGCGGATCAGTAAAGTCGCCTGATCCCCCGGTTCACGGTTAGTCGAGGAACATGGCCGATTCTCATATTTCATTCGTTCCTCTGCTGCTGGTCATCGCCGTGAGTTTTGCGGTACCCGTGGTCTTGGCGCCCGTTCGGCGCATCGGTATTCCTGTTGTGGTCGGTGAGATCATCGCCGGCATACTGATGGGGGACAGCGGGCTAGGCGTGGTGACCGAGGATTTCGTACTGCGGGTGCTGTCGGTCTTCGGCTTTGCCTACCTGATGTTCCTGTCCGGTCTGGAAATCAATTTCTCGGACCTGGCGCCACGCCGCGGTCTGCGTGCCAGCCGCCCGTGGAACCGCTGGCGCCGCAATCCGTTCGTGCTCGGCGGCGCGTCATTCATGCTGACGGCCCTGTGCTCGCTCGCAGCCGGGTTGTACATGCAATACGCCGGCTGGGTGGACCAACCGTGGCTGATGGCGCTCATTCTCTCGACGACATCACTCGGCGTGGTGGCGCCGGTGCTCAAGGAACGGGGTTTGATCAACAGTCCCTACGGGCAGGCGCTGTTGGTCTCTGCCCTGGTCGCCGACGTGATCACGATTCTGCTGGTCAGCGGCTACGCCATGCTGCGCGCCGGCGGCACTTCGGATCTGTTGCTGATCATGGTGCTGCTGCTGGCGTTTCTGGCCGCCTACCAGTTGGCGTCCCGGTTTCGCTCGCATCTGCCGGCCCAGCGGCTGATGCAAGCCTTGTCCACGGCCACCTCGCAGATTCGTGTCCGTGGCTCGCTGGCCCTGGCGCTGGTATTTATCGCGCTGGCCGAATCCCTGGGTATCGAAAATATACTGGGGGCATTTCTGGCCGGGGTGATTGTCTCGCTGATGTCGGGTCAGAAAAGCTTTGTACTGCGCGAAAAACTGGATGCGATCGGCTACGGTTTCTTTATCCCGATCTTCTTCATCATGGTCGGAGTGAAATTCGATCTGCCGGCCCTGCTCGGCTCCAACTCTCCTTGGGAGACCGTCGGCCTGCTGGTGGTCGCTGCATTCGCCGTCAAACTGGTCGGTGCACTCGTATTTCGTGTGGCCTTCGGATGGCGGGAGACGGCGGGCGCTGCCACCCTGCTGTCTGCCCGCTTGTCGCTGATCATTGCGGTGTCGGCGATCGGCGTGGAGATTGGCGTGATCTCGTTGGCGCTCAACGCGGCCATCATTCTGGTGGCCATCATCAGCTGCCTGCTGGCACCCATTGCGTTCACCCGGCTCGCACCGCCCGAGTATCAGTCGGGCCGTTCGATCATGGTGGTCGGCCATGATCGCGACGCCGCCACACTGATCGGGCGACTACGCCAGGTCGGGCGCGACGTGCTGGTGGCAGAGCATATGCCGTATGGCGAAGGCGACGATCCGCCTGCCCGCAGTCGACTGATTGAATGGCTGCGCGAAGCCGGCATAGAACGCGCCGACACCGTGATCGCCATGGCGGATACCGATGCCGACAACCTGTCGATTTGTCGCGTGGCCCGCGATGTTCACGCGCTGCGCACAACACTGGCCTGGGTACGAGACCCAGGTTTCAACGCCGATTTTCGCTCGGCCGGGGTCCAGGTGGTCAACCCCGCGTACGCCAAGATGCTGCTGCTCGAGGTCATGGCGTTAGGCCACAGCACTTTCGACGCCACGACCCACGAAGGCGATGAACAGGAAATGCGCGTGGTGAAACTACAGAACCCGAGGCTGGCCAAACTGGAGCTGCGCCGACTGGGATTCAGCCGGGACGTACGCGTGCTGCGCATCGAGCGCCGCGGCGCGATGCTGGAGCCTGAACCATCGGTCGTTCTGCACGTGAACGACACGCTGACAATCACGGGCGAGCGCGACGATGTCGATACCGCCGCGCGTCGGCTGGCTCGTCGATAGCATCAACGACAAGGCGTCGCATAGGTCAACACAGCGTATCGACTCCCTTCGCGATCAAGGTAACGAACCGGATATTACCCGTTCTTAATCAATTCTTTACCGTGCGCTGTGCAGTATTCAGGGTATCGAGCTGACTTTCAAATCACTGAAGGGTGAGGCAACACTGAAGGATGGGCGAAAAATGACGAAATCGCAGAGCGGTACCCGGGAAATGTTGTGCAAGGTGCCTGAGATCACGCTGTACTTCTGGATCATTAAAATCCTTGCAACGACGGTGGGTGAAACGGCAGCCGATTTCCTCAACGTCAACCTCGGCTTCGGGTTGACGGGCACGTCCTATGTGATGGGAATCCTGCTGGTCGCGATTCTGATCTACCAGTTCGTCAAGTTGCGTTACGTGCCGTGGCTATACTGGTTAACCGTTATCCTTATCAGTATCGTAGGCACGTTGATTACCGATAATCTGACCGATAATTTTGGTGTGCCACTGTGGATATCGACTGCAGTATTCACAGGGTTGCTCGCGGTTACATTCATCGCTTGGTATGTCAGCGAGAAGACGCTTTCGATTCACTCGATTTTCACAACCCGAAGAGAGCTTTTCTACTGGGCCGCCATCCTGTTTACGTTTGCACTGGGCACTGCCGGCGGCGATCTGGCCACCGAGGGTATCGGGCTAGGTTATCTGACCGGCGTATTGATTTTCGGCGGGCTTATCGTAGTGACCACGATTGCCTTTTACACGCACATCTCTAACGCGGTTCTCGCCTTCTGGATCGCTTATGTTCTGACCCGTCCGCTGGGCGCGTCTATCGGGGATTTGTTGACGCAAGCGCCCAAGGACGGCGGGCTGGGCTTCAGCCACGCAGTGATCAATGCCGTATTCTTCGCAGTTATCGTCGCGCTGATCGCTTATCTCACCGTCAGTGGAGCGGACAGGCCAACAGAAGAACAAGCTCAAGCCAAGCGGCGAGCCTGGAGGGGAAACGCGTAATTGGGCCCATGTCGAGCAGGCATGAAATACGGCGTGTGCAAAACGCAGAAACATGGGGCTTTTCGCCAGCCGCATATGTCACTGGATTAGAGCCTGCTGTAGACAAGTCACCTGATCGCTGGGCCAGGCCAGTCACTGTCAATGCACTTCGACCGCGACCTCGTTACGACGCATAAAGGGAATTGTCCACGGCGGATCGTAAAACCATGCGACGGGCGGCTGAGCGGCCTGCCATCGACTGGATGCGATCGTCTTTTCAAGCGTTTCGCCACGTGCCTGCACCGCAGATGGTCTACGGCTACCAGAGAAACGCAACACGGCATAGGTCGCTGAGGGTGCCGTTGTCAGTTCGACCTTGTCGTTATTGGGGATGGGTGCGCTCGCCAGCGTGAGGTCGCTAGGGAGAAAGAAGCGTATACGCCAGCCGTCGGTCGTCTGGGCCTGGCTGACCGGTGCGGTCATCGCAATCTTCTGTGACGACGGAGCCTGGGCCACCGGAGCCGTCATGGCGATCTTCGTATCCTGGCGGTTATCGCCGAATATATAGCCCGCGAGTATCTTGAATCCGGCGCTGCGAGCGGCCGGCGCGTCGGCCGCGCTGACAACCGTATCGGCCGCCAGGCGTTCATCGTAGCGGCGGATCTCGACGTCGCCGACCTGATCGACAACGCGATATGCCGGCTCGGCTGTGCCCGCCCGATAACCGACGACCGAACAGCCAACCAGCCATAGACGGGACAGAACGCTTGCCATCTTCTACACCCTCGCGGTGACGGTCATACCGCGCATGCCTTCTGATCATCTTGACGGATCATGACACAAGCCTGAGGAATGCGCTGAAATGCCGCCTGGCATCAGAATATAATGGAACCATGACGCACAGTAAGCGGTGAACCACAAACACAATACCGACGCTGTCCCGTACCGGCATGCCCGAACGCAGAATATTTTTGCGAGGATGTATGCCGTTTCATTCGGCACCGCGCGCTACTGCAGAAAGCCTTTCAACTTGTCTCGCGCCTTGTCGCGTAACTTCTTCTCCGTCTTGTCTGTCTTTTTCTGCAGTGTCTGCTTGACCTGGTCCAAACGCTCGCTCTGAGAGTCCTTGATCATCTGCTTGATGTCGACGCGATAGTCCGGCGACAACAAGCTACCTCTCAGGCGGATCGGTATGGTCAGGCCCTTGAGGTCTGCCAGCCCGGCACCACCCTGGCCGCTGAGGCTGTTCACCACGGCGGCCTTGACTTCGTAATCCAGGGTATTTTGGACCAGATCAACGGTACCCTGACCGTCGACCCGGAACAACGGGCTTTTCATGTTCAGGTCGTCGTTGCTGAGAATCCCCTTGTCGATCTTGAAACTCCCGGTCAGCGCAGTGAAATCGGTCTGCTGCGGGGCGTCGGTCTTTGCGCTGGCCTGGCCCGTCATATGGGCTTTTGCATCCCGCACGATCTGAGCGAGATTGAAGCCCTTGATCGCGCCGTTGTTGAAAGCAAAATTGCCGTTGCCGCCCAGCGCTCGACGGGCTGCGCCTAAGGTCTTGCCAGCAGATTGCAGATCCAGCTTGAGCTGGGCCTGGCCGTCGATCATGGCTTTTTTCTGGGTCAGATCCTTGAGCAACGGTCCTGCCTTGACGCCGCTGACGTTAACGTTCATGGCATAGGTTTGACTGCCCTGGGCGCTGATCGTGGCGCGTGAGCGGATTTGGCCGCCGTACAGGTCGGCAGCCAACGGATTGACCTTGAGCACGCCTTTGTTCAGATCAAGCGTGAGCTTGGCATTCTGCATGTGCAGGTTCATCGCCGTCAGCTCGTCCAGCGTCAGCGATCCCGCCACGTTGAGACCCTTGAGAGCATCCAGTGAAATCGGGCTCTTGTCGATATCGGTTTTGCCGGCGGTCGCGTTGTCGTTCTTGTTTTTTTGTTCCTTCTTGACGGCCTTGCCGGCTTTCTCGGGACTGGCCGCTGGTGGCAGATAACGGTCTGCGTTGAGCTGATCGACCGCCAGGGCAAACTTGATTACCGGTGTCGAGAAATGCTTGACCGATGCCTTCCCGGTCAGGTGGCTTGAATCCAGCGCCATCTTGAGATCGTTGAATGACACGCTATCTGAAGTTGCGTTGAATTTTGAAGACAGGCTCGCCTTGCTCAGCGCATCGGCATCGCGGGTTTTGGGGACAGCAAGCTTCAAGGTCTTCATCAGATTGAGTGGGCTGAACTGATCCACCTGCATCGACCCGGAAAACGTCGGTGCATCAAGAATCTGCTTGCCCTGCATCTGTGCATGGGCGGTCAGGCCAGCGCCCTTGAGCTCTACGTTCTGCAAGGCCAGCGTCTGGGCGTTCAGGTCGGCGGTGGCATCGCCCGTGAGAGTGAGCGTCTGCTTGCCTCCGGGTACGCCGTTCCCTTGGGCGTCCACACTGAGACGCAAGGATTTCAGACTGTAGGTCTTGTCGGCTACGCCGGCATTGAGGGTGCCCTTGAGTGCCACCTGTGCGTCTAACTGCGGCCGATTGGCATGCAGATCGAAATGGCTGTCAAGATCGAAAGGCTTACCCAGGGCGACCTTCCCGGTGCTCAACGTAAAGTTCTGCAAGCGATAATGAGTATCGGCTGCGGCATCGTCCCAGAAGATCTGTGCGTTCTTGATCTCCACGCCCGCGGTCTGAAAAGAGGTCAATTGAAAACCGCCTTCCGGCTTGTTGGACGGCAGCGTTTGTTCAGCCGGTTGCTGAGCCTTGCCGGACGACATGCGGTCTGCCATATCCGACCAGTTGTTCTGGCCCTGCTTGTTGCGCGCGAGCCTCAGCGTAAGCCCGTCCAGAGTGACCTTGCCCAGTTCAATCTGCTTGTGCAACAACGGCCATACGCGGACATGCACAGACGCCTGGTCGATCGACGCAAAAGATTTGGGGCCAAAGCCGTTGGCGTTGCTCAGCTCGATCTTGCCCAGATCCACGCCCAACCACGGGAATACGGACAGATCGATATTGCCCGGTATCTTGACGTCTCGGCCGGTACGCTCGTGCACAATCTGTGCAATCCGTGCCTTGTAGTCGTTGGGGTCGAACACCATGGGCACGATGATGGCGGCGGCCACCACCAGCGCGACCAGTACGCCGACGACGACAATAAGGATCTTCAAGGCGGTTTTCATGCTCGCTCCCTCTATCTTGTTCGATGGCAGGCAAGTTAAAACCGACTGCCTGTTTTTGCCTCACCTTACACCGGACCCGTCCCCGATGAACTTTTCCGCCAAGTGGCCGATAACCTACCCGTTAGCGCAGCATCGGTTTGAACAGGATTTCTGACGCGTGGACACATAAAGCGATACGCCCCGCGCCAGACGCCTGCTGTTTGAATACTTGTGTGCTGGCATCTGCACTCTGCGGCGGGTCCTATCGAGCGTCGGAAGGCTCTGCAAAGCGCCGCAGTCGTCATCGGCCGGTGCGGACGACGTATCAACAATGGCTCTGAGGGACCGAATCATGGAAGGAGATCGGCCGGCATTGACCGAAACCGAGTTCTCGAAGCTGATGCAGGAGCAAGCCTTGGCTTTGCGCGTCGGTGATCTGTTTCTGTTTCGCCGCGCACGCGGCGAACGCTTTGCGCATCTCGGCCGCCTGGGTCGCGGTGTCGGCTGGGCCGGTATTATCGAACTCGATCTTGCCGATAAAGAGATGGCGGCCACCGCCACGCTCACAAACGACCACGTCGGTCTGTCGCCAGCCCCAACGCAGGAGCCCATATGACCACGGCATCGCTGCTATGGGGCCTGCTGTTCAGCTCGATCGGCGTCGCACTGTTCATCTATGGCAAACGTCAGGCAGCGCCTGTCCCGCTAATGTCCGGCGTTGCGCTGATGGTGTACCCGTTTTTTATCAGCAATACGACAATTGTCGTGATCGTCGGGTTTGCGCTCTCAGCTGTGCCTTATATGTTTCGGATGTAATGTCCTATCTCTTTGCGCACCGGCAACAGAGCGACAAGGCTTGCGCGCTGCGCAGCCGGAACGACGAGATTGATGCCAAGTTTTAAAATCACGACTTCTTGTGTGCCTGGTTGTGGCCGTCTGGCGCTGCCAGACGCGCGCGCTGAAACCCGGCGGGCCTCATGAAATCCGGCGCCGCCACCGCCAGCT
Source organism: Salinisphaera sp. (assembly GCA_027858915.1). Lineage (GTDB taxonomy): Bacteria > Pseudomonadota > Gammaproteobacteria > Nevskiales > Salinisphaeraceae > Salinisphaera. The sequence continues at coordinate 20,093 of JAQIBT010000161.1, forward strand.
ATTCCAGATCAGACGTCGGACGGCGCCGGCAGCAGACTCGTCGGTTGCGCCTGCTGCCGGCTTGGGTGACATTGCACCTCAAGGGGGAGAAATCATCAAAACGCAGGACGATAATCTGAATCTTCAGCTCGAGATGATGGCTGCACTGCCGGACCCGGTGTTCGTGCTCACCGAAAGCGGGCGTTATGCGGCGCTGATCGGCGGGCGTGACCGTTCGACCTATCACGACGGCGCCTGTCTGGTAAATTTCACGCTCTATGACGTGCTACCCCGCGACAAAGCCGACTGGTTCGCCGAGCAAATCCAGACCACGCTCGTGGAGGATCAGCTGCGCATCGTGGAATACGTTTTGTCGGCCGACGATATCGACGGCGTCGATAGCACGAACGGACCGGGCGGCGATATCTGGTTCGAGGGTCGCATCAGCCCGATGCGCACGCTGGTCGACGGCGAGCGTGCGGTGCTGTGGGTCGCCAGCAATATTTCGCGTCGGCACGAACTCGAAACTGCCCTGCAGCGGCTAAGCGAGACCGACGAGCTTACGGGCGTCTATAACCGACGCAAACTGCTCAACACCCTGAATGATCGCCTGCAGGGCTCGTCAAACGAGTGCGACGTTTTCTCGCTTCTCATTATCGACCTCGATTACTTCAAGCGCGTCAACGACACCTTCGGCCATCTCGCTGGCGACTGCGTGCTAAAACAGTTCGCAGCGGCCTGTGCCGTCGTGCTGCAAGACCGCGCCCTGCTCGCACGCGTGGGCGGCGAGGAATTTGCTGTGCTCATGCCGGCCGCCGATGCCCATGAAGCGCAGCACAAGGCAGAAGAGATCCGCCGCGCAATCGCGGCTCATCGCTTTCTACTGGAGGATGGCACGCCGCTGTCGATCACCGTCAGTATTGGCATCAGCACGGCACAGCCGGGCTGTTGTCGCACCGACGAGCTGATCCGCGCTGCCGACGACGCCTTGTATCGTGCTAAGGAACAAGGCCGTAACGCCTTGGCGCACAGCGGCGCGACACCGGCGCCCGACCGCGCCGTGGTCCGGCCCGGCGCAGGAATGCGTTCCGCCGTCGTGCCAATCTGCACAACCGATACGGTCATTCGCGCGAAATTAGTCAGACCTTGACGCCGACCGCATCGCCGGCCAGACCAAAGCCAATTCGGTATCGCGTATGCGAGACTTGTGCCGCAACAGTTGCCCCAACAGAGCGCACAATGCTGACCTTTCACTCCGAACGCACCAAGCTACGCCAAGCGCGCACCGAGCTCAACGGCGGCGAGCTGGTGACACCCTTCGAGTGCCCTGAACGCGTAGACATGATCATCGACCGAGTACGCCAGCAAAGGCTCGGCGAGATTCGCACGCCCGACGAGTACGGTCTCGTGCCGGTGCTGGCAATCCACGACGCCCGCTACGTCGATTTTCTCGAACGCGCCTGGGACGACTGGCAGGGCGCCGGACTGGCCGGCGAGCCTATTCCAGCGATCTGGCCAACGCGGCGGCTACGCGATGATCGGATCCCCGACAGCATTCGCGGCGAAGTCGGTTACTACGCGCTGGGCGGCGATACGTCCCTGTGCCCGGGCACCTTCGAGGCAGCGCAGGCGAGCAAGGACATCGCCCTGTCAGCGTTGGATCACGTCTTCGATACCCGCGCCTCGGCCTTCGGACTCTGTCGGCCGCCCGGCCACCACGCCGCGATCGATCAATATGGCGGCTATTGCTTTTTTAACAACGCTGCAATCGCTGCTCAACGCGCCCTGGACCGCGGGGCGGAACGAGTCGCAATACTCGATATCGATTTCCATCACGGCAACGGCACGCAGGATATCTTCTATCGCCGCGACGACGTGTTGGTCCAGTCTATTCACGGGGATCCGCAGCATGAGTTTCCCTACTTCCTCGGCTTTGCCGACGAGACAGGAGAACAGGCCGGCCAGGGCTTCAACGTCAACTATCCGTTACCCAGCGGCACCGGCTATGCCGACTGGCGCAAACCACTTGATCGCGCGATTGCGCGGCTGTCGGCGTATCAGCCGGATCTGCTGATCGTCTCGGTAGGCGTCGATACCTACGAGAACGATCCGATCAGCTCTTTCCGGCTAAAAAGCGAAGACTTCAGCGACTGCGGCCGGCTCTTGAAACAAGCCGGTCTGCCAACGGTCTTTCTCATGGAAGGCGGTTATGCCGTCGCCGAAATCGGCATCAACACCGTCAACCTGCTTTCGGGGTTTGACGACGCCTGAAGGCGGACGTGGCAAGTGGCAGTAGAGCTAGCGTTCCTTGCTTGCAGGTCGAAAACACGATCTATTACGGTGCATATTCAGTGAGCCGATTGGTCTGATCCGCAGGCACATCCCCCGTTTCATCGAGAGACCCATGAGCAAAGGCACCCACGACTACGCGTCGGATTCACGCAACGCCGATATCAAGATAAGCATCAACGGCGAACTGATAGCGCGCGACGAAGCGCGCGTTTCTGTTTTTGACAGCGGTTTCGTGCTGGGCGACGGCATCTGGGAAGGTCTGCGCCTGCACGACGGCGGCCTGCCGTTTCTCGACCAGCATCTGGACCGGCTGTTCGAGGGCGCCCGCGCGCTCGATCTGGACATTGGCATGGATCGAGCGCAGCTGACCGAGCGTATTCTCGACACGCTGCGGGCCAACAACATGCACAGCGACGTGCATATCCGGCTGATGGTCACGCGCGGCGTCAAGGCCACGCCGCATCAGGATCCACGGTTCGTAATTGGCGGCGCGACCATCGTCATCGTCCCGGAATACAAGCAACCCTTACCGGCGACCCTCGATCAAGGCGTTCGCCTGTTCACTGTGCACGTGCGCCGCGGCCGGCCCGACGTGCAGGACCCGAAGCTCAACAGCCATTCCAAACTGAACTGTGTGACTGCCTGTATCCAGGCCACCAAGGCCGGCTACGACGAAGCCCTGATGCTCGATCCACACGGCTTCGTTGCGACCTGCAATTCCACCCACTTCTTTATCGTCCGCCGCGGCGAAGTGTGGACGTCCACCGGTGACTATTGTCTGGGCGGTATCACCCGCGCCAACGTCATCCGCCTCTGTCGCAAACATGACATTCCCATCTATGAAAAGAACTTCAGCCTGACCGATGTCTACGGCGCGGAAGAGGCTTTCGTCACCGGCACCTTTGCCGGGGTCGTGCCGGTAAGCGAGATCGATGGCCGCCTGATGGGCGGCGGCAGACGCGGGGCGATGGTCGAGCGTCTGCAGCGCCACTACGTGGATCTGGTGAAATCGGAAACTCATGCAGGGGCTCGGCTATGACTGCAGACCATCACGACGGCCTGCGGATTGCCATGTGGTCCGGCCCGCGCAATATCTCGACCGCGATGATGCGTGCCTGGGGTAATCGAGAAGATACGACGGTGATCGACGAACCGCTCTACGCGCACTACCTGGTCGCCACCGGTGCCGCGCACCCCGGCCGCGACGATGTGATCGCCGCCCAGAGCACTGATCCCGACGAAGTGGCGCGAATGCTCTGCGGTCCCATTCCCGACCACAAGCCTATCTGGTACCAGAAGCATATGACCCAGCACATCCTGGCCGGCATGTCGCTGGAATGGCTGGATTGTCTGACCCACTGTTTCCTGATCCGCGAACCCGAGGCGGTAGTGGCCTCCTTTACCCAGCAACGGCCAGACGCCGCCGTCTGGGAGCTGGGTTTTGCCGAACAGGCTCGTGTGTTCGACCATGTCTGCGACCGGCTCGGCAGCGCTCCGCCGGTGATCGAGTCCAGCGACGTACTGAAAGACCCGGCGGGCATACTCGGGGCGCTGTGCGAACGGCTGGATATTCCATTCAGCGAGCGCATGCTGCACTGGCCCAGCGGCCCGCGCGACGACGACGGCGTCTGGGCGCGCCACTGGTATGCATCGGTCGAACAATCCACCGGCTTTGCACCCTACCAGCCGCGAGAGATCGAACTGACCGCGTTTCAGAGAGATCTCGCCGAACAGTGCCAACCGTTCTACGACCGACTGGCACCATATCGTCTGCGCCCGCAAGACCTCACAGACACGCAAAGCCAGTAAAAGCACAGCCAGGACAGGAATGTTGTCCGCAAATGAACGCAACTAATATAGAAGGCATTTATCCGCCGATTACGCAGATAACGCAGATTCAAGTTCGGAATGCTTTGATAAAACAGCGTTTTGGACAGGCTCAGCTGTCTATCGTTTGTCTTACATTTGCGTTCTTTGCGTTCATTTGCGGACGAATTCGTCTTCGCTGAGTGATGCAAGTAATCAAGGGTTTCCTCACACCTGCATATACACCTTCATCAGCGTCTTGAGATCAGGAATATCCGCTCGTGGCGCGTGATAGACCAGCTTGCCCTGGACCAGAATATAGATCTGATCGGCAATCTGGAGCGCGTCGCGGACGTTCTGTTCCACCATCAGAATGCCCTTGCCGGCCTCTTTCAGCTCGCGCAGCATCTGAAACACTTCCTTGACCACCGAAGGCGCCAGACCGGCAGACGGTTCGTCCAATAACAGAAACTGAGGATCGGTCATCAGCAGCTGGCCGACGCTGACCAACATCTGCTGGCCGCCGCTGAGATCGCTGCCACGTGCCCGGCGTTTCTTTGCCAGCGCCGGGAAACGATCGTAGATTTCTGCCACGCGCTGGCGCAGCTGGGTTCGGTCGCGGATCGTATGGCCGCCGATCCGCAGATTCTCGTCTACGCTCAGATCCGCAAATACGCTGCCGCCCTGCGGCATCGTCGCAATACCGCCCAGAATGCGTTCCTCGGTCGGTTGATCGCGGATCGACGTATCGCGATAGACGACATCCCCGCGCCAGGTCGGCTGCGCGCCAGCGACTGCCTTGAGCAAGGTCGACTTGCCACTGCCGTTGGGCCCAAAAATACAGGTGACCTGTCCCAACGCGGCCGATATGGACACGCCGCTCACGATTTCCACACGCCCGTAGCCGGTGTGCAGATCTTTTGCCTGGAGATCGCTCATGTCTCGAGCTCGGCGCCGAGGTAGGAGTCGATCACGCGCGGATGCCGTGTGACTTCGTCGAAGCGGCCCCGTGCAATGACCTCGCCGTAGGCCATGACGATGATATCGTCGCAGACGTCCTGAATGAATTCCATATCGTGTTCGATGAGCAGAAAAGCCACGCCTTGGTCGCGATAGTGGCGCACGCTCTCGGCAATCACGTTTTTCAGGTTGGGATGCACACCGGCACCGATCTCGTCCAGCAGCACCAGGACCGGGTCGCACATCAGGATACGCCCCAGCTCCAGCAGCTTCATCTGGCCGCCCGAGAGATTACCGGCCGACTGGTCGCTGAGCCGGGTCAGCCGCAGACGCTCCAGAATACAGGCGGCTTTCTGTCTTGAGGCGTCGGTATCCGCGACTGCCTCGGCCACCAGCAGGTTCTCCAGTACGCTCATCGACAGAAACGGGGTCGCGATCTGAAACGTGCGTCCCAGGCCCTTGCGTGCAAACAGATGCGGTCGCTTGCCGGTCATGTTCTCGCCGCGCAGCAGCACGCGTCCGCTGCTCGGCCGCAGCACCCCGGAAAGACAGTTGAACAGCGTTGTCTTGCCGCTGCCGTTCGGGCCGATGATGCCAGTCACCTGACCCGCATGCACTGCGAGATTGATCGGCTGCACGGCCTGCAGCTTGCCGAAGGATCGCGACACCTCTTCTACCGCCAGTACTGCTGGCTCGCTCATGAGGCTTCCTCGTCGTCCTGGGTGTCAGGCAGGCTGCGCCGACGATTGGCAAGCCAGGCCTTGAACGTGCCTACCAGCCCATTGGGCGCATAGAGCACGACAACGCAGGTCAGAAAGCCCAGAAAGATAAGATAGGCGGTGTCTGCGCTCCAGTTGATCCACAGAATACGGTTGAGCAGATACAGCACCACTGCAGCGATTACCGGCCCCATCACGGTGCCCGCACCGCCCAGGATAGTCATCAGGATCATCGGGTCGTTGATATTGCTGCCGAACACGGCGTTGGGTTCGATGAACACAATCCAGCCGGCGTAGACGCCGCCGATCAGGCCAGGAAAAACCGCGCTGACAATGAAAGCCAACAATTTCTGTCGGTTGGTGTTGATCCCCAGCATCTCCGCTGCGAGCTCGTTTTCACGCAGCGCCTCGAGCTTGCGCCCGAACGAACCGTGCTCGATATAGTGCCAGGTAAAAAAGAACACCAGCCACGCCAGAGCAAACATCAGCAGATAGAAAACCGTATCGCTGTACAGGCTGGGCAGGCTGATCCCGTAAGCGCCGCCGGTAATATCCAATATGTTGGCCAATTGCAGCATACAGAGAGCGACCGCCCAGGTGCCGATCGCGAAATACGCACCGGCCAGACGCAGGGTCGGGCCGCCGATCAAGGCTGCCAGCACCCCGGCCGCGACACCGCCGGTCAATACTGCCAACGGAAACGGCCAGCCGGCCACCGTGACCAGGATCGCAGTCGTATAGGCGCCGATGCCAAAGAACGCGGCGTGGCCAAAAGACAGATAGCCGGTATAACCGCCGATGATATTCCAGCTCAGCGCCAGACCAATCCACATATAGACGCCAGTCACTACACGCAGATTCGCCGAGTCCAGCGTGAACAACAGCACCAGCATGATGATCAGCGCGGCAAGCGAGAACAGGCAGAGATCACGGGTCGCCCGTTTCATCACGCGCGTCCCCGGTTGAGGATGCCACGCGGCGCTACCAGCAGGATGAGATACAGGCTGAGAAACACGATCAGCAGCGAATAGGCCGAGCCGATATAGACTGCCACGAATGCCTGGATCAGCCCCAGCAGCAACGCGGCCAGCAACACGCCGGGAACATAGCCGAGCCCAGCCAGTACCGCGATGAAGAAGGCAAAGATCGTGTATTGCACGCCCATCTGCGGCGTGACCGTATAGATCACGCCAATCAGAACGCCCGCCATGCCGGTCAGGCCGGCATACAGCGCATACACCAAAGCCGCGACGCGGTTGGTGTTCACGCCCATCAAACGGGCCTTACCTTCGTCCTGTGCCACCGCACGCACCGACAGGCCGAAACGGGTGCGGTAGAGCATCCACGCCACTGCAACCGTGATCAATACGCCGAAGAAGAACGCCACCAGCCGTATCTGCGGCATGTAAACGCCTGCCAGCTCTACGCTGCGAGCCGAGAAGAACGAGTCCATAGCGCGTTGGTTGAAACCCCAGGCGGTAAGCGCGCCGCCTTTGAGCAGGGTCGACAGCCCAAATGTAAACACAAAGACCATCAGCAGCCGGGCGTGTTGGCGGCCCTTCAGCAGCCGCGCCAGCATCGGATAAACCAGGGCACCCACGATCACGAACACGACAAACGTCACCGGCAGGAACAGCAGCGGATCGAGGCCGAGGTAATGGTTCAGCCAATAGCCGGTAAAGCCCCCCAGCATCACCCATTCGCCGACCGCGAAATCAATCACGCCGAGCACGCCGAAGGCAAGATTGAAACCCAGGGTGATAATCAGATAGACGCCGCCGATAAGTATGCCGTTGACCAGCGTTTGCAGAAGCAGGTCCAAGGCTCATCCTCCCCTGTTCATCGGCTTGCCGGGCGTGTCATCGGGCCACCCGGCAAACCGGCTCGCACGACTATTGACCGCTCGGCTGCGGATAGACGATCTTCTGGGTTCCCAGATCGCCGGGCCCGACCAGAACCTGCTTGCCGTCGATCATCTGGGTGACGATCGGCTTCAGCTCGGCGTTGTCGTGATACCACGGGCCTTGTTTTTCGAAGCCGATGGTCCCGTAGAAGGTCTTGATCCGGACGTTTTCCAGCGCGTCGACCAGCTTGACCTTGTCAGCGGCCGATAGCGGCGGCGGCAGGTCGGCCGTATTCAAGGCAGCAGCGAACGCCTCGCCGGCGGCCGAACTGGCGGCCTGCGTGTAATCCGGCTTCACGTTATAACGCGTCTCCGACAGTTTCACGTAGTTCTGAGCCGTGCCGAAAACCGCATCCTTATAGGGCAATGACGGATCCCAGACGGTCGCGCCGATCACATAGTTGGCGGCCTTGCCTACGGCTTTCTGGAAATCCGGCGTATTGACGCCGTAGTGCATGACCAGGCCCTTGGGCTTGTAGCTCAGCGATTCCATCGCCTTGACTACGGCAATATGGTTGTTGGGCTCGCCGCCAACTGCCAGCACATCCGGCTTGAGCGAGCGTGCCTTGCTGATCAACGGCGTCATGTCCGCATCCGGCGGCGTTATATCGTAGGACAGCACCTTGAAGCCGGCCTTCTTCGCGCCGTCGCGCAAGGCCTCCGCAGTGGACTTGGAGAACGGATCGTTCATGCCGATGATAGATACGGTCTTGATCTCGGGACGTTGTTTTGCGAGCACCGTCATGATCTCGCCTGCCGTACGATCGACTGCCGGCACGGCGCCGAAAGTATATTTGAAGTGCCGTGCCCAGATGCTCGGCGACTCGGCCGAACCGGTGATCATGGGAACCTTGTAGCGTTCAGTGATCGGTGCGGCGCCGAGCGTGCTGGAGCTGGCATACGGCCCCAGAATAAAATCCACGTTGTCACGCGAAATCATACGCTGGACGGCATCCGCCGCGCTCTGCGGATTACTCTGTGCGTCGGCGTAGACCAGCTTGACCTTGTATTTCTTGCCGCCAACTTCGATGCCGCCATTTTTATTGACCTGCTGCTCCCACAGGTCATAGCCGCGCCGGGTGACGTTGCCGCCGTAGACCATGGCACCCGACAGCGACGTAATCACGCCCACCTTGTAGAAGTCGCGCTTGTCCTGCGCCTGGGCGCTCGTGATGAACAGCATCGTCGCCGCGATTGCGGCCACTAAAGCCAAAAAACGTGGGAATCCCCTTGATGTGACCATAACCTTGCCCCTTAACTTGCGACTGCTGGAATAGCGAACCGACCCACAACCGGAGGCATCAGGGAGACGAAAATCCGGCTCCTCTGAGTAAACCACATCCGTGGAGGCTCGGCATCGATATATTCTGGAATCCGGCGCTGGGGAGATTGGCTGAATAAACCGACAGAAAGTCGATATTATTTATTCAGTACAAAGGTTTGCGGGTAATAAATGGAGCTTTTTTCCTGCCAGAATGTATAGCGCCCGCGACGAATGTATAAGAGCTCGTTGCCGTTTCATACCACGGCAGGCCCGAGCAAGTTCGGAGCCCGCCGTTCGCGCAGCCTGCTGTCGTTCCCAGACGCTCGTCCTTGCAAAATCGTGGCGTGGCTGCGTGCTTCCCTGGCATCTTTTTTTTGGTATATATATGCGATTGCGGCCACCTGTCTTCAATCAGCGCCACCACCAATGACTGCTCCGCCGATCGGGTAATGCCGGAACCGATCGAGCGGGAAACCGCGGATACCCCACACGGCGTCATCGGTGCCGCTCGCGCGCGCCAAGGCCGCCGGATCATGCGGCACCGTCTGCCCGATATAAAAGTCCGGCACGGACGACGACGTGACTTTTATGCCTCGCAGATAGTCTAGTGCCGTCGCAGCGGATAACGCCTGACCTGGCAACCGACAGTGATAGCCGAAGTAAGCCCGGGTCGGTCGCAGATACGGATCGTCCCCAGCCACCGCCCAGGTACGAATGAAGGCAACACAGGCGACGGCCAACGCACTGCCTGGACCCTGTCTTCGATACAAACGGTAAGCAATCGACGTACCAATAATTCGCCGACCAGGCTCCTGGGCCCACGATAGCCGAGCGTCGTGGCCGTTGAAATTCCATCGGCGGGTCAACGATTCCAACCGTTCGGGCGAGATCTCCAGTGCGATCCCCGGCCGCCTGGCATAAAACGATATCGCTTCCGTGCGCCCGTTTGCAGTTGACCGGTCGTACTCTTCATAACCATACGGACTGCGATAACCCACCGCATTCTGGCCGGGTGCATCCGTACCCGGCAGCCGCAGATGCCACATATCACTTGTCACGAACGAGCTACCGGTCGCCGAGCCACGCAGAAAGGCACAGCCACCAATCGACGACAAGGCAGCACCGATCACGAGCAGAGCAATCACGCGCTTTAAACTGATCATGGCGTGTTCACCGCCCCGGTTGCTATCATTTCGATCAAGTACGCCCCCCATACCGCATGGACACTTCGAAACGCTATCGCGTGGTCAGACGCGCATAGCTCAATCCCAACACCACTCCCCAGATCAGATGCAGTACCAGCGCCGCCAGAATAACCGGCGCGCCAATCGCCAGGCCGAAGAAACCCGCCCCGGCAACAGGCATGAACAAGACCATCATCGCCAACCAGGCCGCCACGCTGAAAGCCAGCCCCTTGGCCAGCGCGCCGCGCCCCGGCAACAGGGCGTAGAACAGAGCGAACAACGTGCCCCACACAAGCGTTCCGATCACGAAATGACCGACCCACCCCATGATCAAAGGCCCACCGGTGATACCGTGAATCAGCTCGATCGCGTTGAAAGCCGGCAACAAATGCGAGAACGCCTTGATGATCATCGCAAGCGACAGTACAACCGTGGCGATGAACGCCGCGACCACACTTTTTCCAATCTGCCCCATGTCCCGTATTTCCTCGTAGTTCGTCGTGCAACGACCATACAACAACGGCGGCCATGCGCCGCGCACGAGCTGCTGCCAAGGACGCAACGCCACGAGACAAGCCGTGATTTGCAAACCAACGACGGCGACCGGGAATTCTGCAACACGGAGCCAGCCTTCGTTCATCGGTAGCCCCACGTGGGGAGCTTCAGGGCGGCTCGAATGACGGACGAATAAAGACAGCCGTCGTATCGTCAAAAGTCAGAGGCAACGCCGTATGACACACGATCTGAATTCAAAGATGTCGACAGTTCCTCACGCGCCATACAGACGGGAAACGCGACATGTATCGTAATTTCAATCGGTGGCTTGTGGCCGCCGGCCTGCTTTCGTGCTTGTGCGGCCCGGCCCTGGCTGCTGACATCGTCAACGTGCACTCACTGCGCGGACTGCGCCAGGCGATCGCCAGCGCCCCGGCGACCGGCCAGATCATCGTGCTTGCAAAAGGCGTGTACCACCAGACCCGGCCGATCGATATCCAGCGCAGGGGTCACCTCACCATCAGCGGTGCGACGAGCGATTTCGACGATACTGTCATCAGCGGGCCCGGCATCAACGACCAGCGCGTCAGCACCAATTTCCGAGTCGATCGATCGAAGGACGTCACGATTCGCAATATGACGCTCGAGAATAGCTACTACCACGGCGTCCAGATCAATCGTAATTCAGACTACTTCACCGCCAACAACCTGAAGACCTGGGACAACGGGGAGTCCGGCTTCAAGGTCACCAGTCCGTCGCATGGTCACGGCGCAGACGCCTATTCCGACTACGGCACCATCGAGAACTGCGTGATCGGGTTCACCACCGCCGGCCAGCGCGGCGTAGTCGAGGGGATCGATATCGTCGGCGCGGTCGGCTGGGATATCCGCAGCAATCGGCTGCACAACATTCGAAAGCCGAATGGTCATGCGGCTTATGCGATCTTTGCCAAGGGCAATTCCCAAAACATCGTGATCGACAACAATATCGTCAGCGACAGCTTTGTAGCCCTATCGTTCGGCGGTGGCGGCACCGGTGCGCGCTTCTTTCGCAACGGCGATACTCGCTACGAAACCCGTGGCGGCGTGATTCGACACAACCTGATGTACGACCTCATCGATACCGGCATCTATCTGAACAAGGCCCACAACTTCGACGTCTACGGCAATACGATCATCAACAACGGCCACCACGTCGGAGCAATCGTGACGCGCTATCCCCAGAGCAGCGGCCGCATTCACGGTAACGTGGTGAGCGCGCCTATCAAGCGGCGTGACGGTGGCCACGCAGTCATCAAGAACAACATCCTCGTCTCAGCCAACGCGCCCATACCGGTTAGTTCCGATGGCCCAGAGGATGTTGGCCAAATACGCGATCGGCACATGCCCAGATGATTAGCAGATCAAGTCAGAGCGTCGTGCCGTTTCATACGACGCCGTTCTTGGTTTATGCCCCAATCTCAGGCGGGACAATCTCGGGATTTTTAAGACATTCGGGATACTAAGGTGTCGCGCTTCTCGCCGCGGTGAAAATGGTGCGAGGATGCAATGTCAATCCTCGCACCATCACAATCTATCGACTGTATGAAGCGACGGATCGGCTAATCGCTGCTGCCCACGGTCGCCTCGTCACGCAGATTACTCACCGTCTTGCTGCCAATACCGTTGACGTTTGTCAGCTCGTCCAGCGATTTAAAATCGCCGTGATCGTCACGATAGGCAACGATCGCATCGGCCTTGACCGACCCAATACCGGCCAGGCTCGAAAGCGACGACGCGTCTGCCGTATTGATATTAACGGCAGCAAAAGCGGCGCCCGCATAGAAAAGCGCGGACACCCACAGAATCAAGAGGATTTTTTTCATCGTTTGTTTTCCCTTACTGAAGTGTACGGGTCCAACGGAGTGTAAATACACCGCCCCCTGTGACACTAACGGCAAGCCAAAGACGAGCTTTACCCCAGATTTTCACCAATACGGGCTGTTTTATCTTAAAACACTGTATTAGCGCCTATTTTTACAGCGGATCGAAAAGCCTCATCGGCCCGGAAAAATCTAGCACAGACCACACAGCTTACATCGCGCGTGATATTGCGGTCTTTGGCAGCATCGACATGCAAAAAATAGAGTCTGCGAAAGACTATGCGCGGGCAGTGATCGCCAACGGCGGGCTGCTGCTGTTTTTTATCTACCACTTGATCGGCGCACACAATCTCGAGCTTTATGTTTTTGCCGGAGTCGTGCTCTTCGCCGTAGTGTTCTGCGCGGCCAGTGAAAAACTGGTTTCACAATAGTTACGCAGCTTCAAGCGAGCGGCGGGGTCGGTGACGCTCGCCGGCGCCCGGATAGCGTCGCGCACTGCGGTATCCACGCCCGGGCTTACGTCGTATGAACCGTGTGCCTCGATGCTGATCGCAAACAGAAACTGCGGCGACCCGCGATCATCGAGTTGCGCGAGAGTCTCGTCGGTCATCGCGCTGTCAGCCATAAACCGACCATCGGTGGGCGCGTTGGCAGGGAAGTCGGCGATCGACAGGCACCGATCGAAGCCGATACTCCGAAATGCACGGGCGCGATCCCATACCGCAGGATCACTGCCGTGTATTGCGAATGCAACATTAGCACGTTGTGCACACATGAGATCATGCGGGATGACTCAATTTTCGCGCGTTTCATGGGGGAGCGAGGGCTGGTCTTGCGGACCTGGGAGAAGCCGGCACCCGCTAGTGATTCGACGCTGCAGGAGGCTGTCGGACTCAAGGCCAACCTACTGCGCCGGCATCTACGACTATCGATGATCTGGACAACCTTCGTGCAGCATGACAACTCTAGCGTTTTGCGGACTACGCAAGCGGCGCGGATTGCCTTTGCGGGTCAGCTAATGCCCCGCGGGTCGTCTGGCAGGGTGAAAATTGCCAGCTGTAGAGGAGATCAACATGCCCCCGACCGAATACTCCGCCGACGCGCTTGGCGAGAACGTAACTCGCAGGCTGGCGCGGGCTCTGCGAGCCGTCTTCCCGCACGACAATGTGCCCGATGGCCCCTACGAACGATCGGCTGAGGCAATCTTATCCAGCGTATCGGCGTCGCCTCATCAGACCGCCGTCATCGTCGAAGGTCTTCGCGGTCTGGACGGCCTGACCGGCGGCGATCTCACTGCCGTCACGGCCGATGAGCTCAGCGCCGTCCTGCTCCAGATTGAGCGAACCGAGTTCTTCCAGATCATGCTCACCAACACGGTGGTAACGCTCTACAGTGATCAAGAGGTCTGGGACGCGCTCGGCTACGAAGGATTCTCGTCCGACAAGGGCGGCTACGTCAGCCGCGGGTTCGACGATCTCGACTGGCTCCCCGAGCCCCGGGTCGAGGAATATGACGGCGAGCCGCTCACCGACTACGTCCCGTCCATACCCGGCGGCACTCAGCCCAGTTTCGAGACGAAGAAAACGGGAGCGGCCCGATGAGTACCATTGCCCACGACGAACCAGCCGTCGTCATTATCGGTTCCGGCGCCGGCGGCGGCACGCTCGCCTACGAGCTGACGGCTCGCCACATTCCAGTCGTGCTCCTCGAAGCCGGGCCGCATCTTACCCACGATGATTACACTAACGACGAGTGGGATGCCTTCGGTCAGATGGCCTGGACCGATATGCGAACCGACAACGGCTCGTGGCGCGTGGCCCGCGACTTCCCGAACCTTCCGGCCTGGACAGTCAAGGCAGTGGGCGGCACCACCACTCACTGGGCAGGCGCGACGCCGCGTTTCAAACCGCACGAATTCAAGGCCCGGACCGCTTACGGCCGCGTCGACGGCGCCAACCTGTTGGACTGGCCGATCGATGCCAGCGAGATGGCACCGTGGTATGACAAGGCCGAGATCGCCATGGGATCGACCCATCGCCACGGCCGCAAGCCGCTACCGGCCAACAACAATTACAAAGTGCTCGCTAACGGCGCCGAACGCCTCGGCTACAAGTATTACGCGACCGGCCCGTATGCGACCAACGCAGAGGAATACGACGGAAGGCCTGCGTCTGTCCAGGACGGGTTCAACTTCCAAGGCGACAAGAACGGGTCGAAATGGAGCACGCTCGTACGCGAAATCCCACGCGCCTGCGCCACAGGGCTGCTCGACCTGAGGCCCAATTGCCACGCCGTCCAGATCACCCACGACGCACAGGGGCGAGCGGACGGTGTGCTGTATCTCGACGAGAACGGCGCCATGCACCGCCAGCGCGCCCGACTGGTCTCGGTCGCCGGCAACGCCATTGAAAGCGCAAGACTGCTTCTGCTCAGCGAAAGCCCCATGTTTCCCGACGGGCTGGCCAATTCCTCCGGCCAGGTCGGACGCAACTATATGCGCCACCTGACCGGATCGCAGTACGCCCAGTTCGATGAGCCCGTGCACATGTATCGCGGCGAGACAATGGCCGGAATCGTAGCCGACGAATCGAAACACGATACGTCCCGTGGTTTCGTCGGCGGCTATTACCTGGAAACCGTCTCGCTTGGTCCGGCTTTTCTAGCCAAGTTCCTGGACCCAGGCGCCTGGGGCCGGAACTTCACATCGTTCATGGAGCAATACGCCAATACCGCGGCGCTCTGGATCGTCGGCGAGGACATGCCGCAGGAGTGCAATCGGGTGACGCTCAGCCCGTCGGCCACCGACCAGCACGGGCTGCCGGCGCCCAACGTGTATTACGACGATCACGCCAACGACACGGCAATGCGTGAACATGCTTACCGGCGCACCGCCCAGCTTTACCAGGCGGTCGGAGCCAAGCGGACTTATGCCACGACGCCGTATCCCTCGACCCACAACTTGGGCACGGTCCGCATGAGCGAACGACCGGAAGACGGCGTCGTCAACCAATGGGGCCGCGCGCACGATGTGCCGAATCTTTTCGTCAGCGACGGCTCGGTGTTCACCACAAGTGCAGCGGCCAATCCGACCCTGACGATCGTCGCGCTCGCGATCCGGCAGGCAGACTATATTGCCGATCAGATGGCAGCGGGCGAGATCTGAGTAAGTTCCCAGTTGAGCTGACTTTCTCCATAAGGAAAAAACATGAAACGCATATTACTGGGCTCTGCAGCCGTCCTGACCATAATGTTTTCATCGATTGCCATCGCGCATGCCGATGTGCTTTCGCAAATCGAAAAACGCGGCACGCTCGTAGTGGGTGTGAAAGCCGATTACCGGCCGTATGGCTATTTGAATCCGAGCAACAATATCGTCGGCATCGAGCCAGACCTGGCGAGAGATGTGGCCAAGGCGCTTGGAGTACAGCTCAAGCTGGTGCCAGTCGTTGCGTCAAACCGGATGCAGTTTCTTGATCAGGGGCGGGTCGATCTGCTAATTGCGACGATGACCGACACCGCTGAGCGACGTAATGTCGTTGACCTCGTCCCCCCGGATTACTATGCATCCGGGGTGAATATCATGGCGCGCAAAAAGTCGCCTTTCAACAACTGGGAGTCGATCAAGGGCGCGCCGGTCTGCGCCGTACAGGGCTCGTTCTTCAACGAAATGGTGGCACGCAAGTATGGCGCCAAGCTGGTCGCGTTCAAGGGTTCGGCCGAAGCCTTGAATGCATTGAAACAGGGGCGGTGCGCGGCGTTCGTGTTCGACGATACGTTTATCGCTGCGCAGCTGCAGCAACAACAGTGGTCGGCATACGACATCCCGCTCAAGACCATTGACTCCAAACCGTGGGGCGTAGCGGTCAAAAAAGGCGAGACGCGTTTTGCACGTTTCATGTCCGGGATGGTGGTGCACTGGCACGTTGACGGCGAAATCATCAAGCTACAGAAAAAGTATGGGTTGACGCCCATTGCGTACTCCGTGCGCATGCACAAGTTCTTCGATGACAATTTCGTGCCCTCCGCGAATTGATGCAGCAGCGCTGAAACGAGGCCGACGACATTGCTGGCGCAGATTTCACAGTGGTTCATCTGGCTGAACCAGACCACTGGAATCAATCTCACGATCGTCTACGACAGCTATGATCGCGGGCGGATGATCGATGGGTTTCTCAACACGATTTACCTATCGCTCATCTGCCTGGTGATTTCGGTGATCATCGGGGTAATCGGTGCCTGGTTGCAGCGCTCGTCGTTGAAATGGACCCGCCGTCTGGTACAGGGCTATATCCAGCTGTTTCGCAATACGCCACCGCTGGTACAGCTTTATTTCTTCTACTTTGCGATCGGCAGCCTGATGCCGAAAATCGAAAATAAATACGGCATCATGCAGCCGATACTGTCGAACTGGGATTGGGCGATTATTTCGTTGTCGTTTTTTGCCGGCGCATTCAACGTCGAGATATTCCGTTCCGGCATTGAGGCTGTGCCCAAGGCTACAGTCGAGGCGGCCGAGTCTCTCGGATTCAATCGATTGCAGGTTTATCTTTATGTGGTGTTGCCGCTCGCCTTTCGAGTCTGTCTGCCAGCGCTAAGTAACAATCTTGTCAACCTGGTCAAAACCACATCGTTGGCATACGCGATTGCGGTACCGGAAATGTTGTACGTCGCCAATCAGATCTGGTCGGACAATCTGAATGTGCCGGAGATGATGACGTTCCTGTTGTTCGCTTACGTGTTTCTGGTCGGTATTCTGGTGTGGGCGATGAACCGGCTCGAAAGACGGCTGCAACTGCCGGGTTACGGCGGATGAAATCTCGAAACTCTGTCGCGAAGCCGACTGATTTGCCGGTGTTGATGCCGATCGCCGAGCGCTTGACTCGCGGACGCGGTATCGGCTTGTCATACGATATCCCGCGGCTTCAGCTGCGTGCCTGGCACGGATTATTCTTGCTCGGCGTATTGGTTTTCTTCTCTGCGTCAGCCTGGGCACAGCAATCACCCGACCACCCCGCCACGCTTGCTCAAGCGTTTATCCGCTGGATGCCGCTGCTACTCAAGGCATTCGTATTCAATATCGTGATGAGTTTTCTGGCCATGAGCCTTGGCACGATAGCCGGCGTCGGGCTCGGGGTCATGCAGCTTTCACCGACAAGACCGACGCATGCGGTCGGGTGGTTCGTCACACAGTTCTTCCGCAACGCGCCGTGGCTGGTGCTCCTGTTTTTCTGCATGTTTCTCTTGCCCTTTCGGTTCTCGGTTTTCGGGGTAACGGTGCCGTTTCCGGACTGGATCAAGGCGACACTGGGGTTGGCACTGCCGGTGATGGCCAACGTAGCCGAGATCATGCGCGGTGCAGTGGCTTCGATTCCTTCCGGGCAGTGGGAAGCCGCGCATTCGCTGGCTTTCAGCCGCCGCCAGATCATGTTTGGCATCATCCTGCCGCAGTGTATTCGGCGAATGCTGCCACCCTGGATGAATTTGTACGCTATTCTCACCATGGCAACGGTGCTGGCTTCGATCGTTGGCGTGTCCGAAGTGATGACCCAGACGCAGCGCGTGCTCTCGGCCGAAAATCGCCCCGAATTCATCGTGCCGTTTTACGCATTCGTCTTGCTGCTGTTCTTTGTCTATTGCTATCCAATTGCACGCTACACGCAGAAACTGGAGTTGCGTTATGCCGTCCGAGACTGAGTCTGGAAGCGTAACGGCTGGCAAATCGGCGACTGCCGAGCCGATGATTTCGTTAAGCAACGTACACAAATCGTTTGGCGACACGGAAGTGATCAAGGGCATTTCCTTCGACGTAGCCAAAGGCGACGTGGTGTGCATTATTGGCCCGTCGGGCTCCGGAAAATCCACCCTTCTTCGCTGTATTAATGCATTGGTGCCGATCGATGGCGGCTCGATTCGCGTCGAGGGCCAGGAAGTCCACGATGCCAATCTCGACCGACTGGCGCTACGCAAGAAAGTCGGCATGGTGTTTCAGCAGTACAACTTGTTTCCGCACAAGAACGCGCTCGACAATCTCATGATGGCGCCGATCAAGGTGCTGCGACAGGACAAGAAAGAAGTACGCGAACGCGCCCTGAAGCTGCTAGAGAAAGTGCGCCTGTCGGGTAAAGAAGATGCTTATCCTGGCGAACTGTCCGGCGGACAGCAGCAGCGTGTGGCCATCGCCCGTGCACTGGCGATGAATCCCGACATCATGCTGTTCGACGAAGTGACCGCAGCACTCGATCCCGAGACCGTCAAAGAAGTATTGCTGACAATCCGCGAGCTGGCTGAAGAAGGCATGACCTGTATTCTGGTGACTCACGAAATGGGGTTTGCACGAGAAATTGCCGATCACATGTACCTCACCGATCGCGGCGTCATAGTCGAGCACGGCCCGCCGGCCGAATTTTTTGATAATCCGAAAGACGAGCGGACGCGCTCGTTCCTCGGGCAGATTCTTTGACACGCCATGACAGACTTTGAGATAGCAGTGGTCGGCCTTGGCGCCATGGGCAGCGCAACGCTGTATCAGCTCGCAAAACGCGGCATTCGCGTCGTTGGCATCGATCGTTTCGACCCGCCGCACGCAAACGGCTCAAGCCATGGCGATACCCGCATCACTCGGCGCGCAGTAGGCGAAGGAGATGCTTATGCGCCGTTCGTCATCAAGTCGCATGACATCTGGCGCGAGCTCGAAGCCGACACCGGAGAACAACTGCTGACCGAATGCGGCACGCTCATCATGGCTTCTGCCGACCAGCCAAACTCCCACCACGGCAAGCCTGATTTTCTTGGCAAGAGCATTCGCTGCGCTGAAAAACACGGCATAGACCACGAAGTGCTGAGCGTCAATGCAATCCGAGCACGCTTTCCGCACTATCGGCAGCTGAGGCCGGATGACATCGGCTACTTTGAGCCGGGTGGCGGTTACGTCTTCCCTGAACGTTGTATTGCAGCACAACTGCGTCGGGCCGAAGAACTCGGCGCCCAGCTTATGCGCAACACGCCGGTCGAGTCGATCGAAAACCACGCTCGCAGCGCGCAGATCAACACCGCAAGCGGTCCCGTTTCTGTCGAGCAGGTCGTTGTGGCTGCTGGCGCCTGGACCGCACCGCTGCTGGGCCCGCCATTCGATCAACTACTGACCGTCAATCGCCAGGTACTGCACTGGTTCGAATTAGATGAACCGGAGCGGATACCGGAGAACTGTCCGGTGGCTATCTGGATGCACGGGCCAAGCAATACCGATTATTTCTACTCATTCCCGCCACGCCCAGGCGAAAATAGTATGAAGGTGGCGACCGAGCAGTACAGGGTCAGCACGACGGCTGACGACGTCGACCGTCAAGTCACTGCCAAAGAATCCTCGGCGATGTTCGACGATCACGTTAAAAACCGAATCGCCGGCGTCTCACCACGCGTGTCGAAAGCCGTCGCTTGCGTGTACACCGTTACCCCGGATCTGGGCTTCATCCTCGACCGTCATCCGGCAAACGATCGTCTATTTGTGATATCGGCCTGTTCAGGGCACGGCTTCAAGCACTCCGCCGGCATAGGAGATGCAATCGCCGACGTCATAAGCCGTGAGGCCAGTGGCATCGAGCTCGCTCCCTTCGGTCTGATGCGATTTGCCTGATCGACACGCTTGCCCCTGATCCCGATGGCCATGCGATCGCCGTCATCTTCAAACGCATCACACTATGGCCTGATTTACCTCTCGGTGGGAAGCGCACGAGCTCAATCTGCCGCCTGTCGTACTTTCTTATTATAAATCGAAGCTACCGTAAGGCACACGGTCACAGCCACACAGTTTCTTGAGGGCATAAAAAACCAGCAGCAGCGCTGCCACCGTTAGAAACGTTGGATCGAACAGTAAAAATCCCGCAGCGGCGCCTATTTTCGCCGACGCCACACCCAGGATAAAACCTCGCAGCTCTTTTGCGGTATTAGTTTTCCCGTTTGTCTTTATTTTCTCGCAGAACTGGAAACGCTCGCAGATCAACTGGCGCAACGTGTCGGAGCCACCGAATACTTGCTTGAACGCCTCACTGGCCAATATACGGCTAGCGATCGATGCGTAAGCTTGAGTCGCTAATGTCCGAGTTTGTAATCCACCGGAGCTATGGGTTTCGTAGTCGTGATTTTCATCAATGAAGGCTGCGAATACATCGTTCCTTGTTAAGACCTTCGTCAGTTTGCCTTCGTCGATCTCGTCACCAACCAGCAGATCATCGATTGCAAGCATGGCTCATCTCCGCTGAATAACTGACTGGTCGGGCAGACGTTCGTGACACACCTAAAATTCTAGGCGGAATCGATAACCGACAACAGTCGACCGTGGTAGTACAGCAGGCGCGAGGGTGCGCAAAGAACCAACTTGAAAGAAAATTTAGAAAATCCAGGGTCCATCTTTGTCATGGCGATGACCAACGAATCACAGAACTCGGTGCGTCGTATCGCCCTGTTATACCGGCCGGAACGCAAGTGGCAGCATCGCACGTGCGATCATGTCGCATGAATGACTTCACCACACTCGCGCTACGCCGCGAACTGATCGACAGTGCGTCGGCCCGCGGCTTTGACCGCATGACGCCGGTACAGGCTCAGACATTACCGGAGATACTGGCCGGCAAGGACGTGCTGGCCCAGGCCGAGACCGGCAGCGGCAAGACCGCGGCGTTCGGTTTTGGCCTGCTCAATGCGCTGGCCGTCGACCTCGCGCAGACCCAGGCGCTGGTACTTTGCCCCACGCGTGAGCTCGCCGACCAGGTCGCACAAGCGTTGCGCCAATTTGCCGCGACCATTCCCAACGTCAAACTCATGACGCTCTGCGGCGGCGCGCCGATGCGCGCGCAAATCAACTCACTGAGCGAGCCGCCACATATAGTTGTGGGCACGCCCGGACGTATCCTGGCGCATCTGAAACGCGAGAGTCTGCAAACCAACGCGTTGCAGACGCTGGTGCTCGACGAAGCCGATCGCATGCTCGATATGGGGTTCATTACCGATATCCAAGCCATCATCGGCCACCTGCCTGCCGACCGTCAGACCCTGCTCTTCTCCGCGACATGGTCCGAGGAAGTGCGCGGCGTGTCGACACAATTCCAGCGTGCCCCGGTGCAGATCACCGTATCCGCCAATGATGGCCAGACGCTGCGGATCGCCCAGATATTCCATCAAGTGACAGACGCCGACAAATGTGTCGCACTCGAACGAGTGCTGGCCGATACCAAACAGCGCGAGAGCCAGTTTGCGCAGGCCCTGGTGTTCTGTAACCGGCGTGACGACGTAGATCGCGTAAGCGCACATCTGAATGCGCGCGGCGTATCAGCGCTGGCCCTGCACGGCGATCGCGAGCAGCGTGAGCGCGACGAAGTGCTGCTGCGTTTTGCCAACCAGAGCTGTGCGGTGCTGGTGGCAACCGATGTGGCGGCCCGCGGCCTGGATATCGCCTCCTTGTCTCTCGTGGTCAGCATGGACCTGGCCCGTGATGTCGATACCCACACCCATCGTATCGGGCGTACCGGACGGGCCGGTGAATCGGGGCGCGCCGTGTCGTTCTGTACCCCGCGCGATCGCGAACGCGCCGAGCGCATAGCCGCGGACGCAGGCTTTCGACTGAACTGGTCGCGCTTGCCCGACAACGACGGTTCGGCACGCGCCCAGCCACCCATGGCCACCCTGGTCATCCAGGGCGGCCGGCGCGACAAACTACGCCCGGGCGATATCCTGGGCGCACTGACCGGCGAAGGTGGCCTGGCCGGCGACGATGTCGGCAAGATCGAGATCACAACCGTGCGTGCCTATGTCGCCATCGCGCGGGCCAAGGTCAAAACCGCCCGCGACCGGCTACGTCAGGCCGGCATCAAGGGTCGGCGCTTTCGCCTCGGCTTGCTGGACAGTTGAGCGATGGGATAGCCAACACTCCAGATGGTCCGCGACAAAACTCTTATCAAGCAAATAGGCCGCAATCATCTGGCTTCTTGCGCCTTGATGATCCGGCTCACCGTCGAATAATGCAGACCAGAATAACCGCCGATTTCGCTCATGCTGTAGCCGCCCGCTGCATAGGCCAGCGCGATCGATTCGTCTCGCGACCGGTGTCTTCGCTGACTTAATCGTCAATCGGCCGCGCCCGCCCCGACCGCTGATGGCGGGGTA
>JAQIBT010000167.1 GCA_027858915.1 Salinisphaera sp.
CTTCTAAGCCGTCGGTCGCTGGTTCGAATCCAGCCGGGCGCACCATTGACCCAGTCGCCTTGTTGTTCCTGAAGCCAATCCCATGACAGCACGACGAAAGCCAGCATCGCGCTTACGGCGACCCGCCGCGCGGCCGTCGGAGCCGCGTTTGATTGCATTCAACAAGCCGTTCAACGTGCTGTCGCAGTTCACCGACCACAGTAGTCGCGCCACGCTGAAGGATTTCATCGATCTGAAGGACGTCTATCCAGCAGGCCGGCTGGATCGGGACAGCGAAGGACTGTTGTTGTTGACCAACGATGGCCAATGGCAAGCGCGTATCAGCGACCCCCGCCATACAATGGCCAAGACGTACTGGGTGCAGGTGGAAGGCGTGCCGGATGATCGACAGCTTTCAGGACTACGGGCAGGTCTACAGTTGAAGGATGGGCCGACTCAGCCGGCCGATGTCGAATTGATGGCCGAGCCGACGCTCTGGCCGCGCGATCCGCCGGTCCGTTTTCGCAAGACCGTACCCACCAGCTGGCTCGTTGTGACTATTCGAGAAGGGCGTAATCGTCAGGTGCGACGCATGACGGCTGCGGTCGGGTTGCCGACGCTGAGGCTGGTGCGGGTGCGCATCGGCGACTGGGCGCTGGATATGCTGGCACCCGGTGACTGGCTCAAGCTGAGCGGATGGGTTGACTGAGCGATCACCAGGCGGCGGTCGACGTCGCGCCTGTTTCTGCTACGGTGTATTCCTTGGTACACAGGCCCTTCGCAGAGGCATCTATGGCGTTACGTATTCTGTTCACGGGCGGCACGGGCAAGGCCGGCCGTCATGTGATTCCCTACCTGCTGGATCAGGGCCATCAGGTCGTCAATCTGGATCTCGAGCCGTTGGACGACCCACGCGTTGATAATCTCACCGCTGATATCACCGACAGCGGGCAGATGTTCAACGCGCTGAGCATGTATGCCAATCTGGGTGAGCTGGAACCGGGAACCGGCGTGCCGGCCTTTGATGCGGTGGTGCATTTCGCAGCAATCCCGCGGATTCTGATTCGTCCGGACAACGAGACGTTTCGCATCAACACGATCGGCACGTACAACGTGCTCGAGGCCGCTGTGAAACTGGGCATTCGCAAGATTGTGTTTGCCTCGTCAGAGACAACCTACGGTATCTGTTTCGCTGACGGCACGGAGCAGCCGCAATGGCTGCCGGTAGATGAGGACCACCCGACCGAGCCCATGGACAGCTACGGCTTGTCGAAAGTCGTCAACGAGCGCACCGCGCGGGGTTTCCAGAAACGCTCGGGCGCCGATATCTACGGCCTGCGTATTGGCAACGTCATCGAGCCGCACGAGTACGAGCAGTTGTTTCCACAGTTTTTCGAACATCCCGAAATGCGCCTGCGCAATGTATTCTGTTATATCGATGCACGCGATCTGGGCCAGATCGTTGACCGTTGCCTGGCCACCGAGGGGCTTGGCTATCAGGTATTCAACGCAGGCAACGACCACAATTCGGTTCACCTGAGCAACGAGCAGATCATCGAGCGGTTTTATCCGGACGTGCCGGTGCGCGGCAATCTGGCGCCGCACGAAGCGTTGTTTTCCAACCGCAAGATTCGCGACATGCTGGGTTTTCGGGAAGAACACCCCTGGCGACGCTATGTCGCCGATCCCGCTGAGCAAGCGGGCGCCGGCGGATAACCCGCCAGCCCATGATACGGCTGCTGTGGTGCCATGAGACGATGGCGGATGGCCACTTGCTGTGATCTTTCTTTATGCCCGGAACCCCACGCCAGTGTCGAGACAGCCGGCTATGCCTGGATGACAGCGGTGCAGGCCCGGAGCCTGCCGCTTATTCTTGAAGGCCGCGACGTGCTGGCACAGGCTCAGACCGGGACGGCAAGATCGCGACGAAGTGCTGCGGCGATTCGTCAACCAGAGTTGTACTGTTCTCTTAGCCACGGATCTCGCGGTGCGCGAACTCGATAGTCTGGCGTTGCCGCTGGTTTTAAGCCACGACATCGCTCCGTAAATGATCAAGTCTGGCTTTGAATCTGCGCAATCTGCGGATAAAATGCTTTTTGTCTTAGCGGCGACTACGTGAAGGCGCGTTCACTCGCGAACGGGATATCGCTGAAGGATTAGATGTCTTGGCATCATTCCTTGCCGAAACGCTGATCCTGGCGCTTTTGTTTTGCCTTGCTGATCTTCCGGCTGCCGGGTCGCGGCGCTTCGCGGGCGACGCGGCGGGCGGCAGCGCCGCTCACTTCGCCGGACAACTTCAGATAGTTGGCTACGCGCTCGGGGTCCGCCTCGCCGGCTTCGATCGCCGCTCGTACCGCGCAACCCGGTTCTTTCACGTGGCAGCAGTCACGAAAACGACAGCGCTGTGCCAACGCCTCGATATCTTCGAAGCCGGCTTCCGACAAAGCTTCTTCGCCGGTTGGCTTGAGCTCGCGCATGCCTGGCGTATCGATCAGGCAGGCACCTGAAGGCAAGGCAATCAATGCGCGATGGGTGGTGGTGTGCCGCCCGCGTGCATCGCTGGCGCGGACGGCGGCAGTGCGCATCCGTTCGTGGCCCAATAATGTGTTAGTCAGCGTTGACTTGCCGGCGCCAGAACTGCCGACCAGGACGACCGTTTGCCCCGGGCCGAGCCAGCGTTGCAGCACGCCCACACTGGCAGGGTCGGTCGCGTTGACCTGGCATATCTCGATGCCCTGAGCGGCCAACTCATCCAGCGCGCTGGCGTGGGCAGCAACGGCCATATCGTCCAATGCCTGGTCTGCCTTGGTCAGCACCACCACCGGTTGGGCGCCGCCGCGCACCAGCAGCAGATAACGTTCGATGCGGCGCGGATTGAAATCGCCATCCATCCCGCTGACGATGAAAACCGTATCGATATTGGCGGCGATCATCTGCTGGCCATAATGCTCGCCGGCCGCTGCGCGCTTGATCGCGCTGTGGCGCGGCAACAACGCCACGGCTTTTGGCATGCTAGCTGTCTCGCCGCTGATCAACAGCCAGTCGCCGACGCCGGGTCGCTGATCCGGCGCCAGACGCGGCCGTTGCCACTCGGGCAGAGACTCGACCACCAGGCTGTGATCGATGGTATCGGCTACCACATAGCCACTGCGATGTTGCTCAACAACGCGCGCCGGATAGCTGCCCGGAAGCGCTGCCCAGAGCTCGGCCCACGGATGGTCGGCCGGAGCCGCCGGAAAAGGCCAGCCAATCGCGCGCAATTCAGTGAAATCGATAATTTAAGAAACCTTGGCCAGTGCGTAGCTACACGCCTTAGATTAATCGCTTGGCGCGATCGAGGCTACGTAAGAATTTTGCGCAGGCCTCTGCGAGGTTCGCATCGTGCTTGCGCACGACTGATTTGGCGTCGTGAGAATCTGCCTGCACCTGCGGCCGGACGTTATCGTGCGTGTTTCGAACGTGGTCGAGTGATAGCGTTAGCTGTATTAGCCAACATTGGAGTGCTCAGATGGAACAACGCAAACTCGGCCTTAGTGAGCTGCATACCGCGCCGCTGATCTTCGGCGGCAACGTCTTTGGCTGGACGCTCGACGAGAAAAGCTCGTTCGACATGATTGACGCGTGGCTCGATGCCGGTTTCAACATGATTGATACCGCGGACGTCTATTCGAAATGGGCCGATGGGCATCGCGGCGGCGAGTCGGAGCGGGTGCTTGGGCGGTATTTCGCGGCGCGGGGCAATCGCGACAAGGTCGTGCTGGCCAGTAAGGTCGGCATGGAAATGCCGGGCGGAGAGGGTCTGTCGCGCGCCTGGATCACGACCGCGGTCGAGGATTCACTGCAGCGGCTGGGTACCGATTATCTCGATCTGTATTTCGCCCATGAGGATGATGACAGCACGCCGTTGGACGAGACCATGAAAGCGTTCGACCGTCTGGTGCAAGACGGCAAGGTCCGCTGTATCGGCGCCTCGAACTACGACGGCGGACGGCTCACGCAGGCACTGGCTGCGAGTTCGGACCTGGAGTCGGCTCGTTACGACGTGTTGCAGCCTTTCTACAATCTTTATGATCGCCACGGTTATGAGCACGATCTGGCGCCGGTATGTGCCGAGCATGGTATCGGCGTCACGCCGTATTTCGCGCTCGCAAGCGGCTTTCTCACCGGGAAGTATCGCAGCCGCGCGGACGCACAGGGCGCCGCACGCGAGCCGTTCGTTGAAAAATACTTCGATGATCGTGGCCTGAGGATTCTGGCTGCGCTCGATGAGGTCGCCGGGCGTCTGGATACCTCGGCTGCAGCGGTGTCGCTTGCCTGGCTGATCGAGCAGCCGACGGTGACCGCACCGATCGTAAGTGCTACCTCGGCCCGACAGTTCGAGCAGCTTGTCGCGGCGACCCAGTTATCGCTGGACGCAGACGCCAGACAGGCGCTGGAAGCAGCCAGCGCTTGATCCGGTGTGGGTTCCGGTCCATCGACCTTTATCGCTATAGTGCATCTTCCGCTCGACAGACCTCACTATTTCTATGCTGTTTCATAGCCGCACCCGATTGTCTGCCCTCTTCAGTCTGTTTCTGGTTGGCACCGTTGTGGCGGGGCCGGCCATCGCCGATACGACGGATTCCGCTGCGACTTCGCAGGCATCTGCGATTTCCTCGAGCGCACTGGACGCGACCGCGCCTGCGACCACCCAGCGCGCGCTGGCGGACGACCGGCCGGTCAGCGCGGCGCATGCGATGGTGGTGACGGCCCAGCATCTGGCGACGCAAGTCGGGGTTAATGTGCTCAAGCAGGGCGGCAACGCGGTCGACGCTGCGGTGGCCGTCGGTTATGCGTTGGCGGTGGTACACCCTTGTTGCGGCAACATCGGCGGCGGCGGATTCATGGTGCTGCACTTGGCGCACGGCGCCAACGGAGCCCCGCAGAATCTCTTTCTGAATTTCCGTGAGAAAGCCCCGGCGGCGGCCACGCCTACGTTGTTTCAGGATAATCAGGGCAACGTGGTTCACGGCCGCAGCACCGACAGCTATCTCGCCACCGGCGTGCCCGGGACGGTGATGGGGCTGGAAGCCGCGCGCAAGCGTTTCGGCACCATGACGCGCAAGCAATTGATGGCGCCGGCAATCAAACTCGCGCGGCAAGGGTTTGTGCTACAGCAGGGCGATATCAATATCCTGCATACCCGGAGCAAGGACTTTGCCGACCAGCCCAACGTGGCGCGTATTTTTCTCAATCACGGCCAGCCTTATCAGGTCGGCGATACGCTCAAGCAGCCACAGTTGGCCCATACCCTGTCCTTGATCGAGAAGCAGGGCGCCAAGGCGTTCTACAAGGGGGAAATCGCCCGCGAGCTGGTCAAGGCCAGTCAGGCACACGGCGGTATTCTCACGCGTCAGGATCTGGCGGATTACACCGCGCCCTGGTCGAAGCCAATCAGCTGTGATTATCGCGGCTACACTATTGAATCGCCGCCGCCGCCCAGTTCCGGCGGCATCACGATCTGCGAGATTCTGGGTCTGGTCAAGCCGTATCCGATGGCCAAATGGGGCTATGGTTCGGTCAAAGCCAGCCATTATCTGATTGAGGCCGAGCGGCGCGCTTTTGCCGACCGTAACAGTTACCTTGGCGATCCGGCGTTTGTGAACAACCCGGTCAAACGCCTGCTGTCGCCCGAGCACCTTGCCAGGCTGCGCCGTTCCATCAAGCCAGACCAGGCCACGCCGTCCAGTGCTATCCACGCCAACCTGGGCGCGAAAGAGGGGCAGCATACGACCCAGTATTCGATCGTGGATCCGCAAGGCAACGCCGTTAGCGTGACCTATACGATCAACTATCTGTTTGGCAGTGGACGCATGGCCGGTAATACCGGCTTCTTTCTCAATAACGAGATGGACGACTTCACCGCCAAACCAGGTGTGCCCAATTCCTTTGGGCTGGTGCAGGGCAAAGCCAATCAGATCGAGGGTGGCAAGCGGCCGCTGAGTTCCATGTCGCCGTCGATTGTGCTGAAGAACAATAATCTGTTCATGGTGACCGGCAGCCCGGGCGGTTCGACGATCATCTCGACCACGCTCGAGAGCATGCTCAACGTCATCGACTTCGGCATGAATATTCAGCAAGCGGTCAACGCACCGCGGATCCATAATCAGTGGCTACCGGATGTCACCAAGGTAGAGCCGGGCTATCTATCCGACCCGGTACGCCAGCATCTCGAAGCGATGGGCCATCATTTCGATCAGGTGCAATCGTGGGGTGCCGACGAGGCGATTCTTCGCGACCCAGCCAGCCAACAGCTGCACGGCTCCAACGACCGCCGGCGTCCGGCGGGGCTGGCTGCTGGTTTCTGATATCGATTCGACGCAAACGCCTTGCGGCTGCAAGGTTGAAGGGCAATCCCCGGAAATGGGGGTTGCCATCACCACATCAGATCGTCGGGCACTTCGTAGCCGGCATAGGGATCGTCTGGATCCGCTTTCGCGTTGTTCGGGGTAACCAGCCACACCTGGTTTGGGATAAGCTCGAGCAGGCGTTCGGCCGTGGCGCGATTGACCAGGCTGGTGACGTCACGATGCCGGACCACGGCGAGTTGCCCATCGGCCAGTTGCTGGCGCTGTGCCGGGCTGACATCCAGCCGCCGAATACGCCCGCCAAGGCTGTAGCTGTAACCGGGCGTATCGTCGCCGGGCGAGCCGGGCTTGATACGGCGTTGGGCTATCAGCTGGGCAGCCGCGCCGCTGTTCTCACGCGCGCTGCGTTCTGCCTTGTGGCGATCTGCCAACTGGCGATCGCGCTCGCGCTTGGCACGTTCGGCTGCGGCAACGCTTTGTGCCAGCGCTTGATCCTCGTCTGGGCGCTTGCCCTGACGGCGTGCCTCCTGTTCGCTACGGGTCTTTTCACGGCGGGCTTTCTTGGCCTGCTTGGGCTTGGCGACGCCGCTCTGAAGCAACTGTTCCTGCAGCGATTTAGCCATGTCTGATCCTGCTCGATTAATCGGTGTTTCCGGGTATTCTAAAGCAGTCGATGGTTAGTCGTAGCGTTTGCTAGGGCCTGTTGCCGTTTTCAGAACGTCTGTGCGCGCCAAGCACAAGGCAAGCGAGCGCGTCATAGCTCGCTATGGCAAGCGAGTGTAACGCCGTGATTGGCGCGCACAGACGTTCCCGTGGCCCTGATCATTAAACATTGGGCGTGGCGGCGCGCGCCCGTGGTCTGCGTTGCGGTGGCTTGCCAAGGGAAGGGCTATGGCCATTGCCTGCGCACCGCGCCTTGCCACGCACGCGCGCCGCGCAATGATGCACGACCTTGCCGGGTGCAGGGTCGGCGCAGCGTGTCCGATCGTTCGGGGCATTGCATGCCAGGAACTATCCCCAGCTGATCAGAAGCACGGCAATTGCGGCCGCGCCCAGGCCGGCGATCTGTATTCGGTTCCAGCGCTCGTCGAGTAGTAGCCGGGCCAGCACAATGGTCACGGCAGGATACAAGGCCGTAAGTACGGATACGATCGTCAGCTCTCCGCTCAGGCTCGCGCCCAGGAACAGTAGATTTGCCGTGCCGGCAAGCAACCCGGCGGCGGCTACGGCTGCCCACAGTCGAGGCGACCGGCTGGGCCGAGCGCGGCTGCGAAAGACGACAAGCACTAGCACCAGGCAGGCCACGGAAAAGCCGATGATAAGCGGCCAGGTGCCGGCGTCGCCGCCGGCATGATCAATGCTGATGAACAGGCAGCCAAAGCCGGCTCCGCCGAGAGCGCCTTCAAGCAGGCCGGTGGTTCGGCGTTTGTCGGATGCTGCATGATCGGTCGTCTGAAACGACACCATGGCAATCGCCGGAAGTGCCAGTACCAGACCGACAGTGGCAGTCGATGACAGATGATCACCGCCAAGCAGCCCGACGATCGCCGGCAGTCCGGCTGCCACGACACCGGACACTGGCGCTACGACGCTCATCTGGCCGATCGCTAATCCGCGATAGAGACTGAGCGTGCCGATAACACTGCTCAGGCCGGCGAGGATGCCCCAGGCTGTCGTGCTCCAGTTCAGTGCGTGGCTCGGGAATATCGCGAGCCCGGCAACGGCGCTGATCAGCGCCAGCAAATGTACTGACAGCGCGACCCGGGTGGCGCCTACACCGCGACCGCCGATGCCGGCCGCAAAGTCACTGCTGCCGTAGGCCAGGGCAGCGAGCAAGCCAAGAAGAATATGCACTTGATTCATGGGCCACGTGCTACAACCAGCGGCGCAGTCTTGCACGTACAAGGACTTGTTTAAAGCCATCAGCTCAATCCACCAGCGCTTTGCAGCCGCAGCCGATGGCTGTTCAGCCGCGGTGCGAATCGTTGAGCGCAGATTGATTGACGAAGACGTCAGAATAGTCTTTGAGCTGCAAGCGGTGTGTTTTCATCCGCTTGATAAAGCGAATTCGAACGCTATTTTAAGTTTTGGTTTCTTCTCGCTACTACTCGAGGATCTGTTGATGAACGCGCTGCGTACTACGGCACTGCTGGCTGGCTTGACAGTCTTGCTGGTACTGGTGGGTAAGCTGCTGGGAGGCACTGGCGGTATGGCTATCGCCCTTGTGTTGGCTGCAGCAATGAATCTTGGCAGCTACTGGTTTTCAGATCGCATGGTATTGAAGATGCACGGCGCTCGCGCGGTGACCGAAGCCGATGCGCCCAAGCTTTATGGCGTGGTACGTGATCTGGCGCAGCGCGCAGGATTGCCCATGCCAGCGGTCTATATCATGGAGTCGGACACGCCGAACGCCTTTGCGACCGGGCGCAACCCGTCGCATGCCGCGGTGGCTGCCACCAGCGGTCTTCTGCGGATGATGACCCGCGAGGAACTGCGTGGCGTGTTGGCACACGAGCTGGCCCACGTGCGGCACCGCGATACGCTGATCAGTGCGCTGGCGGCTACGTTCGCCGGCGCTATCGCAATGATCGCCAACATGGCGCAGTGGGCCATGCTGTTCGGCGGTTTGCGAGGTAATCAGAACGACAACGGCGGCCCAGGCCTGATCGGTGGCTTGGCGACGATGATTCTGGCACCGCTGGCTGCCACCATGATTCAGATGGCGGTATCGCGTTCGCGTGAGTTTGGCGCAGACAAGGGTGGCGCAGAAATCTCCGGCAACCCGATGGGCCTGGCCTCCGCGCTGCGCAAGCTGGAACAGGCTAACCACGCCAGCCCCATGGAATCGGCGACCCGCAACCCGGCGACCGCTCATATGTTTATCGTCAATCCGTTGGCTGGGGTGAGTATTGGAAAACTGTTTTCCACCCATCCGCCAACCGCCGAACGCATCGCGCGTCTGGAGGCGATGGCCGGCAGCCATCCGATGTAGGACGATCGCGATCGCAGCGCCGGCCGAAAAGTCCGGCGCTAACTGGTTTTCGCTATTGGCCGCTGATGTACTGTTCGAGCTGCCCGATCAGGTCGCGCTGGTCCTCGATGATGGCCTTCACCAAGTCGCCCATCGAGATCAGGCCGATCAGCTTGTCATTGTCCATCACAGGCAGATGACGGAAGCGTCGATCGGTCATCAGCGACAGGCATTCTTCGACCGCCGTCCGGGAGGTGACAGAAGTCACGTCGGTACTCATGACCTCGCGTACTTTTGTTTCCCGGGACCTGCGCCCCTTGAGCAAGACTTTTCGGGCATAGTCACGTTCGGACAGCAGGCCGACCAGGCGGCCGCCTTCCATGACCAGAACTGCGCCGATGTTCTTTTCGCCCAGTAGTTTCAGCGCATCGAACATGGTTTCGTCAGGACCGATTGTCCAGATATCACTCGACTTGTCTCTGAGCAGGTCGTTAACCGTGGTCATTCAATATCTCCTTGTGTCGCCGCTTGCCAGCGGTCTCTTGAGCTTTCGTTCATAGACGGAGACTACAATGGTCTGTCGGTAAATGCAGCGGCTAGTGTCCTGTCACGTGTATTTTGTCGCGTTCAGTGAGGCTGCGCGCGTCCGTGGCAAGGCGCGGTGTGCAGGCAATGGCCATAGCCCTTGGCAAGCGCCGCAACGCAGACTACGGGCGTGCGCCGCCTCGCCCATTGTTTGATGATCAGGGCCACGGGAACGCCTGTGCGCGCCAATCACGGCGTTACACTCGCTTGCCATAGCGCGCTATGACGCGCTCGCGTGCCTTGTGCTTGACGCGCACAGGCGTTCTGAACACGGCAAAATGCGCGTCACAGGACAATAGTTGCTTGGTCCCTCGGTACAGCCTGCCCGAGCTGCCGGATTTTCCGCATCCAAAAGTGTAGGGCAGCGGGCATGTGCTCACGCTGGGCAACAGGCCCTAATCTGGCGCTGGGCTACATGAATCTTGCGATACATGCGGGTTGTAGACCCAGCAGCAGATACCGTGCTCGCTTTTCAGACAAGGCATAGGGCGCTGGCCGCATGCCGTCTGCAAAAGAAAACCGGCACGGCAGGATTGCCGTTGCCAGTTACCGCTGGAGGCGCCGTCATGACGCCCTCCGCCTCGAGTCTACTGTGCCGCAGCGCCCTTAGGCGTCTTGCCTTCCATCTCGGCCTGGGCGGCTGGCGGCAGCAGGTTGCTGTTCTTCCAGCCAAAGCCGAAAATCGACGATTTGTCGTAATGCGAGAATCCGTAGACTGGACCGACCACGTCTTCCAGGCTGCCTGACTTGGCGTCGTAGAATGCCACGTTGAACTTGGCCACGCCGGTACGGATAGCTTTCTTGTAGATCGCTAACTGCGGCGTGTTGATTGGACTGCTCAACGGGATTGGAATCTTTGCGCTCGGGATCCCGAACAGTTTATCGGCCTGATCGATCGAAAGGGCGCCAGTGCTGACTTCGGCAATGGTATCGGCTTTGTCCGCGGAGCCCGCGATCTTGTAGCCTTCCTTGAGCAGCTGTGCCTGGATACGGGCGACCGCATAGCTGGTGCGATATTCAGCGTCGTCGGCGAAGTGACTGCTGTCCACGAAGATAGTGTTGCCCTTCGGAACGTTCGGCGTGATCTTTTCGCTGGCCAAGTCAGCTGCGGTCGACATGATCAACTGCTCTCGCGCAGTTTGCGTTGGCTGGGTTTCACGAACCGTGGTACAACCGGCAGCCGCAACGGCGACGAGGGCAAGTGCAGTGCACTGTTTGAGCATGGGCAGTCCCTTGCTGAATGAAAGAATTTCGGGTCCGATGATAACAGGCTATTATGACCGCGCCGAATGAAGCGACGAACCCACCAGTAGCTTCAGTACGATAGCCTGTTGTCGTTGGTTGCAGACAACTGAAAGGCAGGGCGCCGACAACGATTGGTCGCGCAAACCGGCTGCCGGTCAAGAAAAAGCTTGTATCCGGCAGCCTGCAGACGGGCGCTTGTCGATCAGCTTTTCTTGCTCGAAGCGACCATCGCAATCGTGTCATTGAGCGTCTGGCTTGGGCGCATTACGGTGGTGACATGCTCGGCTTCGGGCAGGTAATAGCCATGCAGATCGACCGGTTCACCCTGAACGCTGTTTAGCTCTTCGATGATCTTGTCTTCGTTGGCTTCCAGCGCCTTGGCCAGGTCAGCGAACATCGCGGCCAGTTCGCTGTCTTCGGTCTGCTGGGCAATCGCCTGTGCCCAGTACATCGCGAGATAGAAATGACTGCCGCGATTGTCGAGCTCGCCGACCTTGCGCGACGGCGACTTGTTGGCTTCCAGGAACTCGCTGGTTGCCTTGTCGAGCGCGACGGCCATGACTTTGGCGCGCTGGTTGTCGTAGGTCTTGCCCAGATGTTCGAGCGACGCCGCCAAGGCCAGGAACTCACCCAACGAGTCCCAGCGCAGATGATTCTCGCGCTGCAGCTGGCGGACGTGCTTGGGCGCCGAACCGCCGGCTCCGGTCTCGAACAGGCCGCCACCGGCCATCAACGGCACGATCGACAGCATCTTGGCGCTGGTGCCCAGTTCCATGATCGGGAACAGATCGGTCAGATAATCGCGCAGCACGTTGCCGGTGACCGAAATCGTGTTCTCGCCGGCGCGGATCCGCTTGAGCGAATGATTCATCGCATCCACGGGTGCCATGATCTCGATATCCAGACCGCTGGTGTCGTGATCCTTGAGATAGGTTTCGACCTTGTCGATCATCTGGGCGTCGTGAGCACGGTTCCTGTCGAGCCAGAACACGGCCGGCATGCCGCTGTCGTGCGCCCGCGTCACGGCCAACTGGACCCAGTCGCGAATCGGTGCGTCCTTGACCAGGCACATGCGCCAGATATCTCCGGCGTCGACCGCGTGCTCGAAGACCACGTCGCCGGCCTGATTGGTCACCTTGACCGAGCCTGCGCTCTTGAGATGAAAAGTCTTGTCGTGAGAACCGTATTCCTCGGCCTTCTGTGCCATCAGGCCGACGTTGGGCACGGTGCCCATGGTCGTTGGGTCGAACGCGCCGTTGGCCTTGCAGTCCTTGATGACGGCGTCATAGATGCCGGCATAGGAGCGGTCGGGGATCAACGCCTTGGCGTCGTGCTGGCCGTCGTCGGCACCCCACATCGTGCCGGAGTCGCGGATCATTGCCGGCATGGACGCATCAATGATGACGTCGTTAGGCGCATGCAGTACCGATACACCGCGGTGCGAATCCACCATTGCCAGCGGAGCGGACTCATTGTTGACGCGGGCGATTTCCGATTCGATCGCTGCCAGCTTGTCATCCGGCAGCCGTTGGATATTGGCGTACAGATCACCCAGGCCAGAGCGCGGGTCGAAGCCGACTTCCTTGAGCGTATCGCCGTATTTCTCCACCACGTCCTTGTAAAACTCGCTGACGACCCAGCCAAACATGATCGGGTCGGACACCTTCATCATGGTGGCCTTCAGATGCACGGCAAACAGCGTATCGGTCTGCTTGGCGTCGGCGATCTCGGCGGCGACAAATTCGCGAAAAGGCTTGGCGTGCATGACGGCGGCGTCGACGACTTCGCCTGCCTGAACTGCAACATCCTGCTTGAGGACCTGGGCGTCGCCGCTGGTCGGATGCAGCGTGACCGTCAGCTTGTCGGCGCTGTCCATCGTGGCTGACTGCTCAGTGGCATAGAAATCGCCGTCGTCCATATGCGAAACGTGGGTCTTGGAGTCCGACGACCACTCGCCCATGCGATGGGGAAACTTGCGCGCGTAGGCCTTGACCGATTCCGGCGCGCGACGGTCGGAGTTGCCCTGGCGCAACACCGGGTTCACGGCGCTGCCCTTGACCTTCTCGTAGCGTGCGGCGATCTCCTTGTCTTCGTCGGTGCTCGGATCTTCTGGATAGTCCGGCAGATCGTAGCCCTGGCTCTTGAGCTCGGCGATGGCTTCCTTGAGCTGCGGGGTCGATGCGCTGATGTTGGGTAGTTTGATGATATTCGCGCCAGGGTCAGCCGTCATGTCGCCCAGTTCTGCCAGATCATCCGATGTCTGCTGCTCATCGCTCAGGCGATCCGGAAAATGCGCCAGAATGCGCGCAGCCAGCGATATATCACGCGTTTCCACCCGGATACCGGCAGAGTCCGTATAGGCGTCGATGATCGGCAACAGCGAACGCGTCGCCAGTGCCGGCGCTTCGTCGGTGAGCGTATAGATGATTTTAGGCGTATCAGACATCGTCGCGTAAACCTCGCTGAGCATTGTTTTGCAAAATAATTGGGGATGGTGCCAGCAATTCACAAGCCGCGCTTGATGCGACGTGGCGCGAGAAGGTGTCCGCATCAAAACGCACGGCACTGGTTATCTCAAGCCTGCGGGCAACGTTATTTTTCTGGGTGTCAGCCACGGCGCAGATCTTCTGCGCGCCTTAAAACGTCAGCGGCGTAGCGGTTGTGCTGCAATCTTCCCGATGAATCCGGACGAGCCGCCGACGTTCGAAGTCGCCCACGGCTGTTCATTCTTCCGCGGCCGGCGCGTGTTCGGCCACAAAGTAGGCGTGGTCACGACGCACGCAATGCGCGTAGTTGAACGCAACGTCCACCACCATGGCCTTGAACGCTTCGCGATTGGGACTACAGCGGTCGATGACGGCGCGGTTGAAATAACCGGGGTCGTTCGGGCGCAGAGCCCTGGCCGCACCCATATGCTCACGCGCCAGGATGCGGCCCCATGCACGCGTCAGCCGGCGATAGGCCTTGAAGCCGTCGATCTTGTGGGTTGGGAAATCCTTCTTGTAGGGCGAGCGGCGACGCACCGAAAAATGCTTGTTGTCCAGGCTCAACCAGCCAACGTATTCGTCCGGATGATGCGCCAGGGCACGAAATGCCAGCGCGTGTCGATGGGCCTCGTGTTCGAAACTCTGGCGCCATTGTCGACGCTCGGCGGAGGTCATGTGGGCGTAGGCTGGCGGCGGCGTCTGTTCCTTGATATCGAGGATAACGTCGTTATCCAGCTCGTTGCGCTCTTCACGAATCAGCGCATAGAAACGATCCAGACCGAGAGATCCGGTGCCTGCGTTGAGACGGCGCGCGATGTCCTTGATCGAGAAATGCCCACGCTCGCCGGTCAAACCGTCGGCTTGCAGGGTGGCCGGATACTGTTCAGTCAGCGCGGCGACGATTGCCTTGCGCTGCTTTGCACTGACCTTGCCAAGCTTCTTGTAATCAGTATTGAACAGCCGGTTGCCGTCGGCATCCAGCGTTGTCCATTTTTTCAGCTGGCGTTCGACGCCGCGCTTGTCGATGACCTTGTCAATGAATGGACCGAGCGGCTTGCGGTCGTAGTCGACGTGGATGTCCTGGGTATCTGCCGTGTTGAGGTGTTCGGTCAAGGTGTCCAGATAGCTGGTCAGGTAATGACGGATCGCGCGGCGGGTCTGATCCGGCGATAGCTCTACGTTCTCTTCGGCGTCGAGCACCATCGAGGTGGCATGGCGCCAGAGATCGTATTGATAATCGCCAATGACCGCATCGTCAAAATCGTCCATGCCGTAGTGCACGCCCTGGCGGTCGTCGCCGTAGGCGCCGTGGTTGTAGGCATGCGCATCGCCCTGCAGCCAGGTCTGGGTGTCATTCAGGCCGCCGAACAGCTGGTAGCGCCAATCGTTCCATACATCGCCCCAGAACAGATGGTTGGTGCCGCGATAGAAGCGATAGGGCGATGACGCCATCTTGGTGTATTTTCGTCGTCGATCCGCCTGACTCAGCCCGCGGTTGTGTGCATCCACCGCTTTTAATACGGTTTCGCGTCGACTTGGGCGTTTGAAATAAAACGGCATGGCTGCATCGTGCAGTGAGTGATATAGCAAATCTACGGCAAGCCGGCGCGTAACCGCAAAGTCTGGCCTGCGCGACTGTTGTGCTCCAGCGCGGTTATCGGCTGCTCGGCGGGCCCTCAGTCGCTGTGCTTGCCCATCACATCTGCCAGGCCTGGGACCGCCGCCACGACTTCCTTGTGGGCGCGTCCCCGCAGGCGCTGATAGCCGGACTTGATCACCCGGTTATCGACGTCCTGGACGCGCTGATCGCTGACCTGAAGCAGCGCATCGGCGACTGCCGTGTCGTGTGTTTTCAGGTAGACGGCGAACGGGGTTTTTGTCTCCACCGCTTTTGTATGGAACGGCTCCAATGCCGTCACGAACTCGGGCATCAGCCGACGCAGGCTGCGATCCACCAGGTCGGGCTTGGCCTTCTGAATCATGTTGAAGCCGGTGCGCAGCGCCATGTTCTTCTTTCCCAGCTCCGACTTGACCAGGCTGTGACTGTCTTCGATCAGACGTGAAAATGTGGGTTCGGTCAGCAGTTGATCGCAGAGCGGTGTCGCGTTTTCGGTGGTCGTCATAGGTCAGTCGTCCCGTAGAGAGCGCTGAGCGATCGCCCAGCTGATCGATGGGTTGGTATATCGAGCGTTTACGTCAGGCCGGATTGTACGCGCACGCCCGGCGTATTCGCCGTCTCGGCTGCGGCGATTCACCCACCGGGTTGCCCGCTGTCTGGAGAGAATGGTGCCAACGCGCTGCCGGGCGTATCCACCGACATGCAGAACAGCGAGCCCGACTGTGGCCACTCAGCGATCGCTGTTTCACTCATATGCTCGCGGGCCGTGGTCACGAACAGCGTGCGTCTATCCGTGCCGCCGAAAGCCGGCATGGTGGGGTTCAGAGCCGGCAGCCGATAATGGCCTGCCAGTTCGCCGTCCGGACTGAAGCGGGCGACCGCTGCGCCGCCGAACAATGCACACCAGTAATAGCCCTCGACGTCGACGGCTGCGCCGTCCGGGTTGCCCTCGATATCCAGCGTGTTCAGCTCGACCCATGGTTCAGCCGGCCCAATCTCTCCGGTCATCTGATCAAAGCGATGCCGGTCGATGACACGGGTGGGTGTATCCGTGTGATACAGCCACTGGCCGTCCGGGCTGAAGGCCAGACCGTTGGAGATGGTAATGCCGGGCTTGCGCAGCGTGAGGCTCTGCCCCTCATACACATACAGGTTGCCATCGGGCGTCTGGATTGTTTCGTCCATGGTGCCAATCCAGAAACGACCGGCCGGATCGGTGCCACCATCGTTGAAGCGATGGTCATGGGCGTTTTCCGGATTATCGGCCAGTCGTGCCTGCTTGTGACCGGCGGCGTCGAGCTGCCAGAGGCCCGAGCGCGTCGCCGCGACCAGCCCGCCATCGGCGTGGCAAGCCACACAGGTGATGACTTCGTCGTGTAGCGCGACCGAGTGCACATCGCGCGCCAGATCCAGCCGGTGCAGCTGGCAATTGAGTATGTCTACCCAGTAGAGGGCACCGTTTCGGTCATCCCAAAGCGGGCTTTCGCCCAGTTCCATATGCAAGGGCAGGCGGCATTCGAAATCGGTCATTGACTAGTCGCTCTCGGCGAGTACGGAATGGGGTTCACACGGCCGGCTGGCCAAACAGTGTTGCCAGGGCCGCTACGCTGTGATCGACCACGGCCTGCCAGTCGCCGTCGATATCGACCCGGATGGCTTCGTCGCGTCCCGGTGCCTCCAGAGTGGCAAACTGCGAGCGCAGCATATCGGGTGAAAAGAAATGGGCGCGCTGCGCCATGCGTTCGCGGATGATGTCGAAGCTGCCGTCCAGAAACAGGAACGTCAGATCCGGATCGGCGGCCCGCAGCTGGTCGCGATAGCGGCGTTTCAGAGCCGAACAGCCGATGATCAGCGATTGCTCGGCGGCGCGATGCTCGCCGATGACAACGGCCAGCTCGTCGAGCCAGCTACTGCGGTCTGCGTCGTCCAGCGCTTCGCCGCGCGACATCTTGTCAACGTTGGCGGGCGGATGGAATTCATCACCATCGATGTAGGCAACCTCGAGTCGATCGCTGACGGCTTCGCCAATGCTCGATTTGCCGCTGCCCGATACGCCCATGATGATCACACGATGGTTCGGCAGGCGCTCGGTACGGTCTGCAGATTCTTCCATCAACGTTCTCCTCGTAATCGCGGATCGGGTGGCAGGGCACGCATTCTTTCAGAGTAGCAACCCGCCGACAACGAGGTAGTGGGCTGTTTCAGCTGGCGACCTGCTGGCTGGCCGCGCGATACTCGTGCACCACGATATCGGTCAATTCCTGGACCGAAGTATCCGCTGTGCGCTTGTCGAACGTGATGTGCCCCTCCTGCAATAGATTGACGCGATCGCAGACATCGAAGATCTGAGCATAGTTGTGCGCGATGATCACGATTGAGACTTCGCCCTTGTCCCGAAGCCGGTTGATCACGTCGAGAATCATCGCACCTTCCTTGGCACCCATTGCCGCGGTGGGCTCGTCCAGCAAAAGCAGTCTTGCATCGGAATACACCGAGCGCGCGACCGCGATTGCCTGGCGTTGCCCCCCCGACAACTTGGCGATTTCCACATCCACCGATGGGATATTCACGCCCATGTCGGCCAGATAAT
This sequence comes from Salinisphaera sp., assembly GCA_027858915.1. GTDB lineage: Bacteria > Pseudomonadota > Gammaproteobacteria > Nevskiales > Salinisphaeraceae > Salinisphaera. The sequence goes on from JAQIBT010000167.1 coordinate 17,822, forward strand.
GGGCGGCGTCTGCTTTCATCCGCTTGTTGTTGAGAATGCCGAGAAAGCCGCCGTGGACCGGTTCCCGCTGCAGGAACATATTGTGGTAGACGTTGAGTTCGCTGACCAGCGCGAGATCCTGATACACGCAGTCGATGCCGAACTGGCGCGCCTGCGTCACGGAGCGCAGGTTCACTTCCTTGCCGTCGTAGATCATCTTGCCTTCGCTGGCCGGGTGATAGCCGCAGAGGATCTTCATCAGGGTCGACTTGCCCGCACCGTTGTTGCCGAGCAGGCCGAGCACTTCACCGCGGCCGACATGCATATTGATATCTTTGAGCGGTTGGACCGGGCCGAATTTCTTGGCGACGTGTTCGAGCCGTACGAGATCGTTATCCTGGTCGGCCATCAGACTCTCCCTCGTTCGCGCAGTTGGTTCAGGTGGACGTTGATGGTCATGGTTAGCAGAATGGCGCCGCCCAGAATCATGTCGAAAGTATAGGCCGATACGCCGGTCAGGGTGAAGCCGTCCTTGAGAATGCCGAGCACGATGGCGCCGAACAGCGCGCCGACGATGGTGCCGACGCCGCCGGTCAGCAGGGTGCCGCCGATGACGGCCGAGGCGATGGCCATGAACATGATTTCGTTACCGCCGGCCAGTGGATCGATCGAGCCGATCCGGAAGGCATCCAGCATGCCGGCAAAGCCGGCCAGGGTACTGCACAGCACGAAGTTGCGAATCTTGATGGTCTTGACCTTGATGCCGGCTTCGGTCGAGCCGTTCAGGTTGCCGCCAATGGCGATCGTATGCAGCCCCCATCGGGTTTTGGACAAGATGAATTGGAGCACCACGGCAATGACGATCGCCCAGCCGATCAGGAAGTACGCATTGCCACCCATTACGTTGGCAAACGCGACGCTCGATTCGGGCTGAACCGGAAAGCCGCCCGAGATCACCAGTGTGAAACCGTTGATCAGAAACAGCGTGCCAAGCGTTGTTACGAACGAAGGCAGCTTGAGCAGCGTCGTGATCAGGCCGTTGATCAAGCCAACGATGGCCGCCCCGATCAGTCCCAGGATAATGGCCAGCGCCAGTGGCACACCTGCTTCCTGCGCGAAATACATCAGAAATGGCGACAGCGCGTAGACCATGCCGATTGACAGGTCGAGCTCGCCACAGATCAGCACCATGACTTCGCCGGCCGCGAGCACGGCGGTAGCACCCGCATATTGCGTCAGCGTGCCGATGTTGTCGTAGGAAACAAATACCGATGTCGTCAACTGGAAATAGATAACCAGTAGACAGCCGGCGACGAGAATGCTGGCTTCGCGACGTCTTAGCGCGATGCCCCCAATGCGACTGAGCATAGAATTTTTCCGTTGGGGGGCGCGACCCGATCGGATCGCGCCCGGAACGAGCGGGCACTCGCCATCCAATCGTTATTCGGCAGCCGCGATGGGGCCGGAACGCTTGATATATTTCTGATGGCTTGAGTTGCCCTCGAAGCGGCTCTTCGTAGCCAGATATGCCTTCACGTTGTCCTTGGTTACGAACTTCAGCCCGGTGTTGATATCGGCCGGACCAGTCAGACCGCCCGACAGCTTGTAAAGGAACAGCTCCATGACCGTATAAAAGCCCTGCAGGTAGGGCTGCTGATCGATGGTGAAGTCCAGGGCGCCGCTCTTGATGCCGTCTAGAGTGCCCGGCAGCATGTCGAAGCCGCCGGCCTTGACACCCTTTTCTTGCAGATTGTGTTTGGCCATGGTCTTGGCGACGCCCTCGGTCGAGCCGGCATCGACCGCAAACATGCCCTTGAGATCCTTGTGGCCAACGTAGTAAGACTCGATGCGCGAAAATTCCTCGTTTACGGTTGGGCCGCTGGCCACTTCGTGCAGCGTGATGTTCTTGCCCGATGCCTTGATGGCGGCCTTGGCGCCGTCCAGACGCGGCTGTATGTTGAGCTGGCCCGGAGTGGCAATGAAGCCGACCACGTCGCCGGAATCCACTTCCTGCGCGATGCGCTCACCCAGCGCCTTGCCGGCGTCAAACAGATTCTGGCCAACATAGCCCAGCCGCCCGCTCTTCTTCACATCGGCGTTGTAGGCGACAACCGGGATACCGGCCTCGAGCGCACGTTTGACCGGTGCGTTGAAAGCGTGCTGATCAACCAGTGCGATGGCGATACCATCGGCTCTTGCCGAAATGGCTGCGTTCATGGAATTGACCATTTCACTGGCCACGGATTTCTGCGATCCGGTCCACTGGAACGAACAGCCGAACGCTGCGCAGGCATCCTTGGCACCGTACTGCGTCGGCACGAAAAACGGGTTGGTCGTCACGTGATTGATGAATACGAAACGCCATTCGGGATGCTTGGCGAATACGTCGCCGCCGGCCGCGGCTGCGGTCCCGCTGGCGCCCAGACCCAGTGCGCCCATCGACAGGGCCGCAGTGCCGCCAAGGGCTCGGCGCATCAGCGTGCGTCGGCCGACGTCGATGCCTGGGTTGGATGAGTTCGGATCGTTACGGTCGTTCATGGAGTTTCTCCTCCTCGGTTTGTTATCTGGCTATGTCCCGGGCGACATCGAGTCGCCCGGGATCCACGCGGTTATTCCGGCAGGAACTTGTAGATCGTCGTCTGGCTGTATTTCTGGCCTGCCTTCAGTTCAGTCGTCGGGAATGACGGCTGATTCGGCGAATCGGGGTAATGCTGGGCTTCCAGTGTGAAGCCTCCCCAGTGTGCGTATTTATTGCCGTCGGTACCTGGGAAGGTGCCGTCCAGGAAGTTCGACGTATAGAACTGCACGCCTGGCTCGGTGGTATACATTTCCACCATTCGGCCGGATTTGGGATCGCTCACACGCGCAGCCAGCTTGGCGAGATCGCCCTTGCTGTTCAGCACCCAGTTGAAGTCGTAACCGCCTTGTTTGGGTTCGGCGCGCTTGAGCTGCGTGTTGTCGTCCTTGATCCGCTTGCCAATCGGCGTCGGAGTGGTGAAATCCATCGGCGTGCCGGCGACCGGCTGTAGTTTGCCCGTGGGGATCAGCGTCTTGTCGACCGGCGTGAACTTGTCCGCGTTAATCATCGCGACCTGGTTCAAAATATTGCCGTTGCCGGCCCCGGCCAGATTGAAATACGTATGGTTGGTCAGGTTGATGACCGTATCCTGGTCGGATACCGCGGAGTAGTGGATACGCAGGTCGTTGTCGTTATCCAGCGTATAGCGCACGGTGACCGCCATATTGCCGGGGAAGCCGTTCTGGCCGTCGGGCGAAAAATGAGTCAGTTCAACGCCGACGGCATTGCCGGTATCGAGTTGGTGTGCAGCCCAGACCTTCTGATCCCAGCTCTTCGGACCACCGTGTAACGTATTGGGCCCGTTGTTCTTCGGCAGATCGTAGGTCTTGCCGTCGAGCTTGAACTGGCCGCCCGCAATGCGATTGCCATAGCGGCCGATGATGGCGCCAAAGTAGGTGCCCTCGTTATCGATATAGGGTTTGACCTTATCTGCACCGAGCGCGATGTCGGCCACATTGCCGTTCTTGTCCGGCAGATCGATCGACTGCACGCGCGCGCCGAAGGTGATGATGTCGACCGACATGCCGTTTCGGTTGGTCAGATGATATTTTTCGACCTGCTGGCCGTCGGGTGTCTTGTCGAAGTCACTGCTGGTGACCGCAAGATGAGGGGCGGCAGCGTCTTGATTGCTGGAACTCGCAGCCCACGCGTTGGAAGTGCATAACAGCAATCCGGCAAGCCCGGCAACCGCAGCATTGCGATACAGCGCTGTCCGATGGTGATAATCGATCGTCATGATCTTCTCCTCTTCAATGAGGATCACTTGAGTTTTTTTATCTATGTGATCCGAGAGTTAAATGTCGTCCGTTTTGTCCATATGTTCAACATAAACTTTGGTTGTAAGCGTCGCGATGATCGCCCTGTGGGCGCGGGCTCTTTGTCATACAGCTGACCGCACCCATGTCTCGCCAGTTCTCCGTCCAGCTGGATCCGGGTGTTAGGAAAGTGGCGCCGGGCCGAGCTCTTTTATCAGTTCCTGCAGCTTGACGTAGGCGCGATTGCGATACGCGATCAGATCGGGGATGCGATCCGCCGGTACGTCGGTGAAACCGCCGCCACTCTTGGTCCCCAGCTTGCCTTGATCGACCAGGTCGCTGAGTACCTTCGGTGTTGCGAAACGCTCTGGAAAATCTGTCTGCAGCGACTGGTAGCAGAAGTTGTAGACGTCCAGCCCGGCCATGTCGGCGATTGCGAACGGGCCGAAAAACGGCAGCCGAAACCCAAAAGTGGTTCGTACCAGCGTGTCGATATCCTCGGCACTGGCGACGCCTTCGTCCAGAAGTTTGGTGGCCTCGTGGAACAGCGCATATTGCAGGCGGTTGAGCACGAAGCCGGTGACATCCTTGACGGTGGCGCTTTCCTTGCCGGTTGCGCTGACAAGTGCACGCACGAACTCGATTGCGTCTGCCTGCGTTCCTTCGTGCGGAATGATTTCCACGCCGGGGATGAACGGCGACGGATTGGAAAAATGCACGCCCAGGAAACGGCCGGATTCGGTCACGGCCTCTGCCAGAGCACCGATGGAGATCGTGGACGTGTTCGAGCCAATCACAGCGTCGGGTCGGGCGGCTGCACTGATTCGACGCAGCGTTTCGTGCTTGATGTCGATCTTTTCGGGCACCGCTTCCTCGATGAAATCGGCCTGTGCGACGGCGTCCTCGATGGTTGGTGCCGACTGGACATTTTTTTCGATTCGCTCCACCGCATCGGCGGGGAACAATCCATCGGCGACGAATTGGCGGGCCTCCTCGAGCAGGCGTTTTCGATTGTTCTCGGTGACCTCGAACGAGACATCGCTGATCAGGACGTCGGCGCCCGCAAGCGCCATGATCTGTGCGATGCCGCCGCCCATGTAGCCGGAACCGACGATTGCAACCTTGCGTGTCATGAAAATCTCTCCTTGACTTTAAATTTGGCGGACGCGGCTTTCGCCCAGCGCGTAATCCGCGCTCCTGGGCAGGATCTGTTCGCGTAGATAGCGTTGATTGGTGTTGGACACGCTCAGGCCGTCGCCGCCGTAATGTTCGGTGCAGACGACGCCCTGAAACCCGTTGGCCAGCGCGATCTCAAACGCCTTGCGATAGCTGATCAGGCCGTATTCGAGCGGCGCCGGCATGGCGACGTAGTAATCACGAGCAATATCCTCGTCGCGGCTGTAGTTCTTGACGTGCCAGTAGTTGGCGTAGGGCATCGTCTTTTCGGCGACCTCCTGCCACGCTTCGATCGGACGGTGCAGTCGGATGAGATTGCCGATGTCCGGATTGATGCCGACGCTGGGCAGGCCGATGCCCTCTACCAGCGCCACGGCCAGATCGGCTGTGCCCAGATAGGTGTCTTCGTACATCTCCAGCGAGACCAGAACGCCCAGCTCCTCGGCATGCCGCCCGAGCTCGCGCAGGCGCTCGACCGCCAGATTCCAGGTCGCGCGGTCGTTGGCCGGATCCTGATGTCCTTTGACCGTCCAGAACCACAGCTGTTTCTTCTGTTCCGCGGTCAGCGCTTGATGGAGCCCGAAGGAGACGACCTTGCAGCCCAGTGCGGCAGCTGCTTCGAGGGTGCGATGGCTGTAGGCCAGATTATCCTCGCCGTGCTCGGCATCGATCACGCTGCGGCGAATAGCCGATATCGCCGGCAGGCCGACCCCGACCTCGGCCGCGGTTTTCTTGAATTCATCCAGGCGCTCGGCCGACAGATCGCCGGGCTTGACCCAGCTGTCCGTCAGATCGACGTCGCGAAAGCCGGCGTCATGCACCTGGGCGAATACGCTTCGCCACTGTTGTGCATCGGCGTCATTGATGTGCTGACCCTGGGCGTCGATGCCGGGAAATTGCAGCAGCGCAGCCGCGATTGGCCAGTTGTCGGCGGTGTAAGCCATTGTATTGATCCTTTCAGTCGCGTCGATCACATGACGCAGGGCGACAACTCAGAACACAAGATGATGATCGGGCGGGAGTACGCGCCCACCAATGCGCGATCAACAGCGATGAATGAGTTGTTCTTCAAATGTTGAATATACAATATCGTATGTTGTGAGTTTTGGTATCGAGACTTTGGTTGCACGAAAACCCTTGGGGCGTGTTGCCAGTTCATACGGCCCCGCGTTGTGACCCAAAATCTCGTCAAACAAGGCGCAAAAGCGAGGCAGTCGTATCAGCCGACAACCGCCGTCAACACCAGCCGCCGTCGACCACGTATTCCTGAGCGGTGCACTGAGCGCTGTCGTCGGCTGCAAGAAACAACACGGTCGGCACCACGTGAACCGGCAGGAGACGCTGCTTCAGGCATTGATTGGTTTGGATCTGTCTTTCGTCGTCGGGTGATATCCATTTGTCGAGCTGTCGCTCGGTCATGACCGCACCCGGTATCACGGTGTTCACGCGAATATTCGACGTGCCCAGATCGCGCGCCATGGTGCGGGTGAGCCCGTGTATCGCCGCCTTGGCCGCGACGTATGCCGGCATTTCGCCGAGCGCGATCTTCCAGCTGATCGAGCCGAAATTGATGATTGAACCGCCGCCGGCCGCGATCATTCCGGGGGCGACAGCCTGAATCGCGAAGAACTGTGGGCGCAGATTGAGCGCCATACGCTCGTCCCAGAACTCGGGAGTTACGTCGCGCCAATTATGGCGTTCGTCGCTCGCTGCGTTGTTGACAAGCACGTCGATCGCACCGTGTTTGGCTTCGATATCCTGAATCGCGGCCCTAAGAGCCTCGACGTCACGGATATCGCAGCTCGTGAAAGACACGCGGTGATCAACCGCTTCGCGGCGCAATGAATCTACCAGCATGTGGCTGGCCGGTTCGGCGATATCGACAAAATGTACGTTGGCTCGCTGACGGGTGAATGCCGCGGTCAACGCGGCCCCGATACCGCTGCCGCCACCGGTGATGAACACGCGCTTGTCCCTGAGGCTCGGATAGGTTGCTGACGCCGTCATTCAATAATCTCGCTTGTGCGAAAGCGGCCCGCCCGTGTCCGATGCCTCCGGCTTGATGTCGTCGATCCCAATATCGTCGACCCCACGCGGCGTGTGAGTGCGGGCGGGCAAGCTCTCGACCAGCCCGCTGTTGGTCACCCAGTTGCGGTGCAGGAAGCCATGGCGTTGGCGCAGACAGGCTCGAACATCTGATCGCTGCGTCCGATAATTTGCGTTGTGGCTCATCAAAAGACCTCGCTCGCTTGAATGCCTGCAGTTCCTGAACCTTTTCAAGCCGCTGAATAGGCGGCCTGGCAGCGCAGGCGTGTGTCAGCGCATGGTTGCGTCTGGCGACATAAGAATCATATGTGCGACATATATTGCAGATCTGCGAAGATCAGAGCTATTCGGCATTTGTCTAACATCGTCTGCTGGACGAAACAAAGGGCGGGGGCACAATACATGCACATCCACGCAGGCCCCGGACGAAGCTGCGGTTATTGGGGCTTGCGCGCAATCAACTCGATATGACGAAAAGCCGGACGCGTCGCCAGCGAGAAAATCGTCTACCTGGACCTAGCCGAGATGTTGCATAAACCGGCGCTGCGGCCCCAATAACTCTAATTCTCAGCCAATTGCTCTGGCAACTCGTTCGCACACGGGCTGTTTTTTAGCCAATAGCGACCCGATCGACG
>JAQIBT010000142.1 GCA_027858915.1 Salinisphaera sp.
GCCTCCGTCATGATCATGTTGAGGATGCCCATCAGGTTGTTGATGGTCTTTGGCGACAGTGTCTCGTTACCGGAGCGGCCCGCGCACTTTGCGACCTCGGCCCGGAAACCCAGCACGTCAGCCTTGGTGATCTCGCCTATGGGTCGATCACCGAACGCCGGCAGCAGATGGCGATTCAGCACTGCACGGTTGCCGAGTATCGTATTGCGGCGCCAGCGGATCTCGTTCTCGAGCCACCAAGTTGCCGCAAAATCACGGAATGTCGGCGTGGCAACTGAATCTTTGTTGCTTGAAGCGGACGCCGTATTTTCGAACCGGTCAGCGCGCCTACTATCTGGGAAGTACTGGCGATATTCGAATGTACCGAGAGTTATCTCAGCATCCATCTTCTCGGCAACCGACTTCATTCGCTTACGGTTCGCCTTCGTATCGTCGAGCGCGGTGTACTCGCGGCACCGAGTGCCTCGGTATTTGAAGTCGAAAAAAAGCTTGCCACTATCGTCCCGGCATCTGATATTAACCATTGCAGATACCCCCACCGGCCATCGGAATGCCGCGGAACGCGACCGGGTTCGTATTGGCCGAAGGCTTGTCGGTATTACTAGACGAAGCGTGGATACCTGTATCGATCGGCGCCGAATCAATCTCCACCACGGGCTGTCGCATGTCGCGCTCAATCGTCTCCCATATGTACAGGATCTTTCGGCCGCCAAAAGGTCGGAAGTAATGCTTCCCCTCAATCAGTACTGAGTCTTTGAGCCTGTCGCGAATCGTACGAACGTCGTAATGAATTCGCTCGGCCAGAGCTTCCGTCGTCAAGTAGGTGTAGTCCATACTGTGCTCCATCGGTTGCGTTTAGTCTCTTTACGTCGCTTTAACGCGACATCAGATGTACATAATACGCGCCGAATGCTGCTTGTCAACACCTTTTGTCGTGTTTGCGCGACGTATGGAGCGTTAGTTGTGATTCGTTTTAAGGTTAAAGAGTTACTTGCCGAGAAAGAATTCCAGGAGGCTAGAGTCATCACGCTAGCCGAGGTCGCCAAGGAAACAGGAATCCATAGAGCGACGTTGTCGAAAATCGCGAACGAGCGCGGCTACAACACCGGAACGGATAATGTTGATCGTTTGTGCGCGTATTTCGATTGCGGAGTTCAGGAGTTGCTGCAGCGCGTGCCCGAATAGGCGCCTTCACTTACTACGCGTGCGGGCCCGTGACCTCACTGTCGTTCCTGCACACCGTCGAACAGCATCGCGACTTAGCTAGGCCCTGGATTGGCCCGCACAAGGCCCGGAGTGCTGGATGAATCACCAGACGCGTCGATTATCGGGAGACTCATCTCCCAATCGACGGGGTAGCAAACCACGCTAATTCCTTGTTCGCGCGCAAAAAAAAGACCAGGAGCCATGGGCTTCTGGTCTTTTTTACTATGGTGCGCCCGGAGAGAGTCGAACTCCCGACCTTGCGGTTCGTAGCCGCACGCTCTATCCAGCTGAGCTACGGGCGCCTTTAACTTGTCTTGCCGTTTTATCGCTGGCTACGCGAGCGGCGTAGTTTACACGGACTTACGCTGTAAGACTACCGTTTTGCCACAATTCAAACTGGACAATCCAACCTGCATGTAATGGCGGAGAGGGAGGGATTCGAACCCTCGAAGAGGCTATAAACCCCTTACTCCCTTAGCAGGGGAGCGCCTTCAGCCACTCGGCCACCTCTCCGAACAAATCGGTTGTCTTGATCAACGCAAAAGCCCGAACCAGGCCTTTACGTCTGTGATACGAAATCATCGGCGTTCGAATGAGTCGAACTGGCAATGCATCAGCTATCAATCAAGAGCGCGAATGATAGCGACTCGGCGGTCGTGGGTAAACCCTTTGTGGCAACACGCCTGCGATCGGTGGCCAGGCAGCTGTTCTTATGAGTTGTCCCTGGTACTGATCGCATCGCTTCCGTTCGCAAGCGTATCGTCCTGTTGCCCGGACACCGCACGCACTTGCACGTCGCGCGGCGCCCGAACACCCAGCCAGACTGTATCCTCGCCGGTGGCCTCGACGATCAGCTGCACTTCGTCGCCGATCTGAACGGCCTCGCCTACCCGGCAGCGGATACTGCGCATTCCGCTGCCTACTGCTCCGCCGTGGGCGTCAGCTCGGAATCGACCTTCTTTGGTTCTTCGTCAAGATCGAATTCGTCGTGCAGAGCACGTACGGCCAGTTCCAGATACTTGTCCTCGACCACGATCGAGATTTTGATCTCGGTGGTGGAGATCATGCGGATGTTGATGTTCTCCTGAGCCAGCACCTTGAACATGCGGGCGGCGACATTGGCGTGCGAACGCATGCCAACCCCGACCAGCGACACCTTGCAGACATCCGGCGTACCGGTAACCTCACGTGCACCGACTTCCGGCTTGGCTTTCTCAAGCAGCGCCTTGGCGGTTTCGAAGTCGCGCTTATGCACGGTGAAGGTGAAATCGGTGAGCGTATAATCGCTCGACGAATCTCCGGACACGTTCTGCAGAATCATGTCGACTTCGATATTGGCCTCGCCGATGGGACCCAGCAGCGCATAGGCAATGCCGGGCCGGTCGGGTACGCCGAGCACGGTGAGCTGCGACTCGTCCTTGGTAAAGGCGATGCCGGAGATGATCGGTTCTTCCACGTATTCCTCCAGGGTGATGAGCGTGCCCGGGCCTTCCTCGAAGGTGGACAACACGCGCAAGGGGACGCCGTACTTGCCGGCAAATTCCACGGCGCGAATCTGTAGTACCTTCGAGCCTAGGCTGGCCATTTCCAGCATTTCCTCGAAGGTGATCTTGTTGAGACGACGCGCGTTTGGCACCACGCGCGGATCGGTCGTATAGACGCCATCGACGTCGGTGTAGATCTGGCACTCGGCAGCGCCCAACGCGGCGGCCAGCGCTACCGCGGTGGTATCCGAGCCGCCACGGCCCAGCGTCGAGATCGAGCCGTCGCTGGTGATGCCTTGAAAGCCGGCTACGACGGCGACTTGGCCATCGTCGAGGGCACGCTTGAGATTATCGGGTTTGATCTCCTCAATGCGGGCCTTGGAGTGGAAATCATCGGAGACAATCGGGATCTGCCAGCCGGTGAACGAACGCGCATCGACACCGGCATGCTGCAGCGCCATCGACAACAACGCAATCGTGACCTGCTCGCCGGTCGACAGCAGCACATCCATCTCGCGTGCGAGCGGCCTGCCCGACAGTTCGCTGGCCAGGTCGGTGAGCCGGTCCGTCTCGCCGCCCATTGCCGACACGACGACCACTACCTGGTCCCCCTTGTCGCGATAGCCCTTGATCTTGTCGGCGATGCGCTTGATCTTGTCGACCGTGCCGACGGACGAGCCGCCGTATTTCTGGACAATCAATGCCATGGAATTATTTTTCCTCGTCGAAGGCAGCAACACGCGGCCGCTGCTTTATCTGTTGATTGAATGCTATCCCAGTCGGCCTGCTACCCATTCGTTGACGCTGGCCAGTGCCGCGTCCAGTAGAGCCGGATCGCTGCCGCCGGCCTGCGCCATATCAGGCCGGCCGCCGCCCTTGCCGCCGACCTGTTGCGCGACAAAGTTGACCAGATCGCCTGCCGGCACGGCGTGGCTCTGGCTTTTCGCTACGCCCGCAATCAAGGCGACCTTGCCGTCCTCGACTGCGCCGAGAACGACAATCCCATTGTCGAGACTGCTCTTGAGCGCATCCACCGTGTCCCGCAACGTCTTGCGATCGGCGCCGTCCATGCGCTTGACCACCAGCCGGGCGCTCCCGATCTTGGTGGCACTCGCGGCCAGATCACTGCCCTGGCTGGCTGCCATCTTCTGATTGGCGGCCTGCAGCTGTTTTTCCAGCGTCGAGACGCGTTCCAGCATGCGATCGAGCCGGTCCTCCAGTTCGCTGGGTGCGGCTTTCAACCGCGCGGCAACGCGGGCCTGGCGGTCGATCACATCCTGAACATAAGCCAGCGCGTGCTCGCCAGTGATCGCTTCCAGACGTCGGCTGCCGGCCGATACGCCGCGCTCTTCGGTGATCTTTACAAAGCCAAGCGCGCCGGTCGATGGCACATGCGTGCCGCCGCAAAGCTCGACCGAATAATCGCCAAAGCGCACGACACGCACCACATCGCCGTATTTTTCGCCAAACAGGGCCATCGCGCCTTCGGCTACGGCCTCGTCGTAGCTGCGCTCGTAGAACTGGCCTTCGATATTGGCTCGGACCTGTTCGTTGACCTGGGCCTCGATAGTCGCCAGTTGCTGTTCGCTGACCGCCTCGAAATGCGAGAAATCGAACCGCAGCCGATCAGGCGCGACCAGCGAGCCTTTCTGGCGCACATGGGTGCCGAGCGTGTCACGCAGCGCGGCGTGCAACAGATGAGTCGCTGTATGGTTGAGTTCGATCGCATGCCGTCGACCAATATCCACGGTCGCGCGCACGTCGATGCCGACGGTGACGGTTCCCTGCTCTACCCGACCAAAGTGCAGAAAGACGCCTTTCTGTTTCTGCGTGTCGGTGACCACGAAGCGCAGGCCGTCGGCCTCGATCACGCCGGTATCGCCGATCTGGCCGCCGGATTCACCATAGAACGGGGTCTGATCGAGCACCACAACGCCTTCTTCGCCGTCGGCGAGCGCCTCGACCGGCGCTTCGTTCTGTACCAGCGCGATAATACGAGCCTCGGCCCGGTTTTCCGTATAGCCAAGGAAGTTCGTTGGTTCGGCGACATCTACGCGTGCGCTGTAGTCGGCGCCAAACTGGCTGGCCGCGCGTGCCCGCTCACGCTGTGCATTCATTTCGCGTTCGAAACCGGCACTGTCCAACGTGAGGTCGCGCTCGCGGGCGACATCGTTGGTCAGGTCAACCGGGAATCCGTAGGTATCGTAGAGCTCGAACACTGTCTCGCCGGGGATCTCGGTGGAATCCATGCGCTCGATCGCGTCTTCGAGAATCTTCATGCCTTTGGCCAGGGTCTCGGAAAACCGCTGTTCTTCCTGCTCGATCACCCGTTCGATCTGCGGCTGAGCCTCGGCCAACTCCGGAAAAGCCTCGCCCATCAAGTCGACCAACGGTGCAACCAGCTGGTAGAAGAAAGTTCCCGTGGCGCCGAGCTTGTGGCCATGGCGAATCGCGCGCCGCATAATCCGGCGCAATACATAGCCGCGCCCTTCCTTGTCCGGCATCACGCCGTCCGCAATCAGGAATGCAGTCGCGCGGATATGATCGGCTACCACCTTGAGCGAGGCCTGCTGGCCGGCCGCCGGCGTGCCGTCGATACCAACCGCTTTCGCCGCGGCTGCGATCAAGGTCTGGAAGACATCGATGCCGTAGTTGTCGTGTGTGCCCTGCAGGACCGCAGCGATCCGCTCCAGGCCCATGCCGGTATCGATCGATGGCTTGGGCAGCGGCACCAGTTCGCCGTCTTTCTGACGGTCGTACTGCATGAACACCAGATTCCAGATCTCGACGAAGCGATCGCCATCTTCGTCCGGGGTGCCGGGCGGCCCGCCTGCGATCTCCGGACCATGATCGTAGAAGATCTCCGAGCAGGGGCCACAGGGGCCGGTATCACCCATCTGCCAGAAATTATCCTTGGCACCGATACGCGCCACGCGCTCGGCCGATACGCCGATCTCGTCTTTCCAGATTGCCTCGGCCTCGGCGTCTTCCTCGAATACCGTGACCCACAACTTGTCGGCCGGCAGTTCAAGTTCGCGCGTCAGAAAATCCCAGGCGAAATGAATCGCATCGCGCTTGAAATAATCGCCAAAGCTGAAGTTGCCCAGCATTTCGAAGAACGTATGGTGGCGCGCGGTATAGCCAACGTTCTCGAGATCGTTGTGCTTGCCGCCGGCGCGCACGCAACGCTGCGAGGAAACCGCACGGTTGTAGTCGCGTTTCTCGCCGCCCAGGAACACGTCCTTGAACGGGGCCATGCCGGCGTTGATGAACAACAACGTCGGGTCCGAGGCCGGCACCAGGCTGGCCGACGGAACGGCCCGATGCCCGTTGGCTTCAAAGAATTCGATGAAACGCGTGCGCAGCGCGTTGGTGGTCATCATGGGCCGCAACTCCAGTTGCACCGTCCAAACAGCGCGCTAGTTTAGCAGAGCGCGTAAGCGCGCCCTAGGAGAACCCGCCCCGCGAGCGGCGCGCTGTCGCGCATGAAACATGGGGCATGGTATGACAGCAGATGCGCGGACACTGTCAAGGCCGATCAGCCATTGGTGTGTTCGCACCCGACTAGACAGGGCTGTATGCCTGTTCTGGTCAGACTTGCGAATCGCGCTCAGCTCGCCATCTCCGAACGCGTTTCCGACGATGCGGGACGCGCCGCGCGCACGCCCACGAACTCGGCGATCTGCAAACCGTATTCGACGGCCAGCATTTCCGCCGCCTTCTCGCCAATCATCATCGACGCAGCGTTGGTATTGCCGCTGACTACGTTCGGCATCACGCTTGCGTCCGCTACGCGCAGCTTGTCCACGCCCATCACTTTCAGCTCTGGGTCGACGACGCTGCCGATTCGGCACGTCGACGTAGGATGGTAGACAGTGAATGAATAGTGCCGAGCCATATCTTCGAGCAGCGCATCGCTCGGGACATCGCCTTCGGTATGATCATGTTTACGAGCCAGAAACGGGGGGACCAGCAGTGACCCGAGCGTGCGATGCGACGGCCAGTGGGCCACGACATCCAGCGCCCGGCGCTGGATCGCCAGCATCACCCGCATGTCGTGCGGATCGTCGAAGTAGTTCATGCGAATATCCGGATGATCGCCCGCGTCGGCGCTCTCGAGCACGATTTCACCTTCGCTGTGGGGCTGCACCGGGTTGGCGAGGATCACCACGCTTTCGGCGTCGGCAGCCAGCCGCTTGGCCGCGTCGTCGAAGTATTCGTCTGGATTGATCCGGAAACACGTCGACCAGAGCTCGCTGTTGTAGCCGCAGGCCAGAACCGCCATCTGCGCGTCGTGGGTGTGGTGATCGCCGAGGCCGGTGGAAAACCAGGCGCTGGCGTCGTATAGCGACGAAGAAATCAGGCCGCGGCCTTCAGTGGCCCATTCGTTGAATCGACGTTCGGCCTCCTGTTTCAGCGCCTTGAGATCGTCGGACATATCTGCATCGTCCTGCGGATCCGCGGGTAACGGCCCGGCCGGCGCGCGCAGCGCGTCCGGGCCCAGCGACATGCCGACCTCGGCCATCGGCAAGCCACAGCCCGGCGCCGGGAAGAACAGCGCGACGTGAAGATGATCCTTCAGATGCTTGCCGACATGCGGTGAATCGACGCGGCACGGCACGCCGGTCTTCTCAAGCTCGGCGCGCGGCCCGATACCGGATACGAGCAGCAGATGCGGCGAGCCAATGGCTCCGCCGCTCACCACCACTTCCTTGTCGGCGAACACGCTGTGGAGCTGACCATCGGCCGTTCGGTACTCGACGCCGGTTGCCACCGATTGGCCGGACGCACCGTCCAGAAGCACGCGCGTCGCCTGGGCGCCGGTGATGATAGTCAGATTTACGCGCTGCTCGGTCTCCCCCTCCAGAAACGCACGATAGGTGCTGGAGCGCTTGCCCTTGCGGGTGGTGGTTTGAAACAACGACACTACGCCCGTCGCGCCGCCGCGATCGCGCCCGTTATAATCGCCTTTTGGAATACCCGCGGCTTGCGCGGCTTCCACGAATTCGAGCGCGCCGATGAGGGTGGGCGAACGTACCGACACGCCCACTGGGCCGTCCGTATTGTGCGCCGCCGCGTCGACGGTAATCTCGTCGCTCGGCTCGAGACCTTCGCTTTTCTTGAAGTATGGCAGTACTTCCTGGTAGCTCCAGCCAGTAGCGCCGCCCTGCGACCAGGCGTCGAAATCACCGGGATGGCCGCGGACATAGGCCATGTAGTTGATGCCGGACGAGCCGCCGAGCATCTTGCCTCGCGGCATCATCATGCGTTGCTCGGCCAGCGCCAGCCCGCAGTGGCCGGGATCGGCGGTGTACATCCAGTCCGTCTCAGGGTTGAGCTGGAGCGTCGGACAGGCGGCCGGCAACAGTTCCGCCGCCGGCGGGCGCTCGCCGGCCTCGATCAGCGCCACCCGACAGCCAGCATCCTCGGTCAGGCGGGCGGCGATAATGGCGCCGGCCGAACCGCCGCCCACCACCACAAAATCGAAATGCTCTGACATACCCTGCTCCTGTTTCGCCGACGCCGTTGTGTTGCGACGTCCGGCCTGAACCAACGGCGACATCGAGCATAGGGCGTTTTAAGCGTTGCTTGTCAAATCGCGCAGTCTGCGGCAACGAAGTCGGGGCGCTTAAGCATCACTCTTTCATGAAAAATGCCATTGATGTCTCATTCAGGTTACAGACGCGCTTCGCGCGGTTTGATTACAATCTTGCCGATCGACTGGCGCGAAGCCAGCGCCGCGATCGCCTCGCCGCCCTGTTCCAGCCCGTAGACTGCGGAAATATGCGGCCGCAGCTGGCCGGCGCCCAGCATCCGAAACAACGCTTCGAGCTGTTTTTGATTTTGCTCGGGTTCGCGTTCAACGAAACTGCCCCAGAACACGCCAACCACCGACACGCCCTTGAGCAGCGCCAGATTCAGCGGTGGTTTCGGAATCTCGCCGCTGGCAAACCCCACCACCAGCAGTCGCCCACGCCAGGCACAGCCGCGCAGCGCGGCTTCGGTCATCGCGCCACCGACCGGATCGTAAACCACGTCAACGCCCCGCCCGTCGGTGCGTTCCTTGATCGCGGCCTTGAGATCTTGCTCGGCGTAGTTCAGCGTTTCGTCGGCGCCGTGCTCACGGCATACCGCCAACTTGTCGTCGCTGGACGCGGCCGCAATCACGTGCGCACCCAAGGCCATGCCGATCTCGACCGCGGCCAGGCCCACGCCGCCGGCGGCACCGAGTACCAACAGCGTTTCGCCAGCGCGCAGCGCCGCCCGGTCGGCCAGCGCGTGATAGCTGGTGCCGTAGGTCATCACGAAACTCGCCGCCGTGACGTGGTCGATGCCGGCCGGTCGCGGAATCACGCGAGCCGCATCGATTGCGATCTGCTCGGCGAACGCGCCGTAGCCGGAAAACGCAATCACTTCGTCGCCCTCGTCAAAGCCCTCCACCTCGGCGCCGACGGCGGCAATCGTGCCGCTCAGTTCGCCGCCCGGCGAAAACGGCAGATCCGGTTTGGTCTGATATTTGTTTTCGATGATGAGCGAATCCGGAAAATTGACCGCGGCAGCATAGACGTCGATCAGCACCTGCCTGGGCATGATCTCGGGCGCGGCCACTTCCTCGACCGTCAACGAGTCCGGTGGGCCAAATTTTTTACAGAGCAAAGCACGCATGGATAGCTCCTCCAGGAGGTTTGTCGGGCTCAAGGCGAATCTACTGCGCCGACGAGATAATGGTGCAATCGATTGTTAAGACGTAGGAATCAAGAGCGACTCGGGCACGGTCGAACGACAGCGCTCAAATCCAAGCCTAACAGGCGATTACAAGAATTCGACCGCGCCAACACCTCAAGTCATTTATCAGCCATAGGCAGCCCCCTGACTTCTCATATAGCGTCAAGGGCATATCAGGCCTTCCAATGTCATGTTTCTTCGTCGGCGCAGTGTTGCTCGCTAGATTCCACGCGTGGCGGATCGATGGTCGCGACGGAGGACCGCTCTACCAAAGGGCATTCGATCTTTAGCTGGCGCAGCTGTGGCCGCTGACCGGTCGCCGCCTGAGTGATCAGCGTTTCCACGGCCCACCGGCCCATCTCGTCGTGAGGCAGCAGCACGGTCGTCAACGGCGGATACATGTGCCTCGCTACCTCCTGATCGTCGTATCCGACGACGGAGACGTCATCGGGCACGCGCAACCCCTGATCCTTCAACGCCTCGTAGCAGCCGATCGCCATCGAATCGTTGGAACAGAAGATGGCGGTCGGCGGTTCGCTCAGAGCCATCAGGATGCGGGTCTGCTCGTAGCCGCTGCTAGGTAGCCAGTTGCCCTCACGTACCAGCTCGGGATCGGTGGCGAAATCGACGGTAGCAAGCGCTTGGCGGTACCCCTTCAACCGGTCCCGCGCCGCCTCCATCCAGGGTTCTCCAGTGATGATGGCGATCCGCCGATGCCCTGCGTTGATGAGGTGGCGCGTCGCCGCATGGCCGCCAGCCACCTCGCCCGGTACGACGCTGGGAAACCCCTTGCCGGGCGCATAGCAGTTCAGGAGCACGGTGGGTACGTCCTTCAGCATGGCAGGCGGCTCGATCTCGCGGGTCAGAATCGAGGCGAGCACCACACCCTCCGGACGGCAGGCGAGCAGGGTGTCGATAGCGCAGCGCTCCAGCTCCGGATCGCCGCCGCTGCTGCTAATCAGGACCACCCGGTCATTCTCCCAGGCCACTTCCCGGGCACCATCCATCGAGGCCACGGCGAACGGACTTGTGGATATCTCATCGACGAGAAATCCGATCACCCGGGAACCCTTGTGTTCTGCAGCCATGTGGCTGAAACGACGATAACCGAGAGCATCCACGACTTTCAGTACGCGACGCCGGGTCGCGTCGGAGATGCGCACGCTCGTCGATCCGTTCACAACGAACGACACCGTCGACTGAGAGACGCCCGCCTCTCGCGCGATATCCATCATTGTGACCTTGTTTCTGGACTTTGCCATGGCCTCCATTGCTACCGGTCGTCAGGCATGGGCTGAACGAATGATTGCCCACGCAATATAACGATGATAGTTTGATAATAATAATTAGCCAATATTTATTACTAAAAGCCTGAAGGGCACGAGACATAGAACGCCCCAAGGAGGAGACAAACCGATGACGGATCTCACACTGCGTCGCGTGATCAAGCGCTACGGCGACGAGCAGGTCGTGCACGGCATCGACCTCGATATCCGCGAACGGGAGTTCGTGGTGTTCGTCGGTCCGTCGGGCTGCGGCAAGTCGACCCTGCTGCGGATGATCGCCGGGCTCGAGCCGATCAGCGGCGGTGACGTCCATATCGGCGACACGCGCGTGAACGACGTGCCGGCCGGCAAGCGGGGCGTCGCCATGGTGTTCCAGAACTACGCGCTCTATCCGCACATGACGGTGCGCGAGAACATGTCGTTTGGCCTACGGAACGTAAATACGCCGAAAACGGAGATCCGCCAGCGCGTCGACGAGGCCGCCGCGATACTGCGGATCGAACCGCTGCTGGAGCGACGACCCAAGGATATGTCCGGTGGGCAGCGGCAGCGCGTCGCCATCGGACGCGCCATTGTCCGCAAGCCCAAGGTGTTCCTCTTCGACGAGCCCCTGTCGAACCTCGACGCCAAGCTCCGGGTGCAGATGCGTATCGAGCTGGCCCGGCTGCATCGGCAGCTGAAGGCGACGATGATCTACGTGACCCACGATCAGGTCGAAGCCATGACCCTGGCCGACCGGATGGTGGTGCTGCGCGACGGACGCATTGAACAGTCCGGCCCACCGGCGGACCTGTACGAATCCCCGTGCAACCTGTTCGTGGCCGGTTTCCTCGGGTCACCCAGCATGAACTTCCTTCCCGCCACGGTCACCGATCACGACGCCGACGGGGTCTGGGTCGACCTGGCAGCCGGCGGGCGCCTGCACGTCCCGCGGGACGGCTCGGGGCTATCCCCGGGCGAGACCGTCACCGTGGGCCTGCGACCCGAGCACGTCCGGCCAGCGGATGAGGGCACGCTCGCCGGCTCGCTGGAAGTGGTCGAACACCTGGGCGATCAGACCCTGCTGCATATTCGCCTCGGCGAAGACTCCGTGGTCATCGCCCGCGACGAAGGGCGTTCCGCGCACACGGCCGGAGAGAACATCCAGCTCGCCTTCAGCGGCTCCACTTGCCATCTGTTCGACGGAGACGGCAACGCGTGCCCCATCCTGTCGCGCGACGCCGCTATCACCTGAGCGCGAGGAGGTCATCATGGCAATCGACAAATCATCCAACCGGTCGGCCCACGCGACCGCCGAGACGACGCCTCGTCGGCAGCGTATTTCGCCGGACACGGTTTCCGGGTATGCCTTCCTGGCGCCGTTTTTGATCGTGTATGCGGTCTTTCTGATCTACCCGCTGTTCCGCGGGTTTTACCTGAGCCTGCATCAATGGGACCTGCTGGCCGGCCCGCTCGGCTGGGTCGGCCTGCAGAACTACAGCGACATGCTGTCCGACCCGGCGTTCTGGAACGCCCTGACCAACACGTTCTACTTCGTCGTGCTCACCGTGCCGATTACGACGGCTCTCGCCCTGGCGCTCGCCCTGGCACTGAGCCGGCCGACGCGGACCAACGCGGTGTTTCGTGCCATTTTCTTCTCCTCCAGCATCGTCTCGGTCACGGTGGTCACCCTGATCTGGCAGATGGTGCTGAGCCCGAGTCAGGGCATCCTCGCGCAGGCGCTTGGCACCGTCGGAATTCCGCCGCTGGACTGGCTGAACGACCAGCACCTCGCCATGCTCGCGCTTGTGATCGCCACGGTGTGGTGGAGTCTCGGACTGCCGCTGATGCTATTCACCGCCGGACTCCAGCAGATTCCGGGTGACCTCTACGAGGCGGCGAAACTCGACAACGCCAGCCGCTGGACGACTTTCCGCTATATCACGTGGCCCGCGCTCCATCGGACCACGGTGCTTGTCGTCCTCATCGAGATCATTCTGCACTTCCAGGTATTCGGTCAGCCCTTCCTGATGACCAAGGGTGGCCCCGCGGGGTCGACCCGGTCGCTGGTGCAGTACATCTACGAAAACGGATTCCGCGACTGGCATCTCGGCTATGCCTCGACCGGCGCCATGGTGCTGTTCGTGGTGATGCTCGTGGCGTCGCTGACTCAGCTGTACTTCTCGCGGAAGGAGGACTGAACCGATGAGCAACGAATCGACCAACCGCCGTCCGGACACCGGACGCATAGTGACCCTCGTCGTCCTCACCGTCGCCGCGTTCCTCTGGCTCGTTCCGATGCTTTGGGTATTGGCGATGTCGCTGAAGCCCAACGAGGTGCTGATGCATACCACGGCGGGGCTGCTGCCCGTGCCGTTCACGCTGGACAACTTCATCCAGATCTTCGACACGGCCAAGGTCACGCGCTGGTTTCTCAACAGCGTCGGCGTCGCCGTGCTGATGACCAGCATCACGCTGGTCCTCTCGTCGCTGGGAGGCTACGCCCTGGCCCGTATTCCCTTCCGCGGCGCGCGCTTCATGCTGATCTTCATCATCGCGGGCCTGACCGTGCCGGAACAGGCCGTATTCATCCCTCTGGATACGATGTTCGCAAGCTGGCACATGAACAACACGATCATCGCTCTGGTCACACCGCGCCTGGCGGTGCCCTTCGGCGTGTTCCTGATGATGCAGTTCTTCAAGGCTGTCCCGAAGGAACTCGAGGAGGCGGCGATCCTGGACAACGCGAGCCGCCTGACGATCTTCTTCAAGGTGATGCTGCCGCTGGCACGGCCGGCCCTGACCACGCTCGGGATTTTCACGTTCCTCTACTCCTGGAACGACTACCTCTGGCCCCTGGTATCGGCCACGCAGGAGAATCACTACACCATCACCACGGGACTGGCGAGCCTGCAGGGCAACTTTGCTCAGTCCGAGGGCCTGGGCTTCCTCATGGCTACGGCCGTCTTCGCCAGCGCGCCCGTGCTGATCGTCTACCTCATCTTTCAGCGCTATATCGTCCGGGGCATCGCCATGTCCTCGGGCAAATGATGCTTTTACATAAAAACCGCAAGGGCGAGCCACCCGCCCCCGTGCACCTGAGGAGAGAGACCCCATGAAAATGAAAAGACTGCTGGCCGTGGCACTCACGGCAACCCTGGGACTGGCCGCTACGGCTCCGGCCTTCGCTACCACCGACATCACGCTGTTCCGTTTTTTCGGTAGCTGCAACGATCAGTACGCCAACGTCACCAACCTCGACAAGGCGGTGGGCGAATGCGGGATCATCCAGGTCCTGACCAACAAGTTCAACGCCGAGCACAAGGGCGACATCGCCGTCAAGACGCAGGCGGTCGACTGGGGCACTTACTACAACCGGCTGAACGCCACGTTCATGAACCGTAACCCACCGGCGGTTGCGGTGATGCACCGAAGCCACCTGGCCGACTATGAGACCCGCCACCTGCTCACCCCCCTGAACAGCCTGTTCACCAAGGTCGGCATCAACACGAAGGACTTCGTGCCGGCGGCGCTCAAGAGCGTGACCTTCCACGGCAAGATCTACGCCCTGCCCTTCGATCTGCACGCCATTCTCTGGCATATGAACACCGGCCTGCTCAAGAAAGCTGGCCTCGTCGGCGACGACGGTCAGCCCGAGATCCCGAGCAGCGTCGACCAACTCATGGCGCAGGCCAAGCAATTCAAGCAGGCCACGGGCAAGCCCTACATTCTGCTCGCTGGCTCGATCGATCCCATGGTGACCCGGCTGTTCGAGACGCTGGTCTGGCAACAGGGCGGCCACCTGATCGACCCCGATCTGAAGCACGCCAACCTGGATTCCCCCGCCGCACACAAGGCGCTCTCCCTGATCAACAAGCTCATCGAAAAGGGCTACATGGCGGCTCAGTACAACTATACCGATGCGCAGCAGGCATTCCTCGATGGCAAGGGTGGCGTGATCATCAACGGCACCTGGGTGATCAATGACTACGATCAGCAGGCCTCCAACAAGGCCAGTGCGCTGAGCAGCTACGCCGTCTCGACCTTCCCGACGCTCTACTCCAAGCCCGCCGTGTGGGCAGACGGTCACTGCTGGGTGATGCCCCGGGGCGGTGCCACCGGCGCTCAGCGCGACGCCGCAGCGAAGCTGCTGAAGTACTTCTACGACAATGACCTGGCCTGGTCGCACACGGGCCACCTGCCGGTGCGCGAGTCGGTTCTCAAGAGTGACGCCTTCCGCAACCTGCCCCATCGCGAAGCCATCCTGAGCACGACCCAGGAAGCCCGCGGCATCCCCGGAGCAACGCGCTCCCAGGCGGGCATCCAGGACGCCCTCAACCAACAGCTGCAGGCGACCTATCTCACCGGCAAGAGCCAGGACGCGGCGCTGAAGGCGGCGCAGAAGCGCGTTGACGCCATCCTTTCCGGTCGTCACTGAGTCCGTCAAGGAGACCAGTCGCGTGAGTTCCACCATGATGACATTGGGCGACCATGCCGCCGCCCTAACCAGTACGCATCGGCCTCGGATCGGCCTCGACGGCGCCTGGGCGTTCGAGTTCCTCACGGAGGACGGCGACAGTCAGCCGATGTCCGACATCCAGGTTCCCGGCGTCTGGCAGGGGCAGTACCCCGCGCTCAGAATCGGCTTCGGGACCGGTGTCTACCGTCGCCGCGTCACAGTTCCGTCTGACTGGACCGGGGCGTCGATTCACCTCTGCGTCGGTGCATCGAACTACCTCACAGAGGTGTTGGTCAGCGGAGCGCTCGTCGCGCGACACGAGGGAGGCTATCTGCCCTTTTCCTGCGATCTCACCGGCCGCGTGACACCTGGCGAGGAGGCCCTGCTTGAGATCCGGGTGAAGCTGCCTTCACAGCGGCCTCAACTCGACGGCACCCCGAGTTTCGCCGACATTCCACACGGCAAGCAGAGCTGGTACGGACCGCTCGGCGGCATCTGGCAATCGCTGTGGATCGAGGCGCGCCCTGCACGACAGATCGAGTCTTTGCGACTCGGCACGGACGTTGTCGGTGTGTGCCGTGCCCGGGTAGTGCTACACGGCAGTAGCCTGGCCGGGGTGGAGGATCGGCTTCGGCTCATCGTCCGCAGCGCGGATGGCAGGACCGTGGCGCGGTGCGAGCGTACCGGGCCTGGAGACGAATTCGACCTGCAAACCGCGGTCGATTCCCCAGCGCTCTGGTCGCCGGACACTCCGGTGCTCTATGACGTCAGCGTCGAACTGACTCGCAACGGAACGGTGGTCGATGCAGTCCACCGTAAAACGGGATTCCGCAGCATCGCTGCCAGGGGCGGTGAGCTTATGCTGAACGGGCAGCCGTTCGTGCTGCGCGGTGCGCTCGACCAGGATTACTACCTCGACACGCTCTGCACACCGCCGTCCGAAGCCTTTCTCGAGGATCAGTTCTGCAAGGCGAAAGCCATGGGCTTCAACTGCCTGCGCTGTCATATCAAGGTGCCCGATCCGCGCTATCTCGACATCGCGGACCGCCTGGGGATGTTGCTCTGGTGCGAAATGCCAAACTGGGGGCAGTGGTCCGAAGCCGCCGCCGAACGGGGACTGACCACCCTCGAAGGCATGATGACCCGGGACGACCACCACCCGTCGATCATCGCCTGGACCATCGTCAACGAGGACTGGGGTACTGACCTGACCCAAGACCCCGCCCAACGCGCGTGGCTGAAGCGAGCATTCCAGCGGACCAAGGCGTTCGACCGGTCGCGTCTGGTCGTCGACAACTCTCCCTGCGAGCCTAACTTTCACCTGCGGACCGATATTGCCGACTACCATTTCTACCGCGGCATCCCCGATCGACGCGACCAATGGGACGGCTTCGTCTCGGCTTTTGCCAAACGCGCTTATCCTTTGTTCAGCCCGCACGACGACGCCGAGCCGGCCGGCGACGAACCGCTGATCCTCTCGGAGTTCGGCAACTGGGGGCTGCCTCGCCGCGACGCTCTGCGCGACCACGCAGGGCGAGAGCCGTGGTGGTTCGACACCGGTAGCGACTGGGGCGAGGGCGTGATGCTGACCCACGCCATGGAGACGCGATTCCACCAGTATCACCTGGGTCGCGTATTCGGGTCCCTCGAGCGCTTCGTCGCCGCCACCCAAGAGCAGCAGTTCCAGGCACTGAAATACGAAATCGAGTCCATGCGCGCACAGCCTGCGATTGCCGGCTATGTCGTCACCGAGCTTACCGACACCCATTGGGAAGCCAACGGCCTGATGGACATGGCGCGGAACCCGCGCGATTTCTCAGGCCGTTTCGCTGCAGTCAATGCCCCCACGGTGCTCCTGCCCAGGCTTGCCCGCCACGCGGTGCGGCCCGGTGAGTGCGTCCCGGTCGCGCTTGGCATCGCCCACGACGGCCCTTCACCGCTCGACGGCATGCGCCTGCGATGGCACTGGGACAACCAACCCGAAGCCTCCGAGCAGCCATTGCCGCCCCTGTACCGAGGCACTCATGCACTAACCGAGCTACAAATCGACATTCCCGGGATTCGCCCGCCGGGCGAGGCAAGACTTCACCTGGCAGTCGTTGACCCATCCGGCGATGCGCGGGCCCGGAACGAAGTATCAATGACGGTCATGCCAGAGCCCATAAGCGGCACCCCGGTGCCGTCGGTCTGGCATTCGAATCCCGGTCTGTCTCGGTGGCTGGAGGACGCGGAGATACCCGTTGTCCAGGATCGAGATCAGGCGCAGGTGCTGGTGGCGACCCGCCTGGATGACCAGCTCATCGAGCTCGTGCGGCGTGGCGCGCGATTACTGCTGCTCGTGGATGATATCGACGCCATCCCCTCGCCGCCCGGTGTCGTACCGGTCTATCCGGAATTCCCACGGGCCGCGGTCGTTTCCCGAGAAAGCTCGGTGTGGCGCGGGGACTGGGCTTCCGGGTTCTCCTGGCTGCGCCGAACCGGCGCCTATGCCGACATTGCGGGACCGCCGATGCTCGGCAATGCCTTCGCCGCGGTCATGCCGAACCACGTGCTTCTGGGGTTTCGGAGCGACGATTTCGCGGAGGACGTCCGCGCCGGGATGGTGATGGGCTGGATCCATCGGGGGGCGGCTCTTGTCGCTCGTCGAACCCTGGGCGATGGCGCGGCGGTATTGTGCACCTTGCCCGTTCATCGCGCTGAAGCACTCGGGGACCCGATGGCGCGGCAACTCAGCCGGGCACTCGTGCGCGACGCCGATTGCACCAGGGGTAAAGCAAAGCCGGCGGCCGACGCCGCCGGCAGGCCGCGCACCTTCAAAACGTGGCCTGATTAGCAAGAAAACCCAGTGCATATCATTCCGCATAGCAGGCAGGTCAGATTGGCGCCGAGTCACGTATCCCCATGCGCCTCGTCGGCGCGCGATGATGGGGCTCGTCCACGCCGAGAAAGGCTGTTTCTGGACGGACGCTCTCTGGCAATAGCTGGCTTGGACCAATGTCGGTCTATCTCGGCCTGTTCGACGGGCCCTTTCGGTAGTAATCTGCCCCCCATGCTTGAGCTATGGATGACGGCGGCACACCAATGCCGGTAACCACCGATGGCCCGCCTACGCAGATGCCGGCGGCACGCATGTTGATACCTGAAGCGGGCCATGTATTCAGTGACGCCTACCTGGTGCCCCAGACGACGGCGCACCGGGTCTTACAGAATATGGCGCGCAAGGCGCCCAGACTCTGCCTGTCTGATGCTGCAGGTGCCCGCGAGCGCGGCGCGATTGTGTTCGATCAGATCGACGGCGACCCGAATCGCTTGCTGCTTAAGCAACTCGAGGACGGTGCTCGTTCACGACCGGTATTCGTGGTCGGCGACGCTGTTAAATTGCACTGGTCGGACGGCGGTGCGCGTCATTGGGTCGATGGCCAGGTGTTGCGTGTCGATGCGCAAGAGCAGGTTTATGAAGTAGCCCTCAACGGCCGCATCTATCGTGCACAACAACGGGCCACGCAGCGTATTCCGATCGCCTCGGATGACCCGGTTACGGCTCAACTGTATGTTGAGCTTCTAGGCGACCTGCTGGATGCGACGGTTAAGGATTTAAGTGTAGCGGGTGGCCGGCTTGCCGTAGATGCCCAGCGTATGCGCTATACCGAACCCGAGCCGTCCCACCGAGCCGTTGTCAATTTGGTTTTACCACCCAGCGACCAAATCATCAGCAACGACGCCCGTATCGTGTGGGCGGCCCGGGTCTCCGCCAACACGATGCATGTCAGCGTGGCGTGGATTCTGCCTACCGAAAAATTCCTGACCGACGTCAAGCGCTATCTTGGGCAGAAAATCTCGGGCGTGTGAATCGACGGCTAACAACGGTCAGCGGCGCCTGTTAGAGCGGATATCTGACAGACAGGAAAACGCTGATTTGTCTGTCTCTGTGGTGAGAGCCACCGAAATCGCGGTCAGCGATCTTGTCGTCGGTGCCCGAAACGGAAAGATACGCACTCTGATCGACCACTCTTCCCTCCCTTCGCCCCCGGATATGGGTGAAGAATTCCACCGTCCAGCCGGCTCAGATCAGAGCGCTGTACGCCTCGAAAAAAGTGATGCGGAAGCCGACCCGGCACCATCGTGGGGAAGATCAGCGGGCCACTTTACGTGTCATCACGTCTTCCTCCCTGGCCGAAATTTGCGATCGGTCACTTAGCCTTACCAATCCTTTGCCAGGACCGGGATCCGTGCCACCAGAAAATCGATCCAGGCGCGCGTCTTCGCCGAGGGCAGGCGCCGGGAATGAGTCAAGGCGTAGATCGCCCCCAGTTGCATGACTGCGGCATCCAGCACGACCTAGACGAGCGTTCCGTCTGCCAACGCCGGCGCCGCGATAAACCGCGGACCGTAGACCAGGCCCTGGCCGGCGATAGCTGCACGAATAAGCGCCTCGCCGTTGTTGGCATGTAGCGACCCCCGGATGGCAACTTGGCTACTGCCGTTTCGGCCGAAGCTCCAATATGTAGGGCCAGTCGAGGGCGTCAGCGTATATCCCAGGCAATCATGTTCGGCGAGGTCGTCCAGCGTCCGGAGCAGACCGTGACGCGACAGATATTCAGGCGAGCCGCAGACGACCAGGCGCATATCGGCCAGCTTGCGGGCCACCAGGCTGCTATCGGCTAGGCGGCCGATACGGATGGCTGTATCCCAGCCTTCTTGGAGCAGATCGACAAAACGATCGTTCAAATCCAGCTCGATCGTGACGGCTGGATACAGGCTTTGAAACGCGGACGCCAGATCGGCGACATACAGAACGCCGAAAGTCGAGGGAACACTCACCCTCAAATGCCCTGACACGGCCACTGAATGGGCCGTGACGTCGGCTTCCGAGGTTTTGAGATCATCGAGAAACCGCTCGGCCCGATCGAGATAACGCGCGCCCGCTTCGCTTAGTGTAAGTCGGCGCGTGGTTCGATGCACCAGCGTGACGCCAAGCCGCGCTTCCAGCGCGTTCATAGACTATGGCGGTTTCCCGCCGCATACCTATCAGCTGCGCTACGACGCGCCGGGCGATCCGAGTCTTGCAGCCCGTGCGGCGTCGCTGCTGCAATCGGCTGGCCTGAACATGGCCTTGGACCCGAACCGGGGTTTCGATCATGGGGTTTTCGTCCCATTAAAGGTGGTCTTTCCGGCAGCCGACGTGCCCGTGGTTGAAATGTCGGTGGATCGCACCCTCGACCCGGCGCGTCATCTGAGCGCCGGCCGCGCTCTATCGGCGTTACGCGATCAGGGCATCGCAATCATCGCCTCGGGGATGAGCTTTCACAACCTGCAAGGCTTTGGCGACCCAGGATTTACCGCGCCGTCCGAGGCGTTCGATGCGTGGCTTGGCGAGACGCTCTCACTGGAGCCATCGCAGCGTAATGCCCGCCTCGAACAATGGGAAGCTGCGCCGGCTGCGCGACTTTCACACCCTCGCGCTGAGCATCTGCTACCGCTCATGGTGGCCTCCGGGGCGGCTACCGGCGCCGGCCGACGCGTCTACTCCGAACACGTGCTTGGCGTTGCGATAGCCGGCTTTCGTTTCGACTGAAGCCAATCCAAATCTCTTCCAAAGCAAGGATCATGACCATGGCTATCGCGATCACTGACGCAGTTTCAGCGGAACGACGCCGAGGCGCTGGTGAAAAAGATCAAGGCCAGCGGCAAAGATCTCAAGGTGGTGTACATCAGCCATAGCGACCCAGACTATTACTTCGGCCTCAACGTCATAAAGACCGCTTTTCCAAATACCAGGATTTTCGCGACCGCACCCACCGTCGCTGCGATCAAACAGCTGATGCATCGAAAGCTGGCTTACTGGGGCCCGATCCTTCAGCAGAATGCGCCGCACAAGCTAGTGCTTCCGGGAGTACTCAATGGTAATCGCATCATGCTGGAAGGCCATGCGCTGGAAATTGAAGGTCTGAATGGGCCAACGCCTGCACGCAGCTACGTATGGATCCCGTCACTGCGGACCGTGGTGGGCGGCGCGGTGGTATTTGGTGGAACCCACGTTTGGATGGCTGATACGCAAACCCCGCTGGCCCGCAGGCAGTGGCTGGCTACGCTCAGGAGCATCAAGGAGCTCAAGCCGTTGCGCGTGGTGCCGGGCCATTATCTGGGGCCACTCCAGCCCGGGCTGGCTGCGGTCAAGTTCGATGAGAATTACTTAAAGAACTTCGAGATTCAAAACCACAAGACCAACACTGCACAAGCCGTGATCGCCGCGATGGAATCGATCTATCCGAATCTGCCGGAGCGTTCTTGGCTCGAACTTGGTGCCAAGGTGATCAAGGGCGATTACAAGTGGCCTCAATAAGCGCGCAGTTTCTTAGCTTGCGGGCTCCTTCGCTGCCAGTGGCGAACTCGTCGAGCACTTGGGCGCGATCCCCCCCTTCAGATCGACTAGAAGAACGCGAGCGGCAGGTTCTGACCCGTCGTCCCGGTTCTGCCGATCGTTCCAGGCCGCGCACACTCAAGCGTTATCAATCAGACAATCGGAGAAAGAAAATGACAACAAAAACAGTCGGTCAAGTCACCACGAAGACCTATCGTGATGTCGTCATCCATAGCTATTTGGCACCCGAGGAAAGCCTCTTCGTGAATACGCAGGTTGTCGAGACGTCGGAAGGGCTGGTCGTCTTCGACGCCGGCTTTCTAAACCAATATTGCAGAAGACCTTGCCACTTTCATCGAGAGTCTCAACAAGCCGGTCAATCGCATCGTGCTATCGCATATCCATCCCGATCACTGGTCGGGCCTCGGCGTTCTTCAGCAACATTTCTCCTCGGCACCTATCTAGTGTCCGTCCAGAAACTCTAATGCGCTGATTTGAATTAGGAATCCCGGAATATCAGAAGTATAAAACCCCGGGGCATTGTGCTCTAATGGAAGTCAAGCAACTGATTTCCAA
>JAQIBT010000119.1 GCA_027858915.1 Salinisphaera sp.
GGGTTGGGCCTCAAATCGCCCCAGGCGGCGTTGCAAGTCTGGGTCGTGGCACGCCACGACCGGCGACTCGCGCCTTGCCTGAGACGATTTGAGGTCTCCAACGCGGCGCTCGCACGAAATGGCAACAGGCCCTAGCGCCGACCCAGCCGACGGATTTCACGTCGCGTGCGGTCAGGGTACGACGATGGAGCAGCGGCTACGGCTATTCCTCTCTTGCCCGAAGACGCTCACCATGGATTGAAGCCACGGCGAGTACCATGCCAGGCGTCTTGCCGTTCATGCCATCTTCCATTTGATGCTGCAGCCTTGGCTTGGCACCTGGGCGTCCTCGGGAATCATGTCGCCGGCGAGCAGAGCATCCAGTGAAGCCCGCAGATCAGCGCCGGTAACGGGCACATCCCGCCGCGGCCGGGATTCGTCGAACTGGCCGCGATAGACACAGCGGCCTTCGGCGTCGAACAGAAAGAAGTCGGGCGTACAGACCGCGTCGTAGGATTTAGCCACCGCCTGGCTTTCGTCGTAAAGATACGGAAACGTGAAGTGGTACTTCTCGGCGAAGTCGCGCATGTGATCCGGACCATCCTCGGGCCGCTCGCTGACATCGTTCGAAGAAATCGCCACGAAACCGATGCCCTGTGGCCCGTACTGCGCGGCAATCGTGGCTATCTCATCGGCGATATGCAGCACATACGGACAATGATTACAGATGAAAATCACGAGCGTGCCCTGGTCACCGGCGACATCGGCAAACGTTCGGTTCTCGCCTGAGGTCGTATCCGGCAGCTCGAAGTCGGGTGCGGAGGTACCCAGAGGCATCATCGTTGAATCGGTAAGTGACATAGCAAACTCATGCGTGGAACAGATGCTCACAGTCTAGCGAGTTGCTTCGGCCTACCCAACCGGCGCGCTCGCAGCCGCATGGGTTTCGATCGCGCGCGACTCGCAACACAGCGATCCCGGCCAGCACACTCACCGACGAGGCCTGAAACCGCGCCTATATGAGCCGTCAACGGGAGCCGTGCAGCTGATCGTCTGACGGACGCCAGGACGTCGTTGGAGATTTTCTTTGCAGCGGATGCCCTCACTGTACTAATATCCGCCTATCCGGATAGAGAGATATTGATTATGAGCCACTACCTGTTTACGTCCGAGTCGGTCTCGGCCGGTCATCCCGACAAACTGTGCGACCAGGTGTCGGACGCCATCCTTGATGCGCATCTGGCCCAGGATCCGAGTGCCAAGGTTGCCTGCGAGACGGCGACCAAGACCGGGATGGTCATGGTTTTCGGTGAGATCAAGTCCGATGCCACAGTGAATAACGAACAGATTGTTCGCGAAGTCGTGCGCAATATTGGCTATACCAGCTCCGCCATGGGGTTTGACGCCGATACCTGTGCGGTGATCGACGCGCTGGGCCAGCAGTCGTCGGATATCAATCAGGGAGTGGAACGCGCAGCGCCGGAAGAACAGGGCGCTGGCGACCAGGGCCTGATGTTCGGCTATGCCTGCCGCGAGACCGACGTGCTCATGCCGGCTCCCATCAACTATGCCCATCAATTGGTACGTCGTCAGGCAGAGCTGATGAAATCCGGACGCCTGCCCTGGCTGCGCCCGGATGCAAAATCACAGGTGACTTTTCGCTACGAGAATGGCAAGCCCTCGTCGATCGACGCAGTGGTGTTGTCGACCCAGCACGATGAAGATGTCTCCGACGCTACCATTCAGGAAGCGGTTCGCGAAGAGATCATCAAGCCGGTGATCGGCAACTGGCTGAGCGACAACCCGACGATTCATATCAATCCGACCGGCCGTTTTGTGACCGGCGGCCCGTTGGGCGACGCCGGCCTGACCGGCCGCAAGATCATCGTCGATACCTACGGCGGCATGGCACGCCACGGCGGCGGCGCATTCTCTGGCAAGGATCCTTCCAAGGTCGATCGCTCGGCTGCCTATGCGGCGCGTTATGTCGCCAAGAACGTGGTCGCCGCCGGCCTGGCCGACAAATGCGAAGTGCAGGTGTCGTATGCCATTGGTGTGGCCGAGCCGACCTCGATCTGGGTCGAAACCTTTGGCACCGGCAAGGTTAATGACGAGAAGATGACCCAGCTGATCCGCAACCATTTCGACCTGCGCCCGTACGGCATTCTGCATATGCTTGATCTGGCCCGACCGATCTACAGCCCGACGGCGGCCTACGGCCATTTCGGCCGAGAAGACGTCGATCTGCCCTGGGAGCGCACCGACAAGGCCCGAGCGCTGGCCGAGGATGCAGGCCTGCAGGCCGCCTAGGACAATCCGGGCAACGATACAAAACGCGTGGCCGATCCATCTCAGGCCTAACGCGTCTCACCGCATGACCGATGTCGTGCGGTTCATTCGAATTTCAGGAGCAACGCGCCCATGAGTGCCACTGCCGAACAATTGAATCAGGACTACAAGATCGCCGACATCAGCCTCGCACCCTGGGGCCGTCGCGAACTCGATATCGCCGAAACCGAAATGCCGGGCCTGGTGGCCCTGCGCAAGGAATTCGGCGACAGCCAGCCGCTCAAGGGCGCACGCATCGCTGGCGCTATCCATATGACCATCCAGACCGGCGTGCTGGTCGAGACGCTGATCGCACTGGGCGCGGACGTGCGCTGGGCCTCCTGCAACGTATTCTCCACCCAGGATCATGCTGCCGCTGCGCTGGTAGAGAAAGGGATTCCGGTGTTTGCCTACAAGGGCGAGACGGCTGAGGAATACTGGCAGTACATCCATGCCATCATGGACTGGCACGACGGCGGCCTGCCGAATCTGATCCTGGACGACGGCGGTGATGCGACTACGCTGGCCACCTTCGGCGTAAAAGCCACCGAGGATCCGTCGCTGCTGGATAATCCGACCTCGGGCGAGGAGCGCGCGCTGTTCAAGGTGATGAAGCAGCGACTCGCCGAACAGCCGGACTTCTACACCAAGCTGGGCAAGTCGATCACCGGCGTCACCGAGGAAACCACCACGGGCGTGCATCGCCTGTATCAGATGGTCAAGAAAGGCCTGCTGACCTTCCCCGCCATCAACGTCAACGACTCGGTCACCAAGTCCAAGTTCGACAATCTCTACGGCTGTCGTGAGTCCCTGGTCGACGGCATCAAGCGTGCTACCGACGTGATGATCGCCGGCAAGGTCGCCGTGGTCTGTGGCTACGGCGACGTCGGCAAGGGCAGCGTGCAGTCGCTGCGCGGCCTGGGTGCCACGGTGTGCGTGACCGAGGTCGATCCGATCAATGCCCTGCAGGCCGCCATGGAAGGCCTGCGCGTGGTCGATCTGGAAGATCCGGGCGTCGTCGAGCAAGCCGATATCTTCGTCACCGCCACTGGCAACTATCACGTGCTCAATCACGATCACCTGTTGCGCATGAAGAACGAAGCCATCGTCTGCAACATCGGGCACTTCGACAACGAAATCGACGTCGCCTCGCTGGAAGACTATGAGTGGGAAGAGATCAAGCCGCAGGTAGATCACATCACCTTCCCCGACGGCAAGAAGATCATCCTGCTGGCCGAGGGCCGGCTGGTGAATCTGGGCTGTGCCACCGGCCATCCCAGCTACGTAATGTCCAACTCGTTCACCAACCAGGTGCTGGCCCAGATCGAACTCTGGACCAAGGGCGATCAATACGAAAACGACGTCTACGTGTTGCCCAAGCATCTAGACGAGAAGGTCGCTGCCCTGCATCTGGCGCGCGTCAATGCCAAGCTGACCAAGCTCACCCAGGAACAGTCTGATTATCTCGGCGTGCCGATCGAGGGCCCGTACAAGCCGGATCATTACCGCTATTGATGGTCGCGTGATGCATCGATTGTAATAAAAGGCCCCAACAGCCCGGCTTGCGTGATTCGTGAGCCGGGTTTTTTATGCGCGACAGGCCCAAAGCGAGATACAGACCCATCGCGAACGTTACTCGACCTCTGTCCGGACAAGATAATGAACAGCCCTTCCGACCATGCTTTTTCGATCGAACTGTTTCCGCCCAAGGGCCCCAAGGGTCAGGCGCGCCAGGACAAGGCGATCGCGCGGCTGGCCACGCTGAATCCAGCGTTTTTCTCGGTCACCTTCGGCGCCGGTGGCACGACGCGCTCCGGCACGTTGGAGACGGTAGCGCGTTGCATGCGCGATACGGGCTTGCCCGCCGCACCGCATCTGTCCTGTATCGAAGGCACACGCAAATCGATCGGCGAACTGCTGGATAGCTACAAGGCAGCTGGGGTGACGCGTATCGTTGCGCTGCGAGGCGATCTGCCAGACGGCATGGACAAGCCGGGCGCGTTTCACTACGCCAGCGAACTGGTAGCGTTCATCAAGGAACGACACGGTTCGGATTTTCATCTGGAAGTCGGCGCTTATCCAGAGTTTCATCCGCAGGCATCGTCAGCGGCCGCTGATATCGATCATTTCGTACAGAAGGTTGCGGCCGGCGCAGATTCGGCGATTACGCAATATTTCTACAACGCAGACGCCTATTTCAATTTCATGCAAGAAATCAGCGCCCGAGGCGTGGATATCCCTGTCGTACCCGGCATCATGCCGATTAACGATTTCGGCCAGATCTCACGGTTCTCGGCCATGTGCGGCGCCGATATTCCGCGCTGGATCCGGCAGAAGATGGAGAGCTACGGCGACGACGTCGACTCGGTCAGGGCATTTGGCCAAGAGGTTGTCACCCGGCTGGCCGAGCAGCTGCTGGCCGGCGGCGCGCCGGGCCTGCACTTCTATGCCTTGAACAAGGCAGAGCCGACCGCGTCGATCTGGGCCGATCTGAACCTGCCGATGGATGCCCATAAATAACCCAGACACCGTCGGCCACCAGTGGCTCATCTGTACCGACATACGGCGCGGCTGTCTCGGTTCAAGCACAGTTCATGAGAAAATCGACCGATTTGGCGCGTCATTCCTCGTTCAGCATGTCTCGCAAGCTGTCGTTATAACGCGCGGTGAGCTTGGCAAATTCTCGCCGTTCCTCTTCTGTCCAATTACTGAATCCTCTTTCGATACGAGTCAGCCGGCGCTCACGTACCTCGGCCGCCGCATCGCGGCCTGCTTCGGTAATGGTCACGAATCCGCCGCGCCGGTCATCGGGGTTGTCATGCTTGTCCACCAGACCGGCGGTCTTCATCGCCGCCACCTGGCGCGTGACCGTCGAAGCATCCAGGTTGACCTGCTCGGCGAGCGCGCCGACGGACTGGCGGTCATTGCGCTCCAGTAGGATCAGCAACAGATAATGTGCTCGCTCCAGACCGAAATGGAACTTGCGGCGTGCGGCCTCGAGACGCCGCACCAGGAAAGCGATCTCGTATTCCAGTGCCTCGACGGACGGACAAGTAGCCGGGAGATGGTTCCCCAGTGAAGGATCGGTCTGTTCGGCCCTGCGTTTCATGATCAGCGCGGTGCTCCGGGATGGATCGGCGTATAAATTAAGTGGGTTTCCGACATTCCAGCATACCTTAAACTTCGGACGTAGACTCAACAGCGTTGTTCGTTATGCCAGCCTGTTGGGCCTGCGACTGATTATATGTCAGCTACAGTCTCTTTTCGATTCATCAATTCGTTGCAGCACACCGCGTCGCGCGGGGAGGTTTCATGCAAGGGTGTTTTCTCGATGCCGGTTCGGTCGGCGACAATCTCAACTGGCGCCGCCTTGAGGCATGCGTCGATCATTGGACATGGCACCACCAGAGTGCCCCCGATCAGGTGCAGGAACGGATTGCAGGCAAACATGTCGTGGTGACCAACAAGGTCGTTCTTGACGCCGAGGCGATCGCGAACGCCGATGAGCTGGCGCTTATCTGTATAGCGGCGACCGGCGTCGACAACGTCGACGTGGAGGCCGCTGCGAAACGCCATATCCCCGTCATCAACGTGACCGGCTATGCGACATCAGCGGTCTCTCAGCACGTTCTGGCAATGATGCTTGGATTTGCCACGCGCTGGGCCGATTACGACGCGTCGGTCAAACGCGGCGACTGGGCGACCTCGGATTTCTTCTGCCTGCTCGATTTTCCGATCCATGAACTCGACGGCCAGACACTGGGCCTTCTGGGCTATGGCACGCTCGGTGCCGCGGTGGCACGCCTGGCCCAGGCATTCGGCATGACCGTGCTGATATCCGAACGACCGGGCGCCGACTCGATTCGCTCGGGTCGCGTCGCGTTCGATGACATGCTGGTCCGCGCCGATTTCATCAGCCTGCACTGTCCGTTGACCGAGCAGACGCGTGATCTGATCGACCACGACGCGCTCGCGCGAATGAAAGACAGTGCCATCCTCATCAATACGGCACGTGGCGCTATTGTCGATAGCGAGGCGCTGGTCGCTGCACTCAAGGCAGGCGATATTGCGGGCGCAGCGATCGACGTGCTCGACGGGGAACCTCCGGCACCCGACCACCCCCTGCTTTGCGCCGATATTCCCAATTTGATTGTAACGCCGCACACTGCCTGGGCGAGTCGCGGCGCCCGTCAGCGCATGCTCGACGGGGTGGCCGCGAACATCGAGGGCTTCAACAAGGGGAACACCGAGGCACGCGTAAACTGAGCGGCGCTGGATCAAGCGTTTGCGCCGCAGCGTTGCCAGATCAACAAGCGATTATCCGACGGCATTCGGAGCCGTGCGACCAATCTCAGGCCGGCCTCGGCGGCCTGGCTGTCAAGTGCTGCCAATCGCCGGAGGCCCATCGACGCATCGCGCCGACGCAAGGCCTGGTCGAAGCCGCTGTTCCCTTCGCCCAACGGCACATCATCCTCGATGAACGGGCCGTAGAGACAAAGCAGGCCATCAGGACTCAGACAACGGCCCGCGCCCGCCAGCATTGCGCAGACTGCCGGCCAATCCATGATGTGCGCCACGTTCGCGGCATATATCGCATCGAAACGATCTGATGGCCAGGGGCCACGCACGTCAAGCGCAATCGGCAATGGCAACGCCTCGGTGTCGGCCAGTGCCGCCACCAGGCGTCGGTAATGGCCAGGCGCCTCGCTGGCCTGCCAGCGCAGATGCGGAAAGCGTTGGGCCGCAAAGCGCGCATGCGTGGCGTCTCCTGAGCCAATCTCGAGCAGCGCCTGGACGCTGACGAGCCACGGTGCCAGTGCGTCGAAGATCGGTTCCCGATTGCGTTCGGCAGCACTCAAATCGCCAATTCGCGGCCTGCGATCCGAGCTATCGTCATTCACGGCCGTCTGCCGGGTTGCTGTCATCGCAGCAAGGCCGACGAACCGGCCGCACGGTTGGGCTTGCCAGATGGCGATGCGTGGTCATGATGAAAACGATCAAGGGAGTCCCATGGGCCATGGCCTACTCTGCCACAAACCGTCGCCTTGTCGGCCGCCGGCCAACCGGTATCGCCTATCGGCAACAGGGGGCAGCTGTGCTGAAAGCATAACGAAGGACGTTTGCATGAGCCGTGACCTGTCTGTCATCCACATCACCGACCCTCACCTGCTCGCTGATCCCGGCGCGTGCCTGCACGGCTGGCGCGTACAACAGGCCTTCGATCTCGTGCTGCATGCGGCATTGACAGATTATCCAGCAGCCGACGCCCTGGTGCTTGGCGGTGACCTGGTGCACGACGAAAGCGAGGCCGGCTATCGACGACTGGGCAGACAGCTGGCGGCTATCGGCCTGCCTGTGCTTGCCATGGCCGGCAACCATGACAACCCGACGCTGATGGCACAGTGCATGCCCGATGTCGTCGTTCATGGCCGCCTGCTGTTTGGCGACTGGCAACTGATCGCAATCAACACGCACATGAACGACAGCGCCGCCGGCAAGCCGGACCCGGCAGACATGACTCGGCTCACTCAGGCGTTGGCCGACGATCAGCGGCTTGCGCTGATCGCGCTGCATCATCCGCCCTGGCGGCTAGGCAGCGCATGGCTCGATGCCATCGGCCTGCTGCAGGCCGACGCGCTGTGGCAAACGCTGGAAGGCGCTCCTCAGGTCCGCGGCCTGATCTGTGGCCATGTCCATCAAGCGGCACAGGCGTACTTCGCCGGTATTCCGGCCTGGTCGACGCCGTCGACCATGCGCCAGTTTTTACCAGGCGCGACCGGTTTCGCCGAGGATCCAAACGCAGATCCCGGCTATCGACGGCTTGTGTTACGTCGCGACGGCCGTATCGACTCAACGGTTCACCGGATAGCCCAGGCGACGCACAATCCCTAATCCACAGGTAGCCGCGCGCCGACCGACAACAGGCTTTGCCGAAGGTCTCATCAATACGGCTGGGTCTGTTGCAGACAGTCGTATGCGCCGCATATAGACGGGGAACCGTTCGCGTATCAAACCTTTGGAGTATTCACAACGGGCTTGACATGAGGCACGCACTCTCACGCGGGCACTCTCGACGCGTATCATCGGCGCTAAGCCACTGACGCAACAAGCGATTGCCAGACCATTCACAAAAGCTGTGGATAAGTTTGTGGAAAGTAATCGTCCGAACGCCGATAGAAGGCGTGAGATCAGTCATTTCGACAAACCGGCGATTTTGTAACCACCCCGACTCAATGCATATGATTCAATAGCTTGAGAAACCTCGTCGATATCAGACAAGAGGCTCAAAAAATTTCCATGGATATGGCAATACAGCGCATCAGCGTTGTGCACAACAATAACCAAACAGCGTTGCGATGCTAGGATTCACTTCATGAAACGACCCAATGTTCTCGTGTTGGCCGGCCACGACCCCAGCGGCGGCGCCGGTTTGCAGGCCGATATTGAATCGATCGCGGCTAACAGCGGCCATGCGGCGACCGTCACGACCCTGCTGACTCGGCAGGACACGGCCAACGTGCACGATGCAATGCCGGTCGACGATGCATTCTTCAGCGCCTGCATCGATACGCTTTGTCAGGACATGGACCTGGCCGCGGCCAAGACCGGCGTGGTCGCCAGCGCGGGCCAGGTAGAACGGATCGTCGCACTGAGCCGCGCCTTACCGGATCTGCCGCTGGTGGTCGATCCGGTATTGGTCGCCGCTGGTGGTGGCCGGCTGGCCGAGGATGCGGTCGGGGTAGCGCTGCGCGATCAGTTATTCCAGCATGCCCGCGTCATTACACCGAATGCCGTTGAGGCACGCCGCCTATGCCCGGACGCGTCATCGATCGACGACTGCGGCGCTGTGCTGGCCGCCTACGGCTGTGCGGTGCTGATCACCGGCGGTGACGAAGACGACCGAACCGTCGTCAATCGCCTGTATCGCGACGGCGCGCCGGTTAAACGGTTTGAGTGGCCGCGTCTACCGGG
Organism: Salinisphaera sp.; assembly: GCA_027858915.1. Taxonomy (GTDB): domain Bacteria; phylum Pseudomonadota; class Gammaproteobacteria; order Nevskiales; family Salinisphaeraceae; genus Salinisphaera. The sequence continues at coordinate 9,280 of JAQIBT010000119.1, forward strand.
CATATTCCACGGCTCGGGGTGCACGCTGGCCAGCGCTATCGCAGCCCGCCTGGCACTCGATGAGCCATTGGACGATGCATTGCAAAACGCCCAGCAATTCACCGCCAATGCGCTGGCCTCGGCGTTTAAAGCCGGCGGCGGCCAGGCTATTCCGAATCGGCTTTACGCACTTGCCGATCGCTCCTTGCAAGGGCCTGAGAGATGACATTGAAACGCGGTGTTTACGGAATCTACGATCGCGGCACCCTGCCCGACGACTGTCTAGAGCGCGTCGAAGCGGCACTGACTGGCGGCATGCGCTGGCTGCAGTATCGCGACAAGCGCCCACAGGCCCCGGACCGTGATCTGATCGCAGCGCTGCGTCGACTGACCCGAACGTTCGATGTCCGGCTGATCATCAACGACGACTGGCAGCTGGCGGCCGACAGCCAGGCTGACGGCGTCCACCTGGGCCAGAGTGACCCCAGCGTACGGTCGGCGCGCGCCGCGCTCGGGCCAAAGGCCATCATCGGTGTCAGCTGCAGCGGGTCTCTCGAGAGTGCATGCGCGGCAGTCGCCGACGACGCCAGCTATGTCAGTTTCGGTCGTTTTTTTATCTCGATCACCAAGCCCGACGCAGCACCCGCGGAACTCGGCGTGCTGACTGAAGCACGGGTGCTGAACGTACCGGTGATCGCTATCGGTGGCATCAACCAGACCAATGCGGCCCAAGTGATCGCCGCCGGCGCCGACATGATCGCGGTGGCGGCCGGCGTGTTTAACGCCGATGATCCGCAACAGGCCACGCGCGAACTGGCGGCACTGTTTGCTCACAGCTCGTAGAATGTCGCTCTGTCCATCGTCTTTCGGAGTCTATCCATGAGTTCGTCGCATGCCCGCCCCGGACCGCGCTCAATCGAACTGTTTGAGCGTGCGCAGCGCACTATCCCGGGCGGTGTGAATTCACCGGCCCGTGCCTTCAACGGGGTGGGCGGCGGCGCGCCCGCGTTCATCGATCGTGCCAAAGGCGCTTATATCATCGATGTCGACGGCAACGAATACGTCGACTACGTCGGCTCGTACGGGCCGATGATCCTCGGCCATGCCGATCCACAGGTGATTGAGGCGATCCAGAAGCAGGCAGCCAAGGGCTTATCCTTCGGCGCGCCGACCGGGCTCGAGGTCGAGCTGGCAGAATTGATCTGTGACATGGTGGGCTCGATCGAATCGGTGCGCATGGTCAACTCCGGCACCGAAGCCGCAATGACTGCCCTGCGCCTGGCTCGTGGCTATACCGGGCGCAAGAAAGTCATCAAGTTCGCCGGCAACTATCACGGCCACGTCGACGCACTGCTGGTGAATGCCGGCTCGGGCCCTTTGACGCTCGGCATCCCCGGCTCGCCCGGCATCCCCGAGGCAGTGGTCGCCGACACCCTGGTAGCAACCTACAACGATCTCGATTCGGTGGCCGAGGCGTTTGCGGCCCACGGCGACGACATTGCCTGCGTCATGGTCGAGCCGGTCGCGGGCAACATGAACTGTATCCCGCCTGTGGAAGGTTTTCTCGAAGGCCTGCGCAGTCTGTGCGACGCGCATGGCACGCTGCTCGTTTTCGATGAGGTGATGACCGGTTTCCGCGTACATCCGGGCTGTGCTCAGGCCTTGTTCGGCGTCACGCCCGATGTGACTGCGCTGGGCAAGATCGTGGGCGGCGGCATGCCGGTGGGTGCGGTCGGCGCTTCCAGACAGGTGATGGAAACGCTGGCACCCACTGGCCCAGTTTACCAGGCCGGCACCTTATCAGGCCATCCGCTGGGCATGGCTGCCGGCATCGCCACGCTGTCACAGCTCGCCGATGGCAGCGTGCACCGGGCCATCGCGCCGAAACTGGCCACGCTGCGAAAAGGCCTGGCCGAACACGCGACGCGCCACGGCGTGCCGTTCCTGACCCAGGCGGCCGGCGCCATGTTCGGCATGTTCTTTACCGACCAGCCGCGCGTCGAACGCTTCGATGATGTGGCGGCCTGCGATATCGACGGTTTTTCGCGTTTCTTCCACGGCATGCTGGACAACGGTGTCTATCTCGCCCCGGCGGCCTTCGAGGCCGCGTTCATCTCGCGGGCCCACGACGACGAAGCCATCGAACGTACGCTGGCGGCGGCCGACAAGGCGTTCGCGGCAGTCGCCCAGGCCTGACCGGACCGAGCAGCGATGGAACACGGCGTGATCGCCGATATCCTGGCCTGGATCGCGGCGCATCCAAACGCGGCGATCAGCGTCGTGTTCGCGGTCGCCGTCGCGGAGTCGATCTTCCTGTTCGGCCTGCTGATTCCGGGCGCGATCTTCATGTTCACCTTCGGCGCCCTGATCGGCGGCGATGCCATGTCGATGACGGCCACCTTCGCGGCCGCGATCATCGGCACCTTCATCGGCGACGGCGGCAGCTACATGCTGGGCCGGCTCTATCGTGGCCGGCTCCATGCCCTGCCGGGGTTGTCGCGTATCCCCGGCGGCGTCGCCCGGGGTGAGGCGTTTTTCGCCCGGCACGGCGGCAAGGGCATCATTCTCGGCCGGCTGATCGGTGCGCTACGGCCAATCATGCCGACTGTCGCCGGTGCCGCCGGCCTGTCCGTGACGCGCTTCGTGATCATGGACATCATTGCCACCGCCATCTGGGCGCCGTTGTATATCCTGCCGGGGGTGGTACTCGGGGCGTCACTGGACCTGGCGGCACAGGTCGTTACTCGGCTGGCGATTCTACTGATCGGCGGTGCGGCCATCGTCTGGGCATTGATGGCCACCGCCCGTTTTCTGATCGCGGCAGGACAGGCAATCGGGCGGCGCTATGCCGAACAATTGCTGGCATGGAGCCGACATCATCGGCGGCTCGGGCTGCTGGGCCCCGCGCTTGCGGATCCGCGCCAGCCAGAGATTCCCGCGCTTGCGGTAGCTGCCACGCTGCTGATGGCGGTGATCGCCGTACTCTACCTGTTGCTCTGGGGCTGGGACGGCAACCGCTATCCGACCCGCTTCGATGCCATCGCCTTCTATCTGCTGCAAAGCCTGCATACCCCGCTCGCCGACGGTTTTGCCCGGATGGTGGCTGAACTCGGGGCGCCGTTGATCTATCTGCCGTTCGCCGGGGTGATCTTCATCGTGCTGTCGGCAATGGGCAACTGGCGAGCGGCCGGCCACTGGCTGGTAGCCGTGCTGTTCTCGGCGCTCGCCACGGTGCTGCTGGGATGGCTGCTCGCTATCCCGGCGCCGCTCGCGTTCTTCCATGGTCATGCCTTTGCCCCCGTACTCGCGACCGGCGGTGGTCAGGACCTGGTGCTCTGCGCCACAATCTATGGCCTGTTCGGACGAATAGTCGCGGCCCGCAGCTCAGAGGCTATTCGGTCTTACTACTATTCGGCGACGGTCGCCGGCGTCAGCCTGATTGCCCTGTGCCGACTGTATCTGGGCCTGGACTGGGCCAGCGATACCGTGATCGGACTGGCTGGCGCATTTGTCTGGATTAACATGCTGGTGCTTGGCTACCGGCGTCAGCGCCCACGCCCGGTCCGCGGGCAACCGGTGCTGACAGTCCTGGGTGGCTTTGTCATCGTCGCCGGCCTGTTGGCCGTGCTCCCCGACAGCGCTCTGCGCCGACTGCCAGTGATTGACACGCCAGCGACCGGAGCACCGGTGGCCAACTGGTCGCACCAAGGCTACGAGAATCTGGCTGATCACCAGCTGGATCTGCGCGGACAGCAAGGCGCCCTGCTTAATGTACAGGCGGCCGGTGAACGGGAGTCTCTTGTCGAGACGCTGGGTGAAAGTGGCTGGGTCGCTCCACCCAGGCTGGGGCCCGGCCAGGCGCTGCGCAGTCTGGCGCCGGATACCGCCATCGACGAATTGGCGGTGATGCCACGCGTACACGACGGCCGACGTGCCGGTATCACACTCGTGCACAGTGCGCCGGACGGCCGGAGTCCCGCGCGCTGGGTGCTGCGACTCTGGCCTACCGGGCGGACAACCCAGAACGACCACGTGCCTCTGTGGGTCGGCATGGTCGACGCCCAGGTGGTCAATCACGAATTGCATATGCTGGCCACGGCCAACGACGACGCCAGCTATCGCAATGCTTCGAGCTTTCTGATGAGCACGCTGCGCAAGGCCGGTATCGGTTATCAGCTGATCGATCGCGACGACAAGCAACTGGTGCTGTTGTGGTCCCGAACGGCCAGTGCGAATGCTACAGTAGCGCCCGACTAAGCCGGGCCGATTCCGGCCTGTTACCTGGTTTTTTCAATCCAACGCCGACACACGCCGCTCATGGCCAAACCGCTTTCCTCGCGCAAGACCACCAAACTCAAACAGCCGGGTTTTCTCACCCGCATGCGGGCCAGCCTGAACAAGGGCGAGTCCTGGCTGACCTACGATCTGCGCAATCTGTTGCCCGGCGAGACTGTCGATCAGGACGCGCTCGACGAATTGGAAACCCAGCTGCTGCTGGCCGACGTTGGCGTCGACGCCACCGGCCAGGTGATGCGGCGGCTGCAGACCTTGTTCGACGGCGGCCAACTGCGTACCGGCAAGGATCTGGGCCGGGCGCTGCGCGAGCATCTGGGTAATATTCTCGAGCCCTGTGAAGCGCCGCTCGAGATTCCCGACGATATCCGGCCCTATGTCATCCTCATGGTCGGCGTGAACGGCGTCGGAAAGACAACGACCATTGGCAAACTGGCCAAGAAACTCCAGAAGTCCGGCTTGTCGGTGATGCTGGCTGCCGGCGACACCTTCCGCGCGGCCGCCGTCGAGCAGTTGCAGGGCTGGGGAGAACGCAACAATGTGCCGGTGGTCTCGCAGGGCTCGGGGGCCGACCCGGCGTCTGTGGTGTTCGACGCCTATGCACGGGCCAAGGCACGTGGTATCGACGTACTGATCGCTGATACCGCCGGCCGTCTGCATACGCAGGGCCATCTGATGGATGAGCTCAAGAAGATCAAGCGCGTGATCGGCAAGCAAGACGAGACGGCGCCGCATGAAGTCATGCTGGTAGTGGACGCCACCACCGGCGGCAACGCATTGCAACAGGCAGTCGCTTTCAACGAGGCCGTGGGACTGACCGGGATTACCGTGACCAAGCTCGACGGCTCGGCCTCGGGCGGTATCGTATTTGCCATTGCACAGCAGCTGGAACTGCCGCTGCGCTTCATCGGCGTCGGTGAAACCGTGGACGATCTGGGCGTGTTCGAGTCCAACCACTTCATGGACGCACTGTTCTCGCGCGATTGATACCCACCTGCAAAATGATGACCGACGAATCCAAAAACAAAACGCCCGCAAGCGTTCCGGCTTTAGTCGGCGCAATCTGCGGATGAAGTGCCTTCTGTATTATTGGCGTTCATTGGCGTTCATTGGCGGACAAGGTTTCTGTCTTTCGTGACCGATATCGTGGCTTTTCAGGACGTTGCCAAGCGCTATCCGGGCGGCAAGATCGCGCTGGAGAACGTATCGCTGACGCTGGCACGCGGCGAAATGGCATTCCTCACCGGTCACTCGGGGGCCGGCAAATCGACCCTGATGAAGCTGATCGGGCTGATCGAGCGCCCGACGCGTGGCCAGGTGGTAATCAACGGCATCGATCTGGCCCGTGTGCCCCGACGCCAGATACCCCGCTATCGGCAGCGTCTGGGGCTGATCTTCCAGAACTACAACCTGCTGTTCGATCGCACCGTATTCGATAATGTAGCGCTACCGCTGGTGATCCGCGGGATCGCGCATCGGGATATTGCGCGCCGGGTACGCGCTGCGCTGGACACGGTTGGCCTGTTGTCGCATGAGCGCAAGTTTCCGATCACGCTGTCTGGCGGAGAGCAACAACGCATCGGCATTGCCCGCGCCGTGGTTGACCGGCCCTATCTGCTGCTGGCCGATGAGCCGACCGGCAACCTCGACCCAGCCCTGTCGGCGGATATCATGCGGCTGTTCCACCGCCTCAACGAGACCGGTACCAGCATCATGATCGCCACCCATGCCGTGGACCTGGTCGAGCGCATGGGTCATCGACGGATCGCGTTGGATCACGGCCATCTGGACGGCCAGCTGGCTCATGAGTCGACGGGCGCCTGAGCATGGCCACGTCGCGCCATCGCAGTCGTCGTGCAGGCGCCTCCCAACCGGCGACCGTCGCCCTGCGCGGCTGGCTGCTGGCCCACGCCCGCTGTTCACTCGAGAGTCTGGGTCGACTGCATCGGCGTTGGCTGACCAGTCTGTTGACCACACTGGTGATCGGCATTGCGCTGGCCCTGCCGACCGGCCTGTATATCGTCGCCAAGAACCTGGATACGCTGTCGAGCAGTTGGCACCGCTCGATACAGATCTCCCTGTATCTGAAGCAGGACGTCGCAGCAGACGACGGCGCCGCGCTGGCGCAGCGATTAGCCAGCGACGATGACATCGAGCAGACTCATTTTATCTCGGCCGCCCAGGGCCTGGCTGATTTTCGCAAGAACTCGGGGTTCGGAGCCGCCATCGATGCCCTGGGCAAGAATCCTCTGCCCGGCGTGATCGAGGTCACGCCGCGCGCCAGCATGCCAGCGGCCGCGGTAAGTGAGCTGGTCGAGCGCCTGGGGCGTAACACGAGCGTCGAACGGGCCGAAATGGATCAGGCCTGGCTGCGCCGACTGACCGCGATCCTCGGCCTGGTCTCGCGGGCTTCCTGGGTGATCGGCCTGTTGTTATCGGCCGCGGTGCTGTTCATCGTCGGCAACACCATCCGGCTCGATATCGAGAACAGACGTGAAGAGATCGAGGTGATGAAACTGCTGGGCGCCACCGATGCCTTCATCCGGCGGCCGTTTCTCTACAGCGGCATCTGGTACGGGTTGCTCGGATCCATTCTCGCGCTGGTCGTGCTGGGCGGCTGCTATATCGCACTAGGCGGGCCGCTGGCCACCCTGACCGCTTCCTACAACGGCAGCCTCGAAACGCGCGGGCTGGGGTCTGGCGGCGCACTAGGCGTACTGGCGATCGGTATTTTGCTCGGCTGGGCCGGCTGCGCGATCAGCGTCAACCGCCGCCTGGCGGCGATCGAGCCTCGCTAAGCGGCTGAACTGGCTCATTTCATGGAAAATGAGCGATAGACGGAACTTCATCATGCCCAAACAGTCTGATCAGACAACCTATTGTTCATGCATCGATGCTTGCCGCATTTGCTAGACTAGGACCATCTGCCAAAAGTCCATGGAGGCTTTAATCATGGCCAATGACATTTCTCTTTCTCCTGCGAAAATGAATCTGCCGACGCTGTCGTCGGGCAGTATCGATTCGTATCTGCAGGCGGTATCGACCATCCCGGTTCTGGATGTCGACCACGAGCAGAAGCTGGCCCGCCGTCTGCGTGATGACGACGATATCCAGGCCGCTCAGAAGCTGATCCTGTCGAACCTGCGTTTTGTCGTACACGTGGCCCGTGGCTATTCCGGCTATGGATTGCCGCTGGCCGACCTAGTTCAGGAAGGCAATATCGGCTTGATGAAGGCCGTGAAACGCTTCGACCCAGACGTTGGCGTACGCCTGATCTCGTTCGCGGTCCACTGGATTCGCGCCGAGATTCACGAGTTCATCCTGCGCAACTGGCGCATTGTGAAGGTGGCAACAACCAAGGCGCAGCGCAAGCTGTTCTTCAACCTGCGCAGCTCCAAGAAGCGTCTGGGATGGATGAACAACAAGGAGGTCGAGACCATCGCCGGCGACCTCGGCGTCAAGCCGGAAACGGTGCTGCAGATGGAACGTCGTCTGTCGGGCAGCGACCAGTCCTTCAATGCTCTGTCTTCATCGGACGACGAGTCGTCCTATGCGCCGGAAGACTATCTGTCGTCGCCAGAAAATGACGACCCGGCAAGAGACATCGAGAACGACAATTGGCAGACCTACCAGCATGCCAACCTCGAACGCGCCATGACCAGCCTTGACAATCGCAGCCGCGATATCCTTCAATCGCGCTGGTTGCGTGAGGAAGGCAAGATCGGCTTGCAGGAACTGGGCGGCAAGTACAGCGTGTCGGCCGAGCGCATCCGTCAGCTGGAGGTCGCTGCCATCAAGAAGCTGCGTGGCGCCATGCCCGCTGCCTGACCGGACCATGCGAACCGACAATGGCTGATCGAACACGACGACGCCTGCTTGTGTCCGGCGCGGCATGGGCAGGCGCGTGTATGATTAGCCCCTTGTCTTCGGCGCTTGCAGCGGCCAATCCAACTGCGAGCCATGCTTTCAGCTATGATCGCCTGGTTCGCCAGGCGCAGCGATTGGCCGCCAGACCGTATGTCCCGCCCAGGCCCCGATACGACGAGCTTCTCAACAAGCTGAGCTACCAAGCCTTTACGAAGATTCGGACCCGCCCGGGCCACGAGCTTTGGCAGGGTACGAAATTACCGTTTGCAGTCGAATTCTTTCATCTCGACGACAATACGCGTTTGCCGGTCGAGATCAATATCGTCAAACACGGCCGGGCGCACCGCCTGGCGTACGACCCGCGTACGTTCATCTATCCCGACTCATCGTTGGCAGGCCACTTGCCCCACGATCTCGGCTACGGCGGTTTTAGGCTGCATGATCAGCGCAGCGACGGACATGAATGGCTGGCGTTCAAGGGCGCAAGCTATTTCCGCAGCCCGGGCACCGAGGACCAGTACGGTCTGTCAGCCCGCGGCATTGCTGTCGACACGGGCATGGGTGGCGACGAATCCTTCCCGCGTTTCACGCGGTTCTGGCTCTACAAGCCGGCCCCCGGTGATGACGCGATTACGATCTGCGCTCTGCTCGAGGGCGATCATCTGACCGGCGCCTACCGTATGCGCTGTCGTCGCCCTGGCGACGTGATCATGGATATCGAAAGCCGGTTGTTCCAGCGCAAATCAATCGAGCGATTGGGCGTGGCACCGTTGACCAGCATGTTCTGGTTCAGCGAAACCAACGCCCGCCGCGGGGACGACTGGCGGCCGGAAGTTCACGACAGCGACGGCCTGGCAATCGCCACCGGCGCGGGCGAGCGTATCTGGCGAGCGCTGGATAACCCGCCGCGACCTGACTACAGCGCGTTCTCCGATCACAATCCCCGCGGATTTGGTCTGCTCCAGCGTGATCGTGTCTTCGATCATTACCAGGACAGTGCCGTATCCTTCGAACGACGCCCCAGCGCCTGGATTGAGCCACACGGCGACTGGGGCAAGGGCAGTGTGGGGTTGTTTGAATTATCGACCAACGACGAAATCTACGACAACATCAATGCGTTCTGGGTACCCGAGAAACCGGCAATCGCGGGCACCGACTGGCGTTTCGACTATCGGCTGTACTGGACCGATCATCCGCCCTTCCCGCCAGCTATGGCTCGCGTCGCGGCAACCCGCACCGGGCGAGCGGGCAAACCGGGTAACTACAAGCAGCAAAAGCCGATAGCGCGCAAGTTCGTGATCGATTTCGAGGGTGCCGTGATCGCCGGCCTTAAGCCGGAGACCAAGCTCAGCTTGGACGTATCAACCAGCAGCGGCAACATTGTCAATCCCTATGTGATACCGGTCGGCACCGCGACGCATCGCTGGCGCGCATTCTTCGACTGGACCGGCGACCTGCCAGCCAAACAGGCACCGGTCGTTCTGCAGGCAGTCCTGCGCGATGCCGACCACAGGACGCTTTCAGAGACCTGGGTCTACTCCTACTATCCCCGCGCTCTACCTGCCTGAAACAGCACAGCACCGGGTACCACGCTACTGATCTGGCACGCCGCCAGGCGGCAGTCTTGGTGAAGCTTCCACATCATCGACATTCTTGCGCCGCTCCCGGCGGTCGGCGCTGCGGAACAGCCGGCCCACCGATTCGTCCACCGACCGCAGATGCAGATCCCGCTGCGGGAATACGATCTCAATGCCGTGCTCGTCAAAAGCCTTGTGGATACGTCGGTACAAGGCGTGCTGCAGTGGCAGCAGGTAATAGAGGTCGTGATAGAAAACGCGCGCTTCGAACAATACGGCGCTGTCGCCGTAGCCCACCATGAACACCGACGGCGCCGGATTATCGAGCGCCACCGGCTCAGCCTTGATCGCCTGATAGATGAGTTTTTCAACCAGCTCACCGTCCGCGTCGAACGCTACCCCCACCTTGATCACCAAACGCGTGATGTCGTCGGTCAACGTCCAATTGATCACTGTCTCGGTGATGAATGTCTTGTTCGGAATCACCACTTCCTTGTTGTCCCAGTCGGTCACCGTCGTAGCACGAATACGGATCCGCGACACCGTACCGGTCAGGGTACCCACGGTCACCGTGTCGCCAACACGCACCGGTCTTTCGAACAGGATGACGATACCCGAGACGAAATTGGCGAAGATCTCCTGCAGCCCGAAACCCAGACCTACACCAACAGCCGCCACCAGCCACTGGATGGACGACCAGCGCAGGCCAATCAGGTTGACCGCAACCAGCAGCCCAAACGTGACGATCGCGTACTGGAAAAGCTTCGCCATCGCATAGCGGCTGCCAGCGTCCATCGAAAAACGCCGCAGGATCGTGATCTCCAGAAAACCTGGAAGATTGCGCCCAGCCAGCGCGGTCACCATACCCACGGCGATCGCAAGCAACACCGCACCAAGCGTCACGTTGGTGACTTGCGTATGGCCGTTGATTTCGCTCGCGTACTGCCAGAGGTTGATATTGTTGAGCAGCTGCAAGGCCGGCAAGGTACCTGACCAGATCAGCCACAGCCCGGCGCCGGTAGCGAGCGCAATGATCACCTTGATCAGCCCGCGCGTCTGTTCGCTGATCTGCACCAGATCGATCTCTACCGCATCGAGATTCTCGGGCGTGCTGTCACCGGCTACCGCGGCGGCCTCGCGCGAGGCGCGTGCCTCCCTCGCCTCTTCGCGCTTACGCAGCGCACGAGACAGCGCCAGTCGCCGCTCGGCTATGGTGAGCCACCGCACGATCAGGCTGTAACCGATCATGCAGGCGCCCAGCAACGCCGCCGAATAGAAGAAACGGGTCTGCAGCTGCACGGCGGTATAGTAGTAGCCCAGCGCTGCCAGGCCAGCCAGCGCCAGCGCCGAACCGGCCGAGACCGGCAGCCAAAGATACCCCAGCCGCCATGGATCATTCTGGTCGCCGGTCAGCACGTCCGCCAGCGCACCGTGCCGCGGATGCAACAGGCGCCATGCAAAGATGGCGATCGAGATCTGGCCGAACATGAACGCCGCACGCCCGAGTGTTTCGCGCTTGCTGTCCTCGTCGAACGCCTCGGTAATAGTAATCACGATCACCGGCAGGATCAGGGCGGCCAGTAACCAGCGCAGGTTACGGTGCAGGCCGCGCCGCGCGTCTTCAGGCCACTGGAAATGCCGATCAGCGAGGCCATTGGTACGGCAGACGCTTGCATACGGCTCAATGAACAGCCACAACATGCCAAGCTGGAAGACCCCCGCCGCCGCCGCGCGCGTGAAATCGCTGGCGCCCGGCGCGTGCTGGGTCAGATAGCCGATAAGCATCGGCAGCAGAGCGCTCGGCAGCGACAACAGCGCGGTAATCAACACAACCCGTGAGGTCAACCAGAATGTATCGTGACTGACGTTGCCTACCGGCTCGCCGAGCTTGCGCATGCGACGACGCAGCGGTCGTCGAATCGCAATCAGACCGGCGATGACCAGCGCACCAAACCCTGCAATGAACGGCCGAGCCGCCAAGCCCTTGAAGAAGGAGGCGACTGCCGCCCGCCATGAGCGCGGATTGAATATCCAAGGCAGATCTGCCGCCACGCGGCCGGGCCAGTCAACGCCGATGGGACGGAACGACGGCAACCAGAACAGGCGTTCGTCCAACAGCCGGTTGAACGACGACAGCGTATCGTTGTACTGCCGCGAAAGAGACTGCAGGTCGCGGCCCATGTCGACATACCGGCTTTCAGCATCGATCAACTGGTCGATGATTGATCGTCGTTGCTTGATCAGCGCCGCCAGCGAATCGAGTTGCCCATCGGAGAGCGAAACGCCGGCCTTTGCAGCCAGGCGTTTCGCCATCGAAGCCGGATCGTCCAGATCAGCCCGATCCTGCTGCAGCTGAAAACGCTGCAGCTCGGCAGCGGCGATGTCCGGCACTTTGGAATCATCATTAGCGGTCAGAAAAGGCAATACCGGATCGGCCAGACGGCGCCGCTGGTTGCGCAGCACATCGCCAAGCGCTATCGAGCCACCGCCGATCTCCAGTTGCCGCTGGACAAGATTCAGGCGTCGCTCAAGGTCTTCAACGCGAGCGCGTTCGGTCAGTTGCCGCTGGCTCAGCATCTGGGCATCGGCACTGACTTTGGATAGCTCGTGCGTGAGCTCCACGTTACGCTGGGCAGCCTGGCTGATCGGTGCCAGCGCGCTGCGTAGCTCGTTGAACTTGCTTTCGCTGGCCTGCTGCAGCGACTTCGCGGACGCTTTTTGCTCCTGGCCAAGGGCGGCCTGTACGGCCGCCAGAGAATCGTTGTCGTTGGCCACCTGCGCCTCGGCCAGCGCGCGCTGTGCCTCGAGTACACGTTCGCGACTATCCATGCCGGCCAGTTCCTGTCGCAGCCGCTCGATCTGCGCGTTGAGCGCTTCGCGTCGCGCGGCTTGCAAGGCCTGCTGGGCCTGGGTGACCAGACTGTCCTGAGCGGTGGGGCCCAGCGTGCGCGTGGTCTTCTGCCGCAAGGAGTTGCGCGCTTCGGCCAAGGAATTGCGGGCCTCTTCGGGACGCTGGGCGAGCTGTGTCAGCTGATTGCGCAGGCTGGTGAGTTGTGCCTGCGCGACCGATAACTTCGAACGCAGGGCAGACGCTCGTTCGGCGAGCGTGTCCATCGACAGCGACTTCAGCGACTCGATCGAGGCCGGCTTACCGATATCGGACAGCTGATGCTGAAGACTGTTGACCCGATCGGACGCACTGCTAGCTTCGTGTCGCAGTTCGACCGTCTTCTTACGATCCAACTGGGCGGCCTGCAGCGCCGCTACCGCTTGCTGATAAGTATCCAGTGCGTGCCGGCGAGCGCTGTCGGACAGATCCTCGCGAGCCTTGATTGACGCTATTTCAGCCTGAACCCGCGAAAGCTCGGCGCTCGGAGAACTGTCCTGGGCGGACTGGGCGGACTGGGCGCTGGCGACCACGCACCAGCCGTTTGCCAGTAAGAATACAATAAGCGCCAGCGCCGAAAAGCCGCTGAATATCCGCCGTCCAATCAGGCCTCCCGACACGCTATCTCGCTTTTGCACCGTGATTCGCCGCTCAGTTTAAGGCCTCGGACAAGGACTGGCGAACATTCAGGCATCGGTGCACGGATGCGCAGCAGGGTCAGCCGAAGCGTGCTACTCGTCGCGCGATTGATGACGCTCGGCTCGACGGCGTGCCCGAGCGTCGTCGATAATCTCGAACACGTCGGTACCAAATTCGCCCAGCTCGCGATTGACGCCGCGGATCACGTCGTAGATGTTGAGATCAACCGGCTGACTATCGGGCGAATCCTTGTCGTATCGCGGCTCGGCCCTGCCTCGCAGACGACGCGTCCGACCAGTAACGTACCGGCCGACCAGTCCGTGGACGTTTTCGACCCGCGAGGCCGCCGAGTCGAACGTCGACTCGGCCGAATCCTTGATGGTTTCAAGCAGCTTCAGCATAGACAGGCAGATCCGCGAACGGCTGTTCTGCCAGCGTATTGCGTTTCCGGCGATGCGGCAACGACATGCGCAGGATACGTTTGACCACGCCACCGAACTGCTTGGTCAGCGGGCCGGTATTGTAGTTGATTCCGTAGCGCTCGCAGATTGCCTGCACCCGCGGCGCAATATCGCGATAGCGATGCGAAGGCATGTCGGGGAACAGATGATGTTCGATCTGATAGCTCAGATGGCCCGACAGAATATGAAAAGGCACGCTGCCGGTCAGGTTGGACGAGCCCAGTAACTGGCGCAGATACCACTGGCCGCGGGTCTCATCGATGGCCTCGGCCTCGTCGAACATCTCCACCTCGTCGGTAAAGTGGCCACAGAAGATGATCAGGAACGTCCACAGGTTACGGGTCAGATTGGCGCTGTAGTTGCCGGTGAGAACAAACGGCGCCATGGGCCCGGCCAGCGCAGGGAACAGGATATAGTCCTTGAGCAGCTGCTTGCGCACCTTGCCCCAGATCGGGGGCAATAGCGCGGCTGCCTCTTTAAGGCTCTTGTCCTTGCCGATGCGCTCGATTTCCAGGTCGTGCAGGGCGACGCCCCACTGGAACCAGGCGGCCAGCACGGCGGCGGTCAGCGGTTGCAGCAGGAAGCGCTTCTTCCAGGGCTGATCCTCGGCCATGCGCAGGATCCCGTAACCAACATCGCGGTCGAGATCGACGATATTGGTGAAGGTATGGTGCACATAGTTGTGCGAGTGCTTCCACTGCGACGACGGGCAGGTGTTGTCCCATTCGTAGGTGCCCGAATCCAGCGCGGGATCGTTCATCCAGTCCCACTGGCCGTGCATGACGTTGTGGCCGATCTCCATGTTCTCGAGAATCTTGGACAGCGACAGCAGTGCCGTGCCCGCCAGCCAGGCCGGCGGCAGGATGCCGGCCATCAACAAGGCGCGACCGGCAACTTCGCTGGAACGCTGCGTACGCAGGACTTTGTGGATATAACCTGCATCGCGTTCGCCGATATCGCTCATTTGCTCATCGCGGATCGCATCGAGTTCGCGGCCGAATTCAGCAATGTCGGCGTCTGTGAGATGTGTGGGCTTGCCCATAAGGGTGCTCCTGGACGGTTGACGTCCTGTTAGCAATCAGTCAATTAAAAAAAACGGGAATTCTAGAGTTGGACGGCGACGTCACCGGCAGCGGCATGAATGCACAGCTGGATATCGGTATCGCGGACCTCGCGCACCGTATTGGTTCGCAGATCGCGCACCGAACCCTCGGCGACCCGGCACTTGCAGGCATGACATATGCCCATCCGGCAGCCGTATGGCGGTGTCAGGCCGGCGCCTTCGGCGACCTCCAGCAAGGAGCCATTCTCGCCCGAGGCGGCGATGTCGCTGTTCAGGAAATGCACCGAACCCTGGCCGTGCGCGGCTTCGCGGCGCGTAGCAGCGAACTGTTCGCGGTGTAAGGCGTGCTCGCTGCGCGGCGCAATCAATGCCTCGGCGGCGTCCATGAAATCCAATGGACCACAGAGCCAAGTTTCGCGCTCGGCCAGATCCGGGACTTCAATGTCCATAGTCTGGCTATCGATACGTCGCCCGTTCTCGGCGGTGAACACCGTGCTCACCTGCAACGAGGGATGTTGCTCGGCCATGACTTGCAGTTCGTCGGCATAGATCATGTCGCAACGACGACGTGCGTAGTGCAGAAACACCACATCGCCGAGGTGACCGCTGGCAATCCACTCGCGCAGCAGGCTCATGACCGGCGTGATACCACTGCCGGCGCTGACCAACAATGCCTTCGCCGGTGCGCTCGTCTGCGGGTAGAAATCCCCTTCCGCCGGCGACAGATAGACCAGCTGGCCACGACGCGCCTGGTCCACCAGAAAATTGCTGACGCGGCCGTCGCCGTTACGCTTGACGGTGATTTCCAGCAACGGATCCTGTGGCGCGCTGACCAACGAGAAACAGCGGCTGTGACGCGCACCGTTGAGATCCACTCCGAGCAGGACGTGCTGCCCGGGACGATGGCCGGCCCAGTTATCGTTGGGTTCAATCACCAGCGTGACGCTGTCGGCCGTCTGGCGCACCACCGATGTGATGCGCCCGCGCGGCTCGGCCAGCGACAGACGCCGGTCGATCAGGCTGAGATAATCATCAACCGACAGCGGGCTAGCCAGAGCACCGACCAGCGAGCTGCTCAATACTTTTCGAACCAGCGGCTTCATGCCGGTTTCCTCATACGTGTGAACATGTGTACACTTTAGCCATGCCGACCCCTCCAAGTCAACACTTGTTCACAAACAATCCAGCGATATGCTCATGCATTCCTGCGGCCGTTTTGCCGCAAAACGGTTTGCAGGCTTGTCATGATCCTTCATCTTCGACGCGGCTTTGCGAGATATGACTGCCTCGACACCGTCCATGACGCCACCCCGCACAGCGCCACCCCGCCGCTCGCCGCGCCGCGGCGAGGCACGCGAAGCGCTCATGCAGGCGGCTCTGGAGCTGGTCGCCTACGAGGCGAACTTCTCCGCGATCTCGCTGCGTCGCGTTGCCCGCCAGGCCGGCGTGGTGCCAACCGCTTTCTATCGTCACTTCGAGGATATGGATGCGCTGGGCCTGTCGCTGGTCGAAGACACCTTCATCGAACTACGCGGCCTGCTGCGCGGCGCGGATCTGTCGGCGCTGCCGATCAAGGGACTGACCCGCTACGCAGTGGAGCTGTTCGCCTATCACGTTCGTGACCGACGGCTGTTGTTCCAGTTTCTGGTCAAGGAACGTTTCTCTGGCTCGCGTCCGATTCGCGAAGCCATCCACGGCCATATCACGCAGATCGTGATCGAACTCGCCAGAGACTTCGCGCACTTCGACGAGTTCTCGCGTATCGAGGAAACCGATCTGCAGATCATCGCGGAGTTGGTGGTGAACACCATCGTCTCGCTGTCCGAGCGGATTCTCGATGTCGCGCCGGATAACGCCGAGGACGCCGCGCTGATGCTACGCGCAGAGAAGCAGCTCAGGCTGATCTTCATGGGCGCCGGGCGCTGGGAAAGCCGCGCCTCATCGCGCGCGGCCCGCGCGGGCTGATACGCGGCGATCAGCGCGCCGAGGTCGAGGCCGTACCGGCGGCTGACGGGGCATCCTGGTCGAGCTGGCTCTGTACGCGTTGCATGATCTCCGGCACCAGCGACAGACCCCACTGCTGGCCCAGATCCAGCGACTCGGTCAGCAACTGCGGCGACACGCGCACCAGTTTCTGGCCAAGCGGCGACTGATAGAAATTCACCAGCTGATTCAGCTCGATGATGTTGAAGTGTTTCTCATATACCGGCGCCAGCACCGAATACAGCGCATCGCCGTCCTGGATATGCTCCTCGACCACCGCGCGTGTCTGTTGCTGGATGACATCCATGGTGTGTGGATTGAGCGCCGGACCGAACATCGATACGGCATTCGCGACGCGATCGATGAATTGCTGCGAAAACACGGCTTGCAGCTGACTGACGTCGGTAAGATTCACCAGCGTACGGATCAGCTGTTCCTTGCTAGCGTCACTGGCTGGGGGTGCCGCCATGCCCGAGGGCGTCGTATTGTGGCCAGGCACAGCGGCGTTCGGCGCAGCCAGCAGGCCGGGACTCACGAGCATCATCCCGGCTGCGAGCACGGCCGGGTTGATGCCAGAAAGGAATAGGCGGCGATCAAGCCGCTTCGGCAGAGCCTGCATTTTCATGGAATAAACGACCTTCGGTGGTTTCGGCAATGATACCGGCACGGATCACAAAATCACCGAAATGCTCGCCGTCGTACTTCTCGGCCGCGAATCGTTCGAACATCGGCCCCAGCTCGGCAAGGATTTCGTCCTCACCGATTGTCTCTCGATAAAGCTTGTTCAAACGTGAACCGTCAAACGCCGCACCCAGATACATGTTGTATTTACCGGGCGCCTTGCCAACAAACGCGATCTCCCCGAGGAACGGGCGCGCACAGCCGTTCGGGCAACCGGTCATGCGGATGACGATGGGTTCGTCGGTCAGGCCTGCGTCGGTCACCAACGCCTCGATCTTGTCGATCAGTTTCGGCATGTAGCGCTCGGATTCTGCCATTGCCAGCCCGCAGGTCGGGAACGCGACACAGGCCATCGCGGCCTGGCGGATAGTCGAACTGCGGCTGCCGTCGTCCAGCGCGTAGTGGGCCACCACTTCCTCGATCGCGGCCCTGTCGTCGGACGCGATATCCGCCACGATGATGTTGTGATTGCAGGTCAGGCGAAACTCGCCGCGATGCACCTTGGCCAGCTCCCGCATACCGGTCATCAGCTTGTAGCCGCTATCGAAATCGGCGACGCGGCCGTTTTCCACGAACAGGGTCAGATGCCAGCGCCCGCTGTCGTCCTGATGCCAGCCAACCGGATCGCCGTTGCGATCGAAATGATAATCGCGCGCCGGCGCCAACCGGATATCGTCTCTTTCGGCGAGCAACTCATGGATCCGATCAATACCCAGATTGTCGATGGTGTACTTAAAGCGCGCGCGCTTGCGGTCCTCGCGGTTGCCGTAGTCGCGCTGGATCCTAACCAGCGCGTCCAGCACCGCGAGCGTATGCTCGAGATCGACATAGCCGATCACCGTGGCCAGCCGCGGATAGGTTGCCTCCTCTCCATGGGTCGTGCCCATGCCGCCGCCGATGGCGACGTTGAATCCGAGCAATGCATCGTTCTCGACAATAGCGATCAGGCCGATATCGTTGGCAAAAACGTCGACATCGTTCTCGGGCGGGATGGCTATCGCCATCTTGAACTTGCGCGGCAGGTAGGATTCACCATAGAGCGATTCGACCTCCGGTTCGTCGGACGGCGCAGCTCCCAGCCATAGTTCGTCGTAAGCCCGTGACTTCCAGAGAAAGTATTCGCTGATGCGCTTCGACCAGTCATACACTTCAGTATGCAGGGCCGAATATCCCGGGTTGGTATTGGCAATCACGTTGCGATTGTCGTCGCCGCAGCCACCGCGCGAGTCGAGCTCCACCTTGTCGAGCGTCTGCAGCAGCGGCCGCAGATTTTCCTTGGGTATGCCGTGGAACTGAAACGTCTGCCGGGTAGTGATACGCATCGTCTGGTTGCCATAACGATTGGCGATATCGTCCACGGCCAGCCATTGCTCGTTGGTCAGCACGCCGGCCGGCAACCGCATGCGCACCATGAACTGATAGTGCGGTTCCAGCTTGGCCCGCTTGCGCTCCGCACGCAGCTCACGATCGTCCTGCTGATAGAAGCCGTGAAACTTGGTCAGCTGGGTATCGTCATGTGCAATTGCCGCGGTCAGATCGTCGGCCAGACCTTCAGCGATCGTACCGCGCAGATGATTGCTCTTGAGCTTGATGTGCTCGACGTCGGACAATTTCTTGTCTTCGCTCATATCGGGTCTTTCCGGTCATTGACAGCGTGGCAGTGCGTTGGGCAGCGCGGCTCGCCTGGTGCAGGCTTAGTAGACGTCGCGCTGGTAGCGCTTCTCTTTCTGCAGTGTTTTGAGGTAACCGGCGGCGCCCTCGCCGTCCAGCTTGCCGTATTCGCCGATCAGTTCAATCAACGCGTCGTGGACGTCGGCCGCCATGGCGTTGGCGTCACCGCAGACGTAGACCGTGGCGCCCTGCTCGATCCAGTCGAACAGCTCTTTGCCGGCGGCACGGATCTTGTCCTGTACGTAAACCTTCTCGGCCTGATCGCGGGAGAACGCGACGTCCATACGGGTCAGCAGGCCATCATCGCGCCAGCGTAGCCAGTCGGTCTGGTAATAGAAGTCGGTACGGAAATGCTGGGCGCCGAAGAACAGCCAGTTCTTGCCGGTGGCCTCGCGCTCCTCGCGCTCTTCCAGAAACGCCCGGAACGGGGCCACGCCGGTGCCCGGCCCGATCATCACGATCGGCGCATCATCGGCCGGCAGCTTGAAGTTCTTGTTGGCGTCGATATAAATCGGCAGATTCGCGTCTCCGCTGCGATCGGCCAGCTGTACCGAAGCCACGCCGTGACGATCGCGCCCATGCCTGTTGTAGCGCACCGCAGCAACCGTCAGATGCACTTCATCGGGATTGGCCGCGTAGCTGGAGGCAATCGAGTACAGCCTTGGCGGTAGCTTGCGCAGCAGACGAACGAAATCCCCCCCGGTGACGCCGGTAATCGGATAATCCTCGACCAGGTCGACGATGAACCGTCCGTCCAGATAGGCCGCAAACGGCTCGCGCTGATCATCGCCCAGCAAGGCGCTGAGTTCGTCGTTGCCAGCGCGTTCGGCGTATTTCTCCACAAACGGGCGGGTCAGCGTGGTGATCTCGTATTGATGAGTCAGCGCATGCTCCAACGACACTTCGCCGTCGATGCCGGTCACCTGCTCATCAACGGATGCGCCGAGGGCTGCAATCAACTCACTGACTACCTGTGGATCGTTGGCCGGAATGATCCCGAGCGAATCGCCTGGCTCCCAGACCAGACCCGAATCCTCGATATCCAGCTCGAGATGGTGGACCTCCTTGTCCGAACCCCGGCCGTTGAGCACCACGTTGGTCAGCACCTCTGCCTGATAAGGATTCTTGCGGCTGTAGGCCTGTTCTGCTGGTGCGCTCGTAGCGCTCGGCATAGCCGTCACGTTGGCATGGGCCGCGGGTGTCGAACCGCCCAGCTTGTCCTTGAAGACAGACACTGTCTGGTCCATCCAGTTTTCGACCGGGTCGTCGAAGTCCACGTCCAGATCAAGCCGATCGACGACGCGGGTAGCGCCGAGCTTTTCCAGCTGGGCGTCGAAATCCTTGCCGGTCTGGCAGAAGTGCTCGTAACTGGTGTCACCAAAGGCAAGCACCGAGAAATTGACGCCCTCCAGCTTCGGCGCTTTCTTGCCAAAGACGAACTCATAGAGTTCCTCGGCGTTGTCGGGCGGGTCGCCCTCACCGTGCGTCGAGACGCAGATCACGATGTTCTGCTCTTTCTTGAGATCGCGCGGCTTGTAGTCGAGCATATCGACGGCGTTGGCCGACAGGCCGGCCGCTTCGGCGCGCGCCGCCAGCTGTTCCGCAATATCCTCGGCGTTGCCGGTCTGCGACCCGTAAAGAATCGTGATCGGCTGTACCGCTGACGCGGCCGCAGCCGGCGCAGCCGTTGGCGACACGACCTCGCCTACAGCGGCGTGAGCGTTGATACCCGACAGATAACCACTGATCCACGTGACCTGGGTAGATGTCAGGCTCTGAATGAGCATTGTCAGTTGGGATGCCTGCTCTGCGTTGAGCGGGCTGGTATGTTCTGCAATATGAGCTGCTTTCATCACCGATCCGAATTCGTGTGAATGCGCCAACCAGCGCGAATCGTAAGACTAGCGCGCGATCGTTCTAATTAAAACGTCTGTTTTTATCTTTTATTATAACCATTAGCTTTAAACAAGCTGTGACTTCGACGTCTTTGCGGCGCAGAATTATAGCGCACGCATGTTCCATGCGCGGGCGATCTCACGTCATGTTCTGATAGTCTCTGCGCGATGCGCGTACTTTCAATACTAATTCTGAGCGCCGTGCTTGCAGGCTGCGTCACCGCGCCGCCACGCAATCCTTCGAATATCTGCAGCATCTTCCGTGAGAAGAACGGCTGGTACCAAGATGCCAACAGCGCCTATCAGCGCTGGGGCGCGCCCATTCCGGTACAGATGGCGATCATCTACCAGGAATCCCAGTACGTCGGCGATGCCAAACCGCCGCGCAACCATCTGTTCTGGTTTATTCCGTGGACCCATATCAGTTCTGCCTACGGTTATACGCAGGCGCTGGATTCGACCTGGGGGCACTACAAGTCATCTACCGGCCATCCGTTCGCCGATCGCGACGACTTCGGCGATGCCACCGATTTTGTCAGCTGGTATATCGACCAGAGCCATCGGATTCTGGGTATCTCCAAAAGCGATGCCTATAGTCAGTATCTGGCCTACTACGTCGGCCAGGGCGGCTATCGCCAAGGCGTATACAAGCGCAAACCCTGGCTGCTGCATACGGCCGGTCGGGTGCGCGCTCGCGCCCAGCGGTATGGCGCTCAGTTACGCCGCTGCGAACCTGAGCTGAAGCGCAGCGGCCACTGGTGGTGGCCGTTCTGACGCGGACGGCCCGAATTAGCGGCCAGCCTGACATCAGACAACACTTGGACACACGGCACACCGGTTGGTGTCGAGCCGACAGCGGTGGAAAATGCGCAGCATGCACACAGATAAACCTCTCCACCGCGCCGCCGACCTGATCCTTGAGATCGAGCAGACCATGCGTGCCGAAGGCTTATGGCATCAGGAGACACCGTCTCCCGCGGCCATGGCCAGCCGCACACCGTTCTGCGCCGACACGATGGAATTCACCCAGTGGCTGCGATTCGTCTTTCTGGCGCGCATGCGCATGCTGATTGAGTCCGGTGGCGAGCTGCCGGCACAGAGCGGAATTGCCGTCATGGCTCGCCTGCGTCTGCCAAGCGACGGTTCAGTCGACCGGCTGATCGATCAGATCGAGGCGTTCGACCGCTTCATTGAATCGCAGGGCTAGCCAAGGCTGGTGACTTGGAAGACTGCCGGTAAAGACTTAAAGCTCCAGACCCCCAGTCCCGACGTCATTTCAATCCGTGATCCAGCCTATGCCATACACCGCGATAATCGATTGAGATTTTCGACGATTGGTATGAGCCTCGTCACAGCCTGTTAGCTGCCAACCAGCGCCGGCACGTAATGATCGACCAGCAAGGCGGTAAACAAGGCCATCAGATAGACAATCGAGTAGCCAAAGGTGCGCATGGCCAGGCCCGGCTGCGGCCACCATTTCAGCCGCACGGCATAGACCAGAAACCAGCCTGACAGTACAACCGCGCTGGCCAGATACAGCCAGCCGCTCAAGTGCGTGGCAAACGGCAGCAGCGACACCAGAAACAAGAGCACGGTATACAACAGCACCTGCGTGCGCGTGTATTCCAGCCCGTGGGTGACTGGCAGCATGGGAATATCGACCTTCGCGTATTCCTTGTGCCGTTCAATAGCCAGCGCCCAGAAATGCGGCGGCGTCCAGATGAAGATGATCAGGAACAGCACCAGCGAATGGACGTCCACCGTTCCGGTGACTGCAGCCCAGCCCAGTACCGGGGGCGCTGCACCGGCAGCACCGCCAATGACGATATTCTGCGGCGTCGCGCGCTTGAGATACATGGTGTAGATGCCGGCATAGCCGATCAGCGCTACCAGCGTCAGCCAGGCGGTCAGCGCGTTGACCAGGGTCAACAAGATCAGCATGCCAAGAACACCAATCGCCAGCGCAAAGATCGCCGATTGGCGCGTATCCAGATGGCCGGTCACCAAAGGCCGCTCGCGGGTGCGCGACATCTGCGAATCGGCCTTGAGATCGAGCATCTGATTGATCGCGGCCGCCGAGGCTGCCATCAGACCGATACCCAGCGTGCCGAACACCAATGCACCGATCGGCACCATGCCCGGCGTCGCCAGGAACATGCCCACCATGGCGGTAAACACAATCAGCAGCACGACGCGCGGTTTGCACAGTTCGTAGTAGTCCGTCACACGTTGTGCGAATGGCGAACGATTGTGGACGACCGTATCGGAACTAGAAGACATAACTGCGTGAACTCCAGGCTGCGTGATTGATTGCAACCAGCGTCAATAGTAACAGCGCCGCCCCGCCGTTGTGGCCGACGGCCACCCACAGCGGCAGATGAAACACCACGACCGAAATACCGAGCGTGATCTGCAACGCTAGTGCGGCCAGCAAAACACCGCCCAGCGCTGCCCAGCGGCGATCGATACGCGCCTGCAGGAACAGCTTGATCGCCAGCGCGATCATCGTGATGGCGATCACGCAGGCGCCCAGACGATGGGTCCAGTGAATAGTCTGGCGCGGCACGCTCGACAGAATGCCGTATTCATAGTTGACGCTCAGCCCGTGCCAGAGCGTAAAGGCCTTGGCGAAATTGGTGGCCGGCCACCAGTGGTCCTGACAGGTCGGGAAGTCCGGACAGGCCAGCGCGGCATAGTTGGTCGAGGTCCACGCGCCAAGAAATATCTGACAGATCAACAGCGCCAACGCGACACCGGCAAAGACCCTGAGGCTGGCGCGCGCCCGCGTCCCCCAGCCGTGGAACAGCGGCCGCGTTCGAAAAAGACAAAGCCCCAGCAACGCAAAGATCGTCATCCCGCCTAATAGATGCCCGGTGACGATCAACGGCTTGAGCAGCAGCGTTACCGTCCACATGCCCAGCAAGGCCTGACACACCACTAACCCGACCACGACCCAGGGCAGGACGCGCTGCTGATAGCGATTACCAGTACGCTTGAGCGCCAGCAGCGCCATTGCCAGGATCACCAGCCCGAGGGTGCCGGCGAAATAGCGATGGATCATCTCTTTCCAGGCCTTGGCCGCTTCCACCGGCCGCCCGTAGTTGGCATCGGCATGCGCCACCGCCTGCGACGAGGTCGGCACATCCAGATGGCCATAGCAGCCGGGCCAGTCCGGGCAGCCCAGCCCGGCGTCAGACAGCCGGGTATAGGCGCCCAGCATGATCACCGCCAACGTCAGGATCAGAGCAAACAAATTGAGGTAGAACCGTGTGGTCATGTTACTCACTTGAATTCGTATAATCGGCCGGTCGATCCACCGATATGCGATAGCGATAACAGCCGCGACAGATCGCAACTGAGTTTCTCGCCTTGCTGAAAATGCGGGTACGCCAGAATCCGGCGACCCTGCGGGTCGACAAGATACACTGTGTTGCGGTCAATGCTACCAATGTCGGAGTGCAACATGATCAGTGACCTAAAGTCGATACGGTAGATCGCCAAATCCGGTTGCAGGTCGACAGCCCCGGCGCGCGCCCGGCTCCAGCAGCAAAACGCGATGGACGCGGGTTGCGTCACGGCGCAGCATTGACGGTCTTTACATGCATTTGCGGCCTATGTCTTGAGGAGCGCAGCGCTGATGCTCCAAGACCCGTTACTGGCGCTTTCGAGTGTTGACGAACAAGAAGATGCCGAAGCAGATCACGGCCATCAGAAACCACTGGGAGGCATAGATATAGTGGCGCAACGGCGATACGACGATCTGATCCCCGTCCCAATCGCGGACAAACCCATAGCTCGCTGCCGGATTCAGCAACAGCAGCCCGTTGGCCACCGGCGCCCCGTACTGGCAACGCACCGTTGCTGCGTTGGGAAAATTCAGCGCCCGTGGCCAGGGCCTGGCCGCGCATTCTGCGGCCGAACGGGTACGGATACCGGGCTGCGGAAACGTCCGCCAGAAGCCGGATACGGTCAGCTGTCCTGCAGGAGCGCTCGGATCGGGTAGATGCTGGCGCCCAGCCTCCGGCATCGGCACCCAGCCGCGATCGACCATGATCCGAATACCGTTCTCCAGAATCAGCGGCGTCCACACTCGGAAACCGACCTGCGTACCGTTGACCTGATTGTCCATCAGGACCTGATGCGCTGCATCGAAATGGCCGGTCGCACGATACTGGCGGCCATAGGTAAGCTCGGCATTGCGTGCATTGCCTTTGGCCGCAGCGCGTGCGATATGCAGCACACCCGGCCCGGCCTGCTGCGCGGCGATCTGGGCCGCAGCCAGGCGTTCCTTGTAGTGTGCGCGCTCAATCTGCCATATCCCCAGCGCGCTGAGGGTGGCCACGGCGGCCGCCATCGCGATCCAGGCCCACCAGGGCGGCGTAAAGCAAAATCTGCCGATATTCATAAGTCTCTCTCATCGGGCAGATGGCCACCGTGGCTTTTCAGCCAGGCCAGGTAGTCCTGGCGCGACACCACGTCGACCACGATCGATATAAAGCCTTGGCCGCGGCCGCAGAGCACTGAACACTGCCCTCGGAAGAGACCGATTTTATCGGTACGAAAAGACTTTTTGTTGATCTTGCCGGGAATGGCTTCTGTCCTGTCGCCCAGTGCGGGCACCCACCAACCGTGGACGGCGTCCGCCGAGGTGATCCTGAGCAATACCGTGGCATGCACCGGTACGACCATGGCGTGGTCTACGTCGCGTCGATCATGCAGCACTTTCGATGGATCGCTGCCCGAGAAGCCCTGTCGCGCCGCATTGCTGGCGGCGTGACGCCGGCTGTAGACATGCACGCCGGCGCCGGGATAACTGTATTCCCAGCGCGACTGATGCGCGGTGACGTCGATGACGACGTCGGGCGAGCCGTTGTGGGCCATAAGGCCAAGCGTGCGCGCAGCCGGAATCGCGACCGCAGCCAGCACCACAAACGGGATGACGGTCCAGGCGATCTCGACCCAGGCCGATTCATGGAACGGCGTGGCGGTCGCGCCACGCGATCTGCGATGCCTGACGATCGAATACAGCATGGCCAGACCCACGCCCACCCCGATCATCAGACTGACGACGAACATCAGCGTGTGCAGGTTGTAGACCTGATCGCCAAGCGCTGTGACGCCCTGGGAGGGACTCATCTGCCGACCCGCCTCGCCGTACCGACGGCCATTAACAGCGGCAACGCGGCCAGTGTCATACGAACTGCCAGAGCCGCACAACGATACAGGCGATGATGATTCATGCAGCACTCGTTCCAGGGAGGTCAGAGCGGCCGCGCCGCGACCTGGCCATCCATACGATGCCAGCGGGTCACAAGACGCGGCCAGGCGGACCTGGGGCAGCGCGTATTGTGCCTTATCCGGACACCGAGGCCGGTGCGGCCAACCAGGGGCGCGGGTCGATTGCCAGGCCGGCAGGCGGATCAAGCCTGACCCTTGCGCAGTGCGGCGCCGGCATGGCGGTATCAAGGCAGGCCAGATTATCGTCAAGTCTTGGCTGTACCGGCGGCAAAGTATTGGCCACCCAGCCCAGCAGGCGGGTACGCGCCGCAATCGCCCTTGCGCTCAGCAGCGCATGATTCACACAGCCCAGGCGCATACCGACCACCAGCACTACCGGCCAGCGGTGATCGCTGGCCCAGGTGGCAAAATCGAGCGTGCCGGCCAGCGGCACGTGCCAGCCGCCGGCGCCTTCGACCACGACCCAGTCGGCCTGCTGCGCCAACATCTCATGCGCGCCATCAAGTCGTTCGATATCAATCATCACCCCGACATCGGCGGCCGCGATATGCGGCGCAATGGCTGGCTCGAAGGCATAGGGGTTGATCTGGTCGTAGGTGAAACCGGGCGAGCCGGCGGCCATCAGCGCCAGCGCGTCCTCGTTGCGCAGACCTTGCGGGGTCTTGTCGCAGCCGCTGGCGACCGGCTTGTAGCCGACCGCGCGTTCGCCGGCAGCTACCAACCCGCGCAACAGCGCGCAGGCCACGCGTGTCTTGCCGACCTCGGTATCGGTACCGGTGACAAACAGTGTCTGGGCGACCACGGCCGCTCAGCTGCCCGTGGCCTGCGAGCCAGCCGCTACGACGCGCTGCCAGGCCTGGCCCAGTGCCGCGACGAGCGCATCCACCTGGGCCGCATCGTGTGCGGCAGACAGCGTCACCCGTAGCCGGGATGTGCCGGGCGCAACGGTCGGCGGACGAATCGCGCCGACCAGAAATCCGTCGGCCAGCAGCGCCTCGCTAAGCGCACAGGCCAGCGTCTCCGGGCCTACGATCAGTGGCTGAATGGGGCTATCGGAGTGGCCCAGTGACAAGCCCTGCCGTACCATCCCAGCGCGGAAACGCGCAATCAAGGCATGCAGATGCGCGCGTTCGGCGTCGGCCGCGCGCGAGATCGCCACGCCGCACCGGGCCGCAGCCGCGACCGCTGGCGGCATGGCGGTAGAGAAGATCAACGAGCGTGCGCTCTGGGCAATCGTCTCGATCACTGCATGATCACCGGCAACAAATGCCCCCGCAGCCCCCACCGATTTGCCGAGTGTGGCCATCAACAACGGTACCTCGGCGCTGCCCAGCCCGGCCTCGGCCACACGCCCTGCGCCCGCCTGGCCGAATACCCCCAGGCCATGGGCATCGTCCACGGCCAGCCAGGCCTCGTGCTCAGTCGCCAGATCGGCCAGCCGGTTCAACGGCGCGGTATCGCCGTCCATGGAGAACACGCTGTCCGTCAGCACCAGGGTGTGACCCGACTCGCAGCAGCGCAGTGAGTGCTCGGCAGCTTCGGCGTCTGCATGCGCATAGATATGCTTGGCGGCGCCCGACAAACGGCTGCCGTCGATCAACGAGGCATGGTTGAGCGCATCGGCGACGATATGATCGCGCTTGCCAAGCAACGCGCTGATCGTGCCGACGTTGGCGCCGTAGCCGGTAGAGAACAACAGCGCGCGCTCGCGCCCGACCCAGTCGGCCAGTTCGGTCTCGAGTGCGGCATGCTCGGCGTTGTAACCGGTGACCAGCTGCGAAGCTGCACTACCGGTACCGACAGACGACGCGGCCTCGCCGAGCGCGGCGGCCAGCCGTGGATCAGCGGCCAGCCCCAGATAATCGTTGCTGCAGAAATTCAGGCAATCGACGCCGTCGACCCGGATAAGGACACCGTGCGAGCCCTCGACCACGCGCCGACGACGCATGCGCCCGGCCGCGTCGATCGTTGCCAATCGTTCCTCGCAATAGCGGTGCAGGCTCTGGCTCATGGATTGACGATCAGACGCGCGC
Organism: Salinisphaera sp.; assembly: GCA_027858915.1. Taxonomy (GTDB): domain Bacteria; phylum Pseudomonadota; class Gammaproteobacteria; order Nevskiales; family Salinisphaeraceae; genus Salinisphaera. The sequence continues at coordinate 37,547 of JAQIBT010000119.1, forward strand.
CGCTTGCGGCGCACGCTCGGCGCTGGGTGTCTCGCCGGGACCGATATCGCTGTATTTCGGCGTGGCCTCGGGGCGCATGCCGAGCTTGTCGAGCAGCGCCAGATCCTTGAGATGCGCAGGATTGGTCGTGGTCAACAGCTGGTCGCCGTAGAAGATCGAGTTCACGCCGGCCAGAAAACACAGGGTCTGGGTAGCTTCCGACATGGTTTCGCGGCCAGCGGCCAGCCGTACATAAGACGCCGGCATCATGATCTTGGCGACCGCAATCGTGCGCACAAAATCCAGCTCGTCGATCGACTCAATGCCAGCCAGCGGCGTGCCTTCGACCTGCACCAGGTTGTTGATCGGCACGCTCTGGGGATGCTCGGGCAGATTAGCCAGCTGGCGCAGCATCTCGGCGCGATCGCCAGACGCCTCGCCCATGCCGATAATACCGCCGCAGCAGACCTTGAGGCCGGCATCCCGGACGTGACCCAGCGTATCCAGCCGATCCTGATAGGTTCGGGTGGTGATGATCTGTTCGTAGTATTCCGGTGATGTATCCAGGTTGTGGTTGTAGTAATCCAGCCCTGCGCTCTTGAGCTGCTCGGCCTGGCGGGCCTTGAGCATGCCCAGGGTCACGCAGGTCTCCAGGCCTTCGTCCTTGACCGCCTGGACCATCTTGATGACCGCGTCCAGATCCTTGTCCTTGGGGCTGCGCCAGGCCGCGCCCATGCAGAAACGCGTCGCACCCGCCGCGCGGGCACGCTGGGCCGCGCCGCGCACCTGCTCGACCGGCAACAGCGCCTCGCGCTCCAGACCGGTATCGAAACGCACGCTCTGCGGGCAGTAGGCACAGTCTTCCGGGCAGGCGCCGGTCTTGATCGACAGCAGCGTCGATAGCTGTACGTCGCGCGCATCAAAGTGCGCACGATGGGCGCTCTGTGCCTGATAGATCAAATCGGCGAATGGCCGCGCAAACAGCGCGTTGACCTCCTCCAGCGTCCAGTCGTGTCGAAGAGCAGGCACAGCGTGGGCAGCAGTCATGGCAGCATGATCCTAGGAAGAGCAACGACGTCAGCTTTAACGACGACCGCAGCGCCGTCAACCCATCATGAAATATTTTTTTGACCAATGGATAAAATCTGCGCAATACGCGTTGCTCGGCCCGCGCTGTCTACTGTGCCAGGCGCCGTCGACGTTGAGCCGCGCGCTGTGTGACGGCTGCTGGGGCGATCTGCCGCATATGCAGCGCCAGTGCGTTCATTGCGCCCTGCCGCTCGGGGACGTTCAGACCGGCGACTGCTGCCCTGTCTGCGCCAAAGCCCCCATCTTTGATGCCGCGATCGCCGCATGCGGCTATATCCAGCCCATGCCTTGGCTGATCACCGGCCTGAAGTTTCGTGGCCGCATGAGCCATGCGCCACTGCTGGCTGATCTGCTGGCCACGCGGATCGAGTCGCTGAACCCGCCGCTGGCCGATGTGCTGTTGCCGGTTCCTCTACATCCACGCAGCTATCGCCGGCGCGGCTTCAATCAAGCCGAGCGCATCGCGCAGCGCCTGGGCCGCCGTCTGCAACGGCCAGTAGCCACCGACTGGGTGCGTCGGATCCGCGACACTCAACCACAGAGCCAGCTCACCGCAGCACAGCGCCGTGCCAACGTACACCGCGCATTTGCCGCCGACCCGGTCGCCGACGGTCGCCACGTCGCTATTATCGACGATGTGGTGACCACCACCCGCACCGCCGCCGCCATGGCGCAAGCACTGCGCCGGGCAGGTGCCAGCCGTATCGATCTGTACTGCGTAGCGCGGGCGTGACTCGAGCTTCGGTCGATGTAAGCTATCGGCTCTACTTCTGTCTGACAGCTGCGAGTCGTGAATGCTCGGTTATCTCTTGCATCGCCGCGCCTCCCCCGGCGCGCGTCCCGGCCAACTGGTGGATCCTGCTCCTGAACACCGAATTGGAAGCCTTACGGTGTATCGCACCGATTTTGGTGGCGACAGTCCGGCCGTTGAGCGGCGCGAGGACAGTGTCGAAGACGCGCTCGAGCCGCCTGCCCAGGCGGATCACCGGCTGACATGGATGCACTTCGAGGGCGACGTATCGGCTGCCGATCTGACCCGGCTGGGCGAGCTCTACACCCTGCATCCGCTGGCCCTGGAAGACGTGCTTAATACCGGCCAACGCCCCAAGCTCGACGGCTATCGCAAGACCCTGTTCGCCAGCATGCCATGCCGCATATAGATGACGGCGAGATGGTCTTCCAGCAGATCAGCCTGTTCATCGGCGACGGCTTCGTGCTGAGCTTTCATGCCGGCGACCACGACGTCTTTGCCGCCGTGCGCGAACGCGTTCATGCGGCTCACGGGCGGATCGCGCACGCCGAATCCGATTATCTGGGGTATTGCCTGGCGGACGTGGTGGTCGATGTCGGTTTTGCCGTGATGGTTGCCTACAACGACCAGCTGGAAACTCTGGAAAACCAGATCTTCGAGGACCGGACCGACAATCTGATCGGGGTCATCCACGCCATGCGTCGACGCCTGATTGGCATGCGCAAGATCCTGCTGTCTCAGAACGAATTATTCGTGCGCTGGGTCGGCATCGAACATCCGCTGATCCACGACGACAATCGGCCGTACTTTCGTGATGTACAGGATCATGCCAAACGCGTAGTCGATCTGGCTGACGGCTACTACGATGCGACGGGCTCGTTACTGGCAACCCATCTGTCGCTGGCGTCGGCGCGATTGAACGACGTCATGCGAGTGCTCACGCTGATTGCAACCATCTTCATGCCGCTGTCATTTCTGGTCGGCGTCTACGGCATGAACTTCGATACCAAGTCCCCCTGGAACATGCCGGAGCTGTCGTTTCAGTATGGCTATCCGGTCCTCCTGGGCGCCATGCTGCTGCTGGTGATCGGTATGCTTTTCTACTTCAGACGCAAGCGCTGGATCTGAGTTATCCCATGAAAGAACAATCGCCTGATAAATCGCTCTGGGCCGAGCGCCTGATAGAAAACATTATCTTTCGCAGCCGTTGGTTGCTGGCGCCATTTTACCTCGGCCTCGTGCTCGGACTAGTGGCGCTGCTCATCCGCTTTGGCCTCGAGCTGTATCCTTTGCTCAGCGCCACCCTCCAGCCTGAAAGCGGCTCGATCATTCTCGGCGTGTTGCATCTGATAGATTTATCACTGGTTGCCAATCTGGTCCTGGTGATCATGTTCAGTGGCTACGAGAGTTTCGTGTCACGCATTGATTCGGCAAGCGACGACCGTCCGACCTGGATGGGGAAAATTGATTTCTCCGGCCTGAAAATCAAACTGATGGCATCCATGGCCGCAATTTCCGGCATCTACTTGCTGGAGGCACTGCTTAAGCTACCCTCGCAGACCACGACGATGCTGGCCTGGAAGGTTGGCATACACCTGACCTTCGTCGTTTCAGGCGTACTGTTCGCTCTCATGGACTGGATCGAATCCCGGGCGAAGCACAACGAAAACGAGCATTAGCCGCTATACGCGTGCGTAGGTGCCGCCGGCGCCGGTCCAGCGCTCGATCAGGATATCGGCCTCGCGCGGATGGTAGACCAGCACGTCGTCGGCAATGGCCAGCGCGGCTTCTGCAAGGTCGGCATCGCGCACCAGGTCGGCGATACGGAAACTGGCGGCCCCGGTCTGGCGCGTGCCCAGCACCTCGCCGGGCCCGCGCAGTTCCAGATCGGCACGGGCAATGGCAAAACCGTCCGACGTCTCGCGCAGTGCCGACAGCCGGCGCCGGGCAGTGTCTGACAACGGCGGCTGATAGAGCAATACACAATGGCTGGCGACCGAGCCGCGCCCGACCCGGCCGCGTAGCTGATGTAGCTGCGCCAGGCCCAGGCGCTCGGCGTTCTCGATAATCATCAACGACGCATTGGGCACGTCTACACCGACCTCGATCACCGTGGTGGCGACCAGTACGTCGATCCGCCCATCCTTGAAGGCATTCATGGCGGTGGCTTTCTCGGCCGATTTCATGCGCCCATGAACCAGCGTCACTCGCACGCCGTCCAGCGCGACCGACAACGCCTCGGCCGCCGCTTCGGCTGCCTGTGCTTCCAGCTTGTCGCTGACTTCGATCAACGTGCAGACCCAGTACACCTGACGGCCGTTGGCGACCGCGTCGCCAATCCGCACCACCACCTCCTCGCGCCGGGTATTGGGTACGGCCACCGTCTGGATCGGTGTGCGCCCAGGCGGCACTTCATCAATCACCGACGTATCCAGATCGGCATAGGCACTCATCGCCAGCGTCCGCGGAATCGGCGTGGCAGTCATGATCAGCTGGTGGGCGGTGAGCTGGCGTGCGCCAGACTTGTTGCGCAGGGCCAGACGCTGATCGACGCCGAAACGGTGCTGTTCATCAACGACGCACAGGCCCAGACGCCCGAAGATCAACGACTCCTGAAACAACGCATGGGTACCGACAATCACACCCGGTACACCGTTCGCGATCTCGGCCAGCAGCGCCGCATCGCGCTTGCGCCTGCCGGTTATCAGCCAGACCGGCACTCCGAGCGGCCCGAGCCAGCGCGACAGCGACAGCTGATGCTGCTCGGCCAACAGCTCGGTCGGCGCCATGAACGCGCCCTGCCAGCCGTTGTCGACCGCCGTCAGCAAGGCCGCTGCGGCCACCACGGTCTTGCCCGAGCCGACATCGCCCTGGACCAGCCGCAGCATGGGCGCATCGGCGGCCATATCGGCCAGGATCTCGCCGATCACACGGCGTTGGGCCCCGGTCGGCGAGAAACCCAGGCCGGCAAACAACGGTGCCAGGCCGCGGCCTGCCTCGCGCAACGCCGGTGCGCGATCGGCACGTATCCGCCGCCGCCGCGAGCGCAGGCCCAATTGGTGGCCCAGCAGTTCTTCGAATGCCAGCCGCTGACAGGCAGGATCCCGGCCTTCGACCAACGCCGGCAGATCCGCATCCACCGGCGGCTGATGGATGCGGCGCAGTGCCCGCTCGGCGCTCATCTTCAGGACAGGGCCCTTGAGATCCGTGGGCAGGCCCTCGGGCCAGAAATCCGGATGCGACAAGAGCGACAAGGCCTGACTCGCCATATCCCGCAGCCGCGCCTGGGTTACCCCCGAAGCCGTCGGATAGACCGGGGTCAGCGAGGGTAGGATATCGTGGCCGGCCGCCTCGTCGGTGACGACCTCGCATTCGGGATGAACCATCTCGAAGCCGTAAGCTCCACTGCGTGGCTCACCGTAGATCCGCAGCCACGTACCGGGGGCCAGCCTCGCCTGTTGCGCGCCACCAAAATGAAAAAACCGCAGCCACAGTCGCGCCGCGCCGTCGCTGACGGTAACCAGCAGGCTGCGTCGACGCCCCTGGCGGATTTCCGATGACTCGACCCGCACCACCGCGAGTGCGGCCTGATGCGCCCACAGCTCGGCGACCGGAGTTACCCGGCTGCGATCCTCGTAGCGCAGCGGCCGATGCAGCAGTACGTCGCCGATCGACTCGATACCGAGCCCGGCCAACCGCTCCGCGACTTTGGGGCCAATGCCGGCCAACCGCCGTACGGGATCACTGGCCGACAGGCGGCTCGACAAGGTCGCGCTGGCTGGGCTACCCGAGGACGAGGATGGCATCCGCCTCGACGGTGGCATTCTTGGGCAGGGAGGCCACGCCGACGGCCGCACGTGCCGGATACGGCTCGTCGAACCTGGCTTCCATCACCTTGTTGACGGTGGCGAACTGGCTCATATCGGTGAGGAACAGACCGATACGGGCCACATGCTGCAGCGTGCCGCCCGCGGCCTCGATCACCGCGATGAGGTTATCGAATACGCGTTCGACCTGAGCTTCAAAATCGCCCTCAACGAGTTCGCCGGTCGCAGGGTCCAGCGGAATCTGCCCGGATATGTAGACCGTATTGCCAGCCTTGACCGCTTGCGAATAAGGCCCGATAGCGGCCGGTGCGGCCTCGGTATGAATGGTCTGATGGCTCATGGGCTGCATGGCGGTACTCGATAGGTTATGAGTGTAACGGCATTCTTGCATAGCTGCCGTCATTGAACAGGCAACGGGCCCTAGTGTCCTGTCACGCGTATTTTGCCGTGTTCAGAACGTCTGTGCGCGTCAAGCGCTAGGCACGCGGGCGCGAGCGCAGCGATTCAATCAAAGGTTCCCACCTGGCCGTCGGCGTTGGGATGCCGTAAGCTGTCGGCGATTCGTCGATGTTCAGCGGGGCGCAAGCACCCTTGAGTGAGCAAGGTGGTCCGAATGCCATGGCACGGACCAGCGGTACTGCCTGAACGCCCTTTTCGACCTAACAACAGCAGACCGTCAGCAACTGGCCGCACAGAGTGGCCCCGGAGGACGCGGCGGCCAGCTCAATTCCCAATTCCAGGGAGCGTTGCGTTTATGTCACAGATAAAAACCTATCTGCAGACCCACACCAATCCACCGGTATTTCTGATCTCCGGCGGCGTGGTGATCGTACTGGTTGCACTGGCAAGCGTCTTTCCAGGCCAGTTCTCCTCGGCCGCCAGCGCGATCCAGTCTTTCATATTCGATTATTTCAGTTGGCTGTTCGTCTTCAGCACAACGTTTTTCGTCGGGTTTGTAATCTATATCGCGTTGAGCAAGTACGGCAATTTGCGGCTCGGCGAGGATGATTCGACGCCCGAATTCGATACCTGGTCCTGGGTATCGATGATGTTCACCGCAGGCATGGGTATCGGGCTGGTGTACTACGCGGTCTCGGAACCGCTGACGCACTACAAGAACCCGCCGGTAGTCGACGGCAGCACGCCAGCCGCCGCGGCGTCGGCCATGAACTACACGTTTTTCCACTGGGGCTTTCAGCCCTGGGCTATTTATATTGTGCTCGGGCTGTCGCTGGGCTATTTTGCCTATCGCCGCGGCTTGCCGCTCAAGCCGGCGGCGGCCTTCTATCCGTTCATCGGCGACCGTATCAACGGCCCGATCGGCCATTGCATCGATATTCTTGCCGTGTTCGGCACGTTGTTCGGCCTGGCAACCTCGATCGGCATCGGTGCCAGTCAGATTGCGGCAGGCCTGGGCCAGCTATTCAGCTTCAGCGACGGACTAACCACGCAGCTACTGGTTATTCTGGCAGTGGAAATCGTGGCAATTACCAGCGTGATGCTGGGTGTGGATGCCGGCATCCGGCGCCTGTCGGTCATCAATATGTGGCTGGCAATCGGTTTGGCAGCCTTTGTTTTCATCGTCGGACCGACGCTGTACATCCTCAGCAATCTGGCTACCGATACCGGCTACTATCTGCAGCATTTCATCGGCACCAGCCTGACCATATTCACCAACCCCAAAGGCGAGAAATTCCAACACGCCTGGACGATTTTCTACTGGAGCTGGTGGATTTCCTGGTCGCCTTTCGTAGGCATGTTCATTGCTCGTATTTCCTACGGCTACACCATTCGCCAGTTCATCCTCGGCACGCTGCTGATCCCGACTGGCGCCTCGATCGTCTGGTTCGTCATCTTCGGCCGCACCGCGCTGGACTACGTCACCCACGGCATAGGCGCCGATGCCCTGATGAACGCCAACTCGGCCAACGCGATCTTCGTGTTGATGGATCAGCTGCCGGTCGGCACTATCATATCCTTCATTGCCTCAGCGATTGCGATCATCGTAGTGACGCTGTTCTTTGCCACGTCGTCTGACTCGGGCTCGCTGGTGGTCGACATCCTGACCAACGGCGGCGACCCAAACCCGATCTGGCAGCAGCGTCTGTTCTGGGCCATCATGGAAGGCGCGATAGCCGCCGTGCTACTGGTCGCAGGCACCGTGAGCGGCGGCGATTCGCTATCGGCTCTGCAGACGGCCGCCGTCACTTCGGGGTTGCCGTTCTGTATTGTCCTGCTGGTGATGTGTGCCGCGCTGTACAAGGCGCTCAGTGAAGAAAAGATGCCGGGCACACGAATCAACACCGACACACCGGCCTACGGAGCCCAACGCAGCAGCAAGTAAGCGCCGCTCCAGCCCCTGTTCATGACTATTAATCGGAGGATTCATGGCCGACCAATCGAAACCGCCCAGTTCCAAACACAATCGGTTCCGTGGTTTTCTTGATGTCATGAGCGAGATGAACCGCGCGCAGGAAGAATGGTTCAATCGCGGCAAGTACACCGGCGGCGGCGAACGCTCGCTTGCAGCAGCCTACGTACCACTCGCTGATATCTTTGCGATTGGCAACGATCTGTTCGTACGCTGCGAACTGGCTGGCGTCCGACGTGAGGATGTCGCATTGACCGTCACCAGCAATGTGCTGACCATATCCGGCGAGCGCAGCAGTGAACTCAACGACGACAACGTGCTGTACTACACCCGCGAGCGGGTCTACGGCGAGTTCCGGCGGTCGATGATTTTGCCCGACGGTGTGACCGAATCGAACGTCAGCGCGTCCGTTCGCAACGGGCTGCTGGAGATACGCGTCGAAGGCGGCGCCGCGGCCGCACCGCGGAACATACAGATCGTTGACAACGACGACGAACAGTACAAGCCATGACCGATGAGTGATGACGCGCGGAGCGGTGATGACCACTCGCTCCGAGCCTATCGTCCGGGTTTGTTGGCAGCGTGTGTTTGCCGCTACAGATCCGCGCTCTGTCCAAAATGATCACCGAATACGAACTCGTCAAGCGGGTGCCGTGAACGCGGGCTGGCTTCGCGCTTGCGCAGCGCCGAACCGCCGGCCAATTCGGTTTCGTGATAGCCAATCGCCATCGCGGTCAATGCCTCGGCGTCTTCGGGGATTGAGAACGCTTCACGTGCGGCATCGGGATCGATGCCGATCATCATGTGCACATGCAACTTCCGACGGGTCGCTTCGATCGCCAGATTAGCACTAGCCAGGCCCAGATCGTGCTGGGCCGCGCGGTTGCCCTCTCCGCTGGACGCCAGATTACGCATGAACACGCCGATCGCGAGCACCGGGGCAGCGCGCGCCCACGCCTGGTTCTTTTCTGTCAGACAAGACAGGACACGGGCATGGGTATCGCCCTGGCCACGTACCCCGACGATAAACCGCCACGGCTGCTCGTTATAGGACGAAGCCGCCCAGCGGGCTGCTTCGAACAACGACTGCAGGTCCACACGGCGCACCGGACGCGGGCTGAAAACATAAGGGCTCCAGCGCACGGCCAGGGTATTGAGAATCGGCGCGTCAGTGGGGGCGGTTTTATGCATGACATTCCTCTTGGATGTTGTTGGGCGCTACGGTTGTGATCATGTTTCGAAGTCGCTACACAAATTGTTGCCGTCGTAAAATCAGGGTGCGAACGTACCGATGATCGGGTCAGGCGATAGCCAGACCATGAACCGGAGCCAGGCTATCGCCGGACCTTGCCGGACTCGGACAAGCATGGCGAGCAAGACCGGATCGCGAGCACACAAGCCGATCCTCCACGCCAATCATGCACAATTTGCATCCGGATGCCATAGCGGATGCTGCGTACCCGCTCGGCAACGAAAAACGGCGCCCGCAGGCGCCGTCGATAATGCTGATTTGCCGCTCAGGCGAAACCTGCCATCAATCCTGAAAACGCAGTGCCAGTCGGGCCACTTTCTCGCCCTGATAACGCGCGATCGACAGTTCGGTAGCGGACGGCTGGCGCGAGCCATCGCCACCGGCATACGTCGACGCACCGTAGGGCGAGCCGCCGCGCAGTTCGGAAATATCGAATAGTTCCTGCGCCCCCGCGTAATCCAGCGGCACAATGAGCATGCCGTGGTGTGCGAGGGTGTTCCAGAACGATGTGATGGTAGTTTCGTTGCCGGCACCGGTGGCGCTCGACGTGAATACGCTGCCGATCTTGTTGACCAGCTTGCCGTTGGCCCAGAGGCCCCCGGTCTGATCAAGGAAGGTTCGCATCTGACCAGCCATGTTGCCGAAGCGCGTCGGCGTGCCGAAGACGACCGCATCGTAGTCCGCGAGCTCTCCCGGCTCGGCCTGTTCGCCGGCCATCGAGCCTTTCGCGCCGGCCGCACTGAGCGCATCGGCCGGCATCGTTTCCGGTACGTGCTTGAGGACGACTTCCACGCCGTCTACCGACTGCGCGCCTTCGACCACGCTCTGCGCCAGCGTCTCGATATGGCCGTACATGGAATAATAGAGCACCAATATTCTTTTCATCGTTGTTCTCCCGAACGTGTCGACAAGACGGTGGCAGACAAGTGAAGACACCACCGAGGCAAATACATACGTCGCCATCTCAATGTGCTTGACGGTACTGAGTTGCCGTGGGCGATGAAAGCGAAGGGTTCTGGCATAGTTGTTCAATCTTACTGAATAAACGCGTCGCCCTACCCGTCCATGCGTGAGCATATCCGTCTCGAAGCCCTGGAAGCGCTCGATGCCATCGACCGTTACGGCAGTTTTGCGGCCGCGGCGGCGTCACTCTATCGTGTGCCTTCGGCTATTTCCTACACGATCAATCAGCTTGAAGCCGAGCTGGCAATCGCGGTGTTCGATCGCCGCGGCCACCGCGCCACTCTGACACCCGCCGGACGGCTGCTGCTCGACGAAGGCCGGCGCATCCTGCTGGCCACCCGCGAACTCGGTGCCGCAGCACAGCGGCTGGCCAATCACTGGGAACCGGAACTCCGGCTGGCGATTGATGCATTGATCGCCCCGGCCCAGCTCTGGCCGGCAATGGCCGCCTTCGGCCAGGCCCACCCGGAAATCAATATGCGGCTGGCTGAGGAAGTGCTGGGCGGCACCTGGGAGTCGCTGATCGACGAACGGGTCGATCTGGCTATCGGCGTGGCGGATCCGCCGGCGACATCCGGCGTCGAGCGCGTCGGGCATATCGACGTGGCATTCGTGTTCTGCTGCGCGCCGACCCATCCGCTGGCGGCCCACAAGACGCCATTGACCTCGGATGACCTGAGAGCCCATCGGGCGATCGTAGTCGCCGACAGCGCCCGGCATTTCTCGCCGCGCCGGATTGCCGGCGCGCTGCTGGACGGCCAACCTCGGCTGACCGTGAGCACCATGCCAAGCAAGGTCGACGCCTTGGAAGCCGGGCTGGGTGTCGGCTTCTGCCCGCAGGTCTGGGTCACGCCATCACTGGCTGCAGGACGGCTGGTATCCCCTCCGCTGGCTGACCCACGTCCGCCGCAACGCGCCGACATACTGTGCCGAGGTGGCGAGCGTGGGCGCGCGCTGCAGTGGTTCATCGATTATCTGAACGATTGCCCGCCACCCCGCGATGACCTGGCATCACCCCAGCCAATCAGCTGATCCCGCGCGCCTCACGAATCCGCTCGTAGGCCGCGCCGATCTCGCGGGTCTTCTGCTCGGCCATCTCTCGCATACTCTCCGGCAGGCCCTTCGATGCCAGCTTGTCAGGATGGTTCTGACTCATCTGCCGGCGGTAGGCTTTCTTGATCTCGGCGTCAGATGCGTCCTTGCTCAGACCCAGTACCTCATAGGCTTGCTTGAGCTGATTCTCGGGCGATACACCGGCCCGCGAGCCCATGCCATCACCGCTGCTCTGGCCGCCGGCCGCGCCTGCACCCAGCATGGCCTCGAGCTGGCGGATTTCCATCTCCGACAGGCCCAACCCGCGCGCGACGCGCATCAACGCTTCATGTTCAGCCGGGCTGACCTTGCCATCGGCCGCGATCGCGGCGATCTGCACCTGCAGAAACATCTGGTGCAGCGCCCGCTGGCCACGCGCCACGCGCACGAACTCCGCCACCTCGGCGTTCAAGTCGAAATCTGGCTGCTTGCCGCGATTGAACGATTTGCGCGCCTGGTCTTTCTGTTCGTCGGACAGGCGCAGCTTGGTGAACAGTTCTTCAGCGACCCGGATCTCGTCGTCCGTCACGCGACCGTCGGCCTTGCACAGGGCGCCCATGACGGCAAACGTGGAATCCAGAAACTGGGTGCGAATCGTCCCGAGCGCGCCGCGGCGGCCCCCAATCCGCAGCATCTGTACCAGCCAGTAGCCGGCCAGGCCACCCAGCACTGCGCCGGAGAAACCCATGAAGTGAGAGCCGATCAGAACGCCGGCGATAATGGCAATAATCATCCGCGCGATTCTACCGGGCGCGCCCCATAACCGCGAACTATCAATAGACGGCGCGGTGCCAGGACTCAGCCCAGATTCGCCTCGACGACATTGCCCTCGCCGATCACGAACACACGATCGTCTGCGGCCGGCTCTATTCGTCCGCCACCGGAAAAACTGCAGAACGCAGGCAGCATCAGCCCGTCGGCGTGCCGCCAGAACACCGGCAGGCGCAACGATTCGCTGCCCGCGCGCAGGCGTACGACCGGGTGCACATGCCCGGCCAGCACCGGCCCGCGCGCGTCGGCGCCTGGTTCATGCTGGCAGACAAAAGGCGATTCCAGGCGCGCGCGGGGCTGCCAGTCGATATCCAGATCGCCCGGCAATGTCTGCACCCGATCGTGATTGCCACGCGTGACCACAATCTCGAGCGCCGCATGCCGCGCCCGCCAGTCGGCAAACCGCGCCAGCCAGGGTTCATCGCCGGCCGGCGGCGCATGCACGAAATCCCCCAACACGATCAGCCGACGCGCGCCTGTTTCGGCAATCGCGCGTTCAAGCCGCGCCAGATCGGCATCGGTGGTGCCGCTGGGCACGTTCAGCCCCTGGCGGCGGAACACGCCCGACTTGCCGAAATGCGTGTCCGCCACGAACAACGTCTCGCGCGCGGCCCAGTAGACACTGTGATCCGCACGCAGCCACAGCCGCTCACCGGCCAACGCCAGTTCGGCTTCGTGATGGCTTGTAACTATTCGTTCGGCGCTTGAGATCACGGGCCTGACTCGTTTTTCATCAGAGGGCTCCGAGGCGTTGCAACTGCCGCTCACACTGGCGTTCGATTTCAATCACGATGGTATCGAGCGTCTGGGATACGACATGGATACGTTGCCGGCAGTCGTTCGCCGTGCCGAACAGGGTCGAGACCATTTCCTCGAGCCAGTGGAGCGCTTGGCGCGGATCGAGTCCACTCTGGATTGCTTCGGCCTCGAAATGCCGAGGATGAATATCGTAAAGCACGTCATGCCCGCCGATGCGCATGGCCGTCTTGCGTTGCACGCGTCGCGACAGGTAAGGATATCCGCTGTTCAGGTCGTACAGGGGCGCAAGGCGAAGCAGGCCGCCGGCCGCATGCAAAAGCGAATAATTCTTGGCGTGAGCGTCGCTGCCGCAGATCAGATGGTTGAAAATCATGGCTCGGAAATAGGTCTTGACGTCTTCCTCGGGGCTGGAGCTGTACTGCGTTAACAACTGCATGATTCGTGCGTTGGTGGGCCCGCCGTCGGCTTCGTACTTCTGGTCCGGATGCACGCCTAATGCCTGACATACATCCTCCTGGTGGATACGCAGCGTGCCGAGCTCATCGTCTATGCGATCGTAGCGCTCGACCACCACAACGGATTCATCGCCATGAGTCTCGACCCAGGAGTTTGCGCTCGGCAGGTCGACCTCACGCGCGAGATTCAGGCAATAATGCTCGTTGAGTGGCTGGTCGGCCAGATCCTGCATCGCTGGCTTGAGGATATGAGTGCTGGGCTGTTTGCCGTAAGGTCGCGCCCACTGGCCGTGACGCCAAAGCAAGGCTGTTTTGGCCTGTGCCCCAGCCAACGAGAAATGCCCGTACTCGGCGCCGAGCACTGCTCCCGATGCCTGGGTTCTCAGATCGGCGATCAACGTCGGCATATCGGCAACGGCAATAGGCTTGAATCCCGCGCCGCTGGCGGGCTCTCCAAATATCAGAGCGCCGGGACAGTCGGAACCGATGGCAGCGAGCATCGACAGCGGATCACCCCGGCTGACTTCAAAATAGCGGGCATAGCTGCGAATGATGGCTGGATTATCGGGTAAAAGACCACACAGAAAATTTCTCACGATCGGAGACGCGCGCGTATCGACGTGGCGCCGGCGTACCCGCGGCATCGATAGTGACAGCGGATGATTCCAGTCGTCGGCTTGATAATCGGCGTCGTAGACGAAGGCATAACGGTCGCGATCAACGCGCTCGAACATGCCAAGCCGCTGGTCGTTGACCCAGACCGGCACGGCTTGTTCAGGCTTATTCATCGGAAGTTTTAACGCGATGGGCGTCGATCAGCCGATCCAGCAGCGTGTTATCGGGCCGAGGTCTGTTCAGCGCCGGGGGGACGGCTGGCATATCCGGCGTGCTCAGATCCAGCGTGATTTTGAGCGCACAGAGAAGCGTCAATACCTTGCTCAGCTGAGCATTGGCGTTACCGGTCTCCAAGGCCGAAATCCACGGTTGCCGCAAACCGGTTTTCTCGGCTAGCGCCTGCTGCGACCATCCGAGCCTATTGCGGCGTTCGCGAATCAACAGACCCAGTTCCTGGGGCGTTTTTATCTTCACTGGCTTGGCGTGTTCGGAATTATCTGTTAAATCAATATACGCTTTTTATCTCTTATGCCAATACTTCATTATTATCTATTTCCGCAATAATCACGCTTGATTCGTCCTGCTAATTAGTCAGTGCGATCTTGCCCTCATTTGCGGACAGGCTTCTTCTTGTCTGCTGCTTTCTCGAGTTGGACAGTCATGCGCTCGACTCGGTCGCGCCAGCTTTCGTTGGATACCTGGCTAGCGACCCGCTCGACCCACAGCGGGAAACCCAACGGCGTCAGGCGCGGCGGCTCGGTCAGCTTGATGGTTTGGGTCGCGATACGCGTGAGTACGGCGCGCAGACGCTCTATTTCCAGCTCGCGTTCCAGCACTTCGCGCCGGGCCTGGGCCAGCAATCGGTTGTCGGCATCGAAACGTGTGAATACATCGAACAACAAGCCGCTGGACGCCTGTACCTGACGCGCGCTCTTGGACGCGCCCGGATAACCCTGGAACACCAGTCCGGCGATCCGGGCGATATCGCGAAACGCGTGTTTGGATAGTTCGGCTGCGTTCAGACAGGTCAGCAGATCGTCGATCAGGCCATCTGCCGAAAGTGCCAAGCGCAACTCGTCGACCGAGAAATCCACCTTGGATCGCGTGACCAGTTCAAAGCCGTAGTCGTTGACCGAGAAACGAAAAGTCGCCCGATGCATACGCGCAAGCCGCCAGGCCATCAGCGCCGACAGGCCTTCATGCGCCAGCCGCCCGGCAAACGGATAGAAAAACCAGTGCCGCCCTTCACGACTGGTGACGTGCTCGATCAACAGCTCATCGGCGGCCGGCAGGCCTGACCAGGCGCGCTGGACTTCCAGCAGATCACGGATCGCGGCCAGTTCCGGCTCGCCATAGTCGCCGTCGCGTGCCGCCTCGAGCAATTCACGGATCGCGTCGGCCAGCGTGCCGGAGATCGCCATGCGCCCACCGGCCCAACGCGGTACCTGACGATTCTTGCGGGTCGCTGCTTTCACGTACGCCGTGAGATCACGTACACGTACCAGCTCCAGCAGCCGGCCAGAGAACAGGAACACATCGCCGGGCTTGAGCTGGGCGATGAAGCGCTCTTCGACGCTGCCCAGCCGGCCGCCTTTCATCCAGCGCACGCTCATGGCGGCATCGGAGGTGATGGTGCCCATGGTCATGCGATGCCGGCGAGCGATTCGTGCATCGTTGACGGCCAGCTTGCCATCGACGATATCCACACGCCGGAATTCCGGATAAGCCGCCAGCGCCGCGCCGCCGAGGGTGACAAAATCCAGTGTCCATTGCCATTCGGCGTCGGTCATATCGCGATAAGCGTGCGTCGACCGTACCTCTTTCAATAACAGGTCTGGGTCGACCCCGCCTTCCGAGGTGCTGCCCAGCGCCCGCGTGACGATATGCTGGGCCAGCACGTCCAGCGCGCCAGTGAGCGGGGTGCGGGCCTCCAGTTCGCCAGCTTCGGCCTTGCGCCGGGCCGCCGCGATCTCGACCAGCTCGAAGGCATGGGTCGGTACACAGAGAATCCGGCTCGGCACGCCGGGCTGATGGCCAGAACGACCGGCACGCTGCAGCAGACGGGCAACGCCTTTCGGGCTGCCCACCTGGATCACCTGATCCACCGGCGAAAAATCCACGCCCAGATCAAGACTCGAAGTCGCCACCACGCAGGCCAGTCGTCCATCGGCAATCATTGCCTCGACCGTGTCGCGTAGTTCGCGATCCAGCGAACCATGATGCAGCGCGATCTTCTCCAGCCAGTCGGGGCGTGCCCGCAGCAAGGCCTGATGCCAGAGTTCGGCCTGGCTTCGGGTGTTGGTAAACAGCAGCGTGGTCCGCGCATTCTCTAGCGCAGCGATCACCGGCTCGACCATCTGCGTGCCCAGATGCCCGGCCCAGGGAAAGCGCTCGATGGTCTCGGGGATCAGCGCGGTAATCTCGGTCGTGGACGGCACCACGCCCTGAATACGCGTGACCTGGGCGCCGCCGGTGAGCACATCGCCTGCCTGATCCAGATTCGCCAGGGTGGCCGACAATCCCCAGGTGGTCATCGTCGGCTGGATCGCACGCAGCCGGGCCAGCGCCAGCTCCAATTGCACGCCACGCTTGCTCGACAACAGCTCGTGCCA
>JAQIBT010000165.1 GCA_027858915.1 Salinisphaera sp.
GAAGCCGTCGAACGTTTTTGGCATGGCGCGTTTCGGCTGCGCTCTTCCAGGCGAGCACGCAAGACATGGCTTGGTTGTTGATTGGACTCAGCAAGCGCCGCGGGTTCTCCTTTGCTCTGCAACCCGATTGTTCCGTGGATTTCGGCGATTCGAGCTGGGGGTTTCACGCTGCTGCGCGACTCCCTTTCGTTTGCTTGTCCAAACGAAAGGAAGCAAAGAAAAAGACACTCGCTCTCCGCGCCGGCTGCGCCGGTCCACTCCGATGCTCACGTCGAAGGGATGCGGCCAGAACTCGGGCCGCTTTGGCGGCCCTCAAACAGACTGGCCACACCGATGCTGTGCATCGGACACCCTTCGCCACTGCGCGTCTCCGTCGCTGCGCCACGGGCCCCAATACATATACGAGCCACGAGTCGTCTCGATCGCCTTGCCTGTATTCGTTCCCTTGGGCGTAGCGCCGAGCAGTGGAGGCCAAAAGAGAAAAAGACGGCCGGATGTCTGAGTCGTGCGCAGCACGGCGAGTTTCCGGCTGTCCTCTTTCGGCCAGAGCCGCGCAGCGCATCGATGCGCAGCATCGGCGCGAAACCCCAGCTTCGACCACGTCCAAATGACCTGGACCCGCCGGTTTCGAGCACCGGCCGAACCGGCGCAAAACCTCAGCCAAATCGCCCATATCGATGCAGCGATCAGTTGGTCTCGGAATAAGGTAAAACCAGACTTCCGGAGATTGATACTGGCTCAAGGAACCAGAACCCCGCCCCGTATCAGCTCTACCCAAAAACCACCGTACGTTCGCCGTTCACGAAAACCCGCCCTTCCAGATGCAGTTTCACTGCCCGCGACAAGGCGCGACACTCGCAATCCCGTCCAATGGCGACGAGGTCCGGGGCGCGATCGGTGTGGCGGACGCGGGCCAGGCTCTGCTCGATGATGGGGCCTTCGTCCAGATTGGGAGTGACGTAGTGGGCGGTAGCGCCGATCTGTTTCACGCCGCGGGCGTGGGCACGGTGGTACGGGTGGGCGCCTTTGAAGCCCGGCAGGAACGAATGATGGATATTGATGGCGCGGCCGGCCAGCGAGCGCGCTAGTTCGTCGCTGAGTATCTGCATGTAGCGGGCCAGAACGAGCAATTCGGTGCCCGTCTCATCGATCAGTGACCGCAGTTGGCTTTCCTGTTGCACACGCGTGTCGTTGTTGACCGGCAGATGCTCGAACCGGCAACCGTATTGTCGGGCCAGCGGTTCCAGGTCGGCGTGATTGGACACGACGGCGGCAATGGACATGGGCAGTTCGCCGCGCGCATGGCGATACAGCAGATCGCGCAGACAGTGGTCGAGCTTGGACACCATGATCAACACCGGCATTCGGCGCGTTATCGGCACCAGCTCGCTTTGCAGATCGAACCGTTCTGCCAGACGTTCACGCTCGGCAGAGAATCCCTCGGCGTCGAAATTATCCGACTCGTCGACGTGAAACGCGACGCGCGCAAAGAAGCGATGGGTGTCGCGATCGTCGTATTGATCGAGCTCTTCTATATAGCCGCCCTGTCGATCGATACTGTCGCTCAGTGCTGCGACCTGCCCGCGCAGGCTGGGGCCAGCGGCCGTCAGTACGTACCCGCCTGCCCCGGTTTCATCCCTGGGCTGCGGGCTCATGAGGCGTTAACGGCCTCGTCGAAGTCGTTGTCGGCGGATGCCGATAACGCCAGCGTGGCATCAGCCGGCAGAATCTCGCAGCCGTATTCTTCGCTCGCATCGACCAGCCACTGCCAGAGATAGTCGGCAAAACTGCGCCGCACCACGATCTCGAAGCGTTCGCCCGCTTCGACCACGCGCAGGAAGATCGCGCTCTTGGCCAGCGTCGAGCGCGTACAGAAGCCGGCCTGGGCTTCGCGCGGATGCAGGTCGAGCGTGCTGCCCTTGGCCAGTACGTCGCGGGCATGCTCGCCGGCGAGCGTGATCAGCGTCTGGCCGCCGGACAGGTCGACTACACCGGCGTGCTGGTCAGCCAGCGCTTCGCGCAGGGATATCAACCATTCGTGCCGTGTCTCGGCGGCCACCAGCACCAGCCATTCTGTTGGCCCCATCCAGCCGATCACCACGCCCTCGCCTTCTACCCAGGTATTGGGCGTCTTTGGCAGGGCTATGCCGAATACACGTGAACAGGCGGCCATCAAGGCCTCATCGTCGGCCTTGCCGCGCAACGAGAAATGGCCGAGGAACGGGCGCTCGCCGAGCGATACGCCGGATTGGGCCGCACTCTGGCCGTCGGCCGGCTGGCCCTGGATGCTATGCGGCCGGCCAATCAGCGGGCTTTCCATGACGGGTTCAGACATTTTGACGCGCTCCTTCACGGTCGTAGAACACAGGGCCGGCGATTGTTGCGGCGATCACGCTGCCGTCGGGCTGCGGCGAATAGACGGTCTCACCCATCCGGGACTGGCCGTCCTTGACCAACGCCAGGGCAAAGGAATGACCGAGCGTGACGCTGTGGTAGCTCGACGACACGTGCCCGACCATCGGCATGGGCAGCGGCGCTTGTGGATCATCGACCAGCTGCGCGCCTTCCGGCAGGACGACCGTGCCGTCGGTGGGCAACAGGCCCACGAACTGCTTGCGGCCGCTGGCGACGATATCGGGCCGGGCCAACGAGCGCATGCCGATGAAGTCGGTCTTTTTCTTGCCGACTGCCCATTGCATGCCCATGTCCATCGGCGTCATGGAGCCGTCGGTATCCTGGCCGGCGACGATGAAGCCTTTCTCGGCGCGCAGGATATGCATCGTTTCGGTGCCGTAGACGGTGATGCCATATGGCGCGCCGGCGGCCATCACGGCTTCCCAGACGTAGCGGCCATGGTTGGCATCAACGTTGATCTCGAAAGCCAGTTCACCGGTAAAACTGATGCGGAATACCCGGGCGGCCACGCCGGCCACGGTGCCTTCGCGAAAAGTCATGAAGGCAAACGCGTCGCGATCGAAATCGATGTCGTTGCAGAGTGCCTGCAGCACCTCGCGGGACTTCGGGCCATTGACGGCAATGGTGGCCCACTGATCGGTTATCGACGTAAAGAACACGTCCATATCCGGCCATTCGGTCTGGTGCCAGGCCTCCAGCCAGTTCATCACGCCGGCCGCACCGCCGGTGGTGGTGGTGAGGAAATAATGATTGTCGCCGAGCTTGGCGGTAACGCCGTCGTCGAAGATCATGCCGTCTTCGTGCAGCATGAGGCCATAGCGGCAGGTGCCGGTCTTCATGTTGCGGCGGGCGCCGGTGTAGATCAGGTCGAGGAACCGATCGGCATCGGCGCCGTGCACCTCGATCTTGCCGAGCGTTGAGGCATCGAGCACGCCGGCTGCCGTGCGCGTGGTCTGGCATTCCCGATCCAGCGATTCCTGCATGGATTCGCCGTCTTTCGGGTAGTACCAGGGCCGCTTCCACTGGCCGACATTCTCGAACAGCGCGCCGTGTGCGGCATGCCATTCGTGCATTGCGGTCTTGCGCTCTGGATCGAACAGATGACCGGCGTTGCGCCCCGCGAGCGCGCCGAAGGAGATCGGCGTATAAGCCGGCCGGAACGTGGTTGTGCCGGTCTCGGCGATGCTCTTGCCCAGCGTGGCGGCGAGGATCGCCATGCCGTTGATGTTGCCGAGCTTGCCCTGATCGGTGCCAAAACCCAGCGCGGTGTAGCGCTTGACGTGTTCGACCGACTCGTAGCCTTCACGGACCGCCAGCGCAATATCTGCTGCGCTGGTGTCGTTCTGGAAGTCTACGAACTGCTTGGGTCCGCGGCTGATCGGCGCGCCGCTCGGCGCAAGCCAGAAAGGCCGGATTGGCATGGTCTCGCCGGCTGCTGGCGCGCTCGGCGCGGTGCCGGCGGTTGGCTCGAAACCAGCGGCTGCCGCGGCTGCATCGCCGCGCTCGAAGCCTTGCGCCAGACAATCCCGCAGATTGAAATGGCCGGTGACCGATCCGGCCGATGTCTGGCCCGGATTGTCCGCACCGGGCAGGAAACAGGCGGCCTGGTCGTCCCATACCGGCTTGGAGCCGATATGACAGTGCAGATGCACGACCGGCGACCAGCCGCCGGAACTGGCCACCAGATCGCAGCTAATCTTCCAGCGGTCGCCGGTGAGCTGTTCGCCGGACAGCCGCCCGATCTCGACGCTCCTGACCCGGCGCCCGCCACGTGCCTTGATCAAGGTGCAGCCGTCGTGAATAGGAATCTTTGCCGCACGGACCGCGGCTGCCAGCGCCCCGCTGGGCCGCCGACGCACGTCCACCACGGCCGCCACATCGATACCGGCCGCGTGCAGATCGAGTGCGGTGCCATAGGCGCTGTCGTTGTTGGTGAATACCACCGCGCGATAGCCCGGCGTCACGCCGTAGCGATTGATATAGATCGACACGGCCGAGGCCGTCATCACGCCGGGCCGGTCGTTGTTGCCGAATACGAGCGGGCGCTCCAGCGCGCCGGTGGCCAGTACCACCTGCCGGGCACGCACGCGCCACAGACGATGCCGCACGCCGTGGGCCGCCGGCTGGCCGAGATAGTCGCCGCGGTCTTCCATCAAGCCGATGAAGTTGTGGTCGTAGTTGCCGAACGCGGTCGTGCGCGTGAGCAGGCGCACGTCCGGCATGGCGGCGAGTTCAGCGACCGTGTTGGCAATCCAGTCGCGATTGGAACGGCCATCGACGTGGTTGTCGGGCGCATCGCGTCCGGACAGCAGCGAGCCGCCGAATGCCGGATTCTCATCGACCAGGATCACGCGCGCGCCTGCGCTGGCTGCGCGCTGTGCAGCCGCCAACCCGGCCGGGCCGCCGCCTACCACCAGCACGTCGCAGTGTGCGTTCATGTGGTCGTAGCGATCGGCGTCGGGCTCGATCGGCGACTCGCCGATGCCCGCCACCGCGCGGATCTTCTCCTCATAGCGCGGCCAGTAGGTGGCCGGCCACTTGAAGGTCTTGTAGTAGAAACCGGCCGGCAGCATGCGCGCGAACATGTTGTTCACGCTCAGGGGATCGAAGCCGAGGCGCGCGCTGGTAGAGGCGACCAGACCGTCGAACAGCTCGACCTGCGTGGCTCGCTGATCGGGCCGGGTAGTGGCGCCGGTGCCAACCTGGAAGATGGCGTTGGGCTCTTCCGGCCCGGCGCCGACAATACCGCGCGGCCGGTGATACTTGAAGCTGCGGCCAATCACCGATACGCCATTGGCCAGCAAGGCCGAGGCGAGCGTATCGCCGGGATGGCCCTGGTAGCGGCGGCCGTTGAAGGTGAACGTCAGCTCGCGGGCGCGGTCGATGCCGCCGCCCTGTGACAAACGATGGGTCTGACTCATGACGACTCTCCGCCAGCGGCGGCACTTTCACCCATGCGCCGTATCGATTCGATGCGATAAGTCACGGTATGGCGCGTGACCTGGAAGAACTGGCCGCAGCCGTGGACGTGGCGCCATTGTTCGTGATGCATGCCGCGCGGGTTGCGGCGCATGAACAGATAATCGGCCCACTCGGCGTCGGTCGTCGCACTCGGGTCTTGCGGACGCTGGATACCGCCCTCGCCTGCGTAGGAAAATTCCTGCTGGTCTCGCGGGCCGCACCAGGGGCAATCGATCTGAAACATGGGTCTTTCCTCAAAGAACGGTTGACGCGTACTGCATATCGAGTCCGTGTGTCAGTGCGCCACGCCGGCAGCGCCGTGCTCGTCCACGAGATATCCCGTGGTATAGCGGTCCAGCGAGAACGCCGCGTTGATCGGATGCGGCTCGCCGGTAGCCAGCGTGTGGGCAAATACCCAGCCCGAACCGGGCGTTGCCTTGAAGCCGCCGGTGCCCCAGCCGCAGTTGATGAACAGATTCTCGACCGGCGTCTTGCCGATGATGGGCGTCGCGTCGGGCGTGATATCCACGATGCCGCCCCAGTGGCGCAGCATCCGCATGCGCGAAAAGACAGGGAACAGTTCCTTGATCGCCGCCAGCGTGTCTTCGATGATATTGAAGCTGCCGCGCTGGCCGTAGCCGGTGTAGCTGTCGATACCGGCGCCGATCACCAGCTCGCCCTTGTCGGACTGGCTGATATAGCCGTGCACGGCGTTGGACATGATGACCGTATCCAGAATCGGCTTGACTGGCTCGGACACCAGCGCCTGCAGTGGATGCGACTCTATCGGCAGGCGAAAGCCCGCCATGTCGGCCAGCACGCCGGAGTGACCGGCCACCACGATACCGACCTTCTTCGCCTTGATCGTGCCGCGCGTGGTCTCCACGCCGGTGACCCGGCCGCCGTCGCGCAGGATATTGGTGACTTCGCAGTTCTCGATGATGTCCACGCCGCGGGCGTCCGCCGCGCGCGCAAAGCCCCAGGCCACACCGTCGTGACGCGCGGTGCCGGCACGCGGCTGGAACGACGAACCCAGAATCGGATAGCGGGCGTTGGGCGAGGTGTTGAGATACGGCACCGCGCGCTTGATCTGCTCGGCGTTGACCACTTCACCGTCGATGCCGTTGAGCCGATTGGCATTGACGCGCCGATGGATATCGCGCATCTCCTGCAGCGTATGGCCCAGGTTGTACACGCCGCGCTGGGAGAACATGACGTTGTAGTTCAGCTCCTGGCTCAGCCCTTCCCAGAGCTTGAGCGACTTCTCGAACAGATGCGCCGACTCGTCGTAGAGATAGTTGGAGCGCACGATCGTGGTGTTGCGCGCCGTGTTGCCGCCGCCCAGCCAGCCTTTCTCGACCACCGCGACGTTCGTGATGCCGTGTTCCCTGGCCAGGTAATAGGCCGTGGCCAGACCGTGGCCGCCGGCGCCGATGATGACCACGTCATATTCGGGCTGTGGCTCTGCGCTGCGCCAGGCGCGGCCCCATTTCTCATGATGCGACAAGGCGTTGCGCGCAAGCGAGAAGATCGAGTAGCGGTTATTCATGACAGTTGTCCGGACGTGATGAACATAGGGCCTGAGCCGAGGCGGCTGGCGTATTGACGGCCTGCGCCTGGCTGGCTCAGCACTCGATGATGTTGACGGCCAGGCCGCCACGGGAGGTTTCCTTGTACTTGGTCTTCATATCGGCGCCGGTCGCGCGCATGGTCGCGATCACCTTGTCGAGCGAGACGGTGTGCTCGCCGTCGCCGCGCAGCGCCATGCGGGCCGCCTGGAGGGCCTTGACCGCGCCCATGGCGTTGCGCTCGATACAGGGCACCTGCACCAGCCCGGCAATCGGGTCGCAGGTGAGCCCCAGGTTGTGTTCCATGCCGATCTCGGCCGCATTCTCGACCTGTGCCGCCGTGCCGCCCATCACCTCGGCCAGGGCGCCCGCGGCCATCGAACAAGCCACGCCTACCTCGCCCTGGCAGCCGACTTCGGCCCCGGAGATCGACGCGTTCTGTTTGTAGAGCAGCCCGATTGCAGCGGCGGTCAGCAGAAAACGCACGACTGCATCATCGTTGCCGTTGCAGAAGTTCATGTAATAGCTGAGCACGGCCGGCACGATACCGGCAGCGCCGTTGGTGGGTGCAGTCACCACGCGCCCGCCGGCGGCGTTCTCCTCGTTCACCGCCAGGGCATAGAGCCCGACCCAGTCCATGACCACCAGCGGGTCGCCATCAGCTTCGGCACGTTCCAGATCGCGCGCCAGACGAGTCGCCCGCCGGCGTACCTTGAGGCCGCCGGGCAACACACCCTCGCTGTGGCAGCCGCGTTCGATGCAGGCCGTCATGGCAGACCAGATTTCCAGCAGGCCGGCACGAATGGCGGCTTCGTCGCGCCAGGCCAGTTCATTGGCTAGCATGACGTCGCTGATCCTGAGCGATTCGCGTTCGCAGTGCACCAGCAGCTCGGCGGCGTTCTTGAAAACAAAGCGCTGGGGTGTGGCGTCCTCGACCAGCTCGGCCTGACCGTCTGCATCCGGCTCGACGACAAATCCGCCGCCCACCGAATAGAAGATCCGTTCGACGATCATCTCGCCTTGGCCGTCGAACGCGGTGAAGCGCATGCCGTTGGTATGCACCGGCAAGCGCTCGCGTTTTTTCATCTGCAGGTCGTCGCGGGCATCGAAGTCCACTGGGTGAGTGGCGTTCAGGCTCAGGCGTCCGGTCTCGCGTATCGCGGCGACCCGTGCCTGCATGGATTCGATATCCACGGTTTCCGGCATCTCGCCTTCCAGACCGAGCATCAGCGCCCGATCCGACCCATGACCGCGGCCGGTCGCTGCCAGGGAACCATAGAGCGCAACCTGCACCCTGGCGACAGCGGCCAATTGCTGGTTCGCCTCCAGATCGCCCACGAAACGAGCGGCTGCCCGCATCGGACCGATGGTATGCGAGCTGGATGGCCCGATGCCGATCTTGAATAATTCGAAGACGCTAATCGCCATGGCCGACTCCCGGGTCCAGCCCGAAGTTCAGCCGGTCCGCCGTCACGCTGTCTGCCTGCATTGCCATAGCCTCCTGCATCGGTTCGATGCGCCTTGTCATCCGATTACATAGGCATCAGGGGCACGGTGACTTGTACGTTTGCGACATCATGGCGGGAGATTTCGCACGGCGTCTTCCGCTGAATGCTCGGGCGCCACCGAGAAGGTGCCCTGCCAAGTCCGGGCCGGCCGCGGGCGGACGGCATAGCCAGCAGCCGGAGAGCTGAAGGGCGATGCCGAGGGGTCTGCCCTCATCCTGGATACAGCATACAGTCGTTGCGTAAGGCCAGCGGCTCCTTCTTGGCGCACATCGAATGGACTGATCTGCAGAGCCTGCACTCGATTGGGCATGTTATCTTTTTAACGTCGATCCCATGCCCGTGACGTATCGTTTGTCCTATTACCCGCGATCCTGCGGTGGTAGGCTTTGGCATATTTGCGCCCCAACCCTCGACCGCATGAAGCTTTCTCGTAGCGCGTGGCGTGCACTGGCCGGTTTTGGCCTTCTGATCGTGGTGCTGGGCGCGATAGCCGTGTTCGCCCCGCCTGTCGTGGTTCGTTATGCCCTGCTGCATTATCTGCAAAGCCAAGGCATAGACGCGACGATCGAGAATGTTGACGCCAACCTGTTTACCGGCCATATCGCTATCGATAGTGCTCGCGGCCGACGCGACCATCGGACCGTGTTCGATATCGGTCATCTGGCGCTGAATCTGCGCTATCCGCCGCTGTGGGATAAAAAGGTGGCCCTGTCGCATCTTTCAATATCGAACAGCTCGCTCGGCGTGCGCCATACCGCAGGCGGCGCGATACGGGTCGGCGGGGTCCCGTTGATCTCGAACTCGCAAGCTCCCGGGAGCGGCGCAAGCTGGACTTTTGGGCTGTCGCAGCTCTCGATTGCGCAGGTAACGGTTCACTACAGCCGGCCAAAATCTCCTGCCTATCAGGCTGTGACGCAGGATGTGGTTGTCAACAAGCTCCGTATGTCAAACATCGAACCCTGGCAGCGCAAGGCGCGAGTGACGCTGAACGCCGACCTGGCTGCCGGCAAGAGCGATGTCCGCATAGCCGGTCACGCGACGCCGTTTGCCAGCTCGAAGAAGGCAGAACTGCAGCTGCACACCACCGATCTGCATCTCGCCGTGTTGGCGTCGCTCATCCGCACGCAGCGGCTCGGCCAACTTGACGGCCAGATCGACAGCCATCAGCAGATCGACATGAGCTACAAGGCGAACCACGGCCTGCATGTCGATCTGAACGGCTCGGTGGACTGGCAGGACGCCGGCTACGCACGGGCAAACGGGCTGGCAGTGAAAAGCCAGAACCTGGGGTGGACCGGCACGTCCCACGCCGACCTGCTCCGGGCCAATAAGCAACCCGGTCGAATCGAGCTAGACGGGTCGCTGCATGTCGCCCAGCTTGAGACACGACAGCCAGGAACCCTCGATTTCCATCAGGCTGACGGTCACTGGAAAGGCCGCGCCGAGGCCACGCTGGGTTCAGCGATACAACTCGATACCCAGGGCACGCTCTCGACCGCGGATACCCGCCTGAACTCGCCGGGGCGGCTGAGCCTCGCCGCTGAACGAAGCACGCTCGAGGGCAAGCTCAACCTGAGGTTCGGCGCCAAGGACAGCCAGATCGATACCGCCGGCAACCTCAGCGCCAAAGGCATGACGTTCAGCGTGCCTGACAGCCTGAAATTCACCAGTCAGACGTGGGACTGGCACGGCAAGAGCGAGACCCGTCTTGGCGGTCCCGCCACTCGTATCACGACCAATGGCCACGTCAGCGGCACCGCGCTGGCTCTCAACGTGCCAGGTACAGGTCAGTTCAAGGCGAACGCCGTCAACTGGCAGGGCGAGGCTGATATCCATAGCGCCGGCCTGTTCGCACGCAAGGCGGATGGCCAGCTTACACTGAGCCAGCCGACACTCGACATGACCAGTGTACCGCTGTCGATTGACGCCGACCGTTTGGTCTACGACGGCCACTATGCGCAACAGCCCGACGCTGCCGGCCACGCGCTGCGCTTGAGCATGAACGGTGCGATAGACAGCCACAAGATGCACGTCGTCGACACGGCGATTGATGCGCCCTGGTTCTCGGCCCTGGAGTTGCACGGCGCCAACCTATCGATAGACGGCCTGGACCAGATACAGCTTGCGAGTCTCAAGGCCAGCGGCGTGCGCCTGCTGGGCGACACCAATACCTCGTCATCGGTGTTGAACGCCGTTTCATTGACCGCCCAATCGATCAAACTCTCGCAGCTGGCCCACTATAGCTTTGGCAAGGTGTCGATTGACGACGCGGATATCCATGTCCGCCGTACCCCAAGCGGCATGGGTGTCATCAGCCTGTTTCTCGGCAGCGGGTCCAAGAGCAGCTCAGGAGCCGGTCAGCCTTCGCAATCCAGCCCCCACACAAGACGTTCGACGCTCGCTGTCAAACACCTTGCCTTGTCTGGCCCGGCGGCCACGTTCGTCGATACCGCAGTCACGCCGAACGTGAAACTGAATGGCTCCGACCTGAATTTCACGCTCGAGGATCTGGATACCGCCAAACCGGCCCACGAGGCGAGCTATCGTCTGTCGCTCAACGTCGGCGCCTACGGCCATCTGAATTCCCGCGGCCAGATTGCGCCCCTGGCGCCCAACGGCATCAATATGAACCTGGATGCCTGGCTGCGCTCACTGGCCATGGCGCCGCTGTCCGGCTATCTGAACGCGGCCATGCGCCGTAAGATCGCGAATGGCGCTGCGGACGGCACGATGCATCTTAAAGCGACACATGGCCAGCTCGACGGCACGCTCAAAACCACGCTGTCCAACTTCCGGCTGGCCGGCGGCGAGCAGGCAGAGACCAATATCGCCCTAGGCATATCACTGGATTCGGCGTTGACGCTGGTACGAGGTCAGAATGACGTCATCAATTTCAAGACCCGGATCCTGGGCGACGTGACCAACCCGTATTTCTCGATCCGGAACCTCGTGCGCGAAGCCGTGCTGGCCGGCCTGCGCACCGCGCTGCTCAGCGATTATTCGCCGGTCGGCCTGCTCAACAAGGCGAAGAACGCGTTCCTGAACCTGTTCCGATCGGTGTCGGATCGCCCGGCGATTTTCGAGGCAGGGCGTCACTACATTCGCCCCGAAGATCGCGAGTATATGGGCCGTATCGCCCAGGCCATGGTCAGCCAGCCGGGATGGGATCTGATCGTCCAGGGGCACGCCAACCCCAGCGACGCCAAGGCGATGGCTTTGTTCAAGGGACAGAACACATCCCAGGGCGGCAAACAGGTCACACTGCGACAGTTGGCTCGAATGCGCGGCCAGGCCGTGCGCGATTACCTGGCCGCCCGCAACGTCAATCCCGATCGCATCCGACTGCAGAAGCCGGTGGTCGACAACAGCGCCAACGCCAAGCCTCGGGCGACCTTCAAGGCCGACAAGTCGCCGCAGAATTGATCCGGGCGAATGGTTTTCAGGATTCGAGCAGATAGGTGTAGCCCGCCAGCCCTGCCTCCAGCAGTGCCTCGCATTCCGCTCGCATGCGGCCCGTCAGCCCCGCGGCGGACAGTTTGCGGCGATACGCCACGCGCAAGGCTTCTGGCTCGAAATGAACGTAGCGCAGCAATTCGTCGGCACGATCACCGTGCTGGGCCTCCGCCAGATGCCAGACGCCGTGGCGGATCTCGACGTTGACCACATCAGTATCTCCGAACAAATTGTGCATATCGCCGAGATTTTCCTGATAGGCCCCTACCAGGAAAATCCCGATCCGATACGGCTTGCCGTTTTCCAGGGCATGCAACGGCAGCGTGGTATCGACGCCGTTGTGGTCAACGTAGCGATCCAGCCGACCGTCAGAATCACAGGTCAGATCGCACAATTGCGCGCGCTGGCGCGGCTCTTCGTCAAGCCGCGCCAACGGCATAACCGGGAACACCTGATTGAGCGCCCATACATCGGGCACCGACTGGAATACGGAGAAGTTGACAAAGTATTTGGCCGCCAGCTTTTCGCGCGCCGCCGCCACGGCTGTACGCTCGTCGTTGTCGGTCGGCTCCAGCGCCGCTAACGCGCGATAGATCGCGGTCGCATGATGCTCGGCTTCGGCGCGCTCGGCCATGCCAATCTCACCGCCCACAAAGCGAGCCTGAATACTAGTCAGATGGGCCTGCACACGGTCCAGCTGGGCGCTCACTGACAGATGCGGGTCGAGCTCGGCTGGCGCTGCTGGAATCGAGGCCTCGCTGTCGATGACCTGGGTCAGCAGAACCGCATGATGTGCCGTCAGCGCGCGCCCGGACTCGCTGAAGATATGCGGCGCCGGCAGGTCGAAGTCGCGCGCGACACGCGCCAGGGCTTCAACCACCAGCCGGGCATAGTCGGGCACGCCGTAGTTCATGGAGCAGAACGAGCGCGCGCCACGGCCTTCGTAATCGACGGCCAGGCCACCACCGACGTCGACTGTATCCACCGGCGCACCCAGTGCACGCAGCGCCCGATACAGATGCGCCGTTTCTGCCATGGCCTGGGACAGCGCTGCATGATCTGCGACCTGGGAGCCCATATGGACATGCAGCATATTCACGCAATCTACATAGCCCAGCGATTCGAGCTGTCTGATCGCAGCCATGGCCTGTTCGCTGGTCAGACCGAACTTGGATTTCTCGCCGCCGGTGTTCTGCCAGTGGCCGGCCGCCACACTAGCCAGGCGCAGCCGCAAACCCAGCCGCGGGCGCACACCCAGTTCGTCGGCCAGCTCGGCGATCGGCGCCAGCTCCGACGGCTTCTCGACCACAATATAGACCTTGTGCCCCAGCTGCTGGCCGACAAAGGCCAGCCGCAGAAACGCGTGGTCCTTGTAGCCGTTGCAGACAATCACGCTGCCCGGGCGTGCCAGCGCCAGCACCGCCATCAGTTCCGGCTTGCTGCCGGCTTCCAGGCCGGCCCGATCGCCGCCGGCCGATACCAGCTGCTCGACTACCGAGCGCTGCTGATTGACCTTGACCGGATAAACCACGGTATAACGCCCCGCGTAGTTCTGCTCGGCACGGGCAACCTCGAAGGCATCGCACAGCCGCGTCAGCCGATCACCGAGGATATCGGTGAAACGCACCAGCACCGGCAGCCGCAGACCGGTGGCCTGGATTTCGTCGGTCAGGGCATCGAGATCGATGGCCGGCGCATCGACAGACGGGCGCACATCGGCGTGACCGGCTTCATTGATGCCGAAATAACCATCGCCCCAGGTCGCAACGCGATACAGGGCTTGCGCCTGATCAATGGACCAGGACGGCGTGTCGGCGGTGGCGGGCCGTTGGGTCGAAGAGGCGTTGGCAGACATCATCTATACTGGCTCGCGTCGATTTGAACAGAACGCCCGGTAGCGGCGATCAAGGTGAAGCAGATGGTACTGGATGGCTCCTGGTATACCGAATCCAGCGACGAGCTCGGGCTTGGCTTTTCGCTTCGCATCAAGGAAAAGCTGCACGAGGAGGTCTCCGATTATCAGACCATCGCGGTCTACGAGACCGAAACCTTCGGCCGGCTGCTGACTATCGATGGTCTGGTGATGCTGACCGACCGCGACAATTTCGTCTATCACGAGATGATGACGCACCCAGCGATCTTCTCGCACGGTCACGTGAAGCACGTCGTCGTCATCGGCGGCGGGGATTGCGGCACCCTGCGCGAAGTGCTCAAGCATCCGGCTATCGAGTCGGTCACTCAGATCGATATCGACGAGCGCGTCACCCGCGTCTCGGAACAATATTTCCCGCAGCTGGTCGACTCCAACGACGACCCGCGAGCTCAGCTTGCTTTCGAGGACGGTGTGGCATGGATGCAGAATGCGGCTGCGGGCAGCGTCGATCTGATCATCATCGATAGCACGGACCCGATCGGCCCGGCCGAAGGATTGTTCAACGAAGCATTCTACCGTCAATGTCATCGCGTACTTGCCGAACACGGCATGCTGGTCCAGCAGAGCGAATCACCGCTGGCCCACTCCACGTTGATCGCCGAGATGCACGCCGGCTTTGCGCGTGCCGGCTTTGCGGCGACCCATCTGATGAGCTTCCCGCTACCAAGCTACCCCACCGGCTGGTGGTCGGCCACGCTGGCTGCGCGTGACGATCTGGCGCTGGCGATGCCCACTGAAACCCTCGATTTTCATACCGACTACTACACCCCGGCCATGCACCACGCCGCTTTCGCGCAACCGGCGTTCATGCAACGAATCCTGGCGGCAAGCTGAGCCGGCGAAGAGGAAGACTGTTTGTCTGCGGATAAATGTCTTTCTCTATTAGGGCGTGTTGCCGTTTCGTGCGAGGCCGCGCCAAGGACTGTTTTGCGGCAAGACGAGGCGCAGCAAGTGCCGTGTAGTCATTCTACTCAAGCGCGCTGCAACGCTGTATTGCCACAAAACAGCCCTTGTCCCGAAGGGTTGGGCCTCAAATCGCCTCAGGCGGCGTGGCAAGTCTTGATCGTGGCACGCCACGACCGGCGACTCGCGCCTTGCCTGAGACGATTTGAGGACTCCAACGCGGCTCTCGAACGAAACGGCAACACGCCCTAGCCGACAACGCGCGCTTGCGTTCTTTGCGTTCATTTGCGGACAAAACGATTCCAACGTGGCGCCGCTGAACAGCAGACGATCTACGCTTTCGTATCGGCGCTCTTCATGGCGTCCTTGAAAGCATCGAACTGATAGAACGGCTCAAGCTGGTCGCGTACCAATTGCTCCAGCAATCCCGTTTCGGAAAGCCCGGCGACGATCTCCGGGCCAAGCGTCTGCGCTTCTGCGAGCAGCAAATCCCGGTCAATGCCGACATGCGCCATCAACTCGGCCAGCGTCTGCTCGCCGTGATGAGTAAAATAGCGCTGAACGGCTTCGTCCACCATGACGCCTACATATTCGGTCTGCCGCAGTTCTTGCCAGATTCGCAGCCCGTAATCGACCAGTTTCTGTATCTCGTTCGAATCGACCACGTCCTCGATTGACAGAGGCTTGTCGTGCACGGCCTCCCATATCTCATCGGCGATCGAGCGGATGCGTTCGGCGTCCAGCGAGTCAAGCAGGTACTGCTCGCTGCGTGCCAGTGTCTTCGCGGTATTATTCTCGATATACGCCTTGACCCGTCGTTCGACCTGCGCTTCCAGCCCCGGCAGTCGCTTGCTGACCGCACTCGACGAGCCCTTGAGCAGTTTCGAGACCCCCGGAATCGAATTGATCGCCCCGCTATCGGCAAAGATATAGTCCTTGATGCCCTGATAGAGCACATCGCCTGCCAGCGCGGTGTACACCGGACTATCGAGCAGACGCTTGATCAGCCGGGCTCGCAGCTCCTCAAGCTCAATGAACAACGCCACGCCGTCGTCGAACAGGGCCTGATCGACGACATCCTGAATCTGCGTATCGCGATTGGTCTCCAGCCGGATCAACTCGTCGGCGATAGCGCCGATCACGCCGGCCAGTACATCCGGCAAGGCCATATCCAGCGCCAGCCGTTCAGCGGCACCGCGAACGGTGTCCACCGATACAACCGACGACAGCTGTGTCTCGCCGGCCCATTGCCAGACCGTATCGACCAGCTGCCGCATGCGTTTGGCGCCCGACTTGCCCTGCCATTGCGCGAGTTCGAAAGCCACGTGGGCTTCCAGTAACGCACGGGCCATGCGCTTCGATTCAGACGAGTCGCTCATACCATCCATCGAGGCCAGGAAAGATTGCCTGATCTTAACCGGGTCACCAGGCGAGCGCGAGCGTGTACGCGGCACCGGTTCCGTATAACTGCGGCTTGTGCGTCAGTCATACCCTGCTAACGTAGTCATTTCATATTTCAACCGAAGGAATTGAGTCATGAACGACGACCAGTTCGAAGGCAAATGGGACCGCATGAAAGGCAAGGCCCGTGAACACTGGGGCCGCCTCACCGATGATGATGTGGAAGAGGTGAAGGGCAAACGCCAGAACCTGATTGCCAAGATCCAGGAGAAATACGGCGATACCAAGGAAGCAGCCGCAGAGAAGATCAACGAATTCGAACGCAAGTTCTGATTCAGCGATTGCAACCGGCGTCGCGGCGTACCGCGGCGCCGGTCTGAGGTCGCGCTGTCGTTTGCGCGGGACGGCTATTTCCGATCCAGGGAACGGCAGGGAAAGACCCCACAAGAGAGCGTTTATGACAACTACATGGATCGTCGTCGCCGACGCCGCCGAGGCGCGTATCTTCTCGCGCGTTCGGGCCGGAAAAAGTCTCGACCAAGTCGATACATTGCATCACGATGAGAGCAAGGCGCATGAAGGCGACTTGCGCACGGGCGGCAAGGGCGAAGTCGCCGACTCAAGTGGCCACGGGAGACACCAGGCCGATCCACAGACCTCTACCGGCGAGAAACACGCGGATATTTTCGCCAAGCAGGTCATGGAGCGTCTGAAAACGGGCCTGAACGACAAGGCGTTCGATTGGCTTGTCATTGCGGCCGCGCCCGCGTTTCTCGGCCATCTGCGCGATAAGCTCGACTCGCCCCTGACGCAGGCTGTGCAGGCGACCATCGACAAGAACTGGGTACAGGAAGACGACCGCCAGCTGGAGAAACTCATCGAGAAACATCTCGGCTGAGGAAATACACGGCCTGCCACGCCGCCTATCGGTTGCAGGAAGGAACAAAGCGCGCCAAATCGCAGCCAACAAGACAAGGGAGAATGCCGGAAACGGCAAGTTATATCGTTTTGTTGCTTCAATCCTGCCTCTCTCGCCGCTTGCCTTGGATCGTTCATGCGAAATACAGATTCTTCGGCGACAATAGGACAAACTGGCGCAGAGGGGGAGACTTCGGAGTCGGCAATCAGGCGTTAGTGCGCATTAATCAAACTGGAGAATAATCATGCTTGGATGGGCCGTCATATTTTTTATCGTGGCGATCATCGCCGCTATATTCGGCTTCGGCGGCATTGCCGCTGGTGCCGCCGGGATCGCCAAGATCCTGTTCTTCATCTTTCTGGTGTTGTTCATTATCGCGCTGGTATCCAACGCGGTGCGTGGACGAGGACCGAAGATATAGGTCGGATCCGTTGAATTCAGCCTGAGAGCCGCCGATGGAATCATCGGCGGTTTATTTGAACCACTATTTCGCCGGCGCGGCGTCGTATGAAACAGCAACAGGCCACGAGATTGTCGGATTCAAGCCCATTCTCTCGCCTTGCTGGCTACGAGCGCTTGAGCCCGACAGCTTCCTGGGCGTGGCGATCCTCTGTCAGGCTTTCAGAATGATGACCTGCGCCGAGCCAGATGCGCACCAGATGCGCCAACGAATCGGCCTGCAGTTTCTGCATGATATGTACGCGATGTGTTTCCACGGTACGCGGACTGATTCCCAAATCGCTGGCCACCTGCTTGTTTGCCAACCCATCGACGATACCGCGCAGCACCTGTAGCTCGCGCGGCGTCAAGCTGTCTATGAGTGCGGCCTGTTGGCGTGCATTGCGTTGCATATGGTCTGGCGTATCCACAGCTTCGGCAAGCGTAGTAATGCGCTGCAACAGATGCTGGGGGTCGAACGGCTTCTCCAGAAAATCCACCGCACCAAGCCGCATGGCCTCGACGGCGCGCGGCACATCACCATAAGCCGTCATGACGATAACGATCAACGGCGAGCGGCGTTCGATGAGCTCCTTCTGCAGTGCAATCCCGTCCATTCCCGTCATGCGCAGGTCGATGAGAGCACAGCCGCGATCTTTACTGGCACGCTCGAGAAAGCACTCTGCAGTCGGATGACAATGCACCACGAAATTGGCACCCTGCAACAATGCTTTCGTCGATTCGCGCACCATCGGGTCGTCGTCGACGATATGTACGGGGAATGAAATATCCATCATCGGTTCTCGTTATCGGTCATCCCAAATAGACGCGCGGCCTCGCCAGATGCCTGCGATTGACTGTTGACACCCGCACCCGGTTAGGCCGCCACTGCCATAGCCCGCTGGCCTGGACGGTCATGGCACGTTGGCGGCTGTTCGAAGCGAATAGGCCCAAACTCATCCTCCGAGTTGTCCTCGATGCACGTTATACGCTTATATTATTTCTGACAGCTGTTTTTTATCCACGCGAGTCCTCATGAATACGTCATCCCACACACCCGACCATAAATCACCGGAGACGCTCGACGAAGCAAGAGACGTCATCCATCAACTACAGCAACAATTGTCGGAGCGGACAACCCGTCTTGAGCATGCTCAGTATAACGAACGATGCTTCCGAGAGCTCGCGGAACATATTCGGGAAGTGTTCTGGCTCACCAACCTGCTCGGAGACCAGTTAATCTATATCAGCCCGGCTTACGAGAAGATCTGGGGGCAGACCTGTCAGAGTCTGTATGAAGACCCTGGCACCCGTCTTGCCTGGATACACGAAGACGATCGACAACGTGTCCTCACGGCGTTCAAGCGCGACGCGATCGAAGGTCAGTTCGACGAAACCTATCGACTGGTGCGGCCCGACGGTGATGTGCGCTGGATCCGCGATCGCGCTTTTCCGATCCACGATGACGACGGTAATATCTATCGCCTGGCCGGTTTTGCCGTCGACATCACGCAGTCGGTCGATCAGCAGGATCGCGTATCGCGCCTGTGCGGCACATTGACCGGCAAAGAGCGAAGCAGCGTATTTGCCGCGCTGGGCACCGGCCTGGCGCACGATCTGAGCCAACCGTTGACGGCGGCCCGCAATTTCATCGCCCGCGCGAAACAGATCGGTAGTGCAAGCGAGGAGGAGCAGGCAGCGGTCCTGGCAAGCGCCGACGGCGAGATCCAACGTGTGGTAGCAATAATACACCATCTGCGCGATTTCGCCCGCGCAGGCCGGCCGACAGTGGTTCGTCAACCGCTCAAGCCCGTCCTCGATGAGCTGCAACAACTGCTCGATCCTTATTTTCGGGCTGCCCGTATCGCGTACCGCGCACCGGACAACGACCAGTTACAAGTACTCGAACTGCCGCTGGATGCGGTCTTTGCGCAACAAATTCTGCGCAATCTGCTGTCCAACGCCATGGAGGCTTTGTGCGGCGATAGCCAGCCCACCGCCCCACAGATCACACTGGACGTGAATCAGGACGACACCGAGCATGTCGACATTTTCGTCAGCGACAACGGGCCCGGTATTTCAGATGAGGTCCAGCTGTTCGAGCCCTATGCCACCACCAAGGGCAACGGCCTCGGGCTCGGGTTGAGCGTCAGCCGCTCGCTGGCCGAGAGCCACGGCGGCAGCCTGACCGTGGCCAGTCGTGGCGGCAATGGCGCATCCACCCGATTCCTGCTGCGACTTCCGCGTTAGGGCCTGTTGCCATTTCATACGACGCAGCGCCGGCAGTCAGCGAGGCGGATGCATGATGCGCATGAAGATCGCCACGCCCAGCCCAAAGGCGCCATTAAGCGCCAGACCGATGGCGGCGTGATGCAGCGTCAGCCCGCCGACCATCGTATCCACGCTCGTGCCGCGGGTCAGTGGCACCAGAGTCAAGGCCACCAGGGTCGGCAGAATAGCCCCTAGTATCACCGCCCCGACGTAGTAGCCCGCGGCCAGCGCGTTTCGGATAAGCAGCCAGATCACAATCCCCCACAACCCACCCCAGAACGCCAATGAGATCACCGACGGCACGCCCAACGGCGGCACCGGCGTCATGCGCCAGGCGGTCGCCGACAGAACCTGGAGCCGGTCGAGCCCCCAGAGCAGGCCCTGGTGGAAAGTCAGTGTGGCAACAAAGCCGGCGATGAAGGCCTTGATGATGGCAATCATGAGATCCTCTACGTCATGGTGTTGATAGCGATATAAATCCGTTATCAAACGATTACAACCCCGGTCGATGACTCCAGCGCAGGAGGCGTCATCAACCGGCGTCGTCTGGCTGGCTGCCGCGGTCGGTA
Organism: Salinisphaera sp.; assembly: GCA_027858915.1. Taxonomy (GTDB): domain Bacteria; phylum Pseudomonadota; class Gammaproteobacteria; order Nevskiales; family Salinisphaeraceae; genus Salinisphaera. Next base: position 20,340 of record JAQIBT010000165.1, read on the forward strand.
TGGCCGGTCTGATTGAACAGACGATTGCGCGCCGCCGCGCTCTTCGGCCGCCCATCACGCCATTGCTTGCCCAGATCCACTCCGCGCTGAACGGCCGGACGTTGCTTGACGCGCTGGCGCCAGGCGGCCACCCGCGGGAACTCGTCCAGCGGCTGCCCCATCGCCTTGGCGATCAACACCCACGGCCAGTTGACGATATCGGCGATGGTATAGACCTCGCCCACCAGATATTCGCGATCGGCCAACCGCCGTTCGAGCACGCCCAGGCACCGATGATATTCGTTGCGGTAGCGTTTTTCTGAATAAGGGTGATCACCCGGCGCATAATTGACGAAATGGCTCATCTGACCGCCCATGGGCCCAAGATTGCCCACCTGCCAGTACAGCCACTCGTCGATTTCCTTGCGAAGCCGATAATCCGCGGGATAGAACTGTCCGGTCTTGATCGCCAGATAGCGCGCGATCGCAGCCGATTCGAATATCGGCAATGGCTGGTCGCCAAAGCCGTCAGCCGGCTCGTGATCAACAATCGCCGGCATGCGATTATTCGGCGAAATCGCCAGAAATTCCGGCGCGAACTGATCGCCCGCGTTGATATCGACTGGCACGGTGCGATAAGCCAATCCGAGCTCTTCCAGCAGGATGGATATCTTCCAACCGTTGGGCGTCGGCCAATAGTAGAAATCGATCATGGAGTAGTCGTATCTTCAGCGGCGGCGCGGACGGCCATCAGGCGATCGATTTCGGCATTGTTCAGGCCGGCTTGCGCCAGCACCTGGCGGGTATGCTCGCCCAGCAGGGGCGCAGCCTGCATCGGCACCTCCGGCATGCTCGAAAAACGAGCCGCCGGGCGTGCCTGGCGCAAACGTCCGGCCACCGGATGATCGCTCTCGACCACGATGTCGTTGGCGCGTATCTGCTCGTGTTCAATCAGCTCGGTGCGTGTGAGCACCGGCGCACACGGCACACCGAACTCGGTCAGGCGCTCGAGCCAGTATTCGGCACTGTCGTCGGCCAGCCGCTCCTGGGTGAGCTCCAGCCGTTCGTTGATATGATCCTGACGATCGGCCGGTGTGGCAAAGCGTGGATCGTCGCGCCAATGGGCGCAATCCAGCGCTTCGGTGAGCGCATGCCACTCCTGGTCGGTCTGTACTGCCACGCTGATATGCCCGCTGGTCGTACGATAGATCAGATCGATGAAACTCGCCGCCTTGGTCTGCGCTATGTCATGGCCCACGAACGTCTGGCTGTTCATGTCCGAATGCCAGAGGAAATCGATGACTGCATCGAGCATGGAGACATGAATATGCTGGCCGGGTGCGCCGTTGGCGCGCGCCAGAAGCGCCGCCGTGATGGCCTGCGCTGCCACATAGCCTGTGAGCTTGTCGGGTACGATCGTGCGCACCAGCCGGGGTTGCACGTCGTCCGACCCACCCTGAATGCTCGCCAGCCCTGACAAGGCCTGCACCAGCGGATCATAGACCGGCTTGGCCGCGTACGGCCCGGCTTCGCCAAAACCGCTGATCGACACATAGACGATATCGGGGGCGACTTCTCTTATTGCTGCCTCGCCAATGCCCATGCGCTCGGCAACGCCCGGCCGGAAATTCTGTACGAATACGTCGGCGGTACGCGCCAGGCGCATGAGCGCTTCAAGACCTGCCGGCTGCTTCAAGTCAAGCGCCACAGATCGTTTGTTGCGGTTGTTGTTGAGGAAACTGGCGGACAGCCCCGCTAGTCGGTTGGAAGCCAGACGCGTGTAGTCACCGGAGCCAGGGCGTTCGATCTTGACGACGTCGGCGCCCTGATCAGCCAGCAACATGGTCGCCAACGGCCCGGAAACCATGGCCGTCAGATCGAGGATTCTATAACCGGATAGTGGATATTTCATGGCGGCATTATAAAGCCGTTCTTAGGCTCGACGCTTGCGACCCGACCTCTTGTCGTTTCTCGAATCCAAAAATCGACGATAAGCCAATCTACGATAAACAAACGGCCCTCGGTGCGCCCGGCCGATTGTTCAGACAGCGTCAAGCGCCAGCCTGCCTATACTCCCCGCCCACCGGTGATGTTGTCTGCAACACACCTGGGGGTTTAGCCATATTCAAGGAGTTCATATGAACCGGAAGATCACCACGCTGATTCTAGCGGCGGCCCTCGGCATCAGCACGATCGGACTGGCGGCATGCGACAACAAGGGCCCGGCCGAAAAAGCCGGCGAGAAGGTCGACAACGCCACGAACAAGGCACGCGACGCAATGGATAACGCCGCTGACAAGACTGGCGATGCGGCCGACAAGGCCGGAGACAAGTTAAAAGACAGCACCGGAAATTAGGGCCTGAACTTCAGGTTTTTCGGTCGGTTGGACCCGTCGCTTTTGCGGCGGGTTTTTTTGCGATCCGTGCCTTTCAGCTCACATGCTTTGTCTTAACGGGCGGGTGTGACACAGACTCCGCGCTGGCTACGTCGGTGATGTATCACTCGCCGGCGCGCAACAGACTGTCGATGTGAATCGCAGCGCTGGCGGCAAGCGCGTCAAGCGCGTAGCCGCCTTCGAGGCTACTCACGATACGACCATCGCAGTAGCGATCAGCCACTTCGCAGATACGCTGGGTGACCCACTGGAAGTCCTGGGCCTCGAGCTGGAGATCCGCCAGGGGGTCGGACCGATGGGCATCGAAGCCGGCCGAGATAAAAATCAGTTCTGGCCGCTGGGCATCCAGTGCTGGCAACCAGTCGCGCTCGATGGCGTTGCGAAACACATGGCCGCCGGTGCCTGCGCGCAGCGGGGTCTTGATCAAATGCCCAGGCTGACTGGTATCGGAGGTGAACGGGAACAGCGGGTTCTGATAGCTCGAGCAGAACAGCACGCGCGGCTCGTCTCGGAAGACGTCCTCGGTGCCGTTGCCATGATGCACGTCAAAATCCAGAATCGCGACGCGCTTGAGCCCGTAGACCGCCATGGCATGGGCAGCCCCCACGGCCACGTTGCCGAAGAAACAGAAACCCATGGCCCGATCGTATTCGGCATGATGGCCCGGTGGCCGCACGGCACAGAACGCGTTGGCGACTTGCCCGTTCATGACCGCATCAGTCGCGCCGATCACAGCACCTGCTGCGTGTCTTGCCGCAGTCAGGCTGTGTGGCGTGAGTAGCGTGTCGGCGTCGACCGGTACGCGCCCGGTTGCCGGGACGATCGCCAATAGTTGGTCAACATAGGCTGGATCATGAACCCGTTTGATCGCATCGATCGAGGCCACAGGCGCATCCCGCCGGTCGAGCAGGTTGGCTACTCCCACCACCTCGAGCCCTTTTTCGATCGCTGCGAGCCGATCCGGGCTTTCGGGATGGCCACTGCCCATGTCGTGTGCGCCACAAAGCTCGTGGGTGCTGAAATAGGCCGTGGCCATGACGCCTCCAGATCTGCTAGCTCAGGCGTGTTTCAAGGCCACGATCCGGTCAGCCAGATTCGTTGGCCGCGCATCGGCAGGATAGAGATCGGCATAGTGCGCCTGCAGCCATCGACCGAATTGATCGGCGTTGTCTACGTGAAGGAGCGCCGCCAGCGATGCGGTATGTTCGCCCCCGCCGGATGCTGCCTCGCGTTGCAGCGCCACACGCTGACTGGTCGAGAAACGCTCGGCCTGGGCGAAATCACTGTCGTGGTGTCGCGTGCCGACAATATAAGCCGTCGTGCCCGCAGTGCTGGCGGTGGTCGTGAAATCGTGGCTGTCGTAAGCCCACGCATTGACCGGCAACCACGTCGCCGCAATTGCCCCCGCCACCAGAACCGCCGACAAAGTAGAACCTGAAAATCGACTCATGACCTGCTCCTTTGATGCTCTGACATAGCTGTCGTGCATCAAGAGTACAGCTTGCTGCCGCCTTCGCGGAACTCTTCAGCTTTTTCTTCCATACCGGCATCGATCGCGTCCTGTACGGTATGGATGCCTCGTTCGTGCGCGAACTCGCGGACTTCCTGGCTGATGCGCATGGAGCAGAACTTGGGCCCACACATGGAGCAGAAATGCGCGACCTTGGCACTGTCCTTGGGCAATGTCTCGTCGTGATACTGGCGCGCCTTCAGCGGGTCCAGACCCAGATTGAACTGGTCTTCCCAGCGGAACTCGAAGCGCGCCTTGGACAGCGCGTTGTCGCGGATCTGTGCGCCTGGATGGCCCTTGGCGAGATCGGCCGCATGGGCCGCTATCTTGTAGGTGATGATGCCTTCGCGGACGTCGTCCTTGTCGGGCAGCCCCAGATGCTCCTTGGGCGTGACATAGCAAAGCATGGCTGTGCCATACCAGCCGATCTGGGCCGCGCCAATGCCTGAGGTGATGTGGTCGTAACCGGGCGCGATATCGGTGGTCAGCGGGCCGAGCGTATAGAACGGCGCCTCATGGCAAGCGGCCAGTTCGGCTTCCATGTTTTCCTTGATGCGCTGCATCGGCACATGGCCGGGGCCTTCGATCATCACCTGGACATCGTGCTCCCAGGCGACTTTGGTCAGCTCGCCGAGGGTCTTCAATTCGGCCATCTGCGCTTCGTCGTTGGCGTCGGCGATGGCCCCTGGTCGCAGGCCATCGCCCAGACTGAAGGCCACATCGTAGGCCTTCATGATCTCGCAGATATCCTCGAAGTGCGTATACAGGAACGATTCGGTGTGATGCGCCAGACACCATTTGGCCATAATCGAGCCACCACGCGAGACGATACCGGTCACGCGGTTCACGGTCATCGGCACATAGGCCAGGCGCACGCCGGCATGGATGGTGAAATAGTCCACGCCCTGCTCGGCCTGTTCGATCAGCGTGTCGCGGAACATCTCCCAAGTCAGATCCTCGGCCTTGCCGTTGACCTTTTCCAGCGCCTGGTAGATCGGCACCGTGCCCACCGGCACCGGCGCGTTGCGGATGATCCACTCGCGGGTTTCGTGGATATGCTTGCCGGTGGACAGATCCATGATCGTGTCGCCCCCCCAGCGCGCCGCCCAGACCATCTTCTCGACTTCCTCGGCGATCGAGCTGGTGACCGCCGAGGTGCCCATGTTGGCGTTGATCTTTACCCGGAAGTTGCGACCGATGATCATCGGCTCGGATTCCGGATGATTGACATTGTTGGGGATGATCGCCCGGCCGGCCGCGATCTCGTCGCGCACGAATTCTGGCGTGACCCGCTCCGGCAGGTTGGCGCCAAATCCCTCGCCGGGATGCCGACGCAGCAGCCGCGAGTCGACGATCTGGTCGATCCTGGCGTTCTCGCGAATGGCCACGAATTCCATCTCGGGCGTCACGATCCCCTGGCGGGCGTAATACATCTGAGACAGATTCTTGCCGGCGATCGCCCGCCGCGGCTTGGGCGGCTCGGGAAAACGCAGATGTGTGAGCGCATTGTCGGCGTGCCGTTCGCGGCCGAACTCGGAAGAAAAATCGCTCAGCTGCTCTGTGTCGTTGCGCTCGGCGATCCAGGCCGCGCGCAGCGCTGGCAGCCCGGCCCGCAGATCGATGGCCGCACTCGGATCGGTATAAGGGCCCGAGCAATCATAGATCGTGATCGGCGGATTTTTCTCCACGCCGAAAGTAGCCGGCGTGTTGATCTGGCTGACCTCGCGCATCGGCACGCGGATATCAGGGCGTGATCCCTCAATGTGTATCTTGCTCGAGTTCGGAAACGGCTCGCGCATCTCGTCGGCCAGACGCGCCGATACAGCCAGATCTTTGGGAACAGCACTCATAGAACATTACCGGTGAAACGAAAACGATTGGGCTCGTCTAGGACAGGTCCTAGTGTAGTACTTCAGCAGACATGGGCCATGCAATGAGCCCGACAGTAGCAATGCGCGCGTGTCAGTGAAAGCCGACAAGCAGCCGATTCAGCGACCGAGCAACGATTCGCTCACAACAGTCGACGCGCCGGCCGCCTGCATGGCCTGGATCGCCGCAGTGGTATCGCCACGGTGCATTTCGACGCCGCGTGTGCCGTCGGTGATCAGCGTGGTGGCAAGCCCGGCTGCCAGCGCGTCCAGTACGGTGTATTTGACACAAACATCAGCCGCAAGCCCCATCACGAACAGGTCATCCACGCCTATCGCGCGAAGATGCTCGAACATGCCAGTGGCCTGACGATGCCCGTTATCGAAAAACGCGGAATAGCTGTCGATAAGCGGTGACATCCCCTTGCGCACGACGTGATCGATACCGGCCACCTCCAGCGCCGAGGCAAAGCTCGCCCCCGACTTTCCCTGAACACAATGGACAGGCCAGAGTATCTGCTCCAGGCCATCGAGCTGGGTGACCTGGAACGGTTCGAAGCCGTGGTGCTGCACAGCGAAAGAGCCGTGATCTGCCGGATGCCAGTCCTGGCTGGCAACGACATGCTCGAATATCGGCATCAACGCGTTGGCAATCGGCACCACGGCGTCGCCGTCGACAACCGCCAGCGCGCCGCCCGGCAGGAAGTCGTTCTGGATATCGACCAGCAGCAGCGCACGCATCATGTTGTCTCCTGACGACCAGTACGCGCATGTCGCTTGGCCAGCCAGTCGCGCAGTTCGTCGGTGGATTCGTCGAGATAATGATCAATCAACGCCGGATAGTTTGGCTGGGCCGCAAAGCAGGCGAACTGCCGGCGTGCAAAATCACGCGTGGCAGCCAGTTCGTCGGCTGAGTGCAAGCGCTTGCCGTCACGTATCGCCGGCTGCAGCAGATCGCGATGAGGCGATTCTGGATCAAAGCGTTGCTCGTATTCAGCGACGCCGCCTGCCCAGGCGGTCGCCGTCGCGGCTTCGTCGAACAACAGATCGGCTATCGGCAGGTCGCCATGGTAGAACCGACGCACCTGCTGGACGCCGGGGCGCGTCAGTTTGCCGGGAGTATCCGACATCTTCATGCGATACGACCAGCGGCCCTTGTCGTTGCGCATGGCGGCGAGCTTGTAAACGCCGTCAAGTGCAGCGTCTGGCTGGGCGGTGGTCAAACGGGTGCCTACCCCCCAAAGCACGATCGGCGCGCCGCGCGCCTTCAGGTCCGCAATCGCGCTTTCATCCAGGTTGGAACTCGCCGCAATCTTTGCGTTCGGAAACCCGGCCTGATCCAGCATGCGCCTTGCGCGACGCGACAACTGTGCAAGATCGCCCGAATCCAGCCGGATACCGGCCATTTCATGGCCGTTCTCGCGCAGCCGCTGGCCGGCGGCGATCGCATTCTCGATGCCTTCGATGGTGTTGTAGGTATCTACCAGAAATACACAGTTTTCCGGCAACGCCCGCGCATAGGCATCGAACGCATCCAGTTCGTCGTCGAAAGCCATCACCCAGCTATGCGCATGCGTACCGGACACCGGTATGCCAAACAGCTTTCCGGCCAGCACATTGGACGTGCCGGCGCAGCCACCAATGTAGGCTGCGCGCGCTGCCGATACGCCGCCATCGATTCCCTGTGCCTTGCGCAGACCGAAATCCAGCACCGGGTTGCCGCCGGCGGCATGCGCAATACGCGCGGCCTTGGTAGCCACCAGCGTCGGGAAGTTGATCAGGTTGAGCAGCGCGGTCTCCAGCAGCTGCGCCTGCAGCATGGGAGCGCGCACGCGCAGCATCGGCTGGTGTGCAAACACCGCCGTGCCTTCAGCTACGGCATCGACCTGACCGGAGAAGCGAAAATTCCGCAAATAATCGAGAAAACCCTCTGCAAACAAGGTGCCGCCAGCGTTGTCTTCCAGCGTCGCCAGATATGACAGGTCGGACTCGTCGAAGCGCAGATCATGGATATAGTCGATGGCGGTTTCCACACCACAGGCAATCGCAAATCCGTTGTCGAACGGCGCGCTTCGAAAGAACAGATGAAAAACCGCCTCTCTCTGATGAGTTCCATTGACCCAGTGCGCATAGGCCATGGTCAACTGATAAAGGTCGGTCAGCAGCGCAGGCGCGCGGCCATAGAGTCGCCCTAGCGCGGACATAAGGACAAAGTGCAGAAAATCGTTCACAGACAATGCGAGCATTCGCCGTCAGTTTCAACCAGCACGTATCCCGGCAGGCACCTTGCCGTATGCTGCACAGATAACAAATCCGGATTACCGACGCAGCAAACTGTCGTCATAAGGCCGGCCGTCGACGCCCGGACGTGGCCGCATGGATTGCCCGATTATTTCCCCGGCGCAATTTCTACACACGTTGGCAGCGCCGCGGCGACACCCACCAACCGCACTTCAGGAACCTGCAATGACGAAAGTCGCTAAGCGATCGGAACAATCGAAACACCGGTTTCGCGGGCGTCACGGTTCCAGGGCGCGCCGAGCGGCGATCTCCTGGACTACCGAATCGGCGGTATTCCTGTTCATCTGGTTGCTGCGCCTGACCTGCCGCGTGCGTATCGTCCAGGGCCAGGAGCATCTCGATGCAGCACTGAAACAAGCAACGCCGGTCGTACCCTGTGCCTGGCATCAGACCTTGGTCGCCAGCGCGTTATTCATGCGAACGCTGTCACCGCGCGGCATGCGTATCGGTTATCTGATCAGTCCGTCGCGAGAAGGCCGCTTCCTTTGTCGCGTGGCGCGCGCACACAAAGTGACGCCAATCAGCGGATCGTCAAGCCGCACTGGCAGAGAGGCTATGTGCGCGCTCACCCAAGCGATTGCCGCAGGCATTTCACCGATGATGTATGGCGACGGTCCGCGCGGTCCCGCGCGCGTCTTCAAACCTGGCGCCGTAGTGCTGGCTAGCCGGTCTGGCGCGCCGTTGTTCCTGGTTGGGGCGGCGGCCAGCCGCTACTGGCAGGTCCGCTCCTGGGATCGTTTTCGGATCCCCAAACCGTTCTGTCGTTTCGATATCGTGATTGACGCACCGTGGCCGGTCGGCGAGCTCACAGGCAAACAGCAGGCCGAGGACATCGCACTGGCGCTTGGGCAACAGCTCGATGCGCTGAATCGTATCGCTGCAACGGGCACGACTCCCGCCAACATAAAGCCTGCATGACCAAGAACACTGTTCCTGATGCCGCCTTGCCGTGGCATACAAGATTATGGATGACAATCGCCGCCCCGCTGATCCGAATCATCGCTCGGGCGCTACTTGCCAGCTATCGAATCGAGCGCGTAGACGGCGAGCATCACTTGAATGCTCTGTTGGCTGAAAACCGCGCGGCCATACTCTGTTGCTGGCACCAGCGCCTGAGCGTGTGCGCAGGCTATCTGCTGCAAGCCCGTAGCCGAGGTCTGCGTCCGGGCTTTCTGGTGTCGCCCTCCAAGGACGGCGAACTGGTGGCACGCGTGGTGTCGGGCATGGGCGCGACCATCATGCGCGGCTCGGCTACCCGAACCGGTGCCAAAGCGCTACGGGAAATGTATGCCGGCATCCGGGCGGGGACCTCACCGATCGTCCATCCCGACGGTCCGCACGGACCGCCGAACCAGGCCAAGCCGGGCACCGCATTGATTGCCCAGATGACACGCACGCGGCTGCTGCCGATGTCTTTCTCCGCCAACCGGTACTGGCAACTCGGTTCCTGGGATCGACTGATCATTCCCAAGCCTTTTGCCCACGTCATCGTAACCGTCGGCGAGCCGATTACAGTTGCCCGGGGCGACGGTATCGAAGCTAGTACAGCAAGACTCACGGAAATTCTGGACTCGCTGGACGCTGCCGCGGATGACGTTATGCCAAGTCGCCCGCAACGAAAACGTGAGAGATAGTGAATTCGAACAAGGGGTCTATCCATACAGTCAACGCTGCCCAAGGCAGACTGCTACGGATCGGCAAAATGACGCGCCTACTTGCCAGAAGTGGAGTTTAGGGCCATCTTCAGAGAGCAAGGTTAAATTGACGGAGGTTCGTGATGCAGGGCTTCGAACTGGTATTCATTGCTCCGCGTTCGCGCCGGCATCACGGCACAGGCGTAATCGACGCGATCGCAAAATTAGCGCGGAAGCAGGGCATCAAGCGTATGACCCGTCGTGTCGATGCCGAAGGCACCGGTGCGCACGGGCATACCCATTCAGCACACTTCTTCGAACTGGCCGACGAGCCGGAAGAGTTGATGTTTGTACTCGACCGCGATGAGGCGGACCAGCTTGTCGCTGCAGTTCGAGACAACGCGATGCACGTCTTCTGTCTGCGACGTCAGATCGAGTATTGGCAATTTGATAATTGAGGAATTCTTCGCCAGTTAAAACTGGAGGCTATTCTCAATGACGCCAGGCAAACACAAATCGCACAAGCGAATTTTAACGGGGAGATTGACAGTTTCTGAGGGTCGATGTAATTTGCACATAAGGCAAAGGGGTTTGCCACAGCGATTGCTGAAACCGCTCTGACAAAGCTAATGACTCCTCCAGATTCGTAACCGAATTGATCCGCACGCAACTGTGTGGGCTGGAAGGAGTGTATGTGTCGCCGACCGTCACACATCTTGTCGTAAACCTGATTCAGGTTGCTTTTCTGCTGGTCTTTGCGCCGCTGCTGAAGGGCGTTCTCGAGCGGCTTGAAGAAATTATCCAGGGCAAGCGGGGGCCGAGCGTATTCCAGCCCTACCGCGATATCTACAAGCTGTTCGGCAAGGACGAGATCGTTTCCCAGGATTCGACCTGGGTGTTTCGGTTTGCGCCGATCATTCATTTCGTCATGCCGATCTTCGTGGTCCTGCTGATACCGGCGCTCACCACGATGCCGCTGTTCTTTGCCTTCATGGGCGACATGCTGTCGGTGGGCTTCTACCTGTCGCTCGGCGGCTTTTTCATTGCCCTGGCGGCGCTGGATACCGGCAACGTCTACGGACCCGTAGGCGCCAGCCGCTCGCGAATGGTCGGCTTTCTCTCCGAGCCAGCCGCGATTCTGGTCTATTTCACGCTGTCCTACGTCGCCAATTCGACTATTCCGTATGTCGTAACGGCCTCTTGGGCGCAGTCCTGGGCGAGCATGCTGGAGCCGGCGCACCTGCTGGTGGTGATCGCATTTTTCCTGCTGATCCTCGCCGACGAAGGGCGTATTCCGGTCGATAGCCCGTCCGGCAAGGTCGAGATCGCCATGATCGGCCATTCCAACTATCTGGAATATTCGGGAACCAGCGCAGCACTGATCAAATGGGGCGGCGCGCTCAAGCTCATGGTGTTGATGATCATTTTCCTCAACGTGCTGGTCACCCCTTGGGGATTGGCGAGCACGCTGCACTGGGCGGACGTGCTGTGGGCCATTCCCAAGGTGCTGGCCAAGATGTTCATATTTCTTGTGGCGCTGGCCGTGATTGAAAGCAGCCTTGCCAAGCTACGCCTGTTCCGGATCGGCGAATATCTGGCCGCCGCTTTTGTCATTTGCCTGTTTGCCATGGGCGTGCGCCTGGTAGGCATCGCATGATGCCCGCTAGCTTCGACATCGCCTATGCGCTGGACGGTTTTTTTGCGGCGTTCTTTGTGTTGTTCAGCGTTGGCATTGTGGTTGCACGGCAGATGCGTGGCGCGTTGTTTCTTTTTGTCCTGCACGCGCTGGCCTTGACGGCTTCGGCGATTGTGCTGGCGATTGCGCTCGACAGCCCGCATCTCGGCTGGGTGGCGCTGATCACTTTCTCGACCAAGGCCATCGCCGTACCGCTGGTGTTGCGTTGGGCAGCCGGTCGCAAGCTGCACGAGCGCCGCGAAGTGGATCACGTATTGACGATCACTTTCTCGCTGCTTATCGCGGCCGTGCTGGCGTTGATCGCCTGGGTGACCATCGAACCGCTGGTTCAGGCGATTCCCGGTCGGCCGTTTGCGGCCATCAATCTGCCGACTGGCCTGATCGCGATTTTTTTCGGCGCTTTCACCGTCACCGTACGCCGAGAGGCGATGGTCCAGCTCATGGGCCTGCTGGTCATGGAAAGCGGTGCGTTCTTTGCCTCGATCTCGATTGTTAACGATCTGTCGGTCATCGCCGAAATCTCGGCGGCCGTGGACGTGCCCATCGCCGCGATGGTGATCGGTTTGCTCATCCGCAACATCAACCGCGTGGCAGGGTCCACGCGGGTCGGACATATGGCCGACCTTAAGGAGCACAACTGATGCTGGTGTTGATTCTGGTCATTCCAGCAGTGGTCGCGCTGCTGACGCTGGCCAGCCGGCGTCTCGCGCCGTGGCTGACGCTGGCCGGCATGCTCATCGGGCTGGGGCTGGCGATCGTCAACGCGTTACGGGTCGCCCACGGCGGCATCATCCATGGGGCCTACGGCACGCTCTCGCTCGATCCCCTGGGCGCGCTTTATCTGTTGGTAGTGGCTTTTGTCGGCGTCACCGCCGCGCTCTATGGCATCGGTTACCTGACCGCGCGCATGGCCGAGCTCACCGAAGACGATCCGCCGCCGCGCTATCGACAGTATTTCCCGTTGTTCAATCTGTTTCTGCTGTCGATCATGGCGGTACCGCTGGCTTCGAATCTGGCCGTGATCTGGATCGCTATCGAGCTGACCACGGTTTTTTCGGCGTTTCTGGTGGCCTACGACGACGGCAGGCAGGCGCTGGAAGCGGCCTGGAAATACGTGGCCCTGACCAGCATGGGCGCGATGATCGCGCTGCTCGGCGTATTGATTCTGTACTACGGGATCAACCATCAGGGGCAACCGATCACCTGGCAGGGATTGCAGCAGGCCGCGCCGCATTTGCCGGCCGCGGTGCTGCTCATTCCCTTCGTGCTGTGGCTGATCGGCTTTGGCGCCAAGACCGGCCTGGTGCCGCTGCATACCTGGCTGCCGGATGCTCACAGCCAGGCGCCGGCCTCGGTCTGTGCCGTGCTGTCGGGCGTGGAAGTGAGTGCCGCGCTTTACATGCTGCTGCGGATCTATCCGGCGCTGGTAGCCAATCCCGGCATTGTCAATCCGGAAATCTGGTATCTGGTGGCCGGGCTGATCACGGTGGCGACGTCGGCGTTCCTGCTGTTGCAGGTGCATGACTACAAGCGGCTGTTTGCTTATTCCACGATCGAGCATATGGGCATCATCCTGGCCGCCTGTGGGCTAGGCGCCGGCGGGCATCAACTGGGCACGGTCTACCAACTGTTTGCCCATGCGTTCACCAAATCGTTCTGTTTCTATGCGGCAGGCCTGGCCACGCTCGTTTTTGGAACACAAAAGATAGCTGCGGTCGGCGGCCTGCTGGGCCGGGCGCCGGTGGTCGGTTGGGCGTTGTTGCTGGGCGCCATTGCCATTGCCGGCGCGCCGCCGTTCGCACTGTTCATCTCCGAGTTCGAGATTCTGCGCACCGGCTTTGCCGCCGGCCAGTATGCGGCGACGGGTGTATTGACCACGCTGATCGTATTGGCTTTTGTTGCCATCGTTTATCAGGCTGGACGTATTGTGTTCGGAGAACCTGTCGTGGCCGACGGGTATCAACCGCCGCCGCTGCCAAAGACCAGCATGGTCGCGCTAGCAATCGCTTTTGTGCCGGTGCTGGTATTCGGCTTCTATCTGCCGCCGCCGTTGATGTCGCTGGTCCATCAGGCCGCGCTGATTCTCGGAGGGCCGACATGAGTACAGCAAGCGGGATAAGCAATCTGGCGCAGGCGCTACGAGACCAGCACGCCGATACAACGATTCACGATCGCGGCGACCGACTGCTCATCGAGGCGTCGACCGATCGCCTCTACGATCTTGCTGTCGCCCTCACGAGCGATCACGGCTGCGAGTTTGCGGATCTGGCCATAGAACAACACGCCGAACAAGACGCCGAAGAAGACACGGCGTCGTTCACCGCACGCTATTTCTTTTACGCAGATACCGGCGTGCTGGTAGAAATAGTCACTGCAAGCACAAACGCCGAGTTGCCCGCAATCAGCGATCGCATCCACGCGGCTGACTGGCACGAACGCGAAGCCGAGGACATGTTCGGCATTCATTTCACAGGCCACCCGTTCATGGGCGATTTTATCCTCCACGATACGGTCTGGCCAGAAAACGTGGCGCCGATGCGGCGTGGTTTCGATCACGGCGAACGCGTGTCGGAAAAAGGGCTGGGCGAAGACTGGCAGCCGCCGCGGTTGATCGACGAACCAGGTCTTTTCGCTTTTCCGGTGGGCCCGATCTGGTCCGATTACGCCGAGTCGGGGCTATGGATATTGGAGACCCCGGGCGAACATATCCATCAAGCCCATACACGGCTGTTCTATAAATTTCGCGGCGTCCAGAAAATCGCCGAGGGCCAGTCGACCGGACAAGCGTTGCTGCTCGCCGAGCGTTTTTCCGGCAGCTCGGCGTTTGCGCATGGCCTGGCCTATTGCCAGGCGCTGGAAAAGCTGGCGGGTTGTGAAGTGCCGGCACGCGCGCAGATGCTGCGGGTGATTGTTGCCGAGTTCGAGCGCATCCGTTATCACGCCATGACCATCGCCGAGTTGGCCGGCTCGACCGGATTGGCGGTGGGCAAGGCCCGCGGCCAGGACATCGAAGAGACGCTGCTCCGGCTTTCCGGCGAGGTGTTTAGCCATCGTTATCTGTTCGGATTGATCGCTCCCGGTGGATTGGCTTGGGCACCAGATGACGAGGCGCTGGCGCGGCTTGATCATGGCCTGCAGGCCGCGGCCGAAGAACTCGAACAGCTGGAGCGTTTGCTCACCGCCAGCTCCAGCTTTCTCGACCGCATCGAGGAAATGGGCGGGCTTTCGACCGAAGACGCTGTGCGCTACGGCACGTTAGGTCCGGTTGCACGCGCGGCCGACCGCACGCTCGATCTGCGCGTCTCGCTGCCCTACGGGATCTACGACCGGCTGAAAGTCACGGTTGCCCACGAAACCGAAGGCGACGGCTATGCCCGCATGCGCGTGTTCTTCAGCGAAATCCGCGTCAGCGCTGCGCTGATTCGCGATCTCTTATCGCGGTTGGAAGACGGCCCGTTCGCGGCACCGTTTGAAGTGGTGCCCGGCGCGGCCCTGGGCTGGGTCGAGGCCCCAGCGGGCGCCACATTCCACTGGTTGCGGGTGGACGAAGCCGGATTGATCGCCCGCTGGCAGGTTGCCGCGCCCAGTTTTCGCAACTGGCACGCGTTTCAACAAGTGTTCGACGGCGCTGCGTTTCAGGATTTCCCGATCATTATGGCCAGCTATGGCTTGTCCGTCGCGGAGAACGATCGATGACAGAACCTCGGATCGGCCCGTGCACGGTCGCGCAAAGGCCCGGCCCCACGCTACGCGTGCATGCTTCGCATGGGGTTTGGCCCAAGCCGCCCGCCTGCGGTGTTACCCGGCTCGACCGCGGGGCCCGCCACGGCGCATCGCCGGGCGCTTTGCAGGCAGACGGCTTGCCTAGTCAATTTTTTCTAGGCAAACGCGGTCCGTAGACGGGCCGATCAGAGGTTACTCGTGGCTAACTGGGTATTCCATAGCTTGTCGCGCGGTATTCGCACCACGCGATGGCCAACAGATCCCGAAACCGCGGCCGGTGTAACGCCCGGGCGCCCGCGCGCAGGCGTCGGTTCGGCGGAATTGGCGGCGCGTTGCCCCACCGAGGCGCTGTTCCCGCACGACAACGGCGTGGGCGTCGATTTCGGCCACTGCGTGCACTGTCAGCGTTGCCGGCACGGCGACGAAGCGCTGGCCTGGGAACAGGATTTTACCTGGACCAGCAAGCCCGAGCAGGGCCGCGAGGCACTGCCCGCACGTTTCTCGCGTTCGATCCACGTGCGCTATATCGATGCCGGCGCCTGCGGCGGCTGCATGGGTGAAATCCGTCTGATCGACGCGCCCGCCTACAACATGCACCGCGTGGGTATTTTCATCACCGCAACGCCGCGCGACGCCGACGTGCTGCTGGTGGGCGGCCCGGTCACCGAGGCCATGCGCGAACCATTGCGCAAGGCTTATGAGGCCATGCCGGAGCCCAAGCGCGTGGTCGCCATGGGCGTATGTGCGATCAACGGCGGCGTGTTCGGCACCAGCTTTGCCAGCGCCGGCGGCGTCGCGGCCGAGATTCCAGTAGATCTGGTCATTCCCGGCTGCCCTCCGCCGCCGCTGGCGATTATCCACGCGCTGCTCGCGGTTACCGGTCGAACCGAGCCGGCCGAACTGGTAGAAAACCCATGAATGCCGGAGGTCGACACACATGAACTGCATCGCTTTCGGTTACGCCGCGCTTGGTTTTGCGTTGCTGGCGCTGATCTGCCCCAGCGCAAGACTCAGCCGAGCCGCTTATCTGCTGGGCGCCTGGGCAGCGACCGTGTTGTTGTTGATCGGCGCGGGTCTCGCGCTGGCCGGCGCAGCGTCCTTCGATCTCAACCTGCATCTGTCGATCCTGCCGGCGCTGGGCTTTACGCTCGATCCGCTGCGTGGCTTTTTCATCGGGATTTCGGCGGCAGTGTACGGGCTGTCGATTGCGTTCATCACGCGCGAGGCGAAAATCTATCCGTCGGGCCACGGCCGGGGATTGCTGGCCTGGACTACCGTGTTGTTTGCATCGCTGCCTGCGATTGCGCTCAGCGCTACCGTGCTCAGCCTGATATTCACCTGGGAAATCATGTCGCTCGCCCTGTGGGCGCTGATCAGTTTCGATACGCGCAATCCGAACAGCGTCCGGGCCGGCGTTCTCACCCTGGCCGTTTCCGAGGCCGGCGCCCTTGCGGCACTCGCTGGCCTCTTGATTCTGGCAAATGCTGCGGGCAGTTCCAATCTGGCGGCAATTGCTGCGGCTGCCGACCACATGTCGCCGGGCGTGATATGGGCCGGTGTCTTGCTGACGTTCTTCGGCTTTGGCGTCAAGACCGGCATTCTGCCGGTCAACCTCTGGATGAACGAGGGCTATGCGGCTGCACCCGCCAGCCTCAGGCCGCTATTCTCCGGGGCGACCATGAACCTCGGCGTATTCACGCTGTGGATCGTCGACGGCCCGTTGGCCAGTCACGCGCTATGGCCGGCGCTGGTCATCCTCATCGTCGGCGCGCTCACCGCTATCCTCGGCATCATCTATGCCCTGACCGAACACGAACTCGGGCGACTGCTGACCCAGAGCTCGATCGAGAACCTCGGCGTCGTAGTCGCGGCACTCGGTGCAGGCTTTGCATTCGTAGCACTCGACAAGCCGATTCCGGCCGGCATTGCCCTGGTTGCCGCGCTATATCACATGCTCAACCATTCAGCGTACAAGACGCTGCTGTTCATCGGTGCCGGCGGCATTCAGAGCGCTGCCGGCACCGACGACATGGATCGGCTGGGCGGTTTGATGAAGCATCTGCCGGTCTTCGGCACCCTGTTTCTGCTGGGCGCGCTGGCGATTGGCGCACTGCCGCCGTTTAACGGCTTTGTCAGCGAATGGCTCACGCTGCAGTCGCTGCTACGCATCATCGAAGTGACTGCCATACCGGTACGAATCGTGTTTGCCCTGGCCGGCGCCGCACTCGCCTTGACTGCAGGGCTGGCGCTGACCTGCTTCATCATGCTGGCCGGCAGTACGCTGCTCGGCCTGCCGCGCTCCGCCAAAGCCGCGCAAGTACGCCATATACCGGCGAGCGCGACCGCGCCCATGGCCATCCTCGTGGTTGTCTGTCTTGCCTTGGGCGTGCTCGCTACCGCTGTGATCCCGGTGCTCGGCTCCTTGGTGGCACCACTCACCGGCACTGACCCGACCTCTGCGCTGGTGCCGGCTTTTTTCCACGGCGCACCGGCGCTGGCGCCGAAAATCGCGGCTAGTCTGGCGCCGATCGGCACCCAGGTCGGCGAGGGCATCCTGCCGCTGCGCGGGTTGGCCGTGCTGCATTCAGGCGGGACGGCCACGCCGGTAATTTATGCCATATCGACCGCGTTGAGCTTTGCGGTGATTGCGTCGCTGCTGTTGCTGGTCTGGCTTCTGAGCCGCTTGCTCGGTCGTCGACGCGTACAGCGTGGCAGGGTCTGGGACGCAGGTCTGGTCCGCCTGCGACCCGAGATGACCTACAACGCTACCGGCTTTGCCGCACCCGTGCGCACGGTTTTCGGTTCCCTGCTACGCCCCACCGTGACAGAACATGTCGAACGCCACGGTGCTTTTGCGACAGCCTGGCACCGCAAGACGCTGACGGTACATATTGTTGACCGACTCGCTCTGCATCCGCTGATGTCGGTCATGCAGCATAGCGCGGCGCTGCTGGCGCGCATGCAGCACGGTCGTGTCAACGCTTATGCCGGTTACGTGCTGATGGCGCTGGTCGCCGTTTTGATTGCCGCCACCGCCGCACTTCACTGAGGCGGTTGTCATTGGACAGATCGAGCGTGCTGGTGGCGCAACGACTCACCGCCATTCGCATCGCGACGAGAGAGCTGCGGCTGTCAGAACGATCAATGGCATGTCGCGGAGTTGGACGCTGTATCGGAACGTCCAGGACTAGGGCCTGTAATCGTCAAGCAATATCAATGAAACCGAAAATGTATGAACACCCGCGCGCACTCTCGCCAGATAGCTGGTATCGAACTGGCTGACGCGAAAAAATCCTCCCGGCCAAGGGGTACGCCTTGATCAGCAAAGGCGCCCGCCCATCGGCCGTTAAAACCACTCATACGGCGATCGCGTGCTGCTTTAAGCCGTTTCACTATCTTCTAGAAACGCGGCGAGGTCGTTGATCGTCGGGTAATCAAACAGATCGGTCACTTCCAGCCGATCTGGCCAGCGGGCTTCGATACCTTCGTGGATCTGGGCAAGCTCCAGCGACGACAAACCGGTTTCGAACAGGTCGTCGTCGTAACCAATCTTCTTGTCGGGGGCGATCTCGTCGCAGATCATCTTCAGATCTTCGACGATTCCACCGCCTGTCTGGGCATCGCCATCGGCCAAGGTCGCGGCCGGGCGCATCAACTCATCCAACTCGGCGGCCACCTGGGCAAACTCGCCGTTGGCATAGTCGCGGGCCAGCTGGCTGCGTTGCAGCTTGCCACTCGTGGTCTTGGGAATATTGCGTACCGGCAATACCTTTGAGGTGACCAATCCGGCCCGCTGATTGATGGCGCCAGCGACGGCCCGCGCGATGTCCGCGAAGTCTTCGATATGTCCGCGGAAGACTACAAATACAACCAGTTCGTCGGCATCCGCGCCCGGCGCACGCACGCCGGCCACGGCCACTTTGTTGAGCTCGACGCCCTCGGCAGCCGTCGCGATCTGCTCCAGATCCTGAGGATAGTGGTTCTGACCGTTGACGAAGATGATTTCCTTGGCGCGACCGGTAATCACCAGATCGCCGCCGTGGGTGAAACCGAGATCACCAGTATCCAGCCAGCCGTCGCCGACCAGCGCGGCTTCGTTGGCCGCGGGACTGTCGTAATAGCCGGCCGTGACGTTGTCTCCCGCAATCCAGACGCGCCCGACTACATCGTCGGCCAGTGGTTGGCCGTCGGCCGCGGCAATCTTCAGATCGGCGCCGCTCACGGGCTTGCCCAGATTGACCAGCTCCACGGCGTCGTCGCCCTCGGCAAGGCGCACGTTGTCGCCAACGCCCAGCTCGCCGCGCGCGACGCTGACGGTATTCAGTCCTTCGCCGGCCGGCGGAAAAGTAGCCGCCAGGCTCGCTTCAGCCAGACCGTAGACCGCAAACATACTGTTGGCGGACAGCCCGGTCGGCGCCAGCACGCTCAGAAACTCGCGTGCCAGCGACGGCGAGATCGGCTCGGCCCCGTTGTAGATGCGGCGCACAGCCGAGAGATCCAGATCGGGCAGGCCCCTGGCGCTGATGGCCCGCAGCGTATGGCGATAACCAAAATTGGGCGAGCACAAAAGGGTGGCCTGTTTTTCAGCCGCTTTTTCCAGCCACAGCATCGGCCGACGCGCGAACAGGTCGGTGGCCATCAGATAATGATTGAAAGCGTGGCATATCAGCGTCAGATGAAAACCGATCAGCCCCATGTCGTGGGTCAACGGCATCCAGGAAACGGCGATCTCCTGCGCCGCAAATTGCGAGCCTTTCGCTATGCCACGGATATTGGCCAGCACGTTGGAATGGCTCAGAACCACGCCCTTGGGATCCCCCGTGGAACCGGAGGAGAACTGGATGAAGGCCGTGTCGCCTGGCTTCAGGCTGGCGCGCTCGGCCGTTGCCTCGACCGCCGGCGGCTCGTCAGATATCGCGCGGTCGGCCAGTCGCTGGGCAGCATCGGCCTGGCCGTCATTCTCCAGCCAGCCGCGAATCCGCTCGAGATGCCGCGCATCGGCCACCAGGCGCGGTTCACCCATGTGTTGCCAGACGCGGACCAGCTTCTCGAGATGCGCGTCGGTCGCGCCGGCAGCGACCGGCACCGGGGTCAGGCCGCCATAGACCGCGGCCCAGAAGAACTGTACGAATCGCAGATTGTCGCCGACAAACAGAATCAATGGCTCGCCGGGCGCCGCCCCACGGTCCTGCAGCACAGCCAGCAGTCGCATGGCAGCCCGTGACAAGAGCCTGAAACTGAGGCGGCGCTCGTCATTGGCGCCGTCAATGAAGCCGATTTCGCCGCCGGTGTCGGCCGCTGCATCGAGTGCGTCGGCCAGCGTGTTGAACGATGTCATAAATTTGTCGCTAATATTTTCTAGGCGCCAATTGTAAATAAATTCCGTCGGCCGGCCGCAGATTGATTGCCGAATCAATGGCAGGCGCGCCTGCACCGAGATAGCGCGGCGTGAATCGGCGGAGAAAAACAGCCAGGTGCACGCGCATTTCGGTCGCCGCCATATGCTCGCCTACGCAGTGACGCGGCCCCGCGGCGAAGGCAGATAAGCCATGCGATGCGAGGGCGTTCGTGCGTCCGCGAATCGGTCCGGATCAAACCGATCCGGTGCGCGCCAGTAATCCGGGTGACGATGCAGAATATAAGGGCTGATGAACAGCTGCGTGCCGGCAGCGATCGGATGGCCGCCCAGTTCGTGACCCACTGTGGCGCGACGCGACAGCAGCCAGCCGGGTGGATAAAGACGCAGTGTTTCGGCTATCACCCGGTCGGTGAACGGCAGACGCGGACTGTTCTGGCGCGGGCCATTGCCTCCGGTGGCGGCGAGCTCGTCGTCGGAGACGGTATCGATTTCCTGCTGCAGTCGACGGCATATCGCATTGTCAGCCGCAATCAGATACCAGGCAAACGCCAACGCGCTGGCAGTCGTTTCATGGCCGGCAACAATCAGCGTCATGATCTCGTCGACCAGCGCGGTTCGGCTCATCGATTCGCCGTTGCGCAGACGCACCGAAAGCATGTGGCCAAGAAAATCGAAGGCAGTATCGGCAGCTGACAGACGCTGCTCGATGATCGAATCGACCACGCCCTTCAAGCGATGAAACCGGGCCGCAAAACGCAGATTCCGGCTCGGCTCCTCGGTGAGCAAGGAAAACGGGTTTCGGCCGCCTGCCACCAGCTGCGCATAGTCGCGACCAAAGATCGACTTGAGCACGATTACCAGCGTCAACTCACTGATCGCGCCTACGGCTTCCACCGATTCGCCGGCGTCAGCCCGAGCCTGCCAGCGCTTGGCCAGGGCCAGATTCTCGGCATGAATCATGGCGTTGAAATCGGCCAGCGAGCGCGGTTTGAACGCCGGCTGGATGAGACGACGCTGGCGCGCCCAGAAATCGCCTTCGCTGACCATGATGCCGTTGCCAAGTAGAATCCTGACTCGGTCCAGCCCCATGCCCTTTGCGTAATGATCAGCGCGGCGCACCAATAGCTGGTGCACAAGATCAGGGCGATTCACAACCCAGTGCGCGTCAGGGCGACGTGTATCGCGTACCTGATAGAAATCGCCATAGTCCTGCTGCCAGCGCTCGAGCATGCGACGCGTGTGATCGTTGGCTTCGATGGAAAATGGCTGTTGCGGGCCCAACAATTCGGTTATTGCAGCGGAATCGAGAATGCAACTATTCATGACGACATCGGTTGCTTGTGATGAAAACCGTTCAACAACGAACGCGCGTCGTCACTTTACGGCAAAAAAATATTAATTAAATATTATGATTGTATTATACACTTCAATGAATAAGCCTCGTGAATCGGCTCTAGCCGCGCGCCCCGTTCACAAGGCGCCTGCGGCGTATCGCCAACGCCTGGCCGACATGCAGAGCGCGGCTGCGCGCGCCCGGACCTTCGCCGGCCTGGACCTGCTGACAAGCGGACTGAAACAACTCGGACTAGCGACGGAAATCGACGGCATCGGGTTCGCCGCCGGCGGGCGCCCGGAACTTCACGGCGGCCCGTCTTTCAGTATTTCCCACAGCGGCCAGACCGTCGCCTGTGCGATCGCGCAGGAGCAGACCATTGGGCTCGACATCGAAGCTCGCCGCGACAATATCTCGGCGCGGCTGGCCGCGACCATCCAGGCTGGCCTGGCAGCAAACAGTCCGTGGGACTTCTTCGACGCCTGGTGCGCGCGCGAGGCTGCCGTGAAGGCCAGTGGACGCGTCGGCCTGGCACGTATTCGCCAACTGGAATTCGACGGCGCCAACGGCTGGCTCGACGACCAACGCTGGTATCTACGCCCGCTTGGTCTGGTCGACGGCCTGGCCGGCTTTCTGGCCAGCGATCAACCCATCCGCGATATCAGCGTTCGCGAGATCAGCCTTGATCACGCTGAATAAAATACAGACCGGTATAGATTTTCGGATCAACCCAGACGCCGGCATCGCGTTTGTCTTGCAGCCATGGCTCAATCTCGCCTAGCGGCACTGCGTACACGGTAATTTCCTCGGTCTCGTCGCCACCGCCAGCGCCAACCCGTGTCAGCTCAATGGCACGATAGAAAGACAGCACCTCGCCGGCCAGGCCCGCGCTCGGCGGCCCCGCCGTGAGAAATTCGAAGCGTGCGGCCCGATAGCCGGTTTCCTCTTCAAGCTCCCGGCCAGCGGCCACCGCCATATCCTCGTTTTCCTCGCCCTGGATATCGCCGACCAGACCAGCCGGCAATTCGAGCACTGGACCACCCATCGGCGCTCGCGGCTGTTCGACCAGCAACAACTCGTTATCCGGCGTGACCGCAACAATCACGACCGCGCCGCGGGCGTTCACGCGTTCGGCGTATTCCCAGGTGCCCCGTCGGCGCAGCCGCAGATAATCGCCTTCGAATAAAATTGCCTCATTGCTCATATCACTCACTTGCCACCCTGTATCCAAAGCGAGCGAGTCTACCGTTTCATGCGATGCCGCGACGCACCACGCTTTGTTAAGCTGGCGCTAGCACAGCGGCGCGGCCGCTCTTCTGACCTCTTGTCCATCGGATCGAATTCATGCGCCAGACCTCGCACCGGGTACTCATTGTCGGCAACGGTGGCCGCGAACACGCGCTGGCCTGGAAGATTGCTCAGTCACCGCGGGTCGAGGCGTTGTATATCGCGCCCGGCAACGCCGGCACCGAGGCCCTGCCCCGGGCCCGCAACGTCGCGATTGCCGCCACCGATATCGAAGGCCTGCGCGAATTTGCGCTCACCGAATCCATCACCTTGACCATTATCGGCCCGGAAGCGCCGCTGGCAGCGGGCATTGTCGATGTTTTCGAAGCGGCCGGACTGGCTTGCTTTGGCCCACGTGCGGCAGCCGCCGAGCTGGAAGCCAGCAAGGCCTTCTCCAAGGATTTTCTCGCACGCCACGACATCCCGACCGCCGAGTACCGCATCTTTTCTAATCTGGCAGCGGCCGAGGCTTATATCCGCGTTCGCGGCGCGCCGATCGTGGTCAAGGCTGACGGTCTCGCTGCTGGCAAGGGCGTATTCCTTGCCCGGTCAGTAACCGAGGCCATTACCGCCGCGCGCGAGATACTGGAGGACAACGCTTTCGGCGACTCGGGCGCGCGTATCGTGGTCGAGGATTTTCTGGTCGGCGAGGAGGCCAGCTTCATCGCACTGGTAGACGGCAAGAACATTCTGCCACTCGCCAGTTCGCAGGATCACAAGGCCGCCTACGACGGCGATACCGGCCCCAACACCGGCGGCATGGGCGCCTACTCGCCGGCCCCGGTACTGACCGAGTCGGTCGCCGAGCGTGCCATGGCAGAGATCATTCGCCCGACCGTCGAAGGCATGGCCGCCGACGGCCGCGTCTTCACCGGTTTTCTCTATGCTGGATTGATGGTCGACGACGCTGGCAAGGCCAAGGTGCTGGAGTTCAACGTCCGCCTGGGCGATCCGGAAACCCAGCCGCTCATGATGCGCCTCGACAGCGATCTGGTTGATCTGATCGAGGCCGCGCTGGGCGGGCGGCTCGACCAATGTCAGGCCAGGTGGCGCGACGAAGTCGCGCTCGGCGTCGTCCTGACAGCCGGCGGATATCCCGGGGCCTATGACAAGGGCGACGCGATCCATGGCCTGGAAATCGCCATTGACCCGCATACCGAAATCTTCCATGCCGGCACGCAACGCGACAACTCCGGCGAAGTCGTCACCAATGGAGGACGCGTACTGTGCGTCTGTGCGCTAGGCGCTGACGTCGCCGAAGCCCAACAGCGAGCCTATGCCGGCGTGGACAAGATCGCATGGCGCGGCATGACTTGTCGTCGCGATATCGGGCATCGAGCGATCGCGCGCGACCATCCATAGCTCGCAGCCGTTGCCGCCGTGCCTGCGCACGCCCGGCGGCGCACGCCAATAAAAAAGCCCGGTCTTTACAACCAGGCTTTTCTGACTGCGATTGGCGTCGGCTCAGGCATCGGGATTACGCGCATGAATGAGCGTCCAATAACCAAAGGCATTCACCGGGCGGGTTTCGAGCACGTGCAGGTCGGCCATGCGCAGAAAACCGTCGAGCGGGAACGACGGGCGGAAGCCGACCAGCTTAGACAGCGGCGACACCAGTTTCTCTATGGAGGCCATCGGGCCTTTGCCCTGACTGAAGTGATTGACGATGAACAGCTCGCCACCGGGCTTGCAGACGCGTTTCATTTCCTCGATCACTTTCTTTGGATCGGGCGCGACCGATACCACGTACATGGCGACGACCTTATCGAAACTGTTGTCCGGATAATCGATCGACTGGGCGTCCATCAGCTGGAGCGTAATACGATCGGCGCTGCCGTTTACCCGTGCACGCGCATGCTCCAGCATATCGGGAGATACATCGATCCCAACGACCTGGACCCCCTCCTCGTAATGCGCGAGCGACAGGCCGGTTCCTACACCGACTTCGAGCACACGATCTCCAGGCTGGCAATCCATCTTGCCGACCGTCACTTGCCGTCCCTGCTCGAACACCGGACCGAAAAAACGGTCGTAGGTGCCGGACAAGCGGCGATAGGCGGTTACGACAGAGCGTTCATCCATGTGTTCTATACCCGTGAGTCGGTCGTAGGGTCGAATTGGAAGCGGGGGGAAGAATACGCCGGGCGGCCGATATATACAAAACTTTAGTCGGAGGCGACCGGGCAGCGCAAGCGGTTCCGATGCTCGCAAAAAGTCGGCTGCGCAAAAACGCAGCCGACTTTTGTTCCGCCGCCCGATCAATCCTGGTCGCGCTTCCAGTTGATCAGCCCGCCCGCCTGGAGAATCTCCAATTGGCGCGGCGACAAGCCATGCCGACAATCGATGGCATCACCGGCCTCGGTTTCAACCGAGACGTTGTCGCCAGATTCCAGGGCCTTGTGCAACCCGCTCAGCTTGAGCTTGGACCCTTGCTCGAGCTTGTCATAGTCGGATTCGTTCTCGAAAATCAGCGGCAGCACGCCAAAGTTGACCAGATTCTGCCAGTGAATACGGGCATAGTCCTTGGCAATAACGACGCGCAGTCCAAGATAGCGCGGCGCGATAGCGGCATGCTCACGCGAGCTACCCTGGCCGTAGTTGGAGCCGCCGACAATGGCATGATTTCCGGTGTCCTTGGCGCGACTTGGATAGTCCTTGTCGACCACGTCGTAGACGAATTCGGCGATCGCCGGAATATTCGAACGGAACGGCAGCACCTCCGCACCGGCACGCATGATCTCGTCGGTCGAGATATCGTCGCCCACCTTGAGCAGCACTGGAATATCCAGTTCGTCCGGAATCCCCTCGAAGTCCGGCAGCGACTTGATGTTCGGCCCCTTGACGAGTTCGACCTTGCTCGCCTCGTTTGCCGGCAGCGGCGCTTCCATCATATGGTCGTTGACCACCGGATCGTCGGGATTGGCCACCTTCGGATAATCGAAGTCCAGCGTGCGCGGATCGGTGATCTTGCCCATCAGCGCGCTGGCGGTAGCGGTTTCCGGCGAGCACAGGAATACCGAGTCCTCTTTGGTGCCCGAGCGGCCGGGGAAGTTGCGCGGCGTGGTGCGCAGACTGTTGCGCCCGGTCGCCGGCGCCTGGCCCATGCCGATACAGCCGTTGCAGCCGGCCTGATGAATACGCGCGCCGCTGGCGATCAGCTGGCCCAGGCGATCGTCGCGCGCCAACGTCTGCAGCATGGCCCTGGATGAGGGATTGACGTCGAAAGAAACGTGCTGGGACACCTGCCGGCCGCGCACCATTTCCGCTGCCATGGCGAAATCCCGATAGCCAGGATTGGCCGAGGAGCCGATATAGGCTTGATACAGATCCTCGCCGGCCAGCTCTTCCACGGTCACCACGTTTCCCGGCGACGTCGGCTTGGCAATCAGCGGCACCAGCGTGGACAGGTCGATCTCGTCGGTCTCGTCATATTCGGCACCGTCGTCGGCAACCCATTCCTCGTATTCGTCCTCGCGACCCTGGGATTTCAGGAAACGCTTGATCTCGGCATCAGCCGGAAACACGGTCGTCGTGGCACCAAGCTCAGCGCCCATATTGGCAATCACGTGACGATCCATCGCCTCGAGATTATCCAGGCCAGGCCCACAGTATTCGATGATCTTGCCTACGCCGCCGGACACGCCGTGCCGGCGCAGCATCTCCAGCACTACGTCCTTGGCCGAAACCCAGTCCGGCAGTTTGCCAGTGAGTTTGATGCCGAATACCTTGGGCATCTTGGTGTACAGCGGTTCACCTGCCATCGCCATGGCAACTTCCAGACCGCCGGCACCAATCGCCAGCATGCCCATCGAGCCGGCCGCCGGCGTATGACTGTCCGAACCCAGCAATGTCTTGCCGGGGCGTCCGAAGCGCTCCATATGGACAGCGTGTGAAATACCGTTGCCGGGCCGCGAAAAATACACCCCGAAACGCTCGCAGGCCGATTGCAGGAACAGATGATCGTCCGGATTCTTGTGGTCTTCCTGAATCAGGTTGTGGTCGACATACTGAGCCGATATCTCGGTCTTGACCCGGTCGAGCTTCATTGCCTCGAGCTCAAGCATTACCAGCGTACCGGTGGCGTCCTGGGTCAATGTCTGATCGATCCGAAGCGCCACTTCTTTCCCTGGCGTCATTTCGCCATCGATCAAATGCGACTCGATAAGTTTCTGGGCGACATTTCTTGCCATGTTGGGCTCCGTGATTATGCTGGTACCACTCTATCCCCGGACCGTTCGAATCACAAAGGGCTGCTAGACATCAGAACACCTTTCTCGGCGCTGAATGCAACTGCGTCTCATCCATACCCATGGAATTACCGGCTTTTCGGCACAGGGCTCGCCATCAGGGATTGAAATCGGCTATTTTATCTCGCAACAACTCGATTGACTCGACGGTCCGCCGTTGGTGGAATCGGTGTCATGTATCATGCACGAACTGCAGGGTCGCTCGGCCGCATCGCTCCGAAGCTGATCTGCGTAGACCGGGATGTGCTTATGGAATCTGCCACTCAACAAGCAGACGTGATCTGGCCGTTGCTACTTTTTACAGCCGCCGCGCTGGCACTGGTTGGTGCGATGCTTGGCATGTCGTACATGCTCGGCGGACGACACAATGAACGATTGGGCAATCAGCCGTATGAGTCGGGAATCAAGCCGACCGGCGGCGCCCGCATGCGATTCTCCGCCAAGTTCTATCTGGTGGCGATCATCTTCGTGCTGTTCGATCTGGAAGTGGTTTTCATTTTCGCATGGGCCATTGCGGCGCCGGATCTGGGCTGGAGTGGCTACTTCGCATTCCTGACTTTTCTGGGTGTGCTGACGCTTGGCCTGATCTATGAATGGCGCATCGGCGCGCTGGATTGGGCGCCCAAGGCACCACGCCAGTATCGTCTGGACGCAATCGAAAGCAATCAGCGGCGGAACGCGCAGTCGTAGACGCGACGCTCGACAACTCAGCACAGACAAGACACACGGTGGCGCTTGATGGCCTGGACTCTTAGCAGTACCGACAACAATCCCACGCCCGGCTCAGCCGGCGGCGAGGGCGGCACGCTCGAAGACGCGCTGGCGCGCAACGTCGTCACGGCCAAGCTTGACGACATGATTGCCTGGGGCCGTAAGAATTCGATGTGGCCGTTCAATTTTGGCCTGTCCTGTTGCTATGTCGAAATGGCGACGGCCCTCACCGCGCCGCATGACATGGCGCGTTTCGGTGCCGAGGTCATTCGTGCCACCCCGCGTCAATCCGACGTCATGGTTATCGCGGGCACCTGTTTTCTCAAGATGGCGCCGGTCATACAGCGTCTGTATGAGCAGATGATGGAGCCGCGCTGGGTGATTTCCATGGGCTCCTGTGCCAACTCGGGCGGTATGTACGATATCTACTCGGTGGTTCAGGGCGTAGACAAGTTCCTGCCGGTCGACGTCTACGTCTCGGGCTGTCCGCCGCGCCCTGAGGCGTTCCTACAGGGATTGCTCCTGCTGCAGGATTCGATCGGCGTCGAGAAACGTCCGTTATCTTGGATGATCGGCCCGCAAGGCGTCACCCGCGGCCCGAAGCTGTCGCAGCGCGACGAGCGCCGCGCCGAACGTTCCAAGACCACCACCCTGCGTAGCCCGGACGAAGTCTGATGCTCGATACCGTAGATATTCAGCGCCAGCTCTCCGAGCGCTTCGGCCAGGACACGCTGCATCCGCAGATCACCGCCGACGGCCTGCCGACTTTCTGGGTGCCGCGCGATCGCATCCTGGAAGTACTCGGATTCCTGCGCCAGAACAGCGCCCCCGCCTATCGCATGCTCTACGACCTGACTGCGATAGACGAGCGTGCGCGCGAGCACCGACCCAATCAACCGATATCCGACTTCACCGTCGTCTATCATCTGTTGAGCCTGTTCCCGGTCGCCGAGATTCGGCTGAAAGTTGCCTTGCTCGAGGACGATCTGAGCGCGCCGACAGCGACCGGCATCTGGCCGAACGCCAACTGGTACGAGCGCGAGGTCTGGGACATGTTCGGCGTGACCTTCAACGGCCATCCGAACCTGCGTCGAATCCTGATGCCGCCGACCTGGAAAGGGCACCCGCTGCGCAAGGATCATTCGGCACGCGCGACCGAGTTCGAGCCGCTGCATCTGGACCCCAAGCGCCAGGACATCGAAGAAGACGCCCTGCAGTTCAAGCCCGAAGACTGGGGCATGGAGCGCGAATCGGGCGACACAGAGTTCATGTTCCTCAACATGGGGCCGAACCATCCCTCGGTGCACGGGGTCTTTCGTATCGTGCTGCAGCTGGACGGCGAGGAGATCCGGGGCGCAGTGCCGGATATCGGTTACCACCATCGCGGTGCCGAGAAGATGGCCGAGCGCCAGTCATGGCACACGTATATCCCTTATACCGATCGAGTGGATTATCTGGGCGGCGTGATGAACGAGCTGCCCTACGTCATGAACCTGGAAAAAGTGCTGGGCATCGAGGTGCCCGAGCGCGTGAAGGTCGCCCGGGTGATGCTGTGCGAATTCTTCCGTATCACCAGCCACCTCATGTTTCTCGGCACCTACGTACAGGATATCGGCTTCATGAGCCCGATCTTCTGGATGTTCTCGGACCGGCAGAAAGCCTACGACGTAATCGAGGCGATAACCGGCTTTCGCATGCATCCAGCGTTCTTCCGGATCGGTGGCCTGTCGCTGGATCTGCCCAATGGCTGGGATCGCAAGGTCAAGGAGTTCATCGACTGGTTCCGGCCGCGGCTGAACGAGTACGAACGCATGATCGTGCCCAACGGGCTCGTGATCGAGCGCTCCCGACATATTGGCGCCTATTCGCAGGACGAAGCGATCGATTGGGGAATCACCGGCGCAGGGCTGCGCGCCACGGGCGTCAATTTCGATCTGCGCAAGGCACGCCCCTACTCTGGATACGAGAATTTCGAGTTCGATGTGCCACTTGGTCACAACGGCGATTGCATGGATCGGTTGACGGTTCGTATCGAGGAGATGCGTCAGAGCACGAACATCATCGAGCAGTGCATGCAGAACATGCCCGAAGGCCCGTACAAATCCGACCACCCCTTGACCACGCCGCCGGTCAAGGAGCGCACGATGCACGACATCGAAACGCTCATTGCACACTTTCTGACAGTAAGCTGGGGCCCGGTCATCCCGGCGATGGAGTCATCCACGATGATCGAAGGCACCAAGGGCCTGAACAGTTACTACTCTATTTCCGATAAACACACGATGAGCTATCGCACGCGTATCCGTACGCCGAGCTTCGCCCACCTGCAGCAGATCCCGCTGATCTCGCAGGGCGGCCTGGTCGCGGATCTGGTCGCAATTATTGGCTCGATCGATTTTGTAATGGCAGACGTGGATCGATGATGCAACTCAGCGAAGCCGAAATCGAGGGTATCCAGCACGAGATGAGCCTCTATGAGGATCCGGGTGCGGCGACCATCGAAGCGCTCAAGATCGTGCAGGAACATCGAGGCTGGGTGTCGGACGAAGCGCTTGCAGCGGCGGCCGCGGTAGTCAACGTTACGCCGACTCAGATGGAGGCTGTGGCGACGTTCTATAATCTGATCTTCCGCCAGCCCGTCGGCCGGCACGTGATCATGCTGTGCGACTCCATCTCCTGTTATCTCGTGGGCTACGAACAGGTCCGTGATCATCTGAAATCCACGCTTGGCATCGACTTTGGCCAGACCACCGCGGACGGGCGTTTCACACTGCTGCCTATCTGTTGCCTGGGCGATTGCGACAAGGGCCCCGCGATGCGTGTTGGCGAGGTCTATCACGACCAGCTCACCCCTGAACGGGTCGACGCCATACTCGACGAATACAAATAGGGTGGCGGAGTACAACTAATGGAAGAAACCAGAGTACTGACGCAGCGCATCCGCGCCGACCGCTCGCCGGTCTGGATGAAAGACTATCTGGATAGCGGCGGCTACGACGCGCTCAAGAAAGTTCTGGCCGAACTCAAACCGACCGAAGTTGGCCCGCTGGTCAAGGAAGCGGGTCTGCGCGGGCGAGGCGGCGCGGGTTTTCCGACCGGTGTGAAGTGGTCGTTCATGCCGCGCTTCGAAGAGCGCCCTGAGCAGCGACCGGCGCATGTCTATCTGGTGGTCAACGCCGACGAGATGGAGCCCGGTACCTTC
The DNA here is from genome assembly GCA_027858915.1 of Salinisphaera sp. Classification (GTDB taxonomy): domain Bacteria; phylum Pseudomonadota; class Gammaproteobacteria; order Nevskiales; family Salinisphaeraceae; genus Salinisphaera. Next base: position 51,586 of record JAQIBT010000165.1, read on the forward strand.
AAGGATCGACTGCTCATGGAAGGCGATCCGCATCAGCTGATCGAGTCCATGATCATCTCGGCCTATGCCATCGGCGCCGATATCGCCTATGTGTTTCTGCGTGGCGAATACACCGAGTGCCGTCGGCGCCTGCAACAGGCGATAGACGAGGCGACTGCCGAGGGGTTTCTTGGCAAGAACATTCTGGATTCAGGTTTCAATCTGAGCCTGCACCTGCACATGAGTGCCGGGCGTTATATCTGTGGTGAGGAATCGGCGCTGCTGTCGGCGCTGGAAGGCCGCCGCGCGGTGCCGCGCCACAAGCCGCCTTTTCCAGCGGCATCGGGGCTGTTCGGCCAGCCAACCACTGTCAACAACGTCGAAACCGTCTGCAACGTCCCGCACATCATCAATAACGGCGGCGACTGGTACAAGGAGCTCGGGCTCAACAAGGATGGCGGCACCAAGCTGTTCGGCGCCTCGGGTCACGTCGCCAAACCGGGGCTGGCCGAGTTTCCACTCGGCGTGAAGCTGGGCGACGTGCTCGAGCATTTTGGCGGCATCCGTAATGGTCGCAAGCTCAAGGGCCTGCTACCCGGTGGCGGCTCCACTCCGTTCCTGACGCCCGATCATCTCGATACGCCGATGGACTATGACGGCGTGGGCGCGGTCGGCAGTCGGCTGGGGACGGCGACCATGGTCGTATTCGATGACCAGACTCCGATTGTCGGTGTGCTGAAGAATCTCGAGCATTTTTACGCCCAGGAATCCTGCGGCTGGTGCACGCCCTGTCGTGACGGCCTGCCCTGGGTTGAGCGGATACTGGGAAACCTGGAGGCCGGCAAGGGCCAGCCTGGCGACATCGAGTTGCTCGATCTACACGTCAAACTGCTCGGCCCAGGCAAAACCTTCTGTGCCCATGCGCCTGGCGCGATGGGCCCGCTGGAAGCCGGCCTCAAGTATTTCCGCGAAGAGCTGGCTGCCCTGATTCCGGACGACGCACAGACGCTTGGCCGCATCGAAGCGGCCAACGCGAATCCTCTTTAAATAGCGCACGGTTTAGCCATGGCAACGATCACCATCGACGGCAATCAGTATGATGTCGACGACACCGAGAATCTGCTGGCAGTTGCTCTGTCGAAGGGCTATGACCTGCCCTATTTCTGCTGGCATCCAGAGTTGCACAGCGTAGGCGCCTGTCGCCAGTGCGCGGTCAAGCAGTACCGCAACGACGAAGACGAGAAGGGCATGATTGTCATGGCCTGCATGACGCCCTGCTCCGACGGCGGCCGTTTCGAGATCGCAGACAAGGAAGCCGCCGAAATGCGCTCCCAGGTCATCGAATGGCTGATGATCAATCATCCGCACGATTGCCCGGTGTGTGAAGAAGGCGGCGAGTGTCATCTGCAGGACATGACGCTGATGACCGGGCATACCCAACGGCGCTATCGCGGCCCGAAACGCACGCACCGGAATCAGGACCTGGGCCCGTTCATCTCGCACGAAATGAACCGCTGTATCGCCTGTTACCGCTGCGTGCGCTTTTACCGCGACTATGCCGACGGCGATGACCTGCGCGCGCTTGGCTCACACAACAACGTCTATTTCGGCCGCGATTCGGACGGTGCACTTGATAACGAGTTCTCGGGCAATCTGGTCGAGGTCTGCCCGACGGGTGTGTTCACAGACAAGACGCTGGGCGCCCACTACAACCGCAAATGGGATATGCAGAATGCGCCCGGCATCTGCACGCATTGCTCGCTGGGCTGCAATACCAGCCCCGGTTCACGCCAGGGCATGCTCAAGCGTATCCAGAATCGCTTTCACGGCGAGATCAACCATTATTTTCTATGCGACCGCGGCCGTTTTGGCGCCGGTTTCGTCAACCGCGACGATCGTCCGCGTCAACCGCTGGTACGCAACGCAGACGGTATCCTCGAGCCGCGTGCAATGGACGTCATGCGCGACACCATGGAAAGCGTGTTCGCCGAGGCGAAAGGTGTGGTTGGCGTAGGTTCGCCGCGCGCCTCACTGGAAGACAACTACGCCCTGCGCCATCTGGTGGGTGCGAAGCAGTTCAGCAACGGCATGAGCGCGCCAGACGCCGCTGCCAGCCGGGCCGCGCTCGCGGTTCTTGAAAATCACAGCGGCCAGCTGGCTACGCTGCGCGAGATTGAAGAGTGCGACGCCGTGCTGATTCTCGGCGAGGATGTCACCCAGACCGCACCGCGCGTTGCCCTGTCGCTACGCCAGTCGGCGCGTAACAAACATCATGAAATGGCCGCTGCCAACAAGATCCCGAAATGGCATGCGCGCGCCGTTCGCGATATTGGGCAAACCCATAACAGCCCGATCTTCTCGGCCACGACGCATGCGACGCGGCTGGACGATATCGTGGTCGAGCCCTACCGCGCCCGACCGAACGCAATCGCCGCACTCGGATTCGCCGTCGCCAATGCCTTGGACGCGACCGCACCGGCGGCGGTCGAACCGTTGGACCAGGACGCACAAGCGTTCGTCGACGCGATCGCCGCGACCCTCAAGGGAGCCAAAAAGCCGTTGATCATTGCCGGTACGAGCCTAGGTGATCCGTCGATCCTGGCCGCCGCCGGCAATGCGATGCGCGCCTTGCGCACGGCGAACAGCGAGGCCCGGCTGTTTGTCACCTTCAATGAAGCCAACAGTCTCGGCTTGGCGATGATGGAAGATCGCGACGTCGACACGGCCTTCGCTGCCATCGAGGACGGTACGGCCGATACGCTGGTCGTGATGCAGAACTGCCTGTACGAACGGGCGCCCAAGGCCCGCGTCGACGCGGCGATCAAAAAAGCGAAAAACGTGATCGTGATGGATCACAGTCTCACGCGCACGGTCGGTGAAGCCGCAACGCACGTGTTGCCGGCCGGCAGCTTCGCCGAGGCCGATGGCACGCTGATCAACAACGAAGGCCGCGCACAGCGTTTCTTCCAGGTATTCATTCCGGATGCGCCGATGCAGGAAGGCTGGCGCTGGGCGCAGGATCTGGCCGAGGTGGCCGGCCACAAGCCCGACTGGATCGGCATGGATGACCTGATTGCGGCGATCGTGGCCGACATGCCGCAGTTCGCCGGCATCCAGGACGCAGCACCCAGCCAGAGCTTCCGCAAATTCGGCATGCGTTTTCCGCGCAGTCCTCACCGATATTCGGGCCGCACGGCACTGTATGCCAACGTTGATGTGCGTGAACGACGCCCCGAAGTCGATCCCGACTCGGCGCTGTCTTATTCGATGGAAGGTTATCAGGGCGTCGCGACGCCGCCGGCGCTCATGTCGTATGCCTGGGCACCGGGCTGGGACTCCAACCAGGCCGCCATCACCCGTTTTCAGGATGAGGTCGGCGGCCATCTGAAAGGCGGCGATCCTGGGGTACGAATCCTGCGGGTTGCCGCCGGGCATTCGGCGTTTGCCGACGCCACGATCCATCCGGTCGCGGGCTGGCAGGCCGTACCGATACACGCTATCTTCGGCAGCGAATCGCAGTCAGCGCGCTCGGCAGCGATCGTCGAACGCATGCCAGCCGCCGAATACCGAGTGAACCCGGCGGCCGCGAAGAGCTTGAAGCTGACCGCCGGCGATACGCTCGAACTGGCGATCGACGGTGAAACCCACGCCTTCCCGATTGCTATCGATCCCAGCCTGCCCGATCAGACCGTTGGCGTGCCGGTCGGCATGCACGGGGTCTGCGGCCTGCGACTGCCTGTGGAAATCAAGCCATGATCTTTGGTCTATCGGAACACGACATCATCTCGATCGGTCTCACGGCGATCAGAACCCTGGTCATTTTGCTCGGCAGCGTGCTCGTCGCGGCGATGATGATCTGGGTGGAGCGGCGTTTACTCGGCCTGTGGCAGGATCGGTACGGTCCAAACCGCGTCGGGCCCTTCGGGCTGCTTCAGGTTGTGGCCGACATGATCAAGATCTTCTTCAAGGAAGACTGGATTCCACCGTTCGCCGACAAGGCAGTGTTCGTGGTGGCGCCGGCGATCATCATGCTCACCTCCATGCTCGCCTTCGCGGTCATTCCATTCACGCCCACCTGGACCGTCGTCAATCTGAACGTCGGCATCCTGTTCCTGCTGGCCATGAGTTCACTGGGCGTCTATTCGGTGATCTTTGCGGGCTGGGCCTCGGATAACAAGTACGCCCTGCTAGGCGCCATGCGAACGGCCGCACAGATGATCTCCTACGAGGTTTTCATGGGCCTGTCGCTGCTGGGCGTGGTGCTGCTGGCCGGCAGCTTCAATCTGGGCGTTATCGTCGAATCGCAGCGCGGCATGTGGAACGTGATTCCGCAGTTCCCGGCGTTTGTAATCTTTTTCCTGGCCGGCTGTGCGGAAATCCACCGGGCGCCGTTTGACCTGCCGGAAGCCGAGCAGGAACTCACCTCGGGTTACCACACCGAGTATTCGGGCATGAAGTTCGGCATGTTCTTCGTCGGCGAATACCTCGGCATCGTGCTGATCTCCTGCCTGGTCACCACCCTGTTCTTCGGCGGCTGGCTCGGCCCGTGGCTGCCCGGCTTCGTGTGGTTCGCCCTGAAGGCCGGCTTCTTCATGTGTTTCTTCATCCTGTTGCGTGCTGCCACCGTGCGGCCACGCTATGACCAGCTCATGGCCTTTGGCTGGAAAGTGCTGCTGCCGATTGCGATCATCAACGTGGCAATTACCGGCGCTATTGTGGTGGCCCAGAGTTGATCAGCCTTTAACCGACAGTTGATCGCGGACATTCGATCCGGGACTGTGTTCTCCAAGAGCCGTTTATGAAAAACGCTGCACAAAACGCTATTTCTGCCACCTCGGGCGTGCTGCGCACGCTCGGGATGACGTTCATGCACAGCTTTCGCAAGCGCGACACCATCATGTATCCCGAAGAGCAGCCGTATCTGCCGCCGCGCTATCGCGGCCGGATCGTGCTGACCCGCGATCCAGACGGGGCCGAGCGCTGTGTGGCCTGTAATCTGTGCTCGGTGGCCTGCCCGGTCGACTGCATCAGCGTGGTCAAGACCGAAGACGAAACCGGTCGCTGGTATCCGGAGTCCTTTCGCATCAACTTTTCGCGCTGCATCTATTGCGGGTTCTGCGAGGAGGCCTGCCCGACCTATGCCATCCAGTTGACTCCGGACTTCGAGATGGGCGAGTTCGATCGTCAGCAAATGGTTTACGAGAAGAGCGACCTGCTGATTTCTGGCGTAGGCAAGCGACCGGGCTACAACTTCTATCGCGTGGCCGGCATGGCCGTCGGCGGCAAGGACAAGGGGGCGGCCGAGAACGAGGCCGAACCTATCGATATCAAGACATTGCTGCCGTGATGCGTTGTCTGTCGTCTCGACACCCCCAGCGCTGTCTTTGCGCTGAACGCAGGCCCTAAGGGAACCGCTATGGAATTCGCTTTCTTCATCGCTGGATTTATCGCACTGGCCGCCACGCTGCGCGTCATCACCTGTGCGAATCCGGTTCACGCGTTGTTGTACCTGATCGTATCGCTACTGGCCGTCGCCATCGACTTCTATGCGTTGGGCGCGCCGTTCGCTGCCACGCTCGAAGTGGTTGTGTACGCAGGCGCGGTGATGGTGCTGTTCGTGTTCGTGGTGATGATGCTCAACCTGAACGCCGAAACCGTGGCCCGCGAGCGCCACTGGTTACGGCCGGCATTGTGGACCGGCCCTGCAATCATGGCAGGGGTTCTGCTCTTTGCCATGCTGGGCGCACTGATCGACGGCCATAGCATCGGCGTAGTCGACGGGCAGGTACTATCGGCAAACTCCGTCGGCAAACAACTGTTCGGGCCGTACGTTCTGGTAGTCGAGCTGTCTGCGTTCCTGTTACTCGCGGCGCTGGTCGTGGCCGCACACTTAGGCCGTGAAGACGACGATGTGGAAGACAAAGATACGGCGCGTCGCGAACGCGGCGTATCCAAGGCAGGAGAACAACGATAATGAACGGACTCCCGATCGAATACGGCATGGGGCTGGCCGCCTTGTTGTTCATCATGGGCCTGACCGGCCTCGTGGTGCGTCGAAATACGCTGTTCATCCTCATGTGTCTCGAGATCATGCTCAATTCAACGGGCCTGGCTTTCATCGTGGCCGGCCAGCATTGGCACCAGGCGGACGGGCAGTCGATGTTCATCCTGATTATCGGCCTGGCCGCTGCCGAAGCCAGCATCGGCCTCGGGCTGCTGCTGCAGCTCTACAAACGTTTCAAGACAATCGACATTGACGCAGCCAGCGAGATGCACGGATGAGCCTGCTTGCCCTGACCATCGTATTTCCGCTGCTCGGCGCCATCACGCTGAGCCTGTTCCCGCGCATGAACGACGGGTTGGCAGCCACTATCGGCGCTGCCTCGGTCGGCCTGGCGGCGCTCACGACGGCGATCGTCATGATCTTCTGGGGAACCGCCGGCGGCTATCCTTATATCCAGACGCTCTGGCAGTGGGTCTCGGTCGGCGATTTCCAGATGAATTTCGCGCTGTATCTGGACGGCCTGTCAATCACCATGATGGGCGTGGTCACGGGCGTGGGCTTCCTGATCCACCTGTTCGCCACCTGGTACATGAAGCATGACCTGGAAGGCGACCGCGGGATGGCGCGCTTCTTTGCGTACATGAACCTGTTCATCGTCGCCATGCTGTTGCTGGTGCTTGGCGACAACCTCTTGCTGTTGTACCTGGGTTGGGAGGGTGTCGGCCTGTGCAGCTATCTGCTGATTGGCTTCTACTACAAGTCCGAGGCGAATGCCTGGTGTGCCTACAAGGCCTTCATCGTCACCCGTATTGGTGACGTGTTCCTGGCGATCGGCATGTTCATGCTGTTCGCCACGTTTGGCACGCTGAATATCCAGACCCTGCTGCATCAGGCGCCACAGGTCTGGGAACAAGGTGGCACGATGGTCAACGTGACCGCGCTGATGCTACTGCTGGGTGCCTGCGGCAAGTCCGCACAGCTGCCGCTGCAGACCTGGCTGGCCGATGCCATGGCCGGCCCGACGCCGGTCTCTGCCTTGATCCACGCCGCCACCATGGTCACCGCGGGCGTGTATCTGATCGCCCGCACCCACGGCATCTTCGAGCTGGCCCCGGTCATCCTGGAACTGGTGGGCGTGATCGGCGGCCTGACGCTGCTGATCGCCGGCTGCGCGGCCCTGGCACAGACCGATATCAAGCGCGTCATCGCCTATTCCACCATGAGTCAGATCGGCTATATGTTTTTGGCGCTCGGCGTCGGCGCCTGGCATGCCGCGATATTCCATCTGATGATCCACGCCTTCTTCAAGTCACTGCTGTTCCTGACCTCGGGATCGGTGATCATCGCCTGTCATCACGAACAGAACATCTTCAAGATGGGTGGCCTGCGCAAGACGCTGCCGCTGGACTACTGGATGATGGTTATCGGCGGCTCGGCTCTATCTGCCCTGCCAATTGTGACCGCCGGCTTCTACTCCAAGGATGCGATCCTGTGGGATGCCGTTGCCAACGGCCACGGGTTGCTCTGGCTGTTCGGCCTGGTGGGTGCGTTCATTACGGCGGTCTACACGTTCCGCATGATCTTCATCGTCTTCCACGGCGAGGAAAAGATCCATGCGCATGCAGGCAGCGGACTCTCCCATCATCTGCCATTGATCGTGCTCGCTGTGCTGTCGACCTTCGTAGGCGCGCTCATTGTCCAGCCGCTGGGTGGCGTGTTGCCCTCGGGTGCAGTGGAAGGCCATCACTGGGTCGAGCTTTTCTTTGAAGTGATCTCCAGCGTCGTGGCGCTGGTCGGCCTGGGCGTTGCAGCCGCGCTTTTCCTAGGCAAGCGGGAGATGATGCGCAACGTGGTCGACACGCCTGTGGGTGGCGGCACCTGGACGTTCTTCCACAACGCATTGGGCTTCGACTGGCTCTACGACAAGACGCTTGTACAACCCTATCTGTTTGTAGCAAGTCTGCATCGGGTCGATTGGATCAATTCCCTGATCAATCTGCTACCGACTGCAGCATCCGGTTCCAACGCTGCACTTGTGACCACCCAGAGCGGCCGGTTGCGCTGGTACGCCGCGACCGTCTTCGGCGGCGCCGCGGCGTTTCTCGTCGCACTGATGTTGTTCGGATAACGACCAAGGACCTCCAATGATCCTTTGCTGGATACTTTTTATCCCATTTGTTGGCGGACTGCTGTGCTGGCAGATTGAGCGCGGTCGTGCCCCGGGCTCTCCGCCAAGTACGCTGCCGCGCTGGATTGCGCTGATCAGCATGCTGCTGATCCTGGTCCTGTCGCTCTGGCTTTGGTTTGTCGGCAACTTCACGCTCACCGGCGGGTCGGTCGGCGCCGCGCCGAGCTGGACCCGTGAGATACAGCTGCCGTGGATTCCGCGCTTTGGCATCTCGTTCCATCTGGCGCTGGATGGCCTGTCGCTGGTCATGCTGCTGTTGACCAGTTTCCTCGGCGTGCTTGCGGTGCTGTGTTCGTGGAAGGAGATCACCAACCGGGTCGGCTTCTTTCATCTGAACCTGTTGTGGATCATCGGCGGCGTGGTGGGTGTGTTCCTGTCGGTCGATCTTTTCCTGTTCTTCTTCTTCTGGGAAATGATGCTGGTGCCGATGTACTTTTTGATCGCGCTGTGGGGACACAGCGGATCGAAAGGCCAGACGCGCGTCCAGACCGCCATCAAGTTCTTCATCTACACGCAGGGCAGCGGCCTGCTGATGCTTGTGTCGATTCTGGGGTTGGTGTTTGTCCACTACAGCCAGACAGGCGTGTTCACCTTCGATTACATAGCCTTGAAGGAAACACCGCTCGCTGGGCCGGTGGCTTTCATACTGATGCTCGGTTTTTTCATTGCCTTTGCGGTCAAGCTGCCAGCGGTGCCGTTGCATGGCTGGCTGCCAGATGCTCATGCCCAGGCGCCGACGGCCGGCTCGGTCGACCTCGCCGGTATTCTTCTGAAGACCGCTGCCTACGGCATGCTGCGCTTTGCGATTCCGCTATTTCCACACGCCTCGGCTGAGTGGGCTCCGTATGCCATGGTACTCGGGCTGATCGGCATCTACTACGGCGCGATCCTGGCCTTCGCGCAGACCGATATGAAGCGGCTGATCGCCTGCTCCAGTATCTCGCATATGGGCTTCATACTCATCGGCATCTATTCTGGTTCGACGCTAGCGCTGCAGGGCGTAGTGGTGCTGATGGTCGCGCATGCGTTCTCCTCCGCCGGACTGTTCATCATCTCTGGCCAGCTCTACGAGCGCCTGCGTACCCGCAACATGATGGAAATGGGCGGCCTGTTCGGACGCATAGGCGCCCTGCCCGGCTTTGCGCTGGTATTCGTTGTGGCGTCGCTGGGCATGCCAGCCACCGGTAACTTCATCGGCGAATTCCTGATTCTCTTTGGTGCGTTCCCGGTGGTCCCATGGGTGATCGTCATTGCCTGCGGTGGCCTGGTACTGGCTGCGATCTACTCGCTGATACTCATGCACCGGGTGTACTGGGGCGAACCGTCTTCCGAGGCGTCGCTGGGCGGGCTGGATACGCGTGAATACTCCATGCTGATGCTGCTGGTCGTCCTTACGCTCATAGTCGGCCTGTTTCCAGAAACCGTACTCAGCGTGACGCAATCCGCCATGATCGAAGTTACTCACTGGTTCGCCGCGGCCAGTTCCTCGTTGCCGACCTCGTAAGCGAGCTGCCATGACCGACTTTTCATCTCAATTCGTCGCCATCCTGCCGGCGCTACTGATCGCGGCAACCATCGTCGCCGTGGTGCTGGCCACGGCGTACCAGCGGCATCATTTCCGAGTCGCCACGTTGACCGTGCTTGGCCTGAACGCCGCACTGCTGTCGTTGCTGGCGGCGCTGACGGTCACCCCGATCGAAGTCACGCCGCTGTTCGTGATCGATGGCTATTCGGTGCTGTTCACGGCGATCATCCTGGTCGCCGCATTGGCCTGCTCGACGCTGGCCTATGCGTATCTCTCGACTCTGCCGGACCGACGCGAGGAGTACTATATTCTGCTGCTGAGCTCTACGCTTGGCGGTATCGCGCTGGTATCCAGCCAGCATATGGCGTCTTTGTTCATCGGCTTTGAACTGCTGTCGGTACCCCTGTACGGCATGATCGCTTATGCCTATCGCGACCATATCTCGCTGGAAGGCGGGCTGAAGTACATGGTGCTCTCCGGCATGGCCTCGTCTTTCCTGCTATTCGGCATGGCGTTGTTGTACGCGGCCTCCGGAACGCTCAGCTTTGCTGGCTTGCTGGATCCCATGGCTGGCGACGGGGCGCTGCACAACTGGCTGCTCGTCGGCGTCGGCATGATGGTCGTGGGCCTCGGCTTCAAGCTGTCCCTCGTCCCTTTTCACCTCTGGACTCCAGACGTCTACGAAGGCGCACCCGGCCCGGTATCGGCGTTCCTGGCCACCGTCAGCAAAGTCGCCGTGTTCGGCGTGTTGATGCGCTTCTTCGTCGTGGCGCCGTCTACCGACGACCACTTGCTGATGATTCTGATCGGCGTGATTGCTTTTGCCTCAATGCTGATTGGCAACCTGCTCGCGCTGCGTCAGAACAACATCAAGCGTCTGCTCGGGTATTCCTCTATTGCTCATCTCGGCTATCTGCTGACAGCCGTAGTGGCCGGTGGCGCACTGGGAGTGGAAACCGCCGGCGTTTATCTGGTGACTTATGTCGCCACCACGCTCGGCGCCTTTGGGGTGGTTACGCTCGTGTCCTCTCCCTACAGCGGTACGGACGCCGGTAGCCTGGACCACTATCGCGGACTGTTCTGGCGGCGGCCATATCTTGCTGCCGTGCTGACTGTGATGATGCTGTCACTGGCCGGAATTCCGCTGACCATCGGCTTCATCGGCAAATTCTATGCGATCGCCGTTGCGGTGCAGTCCGGTCTCTGGTGGCTGGTTGGCTCGCTGGTCGTCGGCAGCACTATCGGCCTGTACTATTATCTGCGTGTCATGGTCATGTTGTATCTGGAGGCGCCGGAAAAAGGGCCGCGCGACGCCATATCCGCCTGGGGACGCCAGTCGGGCGGTATCATGGTGATCCTGCTGGCCATCGCGGTCATTGCTCTTGGCATATTCCCGCAGCCACTGATTTCGCTGGTGGATGCAGCCGTGTTTACCGGCGGCGGGTAGCACACGCCGTTGGCACCTTCCGCTCGATATAGCATCTCGAGCCGACTGTCCGCGCCATGGCTTTGGCACCAGCTGCTCACGCGAGACAGAGCGGCCGTCACAGGCACTTGTCAGATCCGTGGGGCCAGAGACCGCACCACATCACGCTACCAAGGCCTGTCCCTATTGCATAGGGCATTCGGCCGGGCCGTTAAAGCGACGCGTTGATCTTCTGCAGCAGTGCTTCGGTCGGATACCCGTCGGCCACCTGCCCCTGAGCGCGCTGGAAGGCGCGAATGCCGGCGCGCGTATTGGGGCCCACTATTCCATCAGGCGTTCCACTCCCATACCCAAGCGCCTTCAACCCGGCCTGCAGTTGGCGTATCTGACTATTGGACAGATTGGCCAGCTGACGAGGCCACGGCTTTTGTACACCCGGATTCCCGGCCAGACGATCAGACAGCAGTCCGACCGCCAGCGCGTAGCTGGTCGCGTTGTTGTAGCGCAGAATCGTGCGAAAATTCGGCCCCACAATGAACGCCGGGCCCCTGGCGCCGGCAGGCGCAAGGATGCCGGCAGCGCTGAACTCCGGCATACCACGAGAATCGATCGGCTTCACACCGATAGCCCGCCAGGCCGCGGTCGACCGACGCGGACTGCCGTCTGCCTGGGTATAGTCAAACCCGGCCGGCAGGATGACTTCGCGCCCCCAAGGATGGCCGCTGTCCCAACCGTTCTTCGACAGATAGTTGGCGGTCGAGGCCACCACATCCGGAATCGAGCCCCAGATATCGCGCTTGCCGTCACCGTCGCCGTCCACCGCATAGGCTAGAAAGCTGGTGGGTAGGAACTGCGTATGACCCATGGCACCGGCCCAGGATCCACGCATGTCGTCACGGCTGATATCGCCATCGGCAAGGATCTTCATCGCCGCGTATAGCTGGCGCTCAGCAAAGGTTTCTCGACGGCCGTCGTAGCCGAGCGTGGCGAGTGCGTCGATCGTCTCGTAACGACCGAAATTACTGCCATAGTTACTCTCCATGCCCCAGATTGCCGTGATGACGTAACGCGATACGCCATAGTGCGTCTGGACCCGCCGAGCTAGCGCGTCGTATTGCGAGAGCTTGTCGCGACCATGGCGAACCCGCGAGGCCGAAACTGCCGTGTCCAGATAATCCCAGATCGCTCGACTGAATTCGGGCTGGCGATTATCGAGACTGATGACATGCGGCAGGAAATGGGCGTCGCCGAACGCCGCGTCCAGCGCCTGATCCGACACGCCTTTGGCCCCGGCACGTTGGCGAAACGCAGCCACCCAGGCAGAAAAACCAGCAGCTGTGCGGCCGTTGATATCGACGGTAGTATTGTCTGTATCTGGCCTGCCCGTCGGTCCTGATTGGCCTGGTCGGCCAATTGCCGCTGGTTCCGGCGACGATAGATTGGATGGTCCGGCCACGGCAGGCGCCGTATTGGCTGTAGCCGGCGGATGCGAGGCACAAGCCGAGGCGAGCACAGCCACAGGCAGGAGGACGGACAAACATTTCTTTTGCATGCGCCGAGTCTACGGGCAATCCCTGGCATGGGCCAGAGCCCCAAAACCCGTGGCTTTGAAACGCACGGGACGGCGTGGTGATCGCGCCTTTTCGCAGCAGCCGGGCTATACGACCTCTCCCGCGGCCTGCCCAGAAGCCCATGCCCATTGGAAATTATGGCCGCCGAGATGCCCGGTCACATCGACCACCTCGCCGATGAAATACAGACCGGGCACGTCACGCACCGCCATTGTCGATGACGACAGCTGATGCGTATCGACGCCGCCAAGCGTGACCTCGGCCGTTCGGTAACCCTCGGTTCCCGACGGCTGAACGGGCCAACCCGACAAGCGGGTCGCGACCTGGCCCAATTGAATATCAGATAATTCACGCAGACGTGGATCGCCCAGGCTGTCATCGCCAGCGTCACGACACAACGTCACCGCCAGGCGCTTGGGTAGCCGTTCAGCCAGCACGGTAGACAGACGGGCATCGGGACGAGCGATACGGCGTTCTAACAGCCATTCCTGGGCACTTCCGTCACTCAACAGATCAATCTCAAGCGTCATGCCGGGCGACCAGTAGGACGAAACCTGAAGCATCGCCGGACCGCTCAGGCCGCGATGGGTGAACAACATGCCGGCATCGAAAACGCCGTCACCGCAGCGAGCCTCCACGCCGCATGCCAGCCCTGAAAGTCCGGTGAAATACGAGCGGGCCGGCTCGCCCAGCACAAACGGCACCAGTGCCGCACGCGGCTGGCGCACGGTGAGACCGAACTGGTGCGCCAGCTCGAAACCAAAAGCCGTGCCACCCATTTTGGGAATAGACAGCCCACCCGTAGCCACCACCACAGAATCCGCGTGCAGGGTGCCATCGTTGGTCACCAGGGCGAATCCACCTGCGCTATCGGCGGCGACCTGCTCAACGCCTACATCCGTACGGATATCCACGCCAGCGGCCGCGCACTCATCCAGCAATAATCGTACGATCTGTTTTGATGAGCCATCACAGAACAGCTGGCCGCGTTCTTTTTCGTGATAGGGAATACCATGCGCCTCAACCAGTGCCACAAAGTCCCACGGCGTATATCGCGACAACGCCGATTTACAGAAATGCGGATTGGCCGACAGGAAATTACCGGGTTCACTGTACATGTTGGTGAAATTACAGCGACCGCCGCCGGACATGAGAATTTTTTTACCACAGCGCCGCGTCTTTTCCAGCACCTGCACGCGGCGTCCACGGCGGCCAGCCACTGCCGCGCACATCAGCCCTGCCGCGCCACCACCGAGCACGACGACATCGGTCCGGCCAGGTATTGAAGAACAATCGTGCGACATTCGGGTATTTTCGCATGGAGAAACCGACGTAGGCAGACCTTGGTGGCCTAAGGCATGGCGACTGGGCCCGGTGCCATATGCCCTACCGTACCGGTGTTCAGCAAGCTCGTCCTGAAACGGCGAACCGGTCGAACCGGGTATCTGGGACTGCCCATGTGGACATCCGGTGCAGACCATGAAGAAACGGGCCTCGAGCCCGCTTCTTCATGGACACGTCTTCGATCAGGAGACTGCACGCATGGATACCTGCTCGCGCTTTTGCTTGCGCTTGGTGGACGGCCAGGAGGCCATATCCACTTCGTCGCGGATTTCGCCGCAGACTGCAAGCACATGGTCTAGGTCTTCATGCGTCAATCCGGCGTTAACCGACAGCCGGATCAGCGACCGCTTGAAGGCAGTAGCCGGCGCACAGAACACAGAGCCAAACACGCCACGGGCTTCAAGCGCATCGCGCAGTTTCATGGTGTCCTGCTCACGCCCTGCCTCAAGCGCAATGATCTGCGAATGGCTGATATCCACGTTGTAACCCAAGGCATCAAGACCTGTGCGCAGATAGTCAGCGCTGGCCTGGACCTTGGCTCGAGCCAGATCGGCCGATTTCACGATTTCCAAAGTCTTCGACAGTGCCGCAATATCAGGTGGCAGCAACGCAGAGCTGAAGATACCCGGGAATGAGTTGTACTTTATGTGAAAGCGTAGGCGCTCACTGCACACGATGATGCCTGCCCGACCGGCAAAGGTCTTGGCCAGACTCGCGGTTACGAAATGCACATCGTCGTTGAGCCCAAGTTCAGCGACAATGCCTGCTCCTGCAGGGCCGTGAGTACCAAGTGAATGTGACTCGTCGACAATGATCACGCAGCCGTAGCGCTTAGCTACCTCGACTGTCTCGCGCATCGGCGCCACGCTGCCGTTGGTGCTGTAGACACTGTCCAACATGACGATGCCCGGGCCATGACGCACGATTGACGATTCCAGGCTTGCGAGATCGTTATGTCTGTATGGTCTTGGCTGCATCTCGGCGCTTCGGATGCCCTCCCACAATGATGTATGGGCAAACATATCGATGTATACAGGGGTATCCGGCGCACTAATGGATTGGATCAATCCCACGTTTGCGGCATAGCCAGACTGACAAAGCAAGGCCGACGGGCGGCCCATCCAAGTTGCCATATCGCGCTCGAAAACAGTTTGCGCCGTGTCTCCATGCAGATACACAGCAGACATCACCATCGTGTTGTCCGTGTTTTGGAGGCAGTCGACCTGCGCCCGAATGATTTCCGGGTGGTTTGCCACGTGAAGGTAGTCGTTACTTACCATCATCACTGAACCCGGACTAGGCTCGATTCCGTGGAGAATGTGCCCCCCGCCCCAATTCGCAACACGCTCGCTCAAATAGCTGTCGACACGCTTGCTGAGGAATGTCGGCTCCACCGGACTTGTAATCTGGTATTCGATGTCTTTCATGAGATCTAACCCTCCCTTATGGGTATTGGATAAAGCATCTTTTCGATGCCAAAATATGAAATTTTTCGTTACTAAGAATGATATATAATTTATACTACAATATATTAACGTATTATAAGCTATATTTTCACTTCTGTGCTTAATAAAAATAGATTTTAGCCAATTGTAGCCCGGTCTTTATGGCGCTGACCAGTAATCATATTGCCTCGATTCGAAGGCGTTCGCGGCCAATGTCGGCATAAAAATCGCAATAGAGCCACTACATCATCGAAAAACCCTGTCTATCAATCCAGTCGAGGTACTGGTTGAAGGAGGAGACGGCACGCCCGCTGACATTTGGGATCTCCTGGACGTCGAATAGCGCCCAGCGATAAGCGCTGCTGCCTGGCAAGCGATTTCCTGGTCTTAAATGACTTAACCACTGGCTTTGCACGCCACCCGACCGCTCTTGATTCGATACGGCCGACGGATCGAGAATGAGATCGCCGGCCAGCACCTGCTCGGAGAGCGATTCTGGCGCACCGGCCGCGGCCATCCATTCGGATTGACGAATGCTGCAGTTAACATCGGCCAGAACCAAGCGCTTGATACGGGCATTGGCCGCGATCAGTAGCAGACCGTCGGGATCTTCGACCAGATAATGTTCCACGTAGGCAAACTCCTGACGCAGCTCTTCAACCAGTTCAATCACCCCGCGATCCGCCAGAAAAGCCGGCGTAGTCACGCGGAACATACCCGAGGCGTTATCGAAGAACTCGCGTATGTGCTCTATCTGCAATTCTCGGATACGTCGATTGACTGTCTCGTAGACTCGGTGCTCGCTTTTGCGGATGTAATGATCGATGACACCGTTGTTGAAAGCTTCAATGGCGTCGGTTTCTGTCGCCACGCCGGTAAACAGGATCTTCTTAATCGAGGGGTCACGAATCCGTCGGCACAGCTCGAGGCCGTTCATCTGCGGCATGGCATAGTCAACCATTGCCACCGATATGCGAGAGAATCGATTCGAAAAGAACATTTCCTGCGCAATCGCGTCGAAATCGAGCTGCATGGCGGCGCTCGGCCCCCTTTCCACCGGCTGACCTGCTTGGGCAATCGGCCGAAAGAAGCGGGACGCACTCGGCACGCGGTTTTCTCGATCATTGATGTAGTGCAGTGCCTTCTCTGTCGAGTCAAACAGCAAATAAGCCAGATCCGCGTCCAACTGCAGACTGAGGTTGCCCAGAAAATTGACGTCGTTATCGACCAGTACCACTTGGGTTGGGTGAAAGTAGGGCAGGATTTCTTTCTTATCCATAAGGATGCACCGCGGGTGGAAAGGTAAGCACGAATTCTGTGAAACAACCGATTTGCGACCGACAGGCAATATGGCCATGAAAGCTGTTCATCACCAATTGAGCAAACGCGAGTCCGATGCCAGTGCTTTGTCCACGCGGCAGATCCGAGTAGAAGCGATCGAATATCCTGGGCAGGGCCTCGGGTCTTACGCCTGGGCCGTTGTCGCGAAAGTGAAGCTGGCATGGACCACCAGTCCGTTGCTCGGTCCATATACGAATTTCGCCGTCTTCTTTCTTGTCGATGAAGTACAACGCATTCTTGAGCAGATTGAACAACACGTGCACCGCAAGCAATTGCGAACCAAGAAAAGTGAAGTCTTGAATATCGACTGCGCGCACCCGCGCTGCCTGCTGCTCGCTGGCAAACGGGTACCGCCCGAGCGCCTCATCGACACATCGGCGAATCGACACCGGTTCGAAGCGTGATCGATCAATGTCGGTTCTACTTGAGTTGACCAACAGCATGTCGAGCACGACCGAACTGTAGTGCGTCTCGGCCTGGATGCGCCCGAGTACGGCGTTGATTTCACGAAAATGCGCGCTGCGGATGGGTTCAACGGGAAGATCGTTATCACGGGCCAGGCGGTAGCCGTCGATTAGCGCCGGCAGGTAGCGCTCAAGTCCGCCTGCTCCGCTGCCGATACCCAACAAAGGCGTTCGCAACTCATGGGCCATGGTAGCGATCGCATCCGTCATGGCTGACAACTTTTCTCGCGCGACGAGCTCGGTTTTATAATTGCAAACCGTGCCTGCAATCAGCGCAAACAGAAAAATCGGCATCAGGACAACCAGCGGCGGCCCTGATGCTACGTAGTGACCATCAACCAATTCGAAGGCTAGCCATGCCAGACCGCTGCCAACGATTGCTATCAACATGATCATCAGCCAATCGAATACTAAAACGACCAACAGGGTGATTCCACCCATGATCGAAAGAGACCAAATAGTCGAAAATCCGTTCATCAATGCTAGAAATACAAACAGGAACGGCAATTGAAAAAGCAGCGTCGCGAACCAGTAAGGCGTGAGCCAACGCGCACCGAATTCGGTTTTGGAAAGCTGCGGCTCAAAAAGCATGGGGATAGCGCTCGCGACGCTGAACAGGCGCAGCGCGAGACTGTCATACTGCTCCGGCGAGAGCATTCGCCAGACGACGTAGTACAGTGGTTGGCCAACGACCACAATCACGCCTACAGTTCGAATGTTTGCGCGCAAAATTTCGGCACTTTGCTGAAGCGACTGCCAGAGACGAGATCGCAGTTGCCTGGTTAGAATGCGTACGGTATACATCTGCATGCTCCTTGATCATGCAATGGTGGCATGATCAATTCGATAATGGCGTGTCGTTTTTCTTTCCATTACGTTTGCTGTACCCCAACCAGAGTCGATGGGTTGAATTAGATATGCGAAAAAATCGTGGCCGTTCGCAGGACACCGAAAGACTGACACAGCAAAACGCTCGGGCGTTTTCGCGGCAGCGTCCCATATTGCATCCATGTCACTGCCGACTCTTGGCCGCGACATGAAACGAGTGTTCGCTTCCAGCACGCTAGTCTGCATCCTGAGTCCGTCATGAAGCTGCCCAGCTTTACGGGTCGCTATTTCTCGACCACTGCGATCGTTGGCGCCCTTGTCCAGCTGGCTGTGCTGATTGTCGTAGCTATCTTGGCACCGACAGTCCTGTGGTTCGTAGTACCTGCATGCGTAATCGGTATCACTCTGTTCCTGTTTATCGGCCGCAGCAGCGGAAACATTCGAGATGGATCGCACCTGGAACATGTCGAAACCCTGACGCCTGACGGCCACGACGACGCGGCCGCGCTGGCGCAATGGATCGAATCAATTGATCTATCGGCAGTGTTGCCCAATCCGCTAGACGGTAGCGGGCGCCCCGATACCGCACTTGCGCTGGCGGTTGATCGCCTGGTGGGCCGGATTCGCGACTATCGCGATCGTCTGCTGGTACGTCACCAACGCGTGCAGCGCCTGCTGCGCAATGTAACCGACGTTCTGCTAACTGCCGACCACGATGGCAATATCACCTGGATCACCGACTCTTCCGTCGACATGCTGGGCTACGCCCCGGGCGAACTGGTTGGTCATTCCCTGTCCAAACTTTTCGTCGAGTCGGGCAGCGACCTGGCGCTGCTGCTGAACAACGATCAACTGAAACGCTCGCCTATTCGGGCGCGACGCAAGGACGGCAGCACTGCCTGGCTGATGGTCTCGTCGCGACGCATCGATGATGCCGACGGCAAGCTGGCCTCAGTGGAATGCATCTGTCGCGACGGTACTCGCCTGATCCAGACACAGCAGGCGCTCAACCGAGAGAAAGAGCGCGCGCAGGTTGCACTGAACGCGATTGGGGACGGCGTCATCACAACCGACGCCCACGGCATCGTGGATTATCTGAATCCTCGCGCGCTGGATATGCTCGGCACCACGGCTGATACCGCGACCGGCAGTCATTTCGACAGTCTTTGCCTATTGGTCGACGGCCGTGGCGGCGAGCCACTGACCGGCATGATCGACGATTGTCTGAGCCATGACGACACACGGACCTGGGAAGATAATCTCACGTTGGTGCACGGCGTGGCGCGGCACCCGGGCCCGGCCGTAAAGATCACGATTTCACCCATTCACGATGAGCAGCAAGCGGCCGTCGGTACGGTGGTCGCCCTGCACGACATCACGCGTTTGCAGCAGATTTCCGACGAAATGAGCTATCAGGCCAATCATGACCTGATCACCGGCCTTCCCAACCGTCGTGCCTTCGAAGCCCGTCTAACCCATATTCAAGCCCACGCCGCGTCAAGCGAAAAAGAACATGCGCTGTGCTACATCGACCTGGATCAGTTCAAACTGGTCAATGACACCTGCGGCCACGACGCCGGCGACGAAATGCTGCGCCAGATTGCCAACATGTTGCGTAACCGGCTGCGCTCTGGCGACATCATCGCTCGGCTCGGGGGGGACGAATTCGGCGTCATCATGGAGAACCTGCCGACCCATACTGCGCGCAAGAAAGCAGAAAAGATTCGCGCAGATATCGACATGTTCCGTTTTCGCTGGCAAGATAAGTTGTTTCGCTTGGGCGCCAGCATCGGGCTCGCGGCGATCGACAGCGATGCCGTCAGTGTCACTGAATTGCTGCGGCGCGCGGACACCGCCTGTTACCAGGCCAAGGAGAAAGGGCGCAACCAGGTTCATATCTATTGCGGCAACAGCGACGAGACGCAGACACGCCATGGCGATATGCAGCGAATGCAGCAGATCAGCGATGCGCTGGATAACGATCGCTTCAGCCTTTACGCCCAGATCATCGCGCCGCTCGACCCTGGGCACAATCACCGACTGGGCGCTGAACTACTGCTGCGCGTGCGCGATACCGACGGCACTATTCTATCGCCGCAGAATTTTCTGATCACCGCCGAGCGTTACCATGCCGCCGTCCGCATCGACCGCTGGGTACTCGCACGCGCATTGAAGCTGATCGAGGAAGTCGATCATCACGATGGCCGGATCGATCACTACAGCATCAATATGTCCGGACAGTCGATCACTGATGAAGGCTTTATCGATTTTGCGATGCACTGCATCGAAAACAGCGCGGTCGATCCGACACGTCTGGTGTTCGAAATCACAGAAACCACCGCCGTCACCAACACCCTGCGCGCCGGCGAGCTGATCCGCTCGCTGCGCGCACTCGGCTGTCGTTTCTCGCTTGACGATTTCGGCAGCGGTTTGAGCTCGTTTTCCTATCTCAAGGATCTGCCGTCGGATTTCATCAAGATCGATGGCAAATTAGTCAGGGCTATTCTCCGCGATCCAATTGAGGCATCGATCGTGCAGGCCATCAATCAGGTCGGCCAGGCCATGGGACTGCGCACCGTTGCCGAACAGGTCGAAAGCGCGGCAGTGCTGGACGCACTGCGTCGCATCGGCATTGACTACGCCCAGGGTTATCACGTCGCCCGCCCGGTGCCTTTCGAGGACCTGGCTGCTCTGCTCGATCAGCGTGAACAGAACACACTGAGTGCCTGATCGCATCGCCTTTGTCGGCGTCCGCATCCGGGCTCATCGCAAGTGACGTACAGTAACTAGCCACCTGCTAACGAAACACGTCGATGCGTTTTCTCAGACCTGCCATTCTGATTCTGCTGGGCCTCAGTCTGGGCGCCTGCAGCGTTATGCCAAGCAAGAACTTCCCGCGCGAACGACAGGTGAATATCAATCGCTACATGGGGCCGTGGTACGTGATTGCGCATATTCCACCGTCCGTCACCAAGAACTCATATGATTCCATCGAGCGCTATACAAAAGGCAAGGAAAATCGGATCAAGGTCGATTTTACCTACCGCGAAGGTAGCTTCGACGGAAAGAAGAAAGAGAAAAAACCGACGGGCTTCATACTTCCCGGTACCGGCAACGCGGTCTGGGCCATGGAATTTTTCTGGCCTCTCAAGCTGCAGTACGTCATCTCCTACGTGAGCCCCGACTACAAGACGACCATCGTGGCGCGCGAAAAACGTGACTACGTCTGGATCATGGCTCGTACGCCTTCCATCAGCGACAGCACCTATCAGAAATTGGTCGACCGCGTGAAAAATCTGGGTTACGACACGAGCAAGCTGCGCCGTGTTCCCCAACAGCCATTAAGTCAACGCGACGATCTTTAATACCAAGCCACCGCGCACAAGTGGGCTGGCCGCTGGTTGTTTGTTCAAGCAGCCATGGATGCCGGCTGACTTGTTGATCCGAATCCGACGAGTCCGTATAAGTTGACTGACCGAACAATCAGGCGTGCGCACCGCCAGGCAGAGTGGCGGCGCCTGTTCAGCTTATGGCCGTATTTACGCCGCCATCGGATACGGGTGAGCGCCGCGGTCGCGCTGCTCATCGCGGCGAAGGCAGCTACGGTCGTACTCCCCATCGCACTCAAGCATATTGTCGATAGTCTTGACGCCAGTGAACACAGCGCAGCCCTGGTATTACCATTGGGCTTGCTACTGGCCTATGGCGGGCTGCGACTGGCATCGGTGCTGTTCGGCCAGCTGCGCGATCTGGTGTTCGGACGAGTAACCGAACGCACCATGCACGATATCGCGTTGACCTTGTTTCGACACCTGCATGCGCTGGATCTGAATTTCCATCTGTCGCGGCGTACTGGCGGGTTGAGCCGGGATATCGAACGGGGGTTGGGTGGTATCAGCTTCATGCTGCGATTCATGCTGTTCAATATCCTGCCGACCGCGCTGGAGATTGGACTGGTCGCAGGCATTCTCTTCTACTACTACTCGCTATGGTTTGCAGTGATCGTACTGATCAGCGTGGTCGCCTACGTGCTGGTCACGGCCACTCTCACTGAATGGCGCACTGAGCACGTGCGCGAATCCAATCGGCTGGATGCCCGTGCCAACACCCGCGCCATCGACAGCCTGCTCAACTACGAGACAGTAAAATACTTCGGCAACGAGCGGTTCGAGGCTGATCGCTACGATCGCGAACTGACTGGCTGGTCGAACGCCCTTCGGCGTTCGCGCCGGTCACTGGGCCTGCTGAATACGTTGCAAGCTCTGGTGATCGCTGTTGCAGTGACCGCGATGATGATTCTGGCCGGACAGCGCGTGGCCAGCGGCGCCATGACGCTGGGCGACCTGACCATGGTCAACGCTTATATGCTGCAGCTGTTCCTGCCGCTGAACGTGCTCGGGTTCGTATATCGTGAGCTCAAGAAGGCGATGGCCGATACCGCGCGTATGTTCGCGCTGCTGGATATTGCGCCGGCAATCACCGACGCCGTGGACGCGGTTCGCCTTGACTCCAGGCGCCCGACAATTCGGTTTGAGCAGGTCGGCTTTGGTTATGACAGCGAGCGGCAGATTCTTGACGACGTCAGCTTCACCATTGCTGCCGGGCGCAAGGTCGCCGTGGTCGGGCACAGCGGCGCCGGCAAATCGACGCTCGCACGCCTGTTGTTCCGCTTCTACGACGTCGATGGTGGCTGCATCACCATTGACGGCCAGGATATCCGCTCTCTTACCCTGGACAGCCTGCGATCCGCGATCGGTGTCGTGCCCCAGGACACGGTGCTGTTTAACGACAGTATCGGCTACAACATTACCTACGGTGCGCCTGAGACCGCCGACGACGCCGCTATTACCCGTGCGGTTCGGCTGGCGCATCTCGACGGCCTGATGGCACAGCTACCGGCCGGGCTGGACACGGTCGTCGGCGAACGCGGCCTGAAACTGTCAGGCGGCGAAAAACAGCGCATCGCCATCGCTCGCGCGGTGCTGAAAAATCCGGCCATCCTGATTTTCGACGAGGCGACATCGTCGCTGGACAGCCACGCCGAGCAGGCCATTACATCCGCATTATCGGAACTCGCGGCCGAACATACCACGCTGATCATCGCGCACCGCCTATCCACTGTCCTGGACGCCGATGAAATACTGGTCATGGATGCCGGCCGGATCATTGAACGCGGCTCACACGCTGCTCTGCTGGCACACGGCAGTCGCTACGCCGCTATGTGGGCGTTGCAGAATCAGGACAAATCGCTCGCCCCTATTTCGATTGCAAAGTGACTCAGCCGCGGGTCGAACACAGGTCGCCGCAGGCGTCGACCTATCCACTTGGCCCGATCATCCCAGGCAAATCATTCAAGGCGCCGGGAGAGTGCCGTGTCGCCGCCAATGTTGGGGCAGCGAAAAAGCCCGGCCGGAGCCGGGCTGAAACCCCTGAGATTTCTACGCCTACGCCGCCTGTTGGCGCGTTAGACGTGATCGCTGCTACTTGGTGTCAGCAAACCACTGATTGATCTCGTCCGGATGAGCAGCAATGAACTTCTTGATTGCTGCCGGATAGCTCGTCTTGCGAGCGTCGTACATCGCTGCCTGCAACTGCTTGAGTGGAATACGCATGTTGGTCAGCACGCTGGCAACTTGCGGGTAATCGGCCTTGAACCCCTTGCGGACGACGGCATCCACATGTTGCGCCTTGCCCATGGTGCCCTTCGGATCCTTCAGGAACCGCAGATGCCACTTGCCAAACATCCAGTGCGGCGTCCAGCCAGTGACCACGATCCACTCATGACGCTTCTCGGCTCGTGCCAGGGCAGCCGTCATGGCAGCGCCACTGGCCGATACCAGACGGTACTTGCTCTTCAGGCCATAGGCCGTCATGGTCTTGGCGGACAACTGCATTTCGCCGGCACCCGGGTCGATGCCCTGGATCTTGCCGTCGAGTTTGGACACAACGTTCGGCTTGGTCAGATCAGCAATACTGTTTAGCTCGCTCTTGGGCACATAATCGGGCACAACCCAACCGAGCTGTGCACCGGTATAGAGCGGGCCCAGATCTACTACCTTCCCCTTGACTCGTTTCATGTAGTCCGCGTGGGTATCCGGCAGCCAGGCCATGAGCATGCCGTCCAGATCGCCGTTCGCGACGCCTTGATACTGCACGCCGATCGAGGCCATCTTGAGCTTGACCTTGTAATCAGTCTTCTGCTCGATCAGCGTCTTGGTGAGCTTGCTGACGAATTCAGCATCCGACCAGGCGGTCCAGCCCAGCGTGATGGTCTTGTCCTGGCTTGAGGCCTGAGCCACTCCGGTCGTGCCCAATGTGACCGCAGCCGTCATCGCGACAGCCATTGTCGCCGGCCCAAACCAGCGCATGAGTCGATTCTTCATTTACGTTACTCCCTCGGTTCTTTAATGGAATAGATTTTCAAGTGATATCGCCTATTCAGGCGGCCTTCTTGCTATGGGTATTCCCGTCATCGGAGGCAGATCGGGTAAACAAAGCCTTGAGCCTGGTGAACAATCCGTCACCCCGCTTGCGATCACCGAAACTCTGCGTCAGGCGATCGAGGATGATCGCCAGGATCACTACGCCCAGACCACCTTGGAAACCGATGCCCAGACGCAGCTGTTGAATACCTGCCAGCACCGGATCACCGAGCCCGCCGGCACCGATCATCGACGCGATCACCACCATTGACAGGGCCAGCATGATGGTCTGGTTGATACCGGCCATGATCGACGGCAGTGCCAGCGGCAGCTCCACCCGCCACAGCAGCTGCAGGCCGTTGCAGCCGAATGCCTTGCCCGCTTCTACGTTTTCGACTGGCACGTGCCGGATACCGATATTCATCAGGCGCACGGCCGGCGGCATGGAAAAGATCACGGTAGCGATGACGCCCGGCACGCGGCCGGTGCCAAAAAATATGACGGCTGGAATGAGATAGACGAATGCCGGAAGCGTTTGCATGAAATCCAGTATCGGACGGGCCACAGCGCGTACTGCATCGCTCTTGGCCATGAGCACGCCCAGTGGCAAACCCACCCCGAGCGCAGCCAGCGTCGCGGCCAAAACCAGACCCAGCGTATCCATGGTCTCTGGCCACAAATCCATACCGATCACCACATACAGGGCCACCAGTACGAACAGAGCGAACTGCCAACTGACCCGCCATAGCGCAAGTAGCGCGAGCGCAATGAAGATCACCGGTGCAGGCAGCCAGTTAAAGAACGTCGTCAGATGATCGGCCACGAAGCTGATGATCGCTGCCACGATCGTGAAGAACAGATCGAAATGCGCCTGCATGAAATTGACGATAGCGGTAAAGCCTTCGCCGATATGCAGGTCAATCGTCAGATCCGAGCCCAGCGTGTTCCATAGACCAGAACTATCTGCCAATAAATGCATCATCAGGCGGCTTCCTCTTCCGATCGATTCAGGGTGAGCAGCAGGATCGCGCGCGAGATCGTGCCGCAATACCGGCCGTTTTCATCCACTACCGGTACTGGATACGGGCTTTCTGCGACCGGCTCCAGCAGATCATTCAGCGGCGTACTCTTATCGATTACCGGCACGTCATGGAGGAAAGCGGCCTCGATTTTGCCTTCGTCCCGCCGGCCGAGTCCCTTCACACACCCAAGCAGCGAATCGACGCTCACGGTGCCCAGATATTTGCGATCACGATCGTGCACCACGCCCGCCGGCCGGTCGTAGCGTTTGAGCAGTTCCAACGCCGCCCGCACGCTCACGCCCGCCCGTTCGATCACGGTCACCTGATCGCGGCGGGCTACGTCACCCGCCGTAAATACGTGGCTGACGTTGACGTCGCGGAAGAAGGATCGGACGTAGTCGTTGGCGGGGGAACGCACGATTTCTTCCGGCGTGCCCACCTGTACCACTCGTCCCGACTGCATGATGGCGATCCGATCGCCGACCCGCATCGCCTCGTCCAGATCGTGAGTGATGAACACCACCGTGCGCGTGTGCTCGGACTGCAGCCGGAGCAGTTCATCCTGCATTTCGGTGCGGATCAGCGGATCGAGTGCTGAGAACGCTTCATCCATCAGCAGAATACCGGGATCCACTGCCAGCGCTCGCGCCAGACCCACGCGCTGCTTCATGCCACCCGACAACTCATCGGGAAAACTGTTGCTGTTGGCGCCGAGACCGACTGACTCCAGCGCGGCCTGCGCCCGCTGTTCGCGCTCGCCGCGCGCAACACCGGCCGCGGCCAGCCCGAATGCGGTATTCTCGAGTACCGTTTGATGCGGCATCAGCGCAAACGACTGAAAGACCATGCTGATATCGCGTCGACGCAGCTCGATCAGCTCATGGCGCGTCATCTGGGTGATATCCTGACCATCGATGGAAACCGACCCGCTCGTGGGATCGATCAGGCGATTGAGCATGCGCACCATGGTGGATTTGCCCGATCCGGAGAGCCCCATGATGACGAAGATTTCGCCTGAGTGGATGTCGAAGCTGGCATCCGAGACGCCTACTGTCGCGCCGGTTTCAGCAAAAATCTGATCCTTGGTCTCACCCCGTTTGACGCGTTTCATTGCGTCCTTGGGATCCGGCCCAAACACCTTGTAGACATTCTTGACAGACAGTTTGGTAGTCAAATTCGTCGCCCCTCGGTCGAATTCGAAATCGAAATCGCTCTTTACTTTAACGCAATTTCTGTACCGATGTGGCTAAGCCATTAATCAAGCCATTTGAGGCGATCTCCCAATGGAAACGGCCAGCCGATTCACGAGCGGCGACGCAGCAACAGAATAAGCATCGATGTCAAAGCCAGTAACGCGACGCCGGCAGCGAAGCTAACGCCGGCTACCGGCAGACTGGTCAGCTGTGCGGTGACACCGAGCCCGACCACTGGAATCGAGAGCGCGATATACACAATCACGAAGAACGTCGAGGCCACCTCGGCACGTCGCGACTCGGGACTGGCCGCGGTCACCTCCCCCATACCGGCTCGGAACGCAACGCCCTGGCCAATCCCGGCCACAATGCCGCCGGATACCAGGAACAACAAGGAACTCAAGATTACCGCGGCTCCGACCAGCACCATGCCGATAATCAGCAACCCACAGCCGACCGGCAGCCGCGAAGCACGCGGCAAGCGCCCCTGACCAAGCTGGCCGGCCGTGGACGCCACGAACACCAGAAAGACCACCGCCCCCGTCAGGGCGTGATTGTTGTAGTGAAGAACATCGCCCATGAAGGCCGGCGCAATCGCGGTGAACAGACCCAGTACCGCAAAACCCGCAAAGCCGGCAATCGCCGCCGGCACGAACACGCCCGCCACCTCGCGCGGCACCCCCGGCCATCGGACTGCGAGGCGCGGCCTATCCGGCCGTCGCGCGGTCTCGGGTGCACGCCAGACGGCGATACCCATCAGCAACACAAGCAGCAAGTCGATCACGAAGCACAGCGTCAACGGCGCCGGCAGATACTCGGCCAGCACGCCGGCGACAAGCGGCCCTAATCCCAGCCCACCCATATTGGCAGCGGTAGCGATGAATGTTGCCTGCCCGCGCCAGGCCGGTGGTGCCAGCTCCACGACCGCAACGGTCGCCGTGCCGGTAAAGATGCCGGCCGAGATTCCCGACAGCACGCGGCCGACCAGCAGGGCTGTCAACCCGCCCCCATAGAGAAAAGCCAACGCGCTCGCCGCTGAAAACAGCAGGCCAATAGCCAGCAGCGGTCGACGGCCCAATTGGTCAGACCAACTGCCGGTGACCAGCAGCGCCCCGATCACGCCAACGGCATAGGCTGCGAATATGACGGTGATCAGCAACTCCGAAAAGCCGAGCGTCTGCTGATAGATCGGGTAAAGCGGCGTCGGCAACGTCGTGCCCATCATGGTCACGACAAAGGTCGCCGCCACCGCCATGAACATACCGGTCCCTGCGCGAGGTGTACTCACAAGTGTCGAAGCTCTTGGGAAATTTTCAAGACGCCAATGCTAACAGGCAGCGCCCGTATCAATCGCTGTCGGCCGCCGCAGACTCCGCCGAGCCAGAAGACGAGAACCAACGATTGATCAGCGGCTGATGATGATCGATGAAACGTTGAATGGCTTTCTTGCTGCCAAGCTTCTGTACCTCGGACAGCGCCGACTGCAACGTCGCCAACGGTATATGCATGCGGCCCAGCATTGCCGCCACCTTCGGATAATCGTCCAAAAACCCTTCGCGAGCGATGACGTCGACATGCTGAGGCGATACCAGCGTGCCCTTGGGATCAGCCAGATACCGCAGTTTGTAGCGCGCGAACATCCAGTGCGGCGTCCACGCCGTCACCACAATCCAGCGATGCTGGGCGATCGCGTCGGCGAGCGCGTGCACCATGCGGTTGCCGTCGCCGGAAATCAGCCGGTACTGTTGGCTCAACCCGTACGCATCGATGGTCTCCGCCGACAATTGCATCAGGCCAGCGCCCGGGTCAATACCCTGTATCTGCCCGCCCAGCCGCGCTTGGACATCGGGTTTGCGCAAGTCCGCGATACTCGCCAATTGATCGATCGGGACATAGTCCGGCACCACCCACCCCAACTGGCCGCCGCGATAGAGCGTGCCAAGATCCACCACCCGCCCATGGACCTTTTTCCAATATCGCTTATGGGTATCCGGCAGCCACGCCATCATCATCAAGTCCATGCTGCCGTTGGCCACGCTTTTGTATTGTTGACCAATCGCAGCCAGTTTGAGCTTGACGTGATAATCCGTGCGCTGTTCGATCAGGGCCTTGGCAAGCCTGCTGACAAATTCGGCGTCGTCCCACGCAGTCCAGCCAATGGTGATGGTCTGACTCTTCTGGGGTGCCCGCCGCGCGCATCCATCCGTGACGCTGGCAGCCAGCACGATCACGCACAGCAACACAGCCCAGCGCATTGCGCCTTGTTTCATCTGCGTTCTCGATTATCTCCTGCATGAATGCTCGCAGGCGCGGCACGAAGCGGCAAGTCTGGGGCTGGGTGCTGGCTCGGCGCGTCACGGCGGCTGCGTGGTTTTCCAAAAATCCTCCGAGTCCTCTCCCGGGACTCAAGTAACGCCAGTCGCGATGCAGTTCGGACCCAATCAGGGAAAACGTAACACGTCCTCGCCGTAGAACTGCGTGCCGGTATCGACGAAACCCATACGCGCATACAATCTGCGCGCATGGGTGTTGTAGGGCATCAGGCTGATAGTGATTCCGGCCTCGGGCCGCTCTGCCTTGAGCCCACCGATGATTGCTCGCAGCGATGCACGGCCGTACCCGCGGCCCTGCCAATCGGCATCGATCATAAAGCGGGGGATGTTGAACGCCTGGTTGGAGGCGATGTATTCGTACATCACAAAACCAATAACAGTGCGCCCCGCGACGATCGCCCGCGGCTGACAGTTGGGCTCGACGTAAGCCTCGGCCAGCGAGTATAAATTCGAAGCCAGATGGTCGGCCTGATCGGGATCGACGCGCAGGGCAATCACTGCCTCCCAGTTGTCGCGCGAGACGGGCTGGATGGTGACAGGCAGCCGCGGGACGCGTGCACGCCCGGTGCTACGCGGATCGGATATGTCCGTGTCGGAACTCACTCCATGTCCGCGAAGGCCGAGATATGGAAGTCGGTCATCGCGGCGACTTCCGCCATGCCGGGCTCGCGTGGTTCGACCGGATCGGCCCCGGCCAGTACTTCCAGGACGCGGCGCGTGCAGCGTGCCAGCGTCTCCGGGTTGTAGCCGCCTTCCAGCGCCATTACCAGCCGACCGTTGCAATAGGTATCGGCCAGGCGCTGCACAATACCGGTCAAGGCGCTGTAGCCGTCGTCGGTCATGGTCAGGCATAGCTCGCTCATATGGGCATCCATGCCAGCCGACACCAGAATAAGCTCCGGTTCAAACCATTCGGCGGCCGGCACCAGAATATTCTCGAATGCGGTCACGATGGCGCGATCACCGGCGTCGCCTGGCAACGGCACATTGATCGTGGTGCCCTCGCCCAGCCCTTCTCCTATCTCTTCCAGATGGCCGGTACCGGGATAGAATGGCGCCGCGCGGTGGGTATCGAAGAACATCACGCTGGGATCGGCGGCAAAGATATCCTGGGTGCCGTTGCCGTGATGCGCATCCCAATCGACAATCAGCACGCGTTCGATATCCCAGTGGGCCTGGGCGTGCGCTGCGGCCACGGCAATGTTGTTGAACAGGCAGAAGCCGCGAGCTCGCACGGCGTTCGCATGATGGCCAGGCGGCCGACTGACCACAAACGCCGAATGGAATTTCTTCTCGAACACCGCATCGACTGCGGCAATCACCGAACCGGCTGCGACCTCGGCCGCATCGAGGCTGCCTGCGGATATCGCGGTGGTATCCACGTCGAGCCAGGCCTGCTTGCCCTCGAGGTCGTACAAATGTTCCAGATACGACAGGGTGTGCACCCGCTGGAGCTGTTCCATGGTCGCCGCCTTACCGGCGGTGATATGCACGCCAGGTACCGGATTGGACTGGAGCAGGTCATGTACTGCAGTCACGCGCCCCGGATGCTCGGGATAACTCCACTTGGCCTCGGTCATGCCGAGCCCCTCGAGAATACCGCGGACCCGGTTGTCCATGCGTCCGGGCAAGAAAGGCTCTTGAGCTTGCGGGCGGTGCAGCAGCACACGCTCGTCGTAGATTACCAGCACGTCTCGGTCACCTAGCACAGTCGATCCTCCAATAAAGCCGTGTCGCAGCATAGCGCGCACCGCAACTTGTAGCGACAGGTCACGGTGTCTTCATGACATCGGCCACACGCATGCGGGCTGAACGACAGCCACCGGAACTGCGCTGATCCAACCGCGATGGCATGGCGGGCGCGCTGTGCACATGCAGCGTCAATGCATTGGGTGTGATGGCTTGTTGGCTTATGCGTCCAACGCGATGAACGCGGCGCCGATTGCCTCAGAGGGCGCAAACATGGGTAGTATCCGGCCATGTGGCATGCGGTGCTTCGCTATGTCGCACGCCTGCCTTGCCCTCCCGTTCAGCGAGATCACTATGGCCAATCCCGAGCTCGATAGCGGCTTTGTAAGAGTCACCGCGACCGATCACGTACTGCGCATCACACTTGACCGCGCCGACAAGCGGAACGCGCTGACGCGCGCGATGTATGTCGATATGACGCGCGCGCTCCGGCGCGCAGTTGCCGACGATGATGTCCACGTCGTGCTGATCGAAAGCGAAGGCAATATGTTCTGTGCCGGCAACGATATTGCAGACTTCGCCAACGTAGACCCCAAAAGCGGCGATGCCGGCGCGAGCGGGCCGGCGCTGACTTTCATTCGCGAGCTTGCCGCCTGCGACAAGGCGACAGTGGTTTCGGTTCAGGGCCAGGCGACCGGTATCGGCACGACCTTGTTGTTGCACGCCGATCTGGTGATTGCAGCCGACGACGCACGTTTCTTCACCGCGTTCATTGATCTCGGCCTGGTGCCGGAAGCCGGATCCAGCCTGCTGCTGCCGGCGCTGATCGGCCGCCAGAACGCTGCCCGCCTGCTGCTGGCCGGCGATACGTTAACCGCCGAGGAAGCGCATGCCATGGGGCTGATCGCCTACTGCGTGCCACGCGCCGAACTGGCGGCGCGCACTACTGCCCTGGCCGCGCAACTGGCGAGCAAGCCGCAGGGCGCGATCCATGCATCCAAGCAGCTGTTGCGCAGCGCGATGGCGCACGACGATCTGGAAGGCCAGATCGAACGCGAAGCCGCCGTGTTCGGGGAACGTCTGGTCAGCGACGAAGTACGCCAGATCATTAGCAGTTTTTTCAGCCGCAAGCGCTGACCGCGACGTGCCTCAGCGGCCGGCGCGGGCCTGGCTGACGTAATCGGTCAACGTACGGGTCACCAGGCGCCGGTGTTCGAATGCCGACTGGGCGCCGAGTGTATTGGCCATGTCGTAATCGCGCGATGGCACCTTGGAGCGCACGAATCCCATCTGCGCGGTTCGGTATCGGTGATAGCCGCTGTTGCACTTCGCCTGGGCACGCATGGCGACCTCGCGCGCGGTCAGCCGCTGATCGTTGATATGCGGCTGAACCGCCTGCCGGGCGCACTGCCAGTAATCGTTATACGCCTGGTCCCGAGGTGCCGCCGGATCGCTGGCACAGGCACCCAGCAGCGCCGCGATCATGAATGCCGCGATGTGCCGCGGCTTCCAGATAATGTTGCTCATGTCCAGACCTGCTGTCGGCGCATGTCGATTACCGCGAGCGGATCGCTATCGCTTCTCGCGCAAGATATGCAGCATGCGGCGCACCGGCTCGGCCGCCCCCCACAACAGCTGGTCGCCTACCGTATAGGCCGACAGATATTCGCCGCCCATGGCCAGTTTGCGCAGACGACCCACCGGAACCGTGAGCTTGCCGGAGACTGCGGCGGGCGTCAGATCGCGAAGCGTGGCCTCTTTTTCGTTGGGCACCAGCTGTACCCACTCGTTGTGCTCGGCGATCAGCGACTCGATTTCCTCGATCGGCAGATCTTTCTTCAGCTTGATCGTGAATGCCTGGCTATGACAACGCATAGAGCCGATACGCACGCACAGCCCGTCGATCGGGATGGGCTGGTCGCCCTTGGCGAGGATCTTGTTGGTTTCGGCAATCGCCTTCCATTCTTCCTTGCTCTGGCCCGATTCCATGATGGTATCAATCCAGGGCAGCGCGCTGCCGGCCAGCGGATGGCCAAAATGCTCGGTCGCAAAATCGTTCGATCGCATCGCAGCGGTCACATCGCGATCGATATCCAGAATAGCCGAGGACGGGGTTGCCAACTGGTCGGCGACCGAGTCGTGCAGCTGGCCCATCTGTACCAGCAACTCGCGCATATGGGTCGCACCCGAGCCAGAGGCCGCCTGATAGGTCATGGACGACATCCACTCAATCAGATCGGCTTCGAACAACCCGCCCAAGGCCATCAACATCAGGCTAACCGTGCAGTTGCCGCCACAGAAAGTCTTGGTCCCGTTGGCCAGCGCTGCGTCGATAACGTGGCGATTGACCGGATCGAGCACGATCGCCGCATCATCGGCCATGCGCAGCTTGCTGGCTGCATCGATCCAGTAGCCGTTCCAGCCAGAGTCACGCAGCGGACCATAGACTTCGCCGGTGTAATCGCCGCCCTGACAGGTGACGATCACGTCCATGGCCGCGAGCGCGTCGAGTTTCTTGGCGTCCTGCAACGTCGGCACCTGCATACCGATATCGGGGCCGTCCTGACCGGCCTGCGAGGTCGAGAAGAAAACAGGTTCCAGCCCCTGGTAATCATTCTCGGCCAGCATCCGCTGCATGAGCACCGAACCAACCATGCCTCGCCATCCGACAAACCCTACTTTCAACATGCTGCGTGACCCCTTGATCGCGAATTGACGCACTTTCGTACTTACCTATCGTAACGCGAATACCGCCTGATCGCCTGTGACACCGCACTTTGCGCTGTGATCTGGCGCGCCTACGCAGGCACTGCCGGCTTATGTATGGCTCAATCATTGACGCCGGGACAGCATCGTCAGCTCAGGGTTTCGCGGGCAATCGCGATGATGCGCTCACGCAGCCAGCGATGGGCAACGTCGTGGTGATCGAGCGCGCCCCAGGCGATCCCGATCTGAAAATCCGGCAGTTCGATTGGCGGCGCCATGACCTCCAGGCCAAGATGTCGGGCCTGATAGCGCGCGATCCGGGCCGGCAGCGCGGCAATCATATCGCTGTTGGCGACCAGTTCGCGCGGCAGCTGATAGTGCCGAGTCAGTACGCTGATATGTCGCGTCAATCCACGGTCGGCCAGCGCCTCGTCCAGCCGGCTCAGGCCAACGCCGGTCTGGGTGATCAGAATATGCCGCTGGGCCAGAAAACTATCGAGTGAGAGTTCGCCGTTGCCTGCGGCCAGTGCGGGATGGTCCTTGCGGATCAGACAGGCCAGCCGATCGGTCCAGAGCCGCTGCTGGTGGAAATTCGCCGGCAGATGGCCGAACTGATTGACCAGAAAATCGGCTTCGCCCCGTTCGATCTGATCGATCGCGTCGGCCGAAGCCGAGAGGATGTTCAGCGCGATATTGGGGGCCTCGCGCTCCAGCACGCCCACCACCCGCGGCATCAGCACCGATGCCGCGTAGTCGGTAATCAGCACGGTGAACAAGCGTTCTGCGGTCGCGGGCTCAAACGCACGATTGGGCGCAATAGCGGCTTCCATCTGTGCCAATGCCACGCGCACCGGCCGATGCAGCTGTTCGGCGCGTGCGGTCGGCTGCATGCCGCCGGCGGTGCGCACCAGCACGGGATCTCCCAGCAGCTTGCGCAGCCGTTTGAGCGCGTTGCTCATGGCCGGCTGCGTCATGTTCATCGCTCTGGCTGCCTTGGTGACATTGCGTTCGCGCAGCAGCGCATCAAGCAGGACGAGCAGGTTAAGATCGATATCTCTAATATTCACGTGGTGAATATTACATGGGCGACGATGCACCGGTCTGACGTCAGCGAATTCCGCCGCGTCCAGAGAATGCGGCCTATCCCGTTTCGTTTTGCGATCAACACGACTTCAGATGGTTTCTACCGGCCCGGCGCACGCGGAACGGGCCTAAGCTTTCGCCAACTTGGAATTTCCGCTTGTGTATCGTCGTAGGTCATCCACATGAGCACGCCGTCAACGATGTACGATCGCAGCGGTGAGCCATCGCTGATGCAACCGGTTGCGGGCCGAGCCTGGCAGCTGTTGATTGGCACTGGACTGGCGCTCGCGACACTGCTGCTGACGGGCTGTAGTGCCCCACTATCCGGGCCCGTTCCACTGCTACCGGCAGGCGCTGGCCACTGGCCGGGCCGGGCCGTCGCTTACCCAACGCCCGGCCCGCCGCTGGCCAGGACGGTCGACGATCCGTTCTATACGCAACCGTCCGCGGCGCGCCTGCGCTCGATACGACCCGGAACGCTTATCCGCTTCCGCCCGCTGGTCGCGCGCGCTTATCGCATCAGCCATGTCAGGGCGCGCGGCTGGCAGCTGATGTATCGCAGCAATGATAGTCACGGCCAGCCGGTGGCGATCATCACCACGATTCTCGTCCCGCCCGATCCCTTGCCGCGTCTGCTGTCGTATCAGGTCGCCTATGACGCGCTCAACGCGCAGTGCGCACCGTCCCAGGAAACCCTGCGCGGAACCATGATCGAACAGCTGTTCGTATCGCGCGCGTTGCGCCGACACTGGGTCGTCACGCTGCCTGATTACGAAGGGCCGAATGAGGCATTTGGTGCCGGACGTATCGCCGGCCAGAGCGTGCTGGACGGTATCCGTGCTACCCGTACTTTTCTGCCCCGGCGTCTCTTGCCGCCAGATACCCCGGTTGCGCTCTGGGGTTATTCCGGCGGCGCCTTCGCCAGCCTGTGGGCGGGCGAGTTGGCTGCCACTTATGCGCCCGACATCCAGCTGGCCGGCATCGCCAGCGGCGGCGCGCCTGCCAATCTGTTGGCCACGGCGCGACATATCGATGGCGGCATGTTCGCAGGGATCTATTTCGAGGCCGTGGTCGGTTTGTCGCGCGCGTATCCGAGCATTGACACTGAAGCGTTGCTCAACAAGAACGGCCGGGCGATATTCGAAAAACTGTCGACGGCCTGCCTGGGACAGGAGCTGGCCGGAGTGCGCGACCCGCTGTTGTCTGGGCTGACGTTCGCGCAGATGCGCCACTACGTGACTGTCGATGAACTGCTCGACGTGCCGGCGATCAGGGCAGTGGCTCGATCCAATCGGCTAGGCCAACGGGCTATCCATACGCCGACCTATTACTACCAGGCCTGGTTCGATCAGTTGACGCCGCGCGCCGAAGCGCTCGCGCTTGCCCGCACCTATTGCCGCAGCGGTACAACGCTGCTGTTCGACTGGGCACTGGGAGACCACGTCACCGCGGCGTTCACACACGCTGACGATGCCCTGGCCTGGCTGAGCAAGCGTTTCAACGGCGCCAAAGCGCCCAGCGACTGCGCCGGCTTGTTGGCAGACGCGCCACTCCATCGTCAGAGGCGCTAGCCAGAACCCGCCAGCCACTGTACGGCTTGTCGCGTCGCACCGACAACGACCAGACATGGCCGTCCACGGCCAGCTCAGCGACCGTGAGATGCCCGCGCGGCATGAACACGCCGGTATCGATCCAACGCGTGTTGTCGCAGGCCAGGGGCACCGCCATTGGTGTATGGCCAAAAAATACGACGGACGGCCCGGCCACCTCGATTCGATCGACCTGGCGATCGCCTTTCAGCCGATCCTGCACCGAATGGGCGCGCTCACGGCTCCAGAGCGCTGCATGATGAATATTCTCGTCGTACGTTTCGTCCAGCGCCTCCTGCATGGAGCGCCAGTCGTCGCCGTAGACATTCGCATGAACAATCGCCGCATACCCACCCTCAAGCAGATCGACCTCGATGGCCAGCGGTAATGACAACACGGCATCGAGCAGCCAGGACTGGTCGCCCGCCCCTACGCGCTCAAACCAGTCGCCGCCGTTGATCCGCCACAGCTCCTGAGCATCGTGCGCACGGGTGTAGGGCAGCGATGCGTCGCACATCATCTGTTCGTGATTGCCACGGATGGCATGAAACCACGGTTTATCGATGAATTCTGCGGCACGATGGCTATCGCGGCCACGGTCGATCAGGTCGCCAACCGAAAACAGGCGATCCGCACGCGTATCGAAACCGAGATGCTCGAGCAATCGCTCCAGCACGTAGAAGTGACCGTGGATGTCGCCTACGACGAAATCGCGGCCGATCTGATTGGGGCCCCATGTATGTACTGCGCTATTCACCCTACTAGGGTGACATGGGCAAGCCGTACCGCTGCTTACTATTCGGACAACGGCCAGTTATCGAATGACTATTGCCGATCGGATAATCCGCAGGCCGTCCAGCGCGCAACGCTCAAATATCATGTGGCGGCGACACGATGGCATTGTCACCATATAACCGTTGAGCGGCGGTCTCGCCACCGCGCAATCACTCAATAATCTCGCGTCGCTGTGGCGATATCTGCTGGCGGCTATTTTTCCGCAACACGGCGTTGCAGCGCGGCGCAGCGCGCTCCCTGCGCCTTGTCTTGCAGAACCTGGTATACCCAAGGCCGCCGCCACGGCGGCGTATGAAACCTAGTCAAAACGTACCCCCATCGAAAGCTGGTAGATCACGGCCCTGAACTTGTTCGTCGAGCTGATCGTGCCGACGTTGACCGGGCCAAACGTATTGGAAAGATTGGGGGCATTGACGCGGATATTGTTCAGCTTCGATTTCACGGTCGCACAGCCGATGTACTGCGCTTCTGCGCCGACAAAGAACGTGTCGGTGATATTCACGTCGACGCCTATCTTGCCCGTGCAGGCCCAGGGCTTGCTGAGGTACAAAGTCGGCTGGTTCACCGAATTCAGTACCGTGTTCGACACATTGGTATCGTAGGTGTAGAGGTACATCGCGCCCAACCCGATGTACGGTTGAATACGCGTATCCACGAATGGTCGGTAGACGAACGAAATGTTCGGCGGCAACGTCTTCACTGTGCCGATATTACGACCCGTCGTGGGGACGCCGGTCGGAATACTGTTATTAGAGCCGTTGCCGTTGAGCGCATTCGGCGAAATCGACTGATTGGCCGCAATACCCGAGACCTGGAAATCGAGTTTGATCGGCGCTGACAGCGTGACCTCGGTCGCCAGATGATGGTTGGTGCCCGGCATGTAAAGCCCCAACGTGCCCGAAGGAAACATTTTGTTACCCAGCGAAGAGCCTGAGCCGTCGATGGAACTGCTGCCTGCACCGAATGCCTGGGCAGCCAGCCCTTTCGCGTTTTCTACCTTGAGTTCCGAACTGCTGCCGTAGTAATCGAAATAACCCGCACCGAAGCGAAAATATAGATTATGCGACACATAGTTGATCGCATCGCCGAAGACCGAGTGGCTACCCCTATCTTTCAGGTTCCCGACCTGATCTTCAGCGAGCGCTGGCGACACGACGGCGAGCGTCATCGCACCGACCACGCAGGCGGCAGCAGCTTGTGGCCACCGATGGCCGGACTTTTTTTCATAAATCATTATTTTATATCTCCCTTTGGGCAGTTCGCAAAGCGCTTTGCATGTCGTTTTTCGAGCCGTCAGCTTGCGCGTTCCGCCCTGGTCGTCGTTGGCGATTCGATTCTCCAGGCGGTTTCTTGCACGCGGCTTTTCCCAAGCGCTGCATCAGTCCCAGACCCTGCGCTGTTGCTAGCGATATCGGCCGGGATCGGGATCAATTCAGACCTACAGGATGATTCAGCGTGGGTCAGAATAGCGTCTTGCCTCCGCGCCGAAACACAGAGAGAAACCACTCTTACCACAACCGCGTCATGGATAGCGCAATGGGCACACAAAAATCGACCCCTCGAGCGAGGCCCGAAGGGTCGTTATGGTCCAATCGCCGGACGATCGCTGCGCCGCCACTATCGCTGCGCAGCAGATTCTTCGATCACGGCGAAACCTGCCTGGTGGGCATTACCAGCAGTTCCTGCGGGTTGACGTGGCCAGGCTGCGCGAAGGCATAGACCAAGGCGTTGGCAATATCCTCGGAATGCAGCGCATCAACCTTGTCACGACGCTCCTGCATCGCATCCTCGGTGACATTGAAGCCCCAGTTGGTATACACGGCCCCGGGTTCGATCAGCGATACGCGAATGCCATCACCACCCAGTTCCTTGCGCAGCGTGTCGTGGAAACCGACTACCGCAAACTTGGTCGCACAGTACACCGACCAGCCCGGTACGCCATACCGCCCGCCCACGCTCGACACGGTCGAGATCATTGGCGCCGAGCGGCCTTTCATCAGTGGAATCGCGGCATGGGTGCAGTGGAGAACGCCGTAAAGATTGGCATCGATCTGCTTTCGCCATTCTTCGGGCTTGGAATCGGCGAACGGATCGTTGTAGCCCACGCCCGCATTGTTGAACAACAGATCGACATGGCCGAAATCGGCTTTAATACGAGTAAACAATTGCTTGATCGCCGCCGCATCACCGACGTCGGCAGGCATGGCGACGGCCTTGTCGCCAAGTTCAGTCGCCAGGGCATCGATCTTGTCGGCGCTGCGCGCTACCAGAATCACGGTGGCGCCTTCGGCGACCAAGGCTCGAGCCGTGGCTTCGCCAATGCCGCTGGAAGCCCCCGTAAGTACACATATACTGTCGGTAAGCTCGCGAATTTGCATGGAGATGCTCCGATCGGGCCAGCGCTGCCGGCCAAAATTATGTTGTATACAGATATTTAAGGCGCGGTCGATATTTTCAAGTGGCGCCGACGCTCTGCGGTATCGGGGCGATGTCACGGCCCGATGACTGGTTCGTCGGCTAGCATGCCGTCTTGAAACGACAACAGCCCTAGTGTCCTGTCACGCGCATTTTGCCGTGTTCAGAACGTCTGTGCGCGTCAAGCACAAGGCACGCGAGCGCGTCATAGCTTGCTATGGCAAGCGAGTGTAACGCCGTGATTGGCGCGCACAGGCGTTCCCGTGGCCC
>JAQIBT010000128.1 GCA_027858915.1 Salinisphaera sp.
GCGTCCTGGGATGGATGCAGCCTCTCTAAAACCCCTGCCACACCGGTATTCGCGCGCTTTTTCCTGGCCCAATCTTGAAATCAGCCAGCGATACGGCCAATCAGCTCGCCGTCAGACCATTCAGCCAATTGTTTGCACGCCGTCGATGGGTTTTATGCAAAATGCGGGCTAAGTACGTCGTGCTTGTAACGCGCGTAAGCATGAAGACGCCGATTACCGTCATGATCCTTCGCGATGGAGAAGACACGTTTCAGATGCTCGTCGAGCGAATAGAAGACGCCGGACTCGATACGACATCACGCTCGACGTGCTCGTCTAGCGCTTGATGGAGGTTGACAAGAATCTGGCGACCGTCGAGCGCCTGCTCGCTGATTTCAAGCAGCTGGGCATTTCGCGCGACGAGCCGGTGCTGATCGTCGGCGGCGGCGTGCTGGGCCGATACCGCAGGCCCCGCCTGTTCGCTGTATGGCCGCAACACGCCGTAAGTCACATTGGCCACGTCGATCGTCACCGGTATTGATGCGGGCCCGTCGCCGCGTACCTGCGGCTACGGCCTGAGCTGTGGCAAGATACCCTCGCTGATCGCGATGTGATGACCGCCAGTCATCGCAAGATCGTAGAAAAACGCGGCGGCAATCTGGTCGCCCCGCTGCCAAAAGGTCGGATCGGCCAGTGTGGTTATCTCCACACGCTGAGCGCTGAGGAC
This sequence comes from Salinisphaera sp., assembly GCA_027858915.1. Taxonomy (GTDB): domain Bacteria; phylum Pseudomonadota; class Gammaproteobacteria; order Nevskiales; family Salinisphaeraceae; genus Salinisphaera. Next base: position 707 of record JAQIBT010000128.1, read on the forward strand.
GTGCACTTGGCCATAGCTGACGACGCGGCGCTGTGCGCCGACTATCCGCGCGGCGGGCTGGGGATTGACGCTTATTGTCGTGATGTAGGGCTGGAAGACCCGTCAACAGTGGGGCAGACGGCGCCGGCGTGATGGCCAGGGCCGAGCGGCCCGCTCATACCCAGACGCATAACAGCTGAGTACCATACCGGGAAAAAACAGAAATCTTGTCCGCAAATGAAGGCAAACGCAGCAAGTCAGAAGGCATTGGCGTTTACTTGTGGACGTTCTGTTCTTGCTCGTGGATGGATCGTCAATTTTGCGGGTCATGGACTGTTGCACTGCCGGCGTAGGCAAGTTACAAACACGCCGTTGATTTCAACAGATTCATCCGATGAGCCGAGCCCTATCCATCCAGACCAACGACGGCGTCATGGACGCCCATCTGTTCACGCCAGCCAACGCCAACGCGCCGTTGCCTGCTGTGGTGCTGTTCACCGATATCGGCGGCCTGCGGCCCTGCTATCACGATAAGGCACAGACCGTAGCCGACGACGGTTATGCGATCCTCATGCCGAATATCTATTACCGCGATATTGCGGGTTCGCCGGTGCCGGAGGGCAAGTCGTTTCGTGACGACGATGTATTGCCCAAGCTGTTCGAACTGGCGGGCAAGCTGACGCCAAAGGCGCAGAAAAGCGATTTCGCTACTCTGCTGGCCACGATCGATGCGGAAGCCGAGTTCGCAAACGGGCCGCTCGGCGTCGTCGGCTATTGTCTGACCGGCGCCTTCGCGCTGCGCATGGCGGCCGCTCATCCGGACCGCGTCGCCGCGGCCGCGGCCTTTCATGCCGCGCGTCTGGCGGCCGAGGACGACGACAACAGTCCGCTGCATATAGTGGGCGACATCCGCGGCCGGGTATATCTGGGCCACGCCGACAAGGACGAGCATCTGCCCCCGGAGCAGATCGCCCGCCTGGACGGTGCACTGGCAGCAGCGGGCGTGCATTTCACCACCGAGCTGTATACCAATGCCCGCCACGGTTATACCGCCAGTGACGTACCGGCCTATAACGAGGCCGCCGATGCGCGGCACTACAAGCGGCTGACCACGCTGTTCGAGGAAACGTTGGGCTGATCGACGCGATATGCAGCTGGTGTCCTGTAACGTAAATTCGCAATATTTAAGTTCGAGTGATTTTTTGTGTCAGGCAAGGCGCGCCAACGCGTCATAGCGGTAGCTGTGGCGAGGCGGCGCAACCCCGCATGGCGCAAAAAAGCGCCGAAATCATGCAGCGTATTTGCGTTACAGGACACTAGGGCGGCCGGCCGATCCTCAGGCCGGCGCACCTGTCGATGAGCCATCGTTGTATGGATTGACTCGCCCGATATGCGGTTAGCGCCCACCCGAGACAGTAATTGACTGACCGGTAACAAACGATGACTGATCCGACACCAGCCACGCCACCGCGTCGGCGATCTCTTCGGGCTTGCCGAGGCGTTTCATCGGCACGGCCTGCTGGACTTTCTCGCGCAAGGCCGGTGGCGGCATGTCGGTATCGATGATGCCCGGCGCAATGCCGTTGACGCGGATACCGTCGTCTGCGAGCTCGTTGGCGAGCCCGGTGATGAAGGTTTCCATGGCGCCCTTGCTGACGGCATAGGGCACCATCGAACCGCCGCCGCCAAGACGCGCAGCAACCGACGACATGATCACGATTGAACCACGATGACCGTCCTGGTCGGCGCCGCGCCCGGACAGACGCCGGATAGCCGCCTGCGCACAGACCATGGGGGCCAGCGTGTTGACGCGCACGATCTGCTCCATGTCTTCGATCGAGTAATCGACCAGCCGGCCAAAATCGCCCGAGATACCGGCATTGGCGATCAGCGCGGACAACGGGCCAAGCGCATCCTCGGCGGCAGCAAACATCGCCTCGATCGACGCCAACTCGCCGATATCGACTTGAAACGCCTGCGCGGCGCCGCCAGCTGTGTGGATCGTGTCGACGACGCTCTCTGCTGCCTCGCTGTTGTGCGCGTAACCAACGGCAACCGCATAGCCATCGCCCGCCAGGCGCCCACAGATCGCGGCACCTATCCCGCGCGAGCCGCCGGTTACCAGCGCCATGCCTCGGTTGGCTGATCGTGTCGTGCCGTTACTCATTATTCACCTGTGTTCCAAACCTGCAGACGTAAGCAAGAAGGCCGATAACATAGCGACAGTAGCCCAATCGCGCGCATCTTGTCACAGGCGGCAGTGAGCCGCCGCCAGCCAGCGCCAGCATCGGGTATCGCTTCGTGGGTTGGCTGCCTGCTAGATAGTGGCAGAATCTGCCGCGGGGCTTTTCTCGTATTCGATCCTCTGTTGCCAAGCGAAAGCCTGGCCGCTCGCCGAGCGATCGAGGCTTGATATCAGGTTTGGTTTTTCAGGACGTGCTCGGAGTCTATGCCGTAGCGACCGCGTGCGCAGCCGCATGTGTTTCCACGGTGGGGGCTTCATGCATTGGCTTTCGTTGGAGTGACACACTTTGCGACAAACTCATCGGCTGCTGACAACTTCTGGCGACGCGTTGGCGCTGCAATGATCTGCACCATGAGACACCACATATCAGGCCGCTATCGGGACGGCCCGCCGGCAGGCCGACCGATGCGCACAGCCGGTCGCCGTGGGCATGGGGTTATGCTGCTTGGCCTTGTCCTCGGGCTGGGTGGCTGCGTGCTGTCACCCGGCGTACCCGACCCTGCGTCTATCGCCCCCGCCGAATACCGGGCAACGAGCGCCTCGGACGGCCAGACGAAGACAAAAGCCAATATCTGGCCGTCTACGGACTGGTGGCAGGCCTTTGGCTCGCCGGAACTTAACCAGCTAATTCAACAGGCGCAACGGGCCAACTACGACATCGCCGCGGCCGCAGCCCGCGTGGCACAGGCCGATGCCCAGATCCGGGTATCCGGCGCGCCGCTGTTTCCCAGCCTGAGCGCCAAGGGATCGGCGACCCGGAACTACCGGGCCGGGCAATCCAACAATACGGCTTTTACGATTCCGGGAAGCAACGGCCAACCCACCACGCTGGGTTCGTCGGGCGCGAGTACGCGCGACAGCTATCAGGCAACCCTCAACGCCAGCTATGAGGTCGATCTGTTTGGCAAGAACCGCAGCGCCCTGGCCTCGGCGCGGGCGTCGGATTTTGCCAGCCGCTTTGATCAGGCGACCGTGGCGCTGGGCGTGGATGCCAGCGTCGCCACCACTTATTTTACTATCGTGACGCTGCAAGACCGGCTGCGCATCGCTGACCAGAACCTGGCGATTGCCCGCCAGCTGCTCAAGGCGCTGCAGGCCGAACTGCAGGTCGGCATTGGCACCGCCTTGGATGTAGCCCAACAGCAGACCCAAGTCGCAACCCAGCTGGCGGCTATTCCACCGATTCGCCAGCAGCTCGAACAGAACATCAATGCGCTGGCGGTGCTGCTGGGCAAACCGCCCGCAGCATTGCAACTCAAGATCGCCAAGCCGTCGGCGCTGACCGTGCCCAGCATCAGCGCCGGCCTGCCCTCGACGCTGCTGACCCGCCGCCCGGATATCGCCGAGGCCCGCGCCAAGCTGGCTGCTGCACGATCGGATGTCTCGACCGCCAAGGCCAATCTGTTTCCATCGTTCGATCTGACCGCCCAGGGCGGCTGGGAGAATGCGGCGATCGGTACATTGATCAATCCGATGAATCAGTTCTATTCGCTGGCCGCCAATATCACCCAGCCAATCTTCCAGGGCGGCGCGCTGCGCGGCCAGCTGGCAGTAAGCCGTGCCCGCTACGCCGAGCTGCTAGCCAATTACCAGTCCAGCGTTATCAACGCGTTCAAGGACGTCGACAATGCCTTGACCGATATTCGCCAGACCACACTGCAGCAGAAACGCCAGCAACGGGCCGTGAAACTTGCGCAACGCTCGCTCGATATTGCGCGCGCCCGGCTACGCTCCGGCATCACTGATGTCACCACGGTGCTTAACACCGAGCAGACACTGTTCAACGCACGCGATGCGCTGGCCCAGGACCAGATGACGCGTCTGAACGCGACGGTCAGCCTGTATCAGGCGCTGGGCGGCGGTTGGGATGAAGACAAGACTCGACAATCCGCCAGCCAATCCGATATGCCGCGATTCTGATCCGTACAGCCGCCCGCTGAGTTCAACGAGAAATCCATGGTGATAAAACGAATCCTGATTGTGAGCGTGATGCTGCTGGCACTGGCGGGCCTGCTGTGGTTCGGCTTCGGCCCGGATCAGAGCAAGAAACAGGGCCGCAGCGGCCATCACGGCGGGGTGCCGGTACTGACCCAGGCCGCGACCACGCAGAACGTGCCGGTCATCCTGCACGGCGTAGGCACTGTACAGGCCTTTCAGACCGTCACTGTCAAGCCGCAGGTCGGCGGCAAGTTATTGAGCATCAATTTCACCGAAGGCCAGCAGGTGCACGAGGGCGATGTGCTGGCAAAAATCGATCCGACCACCTACCGGGCCGCTCTCGAGGAGTCCCAGGGCAAGCTGGCGATGGATCAGGCATCGCTGGCCAACGCACGCCTGGACCTCAAGCGCTATGCCAAGCTCGCAAAGACCAACTATGTATCGCAGCAGCAGGCTGATCAGGCCCGTGCCACGGTGCGCCAGGACGCCGCCCAGGTGAAATCCGACCAGGCCTCGGTCGACGGCGCCCAGGCCACGCTTGGCTATACGTCGATCGTGGCACCAATCTCCGGCCGTACCGGTATTCGGATGGTCGATGAAGGCAATATCGTCAGCGCTGGCGGCATCGACGCTATTGTGGTGATCACCCAGCTACAGCCGATCAACGTCGTATTTACCCTGCCCGCCGACGATATCGGCCGGGTCCGCGCGGCAGCCAACGGCGGCGTTTTGCCGGTGAGCGTGCTCGGCAGCGATTCGGCCACCGTGCTCGACACCGGCAAGTTGACCGTGATCAACAATCAGGTCGACGAGACCACCGGCACGATCAAGCTCAAGGCCCGCCTGGCCAATGACAAGCAGAACCTGTGGCCGGGCCAGTTCGTGAACGTGCGCCTGCAGATCGGCATGCTCAAGCAGGCCACGATCGTGCCGGTAGCAGCCGTGCAACAAGGCCCAGACGGCGCGTTTGTCTATCTCGTCGGCAAGGGCGACAAGGCCGCGATGCAGCCGGTCAAGGTGGTCCAGCAGAACGAGACCCAGGCGGTGATCGGCCAGGGCGTGACGCCCGGCGAGCCCGTGATCACCGCTGGGTTCGGTCAGCTCAGCGACGGCGCCAGGATCAAAGTGGGCAATGCCGGCAAGCCAAAAGATCATGCGCAAAACAAGACAGCGGAACAAGCCGATCCGCATGAAAGCCAGCTACAGGTCGCAGCCAACAGCCATACCACGAATGCCCAGGCCCAGGCGGGCCGGCATACGCCCGACAACCGTTTCGGCAAGATGAGCGGCAGCCGGGGCTTGACCCAGACCACGGGCACTGACGAGCACGCAGCGAAGAAGCGCCCGAGCACGCCCTGATGCGCGTATCCGATCCGTTCATTGCCCGGCCGATCGCCACTGCCCTGCTGGCGGTGGCGGTGCTGCTGGGCGGTGTGCTGGGCTACCACTTCCTGCCGATATCGGCCTTGCCGGAAGTGGATTTTCCGACCATCCAGGTCACCACGCGCCTACCCGGCGCCAGCGCTGATACGGTCTCCCGGCTGATCACCGCCCCGCTGGAACATCAGCTCGGCCAGACCCAGGGCCTGGACAACATGACCTCGACCAGCTCGATGGGGCGCAGCGAGGTGACCCTGCAGTTCGGGCTCGATCGTAATATCGATGCCGCGGCCCAGGACGTGCAGGACGCGATTAACGAAGCCAACGGCGACCTGCCCAATAATCTGCCCTATCCGCCGTCGTATTCGAAGATCAACCCAGCGGATACGCCAATCCTCACGCTGGCGCTGACTTCGAAGACCGTGCCGATCGCCCGTATCAGCGATATTGCCGATACGCTGCTGGCCCAGCGCCTGAGCGAAGTCGCCGGGGTGGGCCATGTGTCGGTCGACGGCGGCGTGCGCCCGGCGATACGCATTCAGGCCAACGTGTCACAGCTGGCCTCCTACGGGCTAGGCCTGGAAACGCTGCGCACTGCGATCAGCGCGGCCAACGCCAATCAGGCCAAGGGCTCGCTCAGCGGCGCAGTCAAGGCCTACACCATTGGCGCCAACGACCAGCTCGCCGATGCGGCGGAATACGCCAACGTCATCGTCGCCTACAAGAACGGCGCGCCGGTTCGCCTGAGCGATGTGGCCAAGGTGGTCTCGGGCGTAGAAAACAACAAGGTCGCGGCGACCTATAACAGCACGCCGGCGGTGGTGATCGATGTCCAGCGCCAGCCCGGCGCCAACGTCGTGCAGACCGTCGAGCAGCTCAAGGCAAAGCTGCCGCAGCTGCGCTCGTCGATGCCCAGCGGCGTACAGATGCAGATCGTCTCGGATCGCACCGGGACCATTCGTGCGTCGGTGCGCGATGTGCAGTACACCCTGCTGCTGAGCATGGCCCTGGTGGTGATGGTAGTGCTGCTGTTCCTGCGCAGTCTCCGGGCGACGCTCATTGCCGGCGTCGCTCTGCCATTGTCGCTGGTGGCGACCTTTGGCGTGATGTGGTCGCTGGGTTTTTCGCTGGATAATCTGTCGTTGATGGCATTGACCATCGCCACCGGATTCGTGATCGACGATGCGATCGTGATGATCGAGAACATCGTGCGTCATCGCGAGGCCGGCGAGTCCCCGATGCAGGCCGCCTATCGCGGCGCCGGCGAAATCGGCTTCACCGTGATTTCGTTGACCCTGTCGTTGATCGCAGTATTCATCCCGCTGCTGCTGATGCCCGGCATTGTCGGCCGGCTGTTCCGTGAGTTTGCACTGACCTTGAGCGTATCGGTGGTGGTGTCGGCGATTGTCTCGCTGACCCTGACGCCGATGATGTGTGCCCGCCTGCTGGCCGATAAGGAACACCGGCCAGGCCGGCTGGCACAGATCGCCGAGGCCGGGGTCGACCGGCTGCTGGCCGGCTACGAACGCAGCCTGCGCTGGGTGCTTAAGCGGCGCGTGGCGACTCTATGGGTGACGATCGCTGCGCTGGCGCTGACGATCCTGCTGTATATCGTGATTCCGAAGGGGTTTCTGCCCGAACAGGACACTGGCCTGCTCACGGCCCACGTCGAGGCCGGTCAGGCGGTGTCTTTCGATGCGATGAAAAAAGCCACATCGCGGGTAGTCACGGCGGTGCGCCGCGATCCAGACGTAACCGCAGTGACGGCGTCGGTCGGCGTGAGCTCCACCAACGTCACCCCCAACGCAGCCAGCCTGACGATCGTGCTCAAGCCACGCGCCCAGCGTAGCGACTCGATCGAGCAGACAGTCGCGCATCTGAATCAGCGGGTTGCCGATATTGCCGGCGTGCAGGTGGTGTTCAAGGCCGTCCAGAGCATCCAGATCGCCACCACCAGCGGGCCAACCCAATACCAATATGTACTGACCGACAGCGATCGCGACCGCCTGACCACCTGGTCGAAGCAGCTCACACAAAAGCTCAAGCAGGTTGGCGCCCTGCGCAACGTGTCGTCGGATATTCAGACCGAGGGCCAGCGCGTACAGATCGATGTCCACCGCGCGGCCGCCGGGCGGCTGGGGGTGACCATGCAATCAATCGACGACACGCTCTACGATGCTTTTGGCCAGCGCCAGATCTCCACTATCTTCGGCCAGGCCAACCAGTATCGCGTGGTGCTGGAAGCGGCACCGCGCTATCAGACGGATCCGGCGACGTTGAACCTGCTGTACGTGCCTGCCAGCGATGGGACACAGATACCGCTGCAGGCGGTGGCAACCACGCGTCTGGTGACCGCACCGCTGGCTATTCAGCATGAAGAACAGTTTCCAGCGGCCACCATCAACTTCGATCTGGCCCCGGACGTCTCGCTGGGCCAGGCGATCACCGCGGTCCAGCAGACCCAGACCGATATCGATATGCCGGCGGCGATTGAAGGCAAGTACGTGGGCAGCGCCGCAGAATTCTCCAAGTCGCTGAGCGTCGAACCCTGGCTGATTCTGGCGGCAATTGTGGTGATCTATATCGTGCTGGGCGTGCTCTACGAGAGCTTCATCCATCCTTTCACTATTCTCACCACGCTGCCCTCGGCCGGCGTTGGTGCGCTGCTGGCGCTGTATCTGTTCGGCTACGATCTGTCGGTGGTGGCGCTGATCGGCATCATCCTGTTGATGGGCATCGTCAAGAAGAACGCGATCCTGATGATCGACTTCGCGCTGGATGCCGAGCGTCGGCAGGGATTGTCGCCCGAGGCCGCGATCTTCGAGGCAGCCCTGCGTCGGTTCCGGCCAATCATGATGACCACGCTGGCCGCGCTCTTCGGCGCTCTGCCGTTGGCGCTGGCCCACAACGTCGGCTCGGAACTACGCACGCCGCTGGGCGTGACCATCATCGGCGGCCTGTTGCTCAGCCAGGTGATGACGCTCTACACCACGCCGGTAATCTATCTGTACATGGACCGCGCCAAGCATCGATTGGCGCGTTCGCGACTGGGCCGTTCCCTAGGCGCCGATACGCCGGCCGAGCGCGGTCGCGGCCTGGCGCCGCCGGCTCGCTGAGCGCCGAGGTTCTCACTCGTCGATGAATATCTCGGCCCCGTTCATCCGCTACCCGATCGGCACGTTTCTGCTGGCAGTCGGCCTGCTGTTGCTGGGTACGCTAGCCTATGTGTCGCTGCCGGTCGCCAGTCTGCCCTCGGTCGACCTGCCGATCATCAATGTCAGAGCCAGCCTGCCCGGCGCCAGCCCGGAAACCGTGGCGGCGACGGTCGCCGCGCCGCTGGAACGACGGCTCGGCAGTATTCCGGGCGTCACCGGGCTGACCTCCACCAGCACGCTCGGCTCGACCAATATCTCGGTCCAGTTCGATCTCAGCCGCAGCATCAACGGCGCGGCTCAGGATGTGCAGTCAGCGATCAACGCGGCCCAGGCGGATCTGCCCGGCAATCTGCCCAATGCGCCGCATCTGCGCAAGATCAATCCGTCGGCGTTTCCGATCCTGATCCTTGCGCTGACCTCAAAAACGCTGTCGCCGAGCAAGCTCTACGACGTGGCCGATACCGTGATCGCCCAGCGCATTGCCCAGGTACGGGGCGTATCGGATGTCTCGGTGACCGGCGCCGAACAGCCGGCGATCCGCGTGGATCTGCAGCCGAGCCGGCTGGCCTCGATGGGTCTGGGACTGGACGTGGTCCGCCAGGCTATCGTTCATGCCAACGTCGCCAGCCCGCTGGGCAGCTTCAACGGCCACAGCCAGCATCTGGGCATTGCCACCAACGATGCCCTGCGCAGCGTCGCCGACTACGACAACATCCCGATCAAGGACGCCAACGGCACGGTGGTGCGACTGTCCGATATCGCCGATGTCAGCAACGGCACCCGCGATCGTCTGCAGACCGGCTCCTACGACGGCAAGAAAGCGGTGCTGCTGATCATCCATCAGTCGTCGGGCGCCAACGTGGTGCAGACCGTGGAGCGGATCAAGGCCCTGCTGCCGAATCTCGATCGCTGGATCCCGAGCGGGGTGAAAGTCTCGACTTTCTCCGACCGCACCACGACGATCCACGCCAGCGTCAACGATCTGCAGTTCACGTTAATGGCCAGCATTGCGCTGGTGATGCTGGTGGTGATGGTCTTCCTGCGCCGCGGCGTGCCGACGATCGCCGCCGGCATTACGGTGCCGTTATCGCTGGCCGGGACAGCCATGCTGATGTGGCTGTGCGGGTTCAGCCTCGACAATCTGTCGTTGATGGCGCTGACCATCTCGGTGGGCTTTGTGGTCGATGACGCGATCGTGATGATCGAGAACGTGTATCGCAATCTTGAAGCCGGGATGCGGCCGATGCGGGCGGCTTTTGCCGGCGCCAAACAGATCGGTTTCACCGTGGTGTCGATCAGTATTTCGCTGATTGCGGCCTTCAGCCCACTGGTGCTGATGGGCGGGATCGCCGGACGCCTGCTGCGTGAATTCTCGCTGACGCTGGTGTTTGCGATTGCCGTGTCGGCGGTGGTGTCGCTCACGGTCACGCCGATGATCTGCAGCCGTTTCATCCGTCGCGCGCCGCGGCGCGGCGAAACCCGGTTGGACCGCGTCATGGAACCGTTCTTCGATCGGCTCGATCGGGCCTATAGCGCCAGCCTGCGCCAGGTGATCGGGCATCGCTGGCTGATGCTCGGCATCACCGGGCTGGCGCTGGTCGGCATGGTGGCGTTGTTCGTGCATCTGCCCAAGAGCTTTCTGCCCGAAGGCGATGCGGACCTGCTGATCGGCGTGACCCAAGGCGCGCCCGATGCCTCGTTCGAGCGCATGGTCGATCTCCAGCACAAGATCGACCAGATCGTACGCGCCGATCCGGCCGTGCAGCATATTGGCGACTCGGTCGGCTCATCCGGTCGGGGCGGCAGCAACGCGGCCCGTATGTTCATCAGCCTGAAACCCACCGACCAACGAAAAGCCACCGCACAGCAAGTGATCGCCCGGCTGCGGCCGAAACTCGCTGAAGTGAAGGACGCACGGACGTTCCTGATCGCTATTCAGGCCTTGCCGACCGGCGTGCACCACAGCGACAAGGGTAATTACCAGTTCACGCTGTGGAGCCCGGATCTGGCCCTGCTCGGCCAGTGGACCCCGAAGATCCTCGCAGCACTTAAAAAGAGCCCGGCGCTCACCGACGTCAGCACCGACCGCGACGAAGGCGGGCCACAGGTCAATCTGCATATCGACCGCGACCAGGCCGCCCGGCTGCATGTTAGCGCCGCGGCAATCGACAGCGCGCTCAATGACGCCTTCTCACAGCGCCAGATCTCGACCATGTATACCGAAAGCAATCAGTACAAGGTCGTGCTCGGTGTGCAGGCCGGTCTGCAGCGCACGGTGGCCGATGTCCACCGGCTGTACGTGAGTGCGACCGATGGCAGCCAGGTGCCGCTGTCGGCGGTTACCACTACGAGCATCGGCAGCGCGCCGCTGTCGGTCGCCCACGACGGCCAGTTTCCGTCGGTAACCTATAGCTACAACCTGGCTCCGGACATTGCCTCGGGCACCGCCAAACAGGATATCCAGGCGGCGCTGGCCAACCTCCATCCACCGGCGGAGCTGCATATCGATCAGGGTAGCGGCAATCCGGCCAGCACCGGCAACGAACTGCTGCTGATTGGTGCCGCGCTGCTGTCGGTCTATCTGGTGCTGGGCATCCTTTATGAGAGCCTGATCCACCCGATCACCATCATCTCCACGCTGCCCTCGGCCGGGCTGGGCGCGGTGCTGGCGCTCTATGTCACCGGCACTGCGCTGTCGTTGATGCCGGTGATTGGCATCGTGCTGTTGATCGGCATCGTCAAGAAGAACGGCATCATGCTGGTCGATTTTGCCCTGGAAGGCGAGCGTATGCGTGGGTTGACGCCGGAGATCGCTATTCTCGAAGCCGCACGCGAGCGTTTTCGGCCGATCACCATGACTACGATGGCCGCCGTGCTGGGTGCAGTGCCTCTGATTATCGCCAGCGGTCCGGGCTCGGAACTCCGGCAGCCGCTTGGCATCACGATTGTCGGAGGCCTGATCGTGTCGCAGATTCTAACGATCTACACCACGCCCGTGATTTATCTGGTGATGGACCGACTGCGCTGGCGGCGCCTGCCGCAGACGGCAAGCTGATTCGTGTAGCATGCACGCGTCAATAAAAGATATTACCGAATGCTTCATATGACGAATCAACCCACCCAACAGACGGCCAACGTCCATCATCTGCGCATCGGCGATCTCGTACTCACCACGCTGATCGACGCCTATATGGAAGGTGCGTTCCAGCTACTGCAGAACATTGACGAGTCCGAAGCCAGGCGCCTGCATCAGGAAAGCCGGCGCCCGACGCCGCCGCGCATCACGCTCAATGTCTACCTGCTCGATACCGGCAACCAGAAGATCCTGATCGATACCGGCTTTGGGCCGGTCGGGGGCGGCACCGGTGGGCGTCTGCTCGACGGCCTGAAAATCGCCGGATATACGCCGGACGATATCGATACCGTCCTGATCACCCACGTCCACCCCGACCACGTAGGCGGCTTGATCGATGATGACGACCGCTCGGTATTCTCTAACGCGACTATTCTGGTGCCGGCCGGCGAGCTGGATTACTGGGGCGGCGATATGCCGGAGGACGTCTCCGACGCTCAAAAGCGGCAATTCGAGGCAGCACACCGGGTGATCAAGGCCGTGGGCTCACAGATGCAACATCTGGAAGGGACCGAGGTGCTGCCCGGCATCACCCGCGTGCCGCTACCGGGCCATACGCCCGATCATTCCGGGTATCGGATTACATCCGGCAACGACCAGGTGCTGATCTGGACCGATATCGTGCATCTGCCGCAGATCCAGTTTCCTTACCCGGACGCGACGGTCGCCTTTGATACCGATCCGGCGCAGGCTGCGGCCACGCGCAAGCAGATCATGGCCGAGGTCGCTCAATCGCGCGAGATGATTGCCGGGCATCATCTGGATTTCCCAGGCGTGGGCTACGTAATCGAAGACGGCGACGGCTATCGCTTCCTGCCGCATGTCTGGGATCCAGCGGTCTGACGTCGAAGACTTTTATTGTCCGCAGATGCATGCAGATGAAGACAGCGCCTAACGGCGCGAATACAATTGTCCGCAAACGCAGCAAGCGGCCAAACGCAAATAAGACAATAAATTGCCTGGCCCTCAGACGCTTTTGGCTGGCGGCGCCGGTAGGCGCCTTGTCTTTTAATCTGCTTGCATCTGCGGATAAGCCTATCTTGAATGACATCAAAGTAGAGAATGACGAAATGAAAATTGGATTCATTGGCCTGGGTGCCATCGGCTTGCCCATGGCACACAACCTCGTGGCGGCCGATTTCGACGTCACGGTCTGGAACCGCACGCTGGACAAGTGCAAGCCGCTGGTCGAGGCCGGCGCTACGCAGGCTGACTCGCCTGCGGATTGCGCGGCCTGCGACGTGCTCGTCACCATGCTGGCAGACGACGCCGCGCTTGCAGCGGTTGTCGACGAGCACGGGCTGATCGAAGCCATGGGCAAGTCCACCGTACACGTGAACATGGCTACGGTTTCGATCGATTGCGCACGCGACATGACGGTGCGCCATGCACAGGCCGGCAAGGCCTATATAGCGGCCCCCGTGCTTGGCCGGCCGGATATCGCCAAGGCCGCCAAACTGCAGATTGTAGCGGCGGGTGCAGCGGACGCCATTGAAACGGCGCGGCCGGCATTGGAAACCATGGGTGCCAAGGTATGGCCGGTAGGCGACGAGCCGTTCCGGGCGAACGTCATCAAGCTGGCGACCAATTACATGCTGATGTCGGCGGTTGAAACCATGGGCGAAGCCGCCACCATGACGGCAAAACACGGCATCGAACCCGGTGATTTCCTCGAGATCATCACCAGCACGGTATTCGCCGCACCGGCTTATATGGGCTACGCGCCGGCGATAGCCAAACGCGAGTACAACAACCCGGACGGCTTCAAGCTCAAGCTGGGCGCCAAGGACGTAGACCTCGCCCTGGCAGCCGCACGCGCCGAGAACGTCCCAATGCCGATGGGCGCAACCGTACGCGAACGATTGTCGGCAGCGATTGCCGCAGGCGACGGCGAACTGGACCTGTCGGCGCTTGCCGAGGTATCGCGCAGACAGGCTCATCTGGACGACTAGCGTTCAGTACGAGCTCGCCCGCGATTTGCGACAATGAACTCGTCGGTATAGAAGCCGGCGTCTTTCATATTCACGCCCGATTGTTGTCATGGACACCAGCAAATCCAGCCCCCCATCACGACTGTTTGGCGGCGGGTCGCCGTTCGAGGCGCTGTCGGAGCATATCCGCCAGGTCGATCGCGGCGCCGATCTGCTGACGAGTTTCTTCGAAGCCAGTTCGGCCGGCGACTGGAACAAGGCAGAGTCGCTCTATAGAGAAATTTCAGAGTGCGAGCATACGGCTGACGATCTCAAGGATCGTATTCGGCTCAATCTGCCGAATACGCTGTTCTTGCCGATCTCGCGTTCGGATCTGTTGGAGTTGATCGAGGCGCAGGACAAGATCGTCAACAAGATCAAGGATATCGCGGGCCTCATGACCCGCCGGCGTATGCAGTTCCCAGCCGAATTGCTGGGTTCGATCAACGACTATATCCAAGTGACGATCGATACCGTGCATCAAGCGCGCAAAGTGCTCGAGGAATTGGACGAACTGCTGGAATCGGGATTCGGGCGCAAAATCTCGGACATGATCGAGGACATGGTGGTCGAGCTCTGCAAATTGGAGAACCGCGCCGACAAGGAACAGATCGCGATCCGTCGTCGATTGCTCACGCTGGAGAGCGAACTGCCACCGCTGGAAGTGATGTTCATGTATCAGATCATCGACTGGATCGGTACCGTCTCCGATCGCGCGGAGCGCGGGTTGGGGCCCGGCTGCAGATCATGATGGCGCGTTAGCCCTACACTCTGGTTCCGGCGTCTGACGAACAAGGACAGGCATGTCGATCATCGCCCAGCACGCCGAGCTTTACCTGATCCTGGCATGCATCTTTGGTTTCTTCATGGCCTAGGGCATCGGCGCCAACGATGTGGCCAATGCCATGGGCACGTCGGTGGGTTCAGGCGCGATCACCATCTGGCAGGCCGTGATCATCGCCGACATCTTCGAATTTCTCGGCGCGTGGCTTGCCGGTGGTCAGGTCAACCAGACCATCAGCAAGGGGCTGATTCATACCCAGGTATTCGCGGCCGATCCGCATGTGCTGGCGACTGGCATGCTGTCGGCCTTGTTGGGGGCCGGTACGTTTCTCGTCATCAGTTCGGTCCGCGGACTGCCGGTATCGACCGGCCAGTCGATCATCGGCGGCATTATCGGCTTTGCGCTGGTAGCGGTTGACTTCGACCCTATCAACTGGAGCGAGATAGTCTCCATCGTGCTCAGCTGGATCATCTCTCGCCGATCTTTGCCGGAATACTGGCATTCCTGCTGTTCGAATCCATTCGCGCGCTGATTCTGAACCACCCCAACCCGGCCGTCGGCGCCAAGCGCTATGTGCCGTTCTATGTGTTCCTGGCGGCCTTCGTGATCTGCCTGGTCACGCTGGTCAAGGGCCTGAGCCATATCGGCCTGAACCTCGACATCGGTCAGAGCATTGCGGGTGCCGTGCTCCTGGGCGCGGTGGCCGCGCTGATCAGTAAACTGCTGCTACGCCGGCTTGACTTGGCTCCAGAATCCCGCTCGGTGGAACGCTATCGCAACGTCGAACGGGTGTTCGGCTTCGCACAGATATTCACCGCGGCGACCATGGCGTTTGCACACGGCTCGAATGATGTGGCCAACGCCATCGGCCCGGTCGCGGCCGTCGTCAACGTCGTTCAGCACCCGGGAAATCTCGGCGCAGCATCGGAGCTCCCGGCCTGGATTCTGGTCCTCGGCGGTGCGGGTATCGTGTTCGGCCTGTCGACCTACGGCCATCGCGTGATCCGCACCATCGGCGCCGGCATCACCGAACTCACGCCTACCCGCGGCTTTTCGGCCGAGTTGTCGGCCGCGGCTACGGTTGTACTGGCGACCTGGTTCGGGATTCCCGTATCCACCACGCAGACACTGGTCGGTGCGGTGCTTGGCGTCGGGCTGGCCCGCGGGATGCGCGCGCTGGATCTGTCGGTGCTGGGCAGCGTATTCGCTGGCTGGATTCTCACCCTGCCGGGTGCGGCGTTATTCTCCGCGGTCTACTACCTGATCCTGCGTGCCATTATCGGCTGAACACGCAGCCCTCGGCGGCTTCCCTGCGTGTTCGCGGAGTTGCTCGTAGAGCGCGCTCGATACCCAAAGTCCCGACGACTCGGCGCGCGCGCGTGCATGGCGTCGCCCGGTACCCGGCAATGGCCTGGCGTTGTCCATCATCGCCAGCGCGATGATCGTATCCAGTTCGGTATCGAAGTCGGTGGCTCCGAGGCGGACCGGGTCGATCACGATGAAACGATAGCCAGCGGACGCGGTGGCGCAATGCTCGGTGTTGCCCACGGTCTGCTGAACAGCTGCGGCCATCAGACCGACAATCAGCGCCATGCGCCCTTGTTCGACGTCGCCTATCGCGTCGGCCGCTACGCCGGCGTCGGTTGTGGCCGCCCCCCGATCATCCAGCGCCCAGGCCAACGGCACCGTCTGCTGCTGATCCTGTGCCAGCAACAGATGGCCTTGGGCCAGATCGCTAGCCGTGAGATCTACCAGCAAACTCGGCTGGGCATGGCGGGGCAAGGCCATCGCCGCCGGCGCCGCGCCGTCGTCTGCGGAGGCTGGCCCGAATCCGAGCGCGACCAGGCCCTGATCGGCGGCTCGTTCAAGATGATGAGCGAGCACGCCGGCATAGGCTCCGGCGCCTACGTCGAGCATGCAGTGCCCATGGTCTGCTGCCTGCTCTGAGGCGATATCCAGCCCCAGCACGATCGCTGGCCAGACGAATCCACCGGCAAGGCTAGCGCGCACGCGGCCGGTGTTTTCCACCACGATCGCCGGCTCGGCCTGTGCATTGACACGGCCCTTCCTGATGCGACCGGCACACTCCAATGCCTGCACCAGCCCATGACGCCACCGGCCCTCACACTCCGCGGCGACCATCGCCGGTGCCATTCGGCCAGCCTGTGGCGCCGATATTCCGGCCGCTCTCAATACCGCATCGGCCAGTGCCGTGGCCTCGTCAATCTCGAGTAGAATTTCCGGCGGACAGGTTGTTGGTGAGCTGGCTGGGGCCTGCCTCATTTGGGATCCGGGGGTTCGGCGTCGAAATCGATATCGTCGGCGCGGCGGGCGACATTGTCGGCGACGAACGCGCCGCGCTCGCCCATGGGCTTGTGGCCGCTGACGGTCGTGTCTTCCGCAGTCTGGAACTCGATCTGCGCGTTGATCTCACCGCCGACCAGCATGATTAGGACCGTGATATAAAGCCAGGTCAGCACCACCACAACCGCCCCCAGCGACCCGTAGGTAGCCGAGTAGCTGTTCGAGAACGCGACATACACCGAGAACGCCAGCGAGCCGAGGATCCAGAATACGGTCACGATGACCGCACCGACCATCACCCAGCGCCACTTGGGCCGTGTACGGCTCGGCGCAAAGCGATACAGCCCGGCAATGCCCAGCATCAGAAACAACGCCCCCGCGCCCAGGCCAAGACCTCGCCCGATCGAAACGATCACGGCATCGAAGCCAAGCGCGGAGAAGATCAGCGGTATGCCGGCCGCCAATAGCGCGATGCCGATCAGCCCGATGATGATCGCCATGGTCAGCGCCAATGAGATCAACGTAGTCCAGATGAAGTTGCGGGTTTCTTTTTCGGCGTAAACCACGTTCAGAGCGACCATCAGCGCAGTTGTGCCTTTTCTGGCACTCCAGAGCGCCAGCGCCAGTGTGATCACCGCGGCCATGCCCAGTGACGATGTCGGGCGGGCCGCGATCTGGGTCATCTGGCCGGTAACCGTGCTGATGACGTCCGGCGGAATGATGCCGTTGAGCTGTTCCATCTGCGATACCACGGTATGCGGATCCTGAAACAGGCCGTAGATCGCTACGAACGCCGCGACCCCAGGAAAGATCGCCAGCAGCCCATAGAACGATACGCCGGCGGCGATAATCGACAGGTTATTGTCGGAAAACGCGTGAAATACACGCAGCAGGATATCCCGCCAACCGAGCAGAGGAATATGTACTGGCGTATGCGCCGTGCGGCCACGACCATTGGGCTTGATCTTTGTTCCGGGTGCGACCCGCTGGGCGTTGCGTCGATGCACCATGCGCCTGTTGCCTCGGATGAGTTGTCGGCAGTATACAGCGGGTGCAGACGCGGCCGGGCGCGTCTATTTCGACAATCGCTGCCGCAAACTGGCTCGCGTTGCGCCGTGTGGCCCTGCGTCGCCCCAGGTCAGTTCCCGGTAGCGCCCCACGTCATTGCCGAAAAATGGGTACTTGATGATGTCGAAATACGGCGAATGATCGAAATCCCGGGGCGTAATGAGACGCGCGTTACGTTGGTGAAAAACCGCGGAGTCACCATCGCCCCGATGGATGGTGGGAAGGATAGGGTAGCGGACGCGGGCAAAGGCGTTGGCCAACAACGTCGAACAGATGGCCCGCACGGTATCGCCGTGGCCGGCCTCGAACAGCGTCGACCGCCAGTGTCTGGGCAACAGACCATAAGGAAAGAAAAAACGCAGCAGGTCGGCGATGTGACGCAGATCGTAGGGCGTTCCCAGCCGGTCCATGGCGTAGTCGAGCACGATCTGTCGATCGGATTCGGCCAGCTGATGCGGTCGGCAGATTCGCAGATGTTCGCCGCGGTAGCGATCAATCGGTGATACATGCACGCCACGGCCGATCTCGGCCTCCAGCGATAACTGCGTGTCGCCCGGCAGACCGGCCGCGCGGGCGGCCGCGATGGCCTTGTCGTGACCGAGCTCGTCGAGTCGGCCGATATAAAGCGCAGCATGCGTCCAGGAGCTGAGAGTCACGCTCTGAATGACGCCCGATACGCGGCTTCGACCCTCGAGCAGCACCACGTCGCAGGGCAGCAGATGCTCGCACAGCCGATCGAAATCGTTACGCGGTGCGCCGCGGGGAGTGACTTCGGCCGCAAGCCAATCCGCTAGACCCGTCGTGATTGCGGTACGCCATCGAACCGGCAGGGATCGTTGTCTGGGCATGCTCAGAGTCTAGTGCTTGTTGTGGTTGCATGCGACTCCGCGCGTATGAAACTCCAACAGGTCCGTTGAGTGTGCGCCGCAGAAACACATAGCGCTGCGCGCTCAGCAAGCAACCGGGCATTCGTCGATTTTTCCCAAGGTCGCCCTCTTCTGTTGTACCCTTGTGCCCGCGCGAAGCCCGTCAGGACTTTGCCGACACCCAATTCATGGGCATCGCTCAACGACGACGCTCGCCGTTATCGCTCGATGTCCGGCAACGACAAGGTACCCCGTGGCCCGGCCGCGCACGATCGAACGCTCTAGCCTGATGCTCTGCCTGCTCGCTGTGCTGGTAGGCATCGGCTCGGGTTACGGTGCCGGCGCCTTTCGTGCCATGATCGGCCTGTTCCACAATCTGGCTTTCGCCGGGCAGTTGTCGTTCTCTTACAATGCCAACGAACATACGGCGGCCAGCCCCTGGGGGATCGGCATTATCGCAGTGCCCATGGTCGGCGCGCTGATCGTCACCTGGCTGGTCAAGTCATTTGCTCCGGAAGCCAAGGGCCACGGCGTGCCGGAAGTAATCGATGCGATCTACTACAAGGGCGGCATCATTCGCCCCGCGGTGGCCGTGACCAAGGCGCTGGCATCCTCGATCTCGATTGCTACCGGCGGCGCCGTTGGCCGCGAGGGACCGATCATTCAGATTGGTTCGGCACTGGGGTCGTCGCTCGGGCAACTGGCGATGCTGCGCGAATGGCAGCGCAATACGCTCATCGCCTCAGGCGCTGCCGCTGGTATCACAGCGACGTTCAACGCCCCGCTCGGCGGCCTGTTGTTCGCGATCGAGATCATCCTGCCGGAAACCTCCAGCCGTACGCTGATCCCGGTGCTGCTGTCGACCGGCGCTTCGGCGTTTGTCGCACGCAACCTGTTCGGCAGTACCCCGTCTTTCAATATCCCGGCACTGGCCAATACCGCGCTGGATCTGAATTCGCCGCAACTGCTCATCTACGCTGTATTCGGCGTGCTGATGGGTCTCGCAGCTTGGCTGTTCACGCGCTGCATTTACTGGTTCGAGGAGGGTTTCGAGCGAATCCCGGTGAACGACTACGTCCGCCACGTGGTCGGCATGGGGCTGGTCGGCGTGATGATGTATGTGTTTATGCTGCAGACCGGCCACTACTACATCGAAGGTGTAGGTTACGCCACCGTCCAGGATATCCTGGAAAACGTGCTGACCAATCCTTGGCTGCTGTTGTTGTTGTTCGCGGCCAAACTGCTGGCGACGTCGGTGACGCTGGGCTCGGGCGCTTCCGGCGGCGTCTTCTCGCCGGCGCTGTATCTGGGCGCCACTCTTGGCGGCGCGTTCGCGGTAGCCGTGCAACATATCGTGCCGGGCTTTCATTTGAGTGTCGCCACCATGGCAGTGCTCGGCATGGCCGGTGTGGTGGCCGGTTCCACCGGGGCCGCGCTGACTGCAATCGTGATCATCTTCGAGATGACTCGGGATTATCACGTGGTGATTCCGATGATGATCATCGTCTCGATCGCCTACGGCGTGCGCCAATTCCTGATGGTCGACACGATCTATACCTTCAAGCTGACGCGGCGTAATCATCCAGTCCCGGCGTCGCTGGAAACCAATCTTTTCATGCTCCGAAAGGCATCGGACTTCTACGATCCGCGTGTGGTGCGTGTCAGCAGCACCCGCGACATGGCGGAAGTCCGTCGTCGTTTCCGTCGCTTCGGACGACAATCACCCAACGTGCTGGTGCTCGACAGCGAGCAGAAGATCAAGGCGATCTTCTCCTCGCGCCGCCACTACCGGCTCAAGGGCCGCGGCGGAATCGGCATCCGCAGCTGGGCCGACGAGCATATGGAAACCGAATACATCGTGGTGGGCGCCGAGGACATGATCTTCGATATCGTCGGCCGCCTGCGCGCGGCCCACTGCGAGGTGGCGTTAGTCACCGCCGACGGCAACATGACACACCCGCGCGAGGTTCAGGGCGTGCTGACACTCTCGGATGTAGCGCGCTCATCGCGCCTGGCCCGACAGATGGAGCGACGCCGCATACCACGCGCACTTGCGCCAGCCAAACCCGCGTCCGCGAGCACCGACAACATCGTCGACGACGATTGATCGGGTTTGGCGCCCGACGACTGGCCATACTGCCTTCGAAGGTAATTAACTCGCCAGTGCAGTCAGCCCGCCACGCTGGCCGGTTCCGTCGGTTTCATGCGACAGATTGATCGCGCTGATGATCGCTTTCATCGACGCGCTGACGGTATCGCTGTCTTCAGCGACCGCCGGAATACGTACCGTGCCGGCGCGCAGTTGGACGAAGGCGATCGCATCGGCATCCGAGCCGGCCGACAGCGCGTGCTCTGCGTAGTCGGCTATCACCATGTTGTCGCCGGTATGCGTGTTCCAGGCATTGACGAACGCCGATAACGGGCCGTTGCCATGGCCTTCGAGCGTGAACCGCTGGCCGTTCTGGTCGAGTGTGACCGAGATCATCTGCCCCTGCTTGTCATCGGCGCTCGATCGGTACACGCCGTAATCGACCAGCGAGATTGGGTTGCAGCGATAGAAATGCTCGAACAACAACTGGCGAATCCGGCCGCTCGACAGCTCGCCGGTGACCTGTTCGCTGGCAGCCTGCACATGCGGCGCCAGGCTCAACATCATCCAGCGCGGCAGGTTGATGCCGAAATCACGCTCCAGCAGGAAGGCCATGCCGCCCTTGCCGGACTGGCTGTTGACGCGGATCACCGCCTGATAATCACGCCCGATATCACGCGGGTCGATCGGCAGATACGCCACCTGCCAGTGCTCGTTGGCACCCTGCTTGCGCAGCGACTTGCGGATCGCATCCTGATGGCTGCCAGAGAACGCCGTATACACCAGTTCGCCTACCCAGGGATGCCGCGGATGCAGGGCAATGCCCGTGCATTCGTGCACTACCCGGATAATCTCGTCCGGATCCGACAGATCCAGTTCCGGATCGATGCCCTGTCCGTAGAGGTTCATCGCGAGAATCACCATATCCATATTGCCGGTGCGCTCGCCGTTGCCCAGCAGCGTGCCTTCTACGCGCTCGGCCCCGGCCAGCATCGCCAGCTCGGCAGCCGCCACCGCACCGCCGCGATCGTTATGTGTGTGCACGGAAACAATCACCGAATCGCGGTTCTTGATGTGCTGACAGAAGTACTCGATCTGGTCGGCGTGATAATGCGGGCCGGCCAGTTCGACCGTATTCGGCAGATTGAGAATGATCTTGTGCTCCGGCGTCGGCTGCCAGACATCCATCACGGCTTCGCAGATATCGATCGCGTACTCGACCTCGGTAGAGGAAAAACTCTCCGGTGAGTATTCCAGCCGCCAGTCCACACCTGGGCGCGCATCGGCGTTCTTCCGGACGCATTTCGCGCCGGTCACCGCGATATTGGTAATGCCGGCCTTGTCCATCTCGAAAACGCGTTCGCGTTGCACGGTCGAAGTGGAGTTGTACAGGTGGATAATCGCCTTGCTGACGCCTTCCAGCGATTCGAAGGTACGATCGATCAGATGTTCGCGCGACTGGGTCAGCGCAGCGATGGTGACATCGTGGGGGATCTGATCTTCTTCGATCAACCAGCGCACGAAGTCGTAATCCGGCTGACTGGCCGAGGGAAAGCCCACCATGATTTCCTTGACGCCAATGTCCACCAGCAGCTTCCAAAGCCGCTGTTTCTGTTCGACCGTCATCGGCTCGAGCAGCGCCTGATTACCGTCGCGCAGATCCTCGCTGACCCAGATCGGTGCTTTTTCAAGATCACGATCGGGCCAGGTCCGGTTGAAGGCAGGCACGCGCGGTGCCGGACGATACTTGCGATGGTCGAAACGAGACATGTCGAACTCCTGAGTTATCCAACGCACTCGGCCCTTTAGGCCTGGGTGCGTCTCGACATGATACGCCCTCCAAGCGGGCAGTTGATTGCCAATACGCCTGCTAAAGAAGGTTTTTAAAGCATATAATTGCTATGTTAAGAAATATTCACGTGTTTTATTGCCGTATATGAGCCAAGACCACAATACGCCATCTCTCGACCGCTACGATCGCCAGATTCTTGAAGTGCTGCAGACCGAAGGCCGGATCAGCAACCAGGCGCTTGCCGAGCAGGTCAATCTGTCGCCCTCGCCTTGTCTGCGACGGGTGCGTGCGCTCGAGGAAGCGGGGTTTATCACCGGTTACCGGGCGCTGGTAGACGCGCGTCGGCTGGGCTATGGCCTGAACGTCGTGCTGCTGATCTCCATGGACCAGCACACACCCGAACGCTTCGCTCATTTCGAAGCGCGGGTGTCGGCGCTGCCGGAAGTGCAGGAGTGTCTGCTGATCACCGGTCAGGAAGCCGATTATCAGCTGCGGATCGTAGTCGTCGACATGGATGATTATCAACGCCTGCTGCTTGAGCACATCACCCGGATCGAGGGCGTATCAGGCGTCCATTCCAGCTTCGTGCTGCGGCGCGTACTGCACGACCGAGCGTTGCCGACGCGCTGAACCGCAGACCAGCCCAGATCATTTATCCGACAGAACCGCCAATCCGAGCACGCCGGCGGTAGACGCCGACAACAACCAGCAACAAGCCCAGACCCAGCAGGCCAAACGCCCCAGGCTCTGGCACATCGTTTGCACGTACGGTCAAGCGCAGCGCCTGCCCGTTACCGCCAGCCATATTGACGTCAGCCGCATCGAAACGCAGACCCGAGCCAATATTCAGGCCCTGTAGCCCCAACCGGCTGAAATGATCGAAAACACGGGCCGTCATGACGTCGAAGGTCTGGCCGATCTGCAGCGCGCTCGGATCCAGCAGGTTGAGCGCCAGCAGACTGTTGGCGCCGAAATCGGCGATGCCATCCACAACCAGCTGATCAAATCCGGCCACCCCAGCCAAGTCGATAGCGAGTGACCCGTTCAGATCGAGGGGACCGCCCACATCGAACGAGCCGATGCCGTTTGTTCCGGGCGCAAGCGTCGCTCCCTGGGCAATCGAGGCCGTGCCGACGCGACCATTGCCAGCCAGCGTGCCGCCGTGCAGAACACGTATCGTACTGGTTACGCTGGCAGCACTGCCCTGCTCTATGCCGACGATCAACTGTCCACCCTTGACGCGGGTCGGGCCGGCATACGTGTTGTGGCCGTCGAGTATCACGGTACCAGCGCCTGTTGTCACCCGGTCGAAGTGAGAAATATTGCCGCTGTAGGCAAAGCGGTTGCCCTTGCCAGGCGCTATCGACAGCCGGCTCTGACCGGTGCCGCCTGATATGTCGCCGTTTACCTGCGCGGACGCACCGCGGATATTGACGGTCGAATTGCCACTACCCAGGTCGATGGCCCGGCCGCTACCGGTCGCCGTAATCGTGCCGGCGTTGGTCACCACCGCGTTGTTCGCGCCAGTAGAAATCGCGGCTTCGCTGCCGCCGCCCTTGATCGTGCCGCCAGCTCGGTTGTTGATCTTCAGCGTATACGGTGTCGCTGCACCCGTCACGGCAATTCCGGCACCGGTCTGGCCCCGGATCAGGCCGGTGTTGGTCACCGTCGTATCGGCAAAGATGCCGCCGGTTGGTACCGACTGATCGGTCGCCGGATTTGAGGGCCTGCTGCCGTTTCATACGACCCCACGTTGTGACCCAAAAGCTCTTCAGACAAGGCGCAGAGCGCCGGCCGCAGTCCTCTGCGGTCAAGCTCTGCAACGCCGGATGGCGTGATTTTGGGCCACAACCCGAAGGGACGGCGGCTATTTTTCCGCAATACCGCGTTGCAGCTCGCTTATGTAGCTAGGCTACATCGCGCTCTCTGCGCCTTGTTGCCACATGCAGTTATCATCAGGCACGGCGTGATCGTGTCACGAGAACGCTGGCGGGCCGAGCCCCGTGACTTTGTAACGCGCCGCACAAGCAACCGGAGCCGCCTACACAGCCACTTCGCGAACGAAACCCGTTTTGATACGCAGGACTCTCCGGGCTGCAGGTGGCCGGTTGAACCGCACTATCTGTCTAGGTCTT
>JAQIBT010000158.1 GCA_027858915.1 Salinisphaera sp.
TCCCGGATCGCCAGCGCAGTGAATACCGCGTAGCTCAGAACCAGCCAGAGCAACGCCGCGAGGACGAACCGTACCGTCGCTGCACGATAGGCCTGTTCCAGGAGTACGCACTGACTGCCGACCACGGCAGTGGCGGCGATCCAGGTGAAATAGCCCGGCCCGGCGCCGGCATCTGCCATGTCGGCAAGACAACGACGGGGCGCAATGATCGCGCGACAGGCGTGAAGCAGGATCAGCACGCCGTAGAACACAATATTTAAATAGAAAAGCAGCCTGCCGATCAGCGGCGCCCCGAATCCATAGGTCGCAATCGATACGATTCCGGTCGCCATGACCATGGCGAAATACGCCGGTGGCAGATCAACAACCTCGGCGCGCGACAACATACTCCAACTTTTTTCGGACATCGACATAGTCTAGGGCCTGTTGCCGTTTCGTGCGCGCGCCGCGTTGGAGCCCTCAAATTGTCTCAGGCAAGGCGCGAGTCGCCGGTCGTAGCCGGCCACGATCAAAACTTACAACGCCGTCTGAGGCAATTTGAGGCCCAACCCTTCCCGCACGAAAAGGCAACAGGCCCTAGTGCAGCATTGCTTCTGTAATTTGGTCTGGCCGAGTCGAAGCGAGCGCCTGCCTCGGCGTGCCATGAACCGAGTTTTTGATCTAGGTCAAGGACGGGCTTGTCAACAACTGCCAACGTGATCGGCGATAGACGGTTGAGATCGCGCGCCAGCGTTGTCTTTGCAAACTATAAGGAAATGGTAATGGCCACATCGACTCGGAACAGCGTGCCGGATAGGCGCCGGATCGTGGGCAGCCCGAACAAAGCGTTGTTCGGCGCCACGCTTGGCTTTTTTATTGGCTTTGGCGCCGTATCGCTGTTCGGGCCGACCGCGCATAGCTTCATCGATGTCATGAAACTGTCGCCTGGCCAGGTGGGGTTTCTGGTCGCCATTCCGATGCTGACCGGTTCCTTGTTACGGATTCCGTTTGGCGCCTGGGTCGATAACAACGGCGGCAAGCTGCCGTTTTTGATTCTGTTGATTCTGTCGTTGATCGGCATCGCCGGATTGTGGTGGATGCTACTCACGCTGTATCCCGATCATCTGTCCCAGTCGTATTATCCGCTACTGCTGTTCTTCGGTGCGCTGGGCGGTTGCGGCATTGCCACATTCTCGGTCGGCATCGGCCAGGTGTCGTACTGGTTTCCGAAAGAGCGTCAGGGTTGGGCACTGGGAACCTACGCCGGACTCGGCAATACGTCGCCCGGTTTGGTGGCGCTCATTCTGCCCGCAATTATTGCGTTTTGGGGGCTATGGGCGGCGTACCTGATTTCGATCGCGATCGTGCTCGCCGGGATTGCGCTGTATGTTGTACTCGGCCACAACGCTCCTTATTTCCAGTTTCGCAAGGCCGGTGTTTCCCGCGGCGAGGCGCGCGACGCCGCCACTGCTCAAGGCCAGGCATTGTTCCCACAGGACAATGCCTTCCGCGCGCTCATCGAAGCGGCCAAGCAATGGCGAACGTGGCCGCTGGTGTTGCTGTACTTCACCACGTTCGGCGGTTTTCTGGCGCTGACCGCTTGGTTGGCAACCTACTGGCAGACCTTTTTCCACACCACGCACTGGACCGCCATCATCCTGACCGCGGGTTTTTCTCTGCTTTCGTCGCTGATACGTGTACCCGGCGGAGGCTGGGCCGATCGCCTGGGCGGTGAGCGCGTGGCGGTGGCTTCGCTGTTGGTGCTGCTGGTCGGTGCCTTGTTGATGACCTTTTCGGCAGTGTTCGTAATCTCGATCATAGGCGAGATATGTGTGGCGATCGGCATGGGCGTGAACAATGCCGCGGTGTTCTGCATGGTGCCGAAATATGTCCCCAAGGCAGTCGGCGGTGCCTCTGGCTGGGTCGGTGGTCTTGGCGCGCTCGGCGGTTTCGCGGTGCCGCCGTTGCTGGGCCAGTTCGTGGAATGGTTCGGCCCGGCCGGCTATGCCTGGGGATTTGTGGTTTACGTCGTGCTGGCGCTTGTGAGTATCGCACTGACCGGCGTGCTAATCGCAGCCTTGAGGCGGGATCGGCGAGCGAAAGAATCGGTCGCCGCCAGTAGCGCCACGTCATGACAAGGGCCTGCTTGGTCGCGGTGGATATTCAGACCGTTTCTTCGGGAGTCACTTCATGAGCCATTTCCTCGACCGACTGACCTATTTCACACGCAAGCAGAATGTGTTTGCCGACGAACATGGAGAAACCAGCAGCGACGACCGCTCATGGGAAGAGGGCTACCGCCAGCGCTGGCAACACGACAAGATCGTGCGCTCGACCCACGGTGTGAACTGCACTGGCGGCTGTTCGTGGAAGATCTACGTCAAGGACGGGCTGGTGACCTGGGAAACCCAGCAGACCGACTATCCGCGTACGCGGCCCGATCTGCCCAACCACGAACCCAGAGGCTGCCCGCGCGGGGCCAGCTATTCCTGGTACATCTACAGCGCCAACCGGCTCAAATATCCGCTGGTGCGGGCGACGCTGCTAAAGCTGTGGCGCGAGGCGCGGGCCGCGCACACTGATCCGGTCGATGCCTGGGCATCGATCGTCGACGATGAGACCAAGCGCCGTAGCTATCAGACCCGGCGTGGTCTGGGCGGCATGGTTCGATCGACCTGGGACGAGGTTAACGAGATTATCGCCGCCGCCAACGTGCATACCATAGAGCGCTGGGGACCGGACCGGATCGCCGGTTTTTCGCCCATCCCGGCGATGTCGATGCTTTCGTATGCCTCGGGCGCGCGTTATCTCTCGCTGATCGGCGGGGTGAGTCTGTCTTTCTACGATTGGTACTGCGATCTGCCGCCGTCCTCGCCGATGACCTGGGGCGAGCAGACCGACGTGCCGGAATCGGCCGACTGGTACAACAGCAAGTTCATCATGATGTGGGGCTCGAACGTGCCGCAGACGCGCACGCCCGACGCCCATTTCATGACTGAGGCTCGTTACAACGGCACCGAGATTGTGGTCTGCTCGCCCGATTACGCGGAGAACACCAAGTTCGCGGACCTCTGGTTGTCGCCTAAACAGGGTACCGACGCCGCGCTCTCGATGGCGATAGGCCATGTGATCTTGAAAGAATTCCACGTCGACAATCCCAATTCGTACTTCCAAGATTACTGTCGACGTTTGACCGATCTGCCGATGCTGGTCAAGCTCGACGAGCACGGCAATGGCCATGTGGCGGGCCGATTCCTGCGCGCCAGCGATCTGACCAAGGATGTCATTGAGCACGGCGACTGGAAGACGGTGGTCTGGGACGAGACGAGTGACGCGCCGGCGGTCCCACACGGCTCGATCGGCTTCCGCTGGGATAAGAGCGCACGCTGGAACCTCGAGCAGAAAACCGACGACGACGCCGAGATCCATTCCCGGCTGACCTTCATCGACCACGGCGGCGACACCGCACTGGTTGGGTTTCCTTATTTCGGCGGCTTCGTGCATGAGCAGTACACACCCAACGTCCAGGAAGACGTGCTTTGGCGTCGGGTGCCGGTAACGCGTATCACCCAGGTCGACGGCAGCGAAGCACTTGTTGCGACCGTCTATGACCTGCTGATTGCCCATTACGGCGTCAATCGGGGCTTCGACGACGGCACCGCGACAAGCTACGACGACAACGTCCCCTACACGCCGGCCTGGCAGGAAACGATAACCAGCGTGCCGGCCGCGCATGTGGTTCACACCGCGCGCCGTTTCGCCGAGACCGCGGCCAGGACCCAGGGCAAGTCGATGGTGATCCTCGGCGCGGGCCTGAACCACTGGTACCACAACGACATGAGCTACCGCGGCATCATCAATATGGTGATGATGTGCGGCTGTGTCGGCGTGTCTGGTGGTGGCTGGGCGCATTACGTCGGCCAGGAGAAGCTGCGTCCGCAGACCGGCTGGCTGCCGGTGACTTTCGCGCTGGACTGGCTGCGGCCGCCGCGCCAGATGAACGGCACGTCGTTCTTTTATGCTCACTCCGACCAGTGGCGCTATGAACAGGTCGGCGTCGACGAGATCTTGTCGCCGCTGGCCGATGCCGAGCAGTGGGGCGGCAGCCTGATCGACTACAACGTGCGCGCCGAGCGCATGGGCTGGTTGCCGTCGGCGCCGCAGCTGAATCGTAACCCACTGGCGGTGGCGGCCGAGGCCGTCGAGGCCGGGCGCGATCCGGGCGAATATGTGGTCGAACAGCTCAAGAGCGGCGATCTGCACATGGCCTGCCAGGATCCGGACGCGCCGGAAAACTGGCCGCGCAACATGTTTATCTGGCGCTCGAACCTGCTCGGTGCTTCGGGCAAGGGCCACGAGTATTTCCTCAGGCACCTGCTGGGCACGGACGACAGCGTTCAGGGCAAGGATCTGGGCGCCGAGGGTGGTCAGCGCCCGGAGGAAGTGATCTGGCATGAGGAAGCGCCGAAAGGCAAGCTCGATCTGCTGGTCACGCTGGATTTCCGGATGTCCTCGACCTGCCTGTATTCGGACATCGTGCTGCCGACCGCGACTTGGTACGAAAAAGACGATCTGAACACAACGGACATGCATCCGTTCATCCATCCGCTGTCGGCGGCGGTCGATCCCGCTTGGGAATCGCGCTCCGACTGGGACATCTTCAAGGGTATCGCGGCTGCGTTCTCAAGGTTGGCCACAGGTCGACTCGGCGTGGAAAAGGACTTGGTCACCACGCCGCTGATGCACGACTCCCCAGACGAGCTAGGCCAGCCCTTTGATGCGGCCGAGTGGCATAAAGGCGGCTGCGAGCCGATGCCCGGCAAGACCATGCCGTCGATCAAGATCGTCGAACGCGACTATCCGGCGACTTTCGATCGCTACAACTCGGTGGGGCCGCTGCTGGAAACACTTGGTAACGGCAGCAAAGGCATCAACTGGGAAACGGCTGGCGAAATAGCCGAGCTCGGCGCCCTGCACGGCCGCGACAAAGCCGGCCGGCCGCGCATGGACGATGTAATTCAGGCCTGCGACACGGTCATGTCGTTGGCCCCCGAGACCCACGGCAGTGTCGCCATGAAGGCGTGGGGCGCACTGGAGAAAATTACCGGCCGCCAGCACAGCCATCTGGCTGCGGCCAAGGCCGGCGAGCACATTACCTTTCGCGACATTGTGGCCCAGCCGCGCAAAATCATCACCTCGCCAACCTGGTCGGGCATCGAGTCCGAGCACGTCTCCTACAACGCCGGCTGGACCAATGTGAACGAACTGATTCCCTGGCGCACGCTGACCGGACGCCAGCATTTCTATCTGGATCATCAGTGGATGCGGGCGTTTGGCGAGGGCTTTACGTTGTATCGGCCGCCGGTCAATACCAAGACCTGGAAGACGATCATGAATACCCGGCCCAACGGCCACACTGAGATCGTGCTGTCCTGGATCACGCCGCATCAGAAATGGGGTATCCACAGCACCTACACCGATAATCTGATCATGCTCACGCTGTCCCGCGGCGGGCCGATCGTCTGGATCTCGGAAGTGGACGCCAGGCGGGCCGGCATCGAAGACAACGACTGGATCGAGGGCTACAACATCAACGGCGCGGTGGTCGCCCGAGCAGTCGTGTCGCAGCGCGTCCGCGAAGGCATGGCCATGATGTATCACGCTCAGGACCGCACCGTGAATACGCCCGGCTCGGAGATCACCGGCCATCGCGGCGGTATCCACAACTCGGTCACCCGCACGCTGATCAAGCCCACGCATATGATCGGCGGCTATGCCCAGTTCAGCTACGGCTTCAACTATTACGGTACGGTCGGCTCCAATCGCGACGATTTCGTGGTGATCCGCAAGATGCGAGATGTCGACTGGCTGGAAGACGACGACCAGAGCATTCTCGATCAGGGGTACGTGCGATGAGGTCTTCGACTGACTACTGCGCTCGACAATATCGGGAGATTCGGCCATGAAGATACGAGCCCAGATCGGCAAGGTCCTGAATCTGGACAAATGCATCGGTTGCCACACTTGTTCGGTGACCTGCAAGAACGTCTGGACGTCGCGCGAGGGCGCCGAGTACATGTGGTTCAACAACGTCGAGACCAAGCCCGGCGTCGGCTATCCCAAGGACTGGGAAAACCAGGACCGCTGGAAGGGCGGCTGGGTGCGCCGCGACGATGGCGACATCACCCCGAGACAGGGCGGCAAATGGCGGCTGCTGGCGAAGATCTTCGCCAATCCGCACCTGCCCGAGATCGACGACTACTACGAGCCGTTCAACTTCGACTACCAGCGGCTTCAGAACGCCCCGGCATCGAAAGCTCAGCCGACTGCCAAGCCCTACTCGGCGATCACCGGCGCCCCGATGGACAAGATCGAGTGGGGCCCGAACTGGGAGGACATCCTCGGCGGTGAGTTCGCCAAGCGCAAGCGCGACTACAACTTCGCCAACATCCAGACCGAGATCTACGGCCAGTTCGAACACACCTTCATGATGTATCTGCCGCGGCTGTGCGAGCATTGCCTCAACCCGAGCTGTGTCGCGTCGTGCCCGAGTGGGGCGATCTACAAGCGCGACGAAGACGGCATTGTGCTGATCGACCAGGACCGCTGCCGCGGCTGGCGCATGTGCATCTCCGGCTGCCCCTACAAGAAGATCTACTACAACTGGAAATCCGGCAAATCGGAAAAATGCATCTTCTGCTATCCACGCATCGAAGCCGGACAGCCGACCGTGTGCTCGGAGACCTGCGTGGGAAGGATTCGCTATCTGGGCGTCATGCTCTACGACGCCGACCGCATCAAGGAAGCCGCCAGCGTGCCCAACGAGGCCGATCTCTACGAAGCCCAGATGGATATCTTTCTGGATCCGCACGATCCGGAAGTGCAGGCGCAGGCGCGCGCCGACGGCGTGCCGGACAACTGGCTGGAGGCTGCCAAGCGCTCGCCGGTCTACAAAATGGCCAAGGAATGGCGAGTGGCGTTTCCGCTGCACCCGGAATACCGCACCCTGCCGATGGTCTGGTACGTGCCGCCGCTTTCGCCGGTTCAAGCTGCGGCCGATGCCGGAAATATCGCCGCCGAGGGTGAGATACCGGACATCAGCTCGCTGAAGATTCCGGTCAAGTATCTGGCCAACCTGCTCACCGCCGGCGAGGAAAAGCCGATTGTTCAGTCGCTGCGACGGCTGCTGGCGATGCGCAAGTATCGACGCTCGCTGACCGTCGACAACGCGCCCAATCTGACGGTGCTGGAACAGGTCGGGCTGACCCGCGAACTGGTGGACGACATGTATCAGACCATGGCCATCGCCAACTACGAGGACCGTTTCGTGATTCCCACTGGTCATCGCGAACAGGCGACCACCGATCCGTGGGGAGAGCGCTCGGGCTGTGGTTTTTCCTTCGGCGATGGCTGCCATACCCAGGGCGTGACCCGCGGCAACCTTTTCGGTGGCAAGAGCCCCGAGCAGCGTGAACATGCGCCCAGGCCCGCAGCCGAATCGGACATCAGTAAATGATGCCCGCCGACCATAGCGGGTTTGGCCGCTCGCTGCAGGCGCTGGCGCGAGTTCTGGACTACCCGGAAGCGGCCCTGCAGCGGCATACCGGGGAGTTGATTGAGATACTCGCCGCAACGAATGAGCTGAGCGAGGCTGAGCGCAGCGCGATGGTTGCGTTCGTGGCGGAACTGGGCGCGATGGATATTTATGACGCCCAGTCGCGCTATGTCGAGACGTTTGACCGCGGCCGCAAGATGTCGCTGTACGTGTTCGAACACGTCTACGGCGAATCGCGCGACCGCGGTCCAGCGATGATTGAGCTCAAGCAGGCCTACAGCGAACACGGGCTCGAAACCGATACCCGCGAGCTGCCGGATTTTCTGCCGGTACTGCTCGAGTTCTGTGCCCAGATCCCGGAGGAGTCCGCGCGCGCCTGGCTGGTCGAAACCACTCATGTGCTCCAGCGCGTATGCGTACGTCTGGGCGAGCGCGGCAGCGGCTATGCAAGTGCATTCACCGTACTGCTGCGCCTGATCGGCGCCGACCCTGCACCAGAAGGTCTGACCGACATGGCAGGCAAGGAAAAGCGGGACGATACGCCGGCGGCGATCGACCGGGTTTGGGCGGAAGCGCCGGTCACTTTTGGTCCCAGGGAGACGCACACCAACGATGGCGCAACCCGTCAGGAACCAGAGGAATTCAGCGATAAAACGACGTCAACAGCTCCGGGACAGGGGTAATAACCATGCATACACTCGATTTCCTTTTGTTCGAGATCTATCCCTATATCGCCGGCTCGATCTTTTTGTTCGGTAGCCTCGTGCGCTATGACATGAGTCAGTACACTTGGAAGACCAATTCCAGTCAGCTGCTGAATAATTCGATGATTTTTCAGATCGGCAGCTACCTGTTTCACATCGGCATCATTTTCTTGTTCTTCGGCCACCTGTTCGGCCTGCTGATGCCGCCCGCGCTCTATCCGTATTTCGGGCTGACGGCACACAGCAAACAGCTGCTGGCCATGATCTCCGGTGGCCTGGCGGGCACTGCAGCCCTGATCGGGGCGACCATATTGCTCTACCGGCGGCTGTTCCACCGGCTTGTCAGCGCGCAGTCCCTGCGCGGCGATAAGTTCATTCTGATCCTGCTGTATGTGCAGCTCCTGTTCGGCTTGGCGACCATTCCGGTGTCGGCCCAGCATCTGGACGGTTCGGAAATGGAGATGCTGGTTCACTGGGCCGAGCACATCGTGACCTTTCGGCCTGGCGCCTCAACGTATCTTGCCGGCGTGTACTGGGTGTTCAAGGTCCATCTGTTCCTCGGTCTGACTGTGTTCCTGGCCTTTCCTTTCACACGCCTGGTTCATATTTGGAGCGTGCCGTATCGCTATGTCGGCCGCCGTTATCAGGTGGTGCGGCAAGACCAGGGGCGCAGTGACCAAGCCCGCAGCGGCGGCAAGCCGGGTCGTATCTAACCATCGACGCCAACGGAGATTTCCATGCTTGCCATGGTCAACCGCGTGCTGTTGCCCGAGCACCAAATCAACGCCGAGTCCGGCGAAATAGAATCGGGCACCATCGACGAAAAACGCGCCGAGGCGATTCGGCGGCTGGCGGTCAAGGAGTTACTGCGTCAGCGTGCCAGGGCGGTTGGGATCGACACCGAGGGCCGACTGGACGCCGCGATCGGCGAACTGATGGCGGCCGAGGTCGAGGTGCCTGAGGCCACCGAAGAGAACTGCCAGCGCTACTTCGATGCCAATCGAGAACGGTTCTGCACCCCGGTTACCGTGAACTTGGCACATATCCTGCTGGCTGCGGCCCCCGACGATCCGGAAGCGCGCGTTGACGCTCGCGAGCGGGCCGATGCGTTGATCGAACAGCTCCAAACAGAGCCGGAGCGCTTCGCTGAGCTCGCCCGGACGTATTCGCGCTGCCCATCGGCGGCGGCGGGCGGCGCACTCGGATGGATCGGCCGTCGCCAGACCGTGCCCGAGCTGGAAAGCGTCGTGCTGCGCATGGACGCTGGCCTGGGCGCGCGGCCGGTCGAAACCCGCTATGGCTACCACATCGTGCGCGTTGACAACCGTCGCGGCGGCGCGCCGCTCGCCTATGACGACGTGCAGGCGATGATCTCTGATTATCTGCACGAGCGCTCGTGGCGGCGCGCGATCAGCCAGTATGTGCGCGTGCTGGCCTCGGAAGCCGATCTTTCGGGAGTGGAACTGGAAACCGTCGACAACCCGCTGCTGCAATAATGAATACCTCGATGCCGAATACCTCGCCAATGCTCGATTCGTTTGACGACCTGATCGCGATGGCGCTTGCGGAACCCAATCCATGCCGCCTGCTGACGGTGCTGGTCAAGGCCGATATCGCCTATCGACGGCGCGCCTCCGGCACCGAGGCAATGGTCGATGAAGGCTGCCTCCAGCCGGTCATGGCACGCGACTGGGCGGTGACCGAATCGCTGACGCTGGCGGACATTGTGGCCACTGCCGACGAAGCCGCAGGCGACTGGCGTTTTCTGATGACCGCAATCCTACCGGGATCGCGCGGCACCGCGCCGCTGTCGGACGAGTGCGAACCACATCTGGACCGCATGGCCCGGGCACTGATGCTCGGCGCCGACCTGGACGCGTTCGTGTTTTTCGATCGCGACGGCATACCGGTGGCGATCGCCACGCGTGCTGATGATGTACGCTGAACCGATGACTGTGACGAGCGTGGTCGAACCCGTTACCGGTTATCCTCGATTCTCGATAAGGAACGTGTAACCATGGATCCACTCGCCATACTGCTGAGCCGGCTGGATTTTGCTTGGGTCACCAGCCTGCATTTCCTGTATCCGCCGCTGACCATCGGTCTGTCGGCACTGCTGCTGTTTGCCGAGTGGCGTTGGATGCGCAGCGATGATGAGGGCTGGTATCGCCTGACGCGATTCTTCGAAAAGCTGTTCATCATCAACTTCGGCGCGGGTGTGGCGACCGGGGTAACGATGGAGATGGCGTTCGGGATTCTGTACGGCCCATTTTCGCAAGCGGCCGGGCCGTTTTTCGGCATCGTGCTGGGCTACGAGACGATCACGGCGTTCATGTACGAGGCCGGCTTCATCGGCCTGATGATCTTTGGCTGGGGCAAGATCAGCCGCGGCATGCATCTGTTTGCTACGTTCAACGTGA
>JAQIBT010000121.1 GCA_027858915.1 Salinisphaera sp.
GATGACACGCGTATACTTCTCATCCGCAAAGTGCCCGGGTGGCGGAACCGGTAGACGCGTCGGATTCAAAATCCGATTTTGGAAACAAAGTGCGAGTTCGAGTCTCGCCCCGGGCACCACCAACAAGTCCAACGACGTCCATGGTCGTCCAGAATCAAGCCCGAATCCAAGCGATTACGGGCTTTTTTAATGCGCCAACGTCTAGAGCGGTCCATTGCCATCCGGGAGTAACTGGGGGTATCTTTGGGGGTACCAGCTTGAAGGCCACCAAGAGATACCCCCAGCCGTGCCCCTCACTGCCGTTCAGGTTAAACAAGCCAAGCCCCGCAAGAAGCAGTACAAGCTTTCGGATAGCGGCGGGCTTTATCTGCTCGTGCGACCTAATGGCGGCCGGTACTGGCGATTGAAATACCGCTTTCATGGAAAAGAAAAAACACTCGCTTTCGGCACCGCGGAGGACGTGTCATTAGCCGACGCGCGCTCGAAACGAAACGAGGCGCGCAAGCAACTCGTCGATGGTAACGATCCAATGGAGCTCAAGCGGCGGGTCCAGGAAACAGCCAAAGCACGTCAGGCCAATGCATTCGAAACGATTGGCCGCGAATGGCACGAGCACAAACGCCCACGATGGAGTGAAAAACACGCCACGAAGGTTATACGCTCGATTGAGAACGATGTTTTCCCGGCGCTTGGCAGTCGACCTGTGGCCGAGATCACTCCGCCAGAAGTACTGCGGGTCATACGCAAAATCGAGGAACGCGATGCGCTCGATTACTCCCACCGCGTTCTGCAGCGCATCGGCATGGTGTTTCGATATGCCATTGTCACGGGCAAGGCGACCTATAATCCTGCTTCGGACCTCAAGGGGGCATTGAAAACCCGTAAGGCGCAACACCATGCCGCGCTATCTCGCGATGAGCTACCTGCATTTTTACAGGCCCTCGATGCCTATGATGGGCATGTGATCACGCGGTACGGTCTACAGCTCGTCGCTCTGACCTTCTTACGTACCGGCGAGCTACGCGCTGCTCGGTGGACAGAGATCGATATCGAGCGCGCGGAATGGCGCATACCGCCCGAACGCATGAAACTGGGCGATGAACATATCGTGCCGCTGTCCGAGCAGGCCATAAAACTATTTGAAGCGTTAAGCGAAATCACCGGCCGATATGAGTATGTCTTTACCGGCCGAAATAGTACGTTGCGCCCCATGAGCGAGAACACGCTGCTCTACGCACTGTATCGCATGGGCTATAAGCGCCAAGCGACCGTTCACGGCTTTAGAGCCACTGCCTCGACCATTCTTAATGAGAGCGGATTCAACCGAGACGCGATAGAACGTCAACTCGCACATGCAGAAGGTAATAAGGTCCGCGCCGCATACCACAGATCCGAATACCTAAAGGAGCGCCGCCAGATGATGCAATGGTGGGGTGATTATCTCGACGATCTTAAACGAGGCTCTAAGATCACTTCGATGCGCGCCTAATTCATGCTGAATCAATGCAACCGATACACCCAATATCGGTAATTTCCTACGTATGCCGCCCTGATATAGAAGACCTATTCCACAGCACGAACCTTCTTACTCATGAAGATCCCCACCGACCGTGAGACGCCCTACCAGGCTCGCGTCACCAGTTAACTGTCCCTGAAGCCGTTTAGGTCACGAGCCCCGAACGACCTCTGTCCTTCTCATTCCTTTATTTCTGCTGCGAGACTCTAAAGCCATCAAAGAAGGCAAAACACGCGCTTACCTGTATAGTGCAAATGTTCTCGCCAGTACCGTTCGCAACGAGCTTAGCACCATAGTCGTGCGCGTCGCCTTTGGACACGTAACTGGACGGTTCTGGCCTTAAGTCAATAAAAATTTGTATCAGGACTGCGAAATTCTTTTCCAGTCATCGCCGAACGGTCTATGCGGTCTGCGCTTTCATAACAGCCGGATAACCAAGACCTCGTGCGACACAGGGCATACCTCATCCATTGCCCCCGACTCTCTTGTTGGCGCCTTCAAGTCTGGACCTCAAATTCCGGCCCCAATGGACCGGCGCAATATCGTGAGGGCCCGCGGGCGGGGGAGTATGATTTATGCCCACGACATATGAAGATCCAAGCACCGGCCAGAAGGTATTCTATCGTCCAATCGAAGCCGCGGTCCGATGGAGCGGACTGCTGCAGCACGAGCAGCAGATTACCGAGCGCATCGGTATGCAGCAGCGACCGGGACCCGGCGACTTTCCCGAATGGCCGATCCTACACCTGAACGCCGAACGGATTATCGACGCCCTGGCCAACGGTGATCTGGCTTACGGGAAGAACGGCATCACCTGCGACGATCCTACGCTGCTTGACTCACCCGACCTGACCGTTCGCCACGTGGACCTGAAAGCTTGGATGAGCCAATTCTATCCAGGGGAAAAACCCGGCTTTCTATTCAACGCCGTTGAACGCCGGTTATGCCACGCGGTAACTATCGAGACCGTCCAGGCGCTGCTAGCCGACCGCGAGGCGTTGAAGATACGCCTGGCCAACGAAGCGAAAGCCTCGGAACGGCTCCAGGTCCAGCTCGATACGCTTCGCCAAGCGCATGAAGCCCACGTAAGACGAGCGAAAAAGGCTCAAGAGCCCAGTCCACGTAGTGAGTCGACCTACCTGAATATCGTCGCCGGTTTTCTCACCTTGTTGCTCGGACATTCACCAGCCGGCCGGCCCTACTCGAGCTTCAACACGCAAGAGGCTGTAATCAGCGCCATGATCGCGCATCACGGCGACCGGCTCGGCATATCCCAGAGCACGCTGGAGAACAAATTCGCCCAGGCAAAGCGGCATTTGCGGGCTGGTTGAAGCGCACTTACCCCATTTGGGGTCGGCGATACCTTATTTACGGTTTTCTTTGCTGCCGAGATCTATTGAATGGAGATCACGTCCTAACAAAGCCAAGGCGCATCAAGGAGTGATCTCCATGTCCGAATCAACCGTTGCTGCTTCCGCCGAGCGCCGCATCCTGCGGCGTCCCGAGGTCGAGGCCAAAACCGGCTTCAAGCGCGCCCATATCTACAACCTCATCAAACAGGGCCGATTTCCCAAGCCCATGCGGCTTGGCGTGCGCGCGGTCGGCTGGGACTCGCTCGAAAT
The DNA here is from genome assembly GCA_027858915.1 of Salinisphaera sp. Lineage (GTDB taxonomy): Bacteria > Pseudomonadota > Gammaproteobacteria > Nevskiales > Salinisphaeraceae > Salinisphaera. The sequence continues at coordinate 3,139 of JAQIBT010000121.1, forward strand.
CGAGGCGTGGATCGCCGAACGGCTTAACGAGCGCGTCTAATGTTGTCCCTGCCGAGCGTTTCGAGGGTACCGCCATGCCGGTGATCGCCATCGTGTCGAGCAAAGGCGGGGTCGGCAAGACGACCTTGACCGCCAATCTGGGCGGATTCTTAGCACTTGCGGGCTATCGCGTCCTCATGGTCGATGCCGATATCCAGCCCACGCTGAGTTCGTACTATCCGTTCGAGCATCGTGCCGCCAGCGGACTCTACGATGTCGTTACCACGGGTGCCATAGTGCAGGCGATCAGCCATACGGCTCTGCCCAACCTGAACATCGTCATCTCGGACGATCCGGAAGGACGGCTTGAAAACTGGATCCTGCACACCCCCGATGGCCGGATTCGGCTACGCCGCGCGCTCGCCGATATCGATTACGACTTCGTCCTGATCGATACCCAAGGCGCGATCGGCCCACTGCAGGATCTCGGCGTGCTCGCCGGCGACCTCCTGCTCTCGCCGATTCCTCCTGAAATCCTGAGTGCGCGGGAGTTCGCCCGCGGCACACTGTCCATGCTGGAGCGCTTGCAGCCCATGCGCCTGCTGGGTGCGCCCGTCGGGCACCTGTACGGGCTGTGCTATCGCATGGACCGCACGGTCGATGCCCGCCTAGTGGCGGAAACGCTGCGTCAATCGACGTTTGCGGAAAGTCGGGGTGGTCTCTCGATCCTCGATACCGTGGTACCGGCCACGGTGGCCTACCGCGAGGCCGCCAGTGCCCAAGTCCCCGTCCATGTATGGGAGCCTCGCCGTCGCGGCGGTACGGCACCGGCCGCGCTGGAGACCATGACTGCGCTCGTTCGCGAGCTGCTGCCGCAAGTCGACACGGCATCGGCGGGAGATCCGCCATGAGTCGCAAGCGCCCCACTCCAGACCAGATGGATCAACTACTGTCACAGCCGCATTTCCGGCGCGACAGCTCGGCGGCCAGCACCGATCCGTCCCATACACCGGTCACGACAACGCCGATGTTGGTCGACGTCGACCAGATCGTGCCGTACGACCGTAACCCGCGTCGCAGCCCGAACGATAAGCGCGAGGAGCTCAAGGCTTACATCCGGGAAACCGGATTCAACCAGGTTCTGACGATTACCCAACGCCCCGATACCGACCAACCCGAGTTGTACATGATCGGCGTTGGCGGCAACACGCGACTGCGTATTATCCAGGAGCTTTGGCACGAGACGGGCGACGCGCGTTTCAAACAGGTGTGGTGTCAATTCCAGCCCTGGACCGGCGAGACCCGGACGCTGGTCGCGCATATCCAGGATAACGACCTGCGCGGCGATCTCATCTTCGTCGATCGCGCCATCGCCGTGCAGGAACTGCGCGGAATGCTCGAAGCCGAGGCCGGCCAATCGTTATCGCAACGCGCGTTGCGTGATCGCTTGGCGGAGCGCGGCTACGTGATCAGCCGCACGATGATCGGTTGGTATCAATACACCGTGGATACCCTCTTTCCGTTGATTCCGGCCCTGCTGCAAACCGGCATGGGTCGCCCCACGATCGCCCGGATCTACGACCTACAGAAAGCCTTCGGCAAGGCATGGCAGTCGCTGGGTCTCGGCGAGGTGGAGGAAGCCAACAATGTGTTCGAACAGACCCTGCAGCGCCATGACGGCGAGGCGTTCGATCCCGACAGACTGCGACGCGACCTCGAGGAAGAACTGTCCATCAGCGCCGACTGCGACATGCAGCGCGCGAGTCTCGAATTCGGTGGCGCGCTCCACGGCCGATCGGACGTGGAGATCAAGGCGCCACCTCAGGCGCATAGTGGCGAGGCGGCGCTTGTCGCTTCGGAAGCCGACCAATCGGCCGGTGCGTCCGATACGCATCCGAAACAGCGCTCAGGCGCAGACGGTGGCGAATCCGAAGAGCGTGAGGCGGCGGAGAACAACCGCCCTGTTCGACCCGGCAAAGCGGAGTCGCATCACATCGATGACAAAGAGAGTGCCGTGCACGATCCGTCGCATCCGGCAACCGGCGATTCCCTGCCCCGCGACCTCAAGTCTCTCCGTAGCCGGGCATGGACGTTGGCCAGCCTTATTGCGCAGGGATCGCAACTCGGCGATATCGTCCTACCGATTCGCGACGGACTAGGCTTTCTGGTGGGGCCCGTGGCGATTGAAACGCAGCAATCCTGGCGCCCCGACGTCGGCCGCCGTGCGCTGTGTGTCTGGTGGCATCTCGCTACGTTGGCCGAACAATTCGCCCGACATGGCCGAGCGTGCGCTTGCATGCCGGATGCATGGCAACAGCGTCGGATCGAGGACGCGATGCGCCAGGCCCGCGACGGTCAACAGGCGTTTTCTCAATGGCAGTGGCAACAGGCGGATCACGACCTGTTCGCCGATGTACCGCCGCTCGAGCCCAACGACCTGGGGCCTATGCTCTATCAAAACTGGGCCGAATCGCACTGGCAAAACTGGATTCGGCTGGTCGAAACTTATCGGGCCATTTATCGTGCGACGGGCGATGCGCCGTGGGGGAACAGCGATGCCCGCCGGTAACGCAGACTTGACGCTCGCCATCTTGATTTACGCCACGGCCTGCCTGGAGAACGGTGACTGGGCGGTGCTGCGCGATCTGAACTTCGGCCCACAGGAAATCGAGGCGCTGGAGTCGCTGCGATTCGCCGAATTTCTATCGCTCGCTGATCGCATCGACGGCCATGTGCTCGATATCACCCTCGATCGGGAACGCTTCTGGCTCGTGCTGAACGAGATGAAGACCGAACATGCGATTGAGAAGCTGAAAACCGAGATCGTCTGCCGCGAAGCGCCGGTCGATATGATGCGGCACCTGTTCGGCATGACCGATCGCGAATATACGGCCATGCGGCGCCGCTTTCGTTGCAGTCGGCGCGGCCCGGGCCGGCCCGCCGAACCGGATATCGAGACGATGGACACGATCTGGGCGACTTGGCAGCGCCATCTGAATGGCCGAGATCCCCAATCGGCCGTCGAATGGCTGCAGCTGTCGAATGCGTCCGGCGTGGACTGTCGCACCCTGTGGCGGTTCATTCGTGGCACGAATGCGCTGGAGCGAATGCCGTGACCGGCATCACTCGCCACTCCAACGACACGCTCGGCCGCTATCTCGAACAAGCGGCCGACGAGCTAGCACAATCAGGAGAGTCGCTTGGCCAACACACCGAGGGACTGCTCTTTCTGGGGGCGTGGCACCAAAGCTATCCCGCAATATTGGTTCGTGACCCGTTTCTGAGCGACAGCGCTAAAGTGCACTTGCTGTACCTCACGCAGGAATCCAGCCGACAGTCGCACGGCGCGATCGCCATGCCGTCTCTGGATCAGACCGCGCGCACACTGGGGCATTCCTGGCGAACGACGCAGCGCGACCGCACCCTGCTCCGGGTTTGTCGCTGGATCAGTCAGCACAGGCGTGTGCGGGATGAGCAGGGGCGTTATTGCGGGACCATCAACGCCATTCACAATGAGCCTTGCTCGCTTCACGATGCCAATCGGCTCGATGGCAGCTATCTGCGGCTGCTTGAGTCGAGCAAAGACAGCGGCGATCGATATGTCAGCCGAGCAGCGCAAGCCGCATTGGCGACCATCGATCAGGCACTGCAGAAAGACCAGGATCCCCTGGAGCCAGCCGATCCAATCATGCGTCGTCGCGAAGCCGCCGAGGCGGTTCGGAGCGGTGGCGGCAGTTTCTTCGATCTGATGATGCCGGGTGGCCACACTGTGGCCACCCTCTCATCGGCTGCGGAATTTGCATATGGAGAGCCAAGTGCAAATTCCGCATATGGAGAGCGAACCCCAAGTGCAAATTCTGCACATGGAGATAATAAGCATAAAAAACCGGATGTTACGAAATATACAGGCTACGATGCAAAATTTGCATACGGCCCTACTTGTAGTAGTAGTAATAAAACTACTACTACAAACAGTGACTCGAATTCCGCGCGCGAGGAAAAAATCACCACCGGGCCAAACGGACACAGTGTAGCCAGTTCTGAGATGAAACCACCGCTACACTGGCCGAATTCGCTACCGGCAAACGAGCGTACGCTGATCGAGCGCGCCTTTGGCTCGCGGGCTCTGTGCTCGCAGCAGCGTCAGGACGTTCTCGATGCCCTGGCCCGCAAGCTGCGGGATCCGGACAATCCGCTGCGCAGCCCGGTCGGATACGCCGTAGCGCTGTGCAAACGTCTTCAGTCGGGCACATTCCAGCCGGTTGGCGCACCGCCCCAACCCGAAAAGACGAACCGATCGAACTCGCCGGCGAATGCCGAAGCGAGCGACATTCGCCAGCAGATGCGCAACCTGCGGAGCGAGATCCAGGGCTTGGAGTCGACCCTGATTCCGGGCGCGCCACCGGGCAGTCGCGCTGCCCTCGAGTCCCAACGGGATCGGCTGCGCCATCAGTTGGAACAGCTGAAACGACAGTTGCGAGACCTGGGCTGGGCCGCCGCCAGCGCCGACCCTTCCCCTATGTAAATCGAAGATTGGCAACACTGTGGCCACCTCCGCGATGTCGTGTCCATGGCCACACTGTGGCCAGCCTTCCCGAAAAAATCGGCTGGCCATCATCGGTGTTTCCTAGTGCCCATCTGTCGCGGGATCTCTACGGTTGATAGGAGTCTGATCACTGCGGCAGCTGATGTCGCGACTGACATATCGGAGATCGCATGACCGACACGCCCTCTTCCAGCACGGGCACGAGCGCGATCGTGCCCGGCCGGCTACGCAATTTTGTCGAGATGACACTCCAGACGCGTCAAGCGCAACGGCTACTACAAGGGCGCCGCGGCACGGATGGCAAGCCGCCGATCATCGGACTGTATCGCTACGGCGCAATAGTGCGCACGATCTGGGCCGGTGCCGCGCGCAATGATCCTTATGCCGACTGGTATCTGCTGCAGGTCGAACAGGCGCTGACCGAATCGAAGGACGAACTGGCAACCGTAAAGCAAACCATCGAATCCGACATGGAACGCATGTCGGCAGTGCAGGTGGGTCTGGCACATTCCATCGAGCCCGCCAAGGTCGAGCTCACCTTCTCGAATCCTTACGGCTACATGGGCGGCTGGTTGCTCGTCGACATGGACGAATTGGTGCTGTCGGCGCTGACCGCGCGCCATGTGGGCCTGATGACGCGCGACGCCTCCGAACGCCTGTTGCAGGCCGCCGGGCGAGCCGTTCGCCGGGCCTTTGCCTCGGCCCAGGGGTATCGAACCACGGCGGTAACCCGGAAAGACATCATCGACCGCACCCGTCGTGCCGAGATTGCGAAACAGGCCATGGGCGAGCTGCCTCAGGCCGTGATCGACGGAGAGCTGCGCCCAGAGCATGCGCCGGCGATCGAGGGGTTGCAGCAGTCATCCAACGAGGGTGGCCACAATGTGACCACCCCGGACGAGACGGACGACGACGCGGCTGATTCAGATCCAGACGCCCGGGAACGGGCGAATGACGACCCGTCGTAGGCCTGCAGCTATGACCCCCCAATCTGACGAAGCCGCTGCCGCAGTTTTTGACGTACTCCCTTTAAAGGGCCCTTTAAGGGTAAGGGAGGCACGGCAGCGAATAGCAGCGATTGAGCAGATCATCCGAAACGGCGAAACCGAGGGCACCAAACTCTGCGAGGCATTCCAGGCTCAGTTTCCAAAGGCACCGGCCAAGATCGTGCGCTACAACGACCGAAGCCTGACGTTCTATAGGTGGCGTCAATCGAGCGCGCGACGGTGGGGAACGAACAAGACGACGGCGATCAATCTGACGGGTGACGCCGGCCAGGCACTGCTCGCCCGCGTGCCCGAATCGGCGCGCCGGCATTGGCTCAATTACGAGCGACGACGTGTCTATCTCAACATGCGCTTGTCGATCGCCACTTACGAGCTCTATCGGCTTCAGGATTGGCTCGACGCTCTGGACACGATCAAGGTCATGGAGCGTGACGGCCTCCCAGCCCGCGTGTCTGGCAACGATAACGGTTCCGGATAACCATCCACGCCATCAGCGACCGACCCGTCTTGCTCTCTGTGATGATCTGAGCCGATCATCAATTGGTGTCCTAAGGGTGGCCACAGTGTGGCCACCCTTTGATTACCGCATTGAATTCGCACGACGACAGCGGAAGGACGTGTGCTCCGATTGAATGTGCCAGATCAATCAGAGTTCATGAATCAAGCGCTCCGCCGTCAAGCCCGGTTATCTCGATCTCAACTGGCCCATCGCGTGAACGCGGCCGCGGACCTAAATTCCACCGTCGCGATACGCGATTCATTGTTGTATGGCGCGCCGCTCCGGTCGAGGCTGTCCCTGCCGAATAGCGGCTCCCACACCTGACCAACGGAGCGAACCGATGTCGAACTCTTTCACCGCAAGCGGCAATCTCGCTGCCGCCCCCGAACTTAAAACCGTCACCGTCAACGGTGAGAACCGCCAAGTCGCCGAGGTGCGTATGTACTGTGATCGTCCCGTCCCAGACGGCGACGACGGCTTCAAGGACAAAGGCGGTTTCTGGCTGAACGTGTCCCGTTGGGGCGCGGCGGCCGAACATGCCGCGCGTGTGCTCGACAAGGGTTTCCGCGTGAAGGTCGAGGGCACCTTGGTGCAAAACAGCTGGGAGAAGGACGGCGAGAAGTATTCCCGCCTGGAACTATCGGCCGACGACATCACCCTGGATCTGTCTCGAATCGAATCGATCACCCAGCGCGCGCGACGCCAAGAGAGCAATGGTCAGCAGCAGGCTGACTCGAGTGATATCGGCGCAGCCGAGTAAGCGGCTTACGGCGACTGATACACGGACTCAATCGAGGGTGCGAACGTTATTTACATTTCAAGACGGAATGCTTTGGATATCAACAAAAGCGTGCAGATTTGCCCTCAGCACCGAGCGTTCCGTCAAAGGCCTAAGCGGCGAGTTCTACTATCGGCTGATCGCGACCCAGAGCGGACAGGTAATGTTGCGCCTTATTGCAGATTGAATCGCCCCGGACTCGGGCCTGTTGCCGTTTAATGCGACGCCGCGCCGGCGGCTATTTTTTGACAAGAGCAAGGCGCAGTGAGCGCCGTGTAGCGGGCTACATAAGCGAGCTGCAACGCTGTATCGCGGAAAAATAGCCGCCGTCCCTTCGGGTTGCGGCCCATTGTGCGCCATCCGGCGTTGCAGGGCTTGACTGCAGAATGACTGCGGCCGGCGGCCTGCGCCTTGTCTGCCACACAATGGGTCGCAACGCGGGGCCGTGTGAAACGGCAACAGGCCCTCGTCGGAGGCTCCAACGCTCGAGAGACAGGAGCCAAGAAACAGAGCAACCGATTATTCTGCCGAGGTCCTCGAACGCGCGGTGTGGATGGTTTTTGAACATCAGGGCGAGTACGACTCGCAGTGGGCTGCCATTGGCTCGATCGCGGGCAAATTCGGCTGCACACCGGAAACGCTGCGCAACTGGGTGCGCCAGGCCAAGGGTAACCTGGGCCCGCAGGACGGCCAAACCCGTGAGGAACCCGAGCGCGTCAAAGCGTTGGCGCGTTCGTGGGCCCGATCTGAAAGCCGTGGAATTAGCGACGTTTGACTGACCGACTGGTTCAACCGAAAACGTCCGCTCGGCACGATTGGCCGTGTGCCGCCGGCCGAGGCAGAAGCGAACTTCTATGCCACATCACCAAGGTCTGTCGAAACGGCATAACTCAAACCCATCGGTCTCCGATAAAACCGGGGCGGTTCACACCCAAAAAGCCTAAAAGGTAAGGGGTATCCCGAGATGACGCTGTCAGGTTTCGCTAGCGACGCCGGCTTCGGCCTGGCCAGGGGAGTTCGCCCGTGAGTTCGGGCAAGCCACCGTCGTCTTCGACTCGTGCGCCGAAACGGTTCACTTCGGCCTCCGGCAAGTCTTCACCATCGAACCATAGCAGCGAGATGGTGGTGTCAGTGCGTGCGTAGTGCCTGGAAAGCTCCCACAGATAAAGACCCTGTTCCCAGTTGTCGAACCATACGTCCTGCGAGACTTCCCCTGTATCGATTGTGTCGCTCTCAGAGGACCTGATTCGATAAGCAACGGAACCAGCAGGAATCATCGACCGCGGGGATATCCAGGCTCTCGCTTGCCTCAAAGGCATGGAGCGTGCGGCATATCGTACTGCGCCACGCTCTATTGTGACGAAGGCACACGGTGCATCGCTGAGACTGGCAAATCTTGAGGCAGCGGCGGGAAATGAGGTGCTGAACAAATCGGCCATATGTTGAATAAGCTTCAGGGAAGGCTCTTCCTTCGGAACGACGGAAAGCCATTGCTGATAAGGCATAAGCAGTTCGGCGGCAAACGTGTCGCAAGCAATCTCGTTTGGATGTCGTTTGGCGTAGGACCAGGACGGCACTTCCTCGTGACTCGAGTCCAAGTCAAGCACGATATGAGCTATTTCGTGGCAGATGGTGAATCGCTGGCGTTCGTTGGCTTCCAAGGAGTTCACCGTAATGATGTGCCTACCATTTGGCTTGGTGATGGTGTAGCCGGATTCCCCCTCGCCAAGCTCATCCTTCTTCACCTTGGCATTAGCTGCGGTGACATACGGGGACAGGTCTTCTCGGATGTTAGAAGCATCGACTTTCGCAACAAATGCACGTGCTTTATGTCTGACCTCCGCCTCGTCCATATTTAGTCATCCTCGTCGTCTTCGAAGACTCTCTTTATTCGAGTGATCAGCGTTGCAGGATCAGGTCTCGCATTTCCCCGATGCCTGACCCCGGCCGCAGCTGAAAAAATCTCGATACTGATCGAAGGGTCTTGTAGCACAAATTCGACGAGGTCTGGATCAGCGTCTGCATGGTCAGCCAGCCACATCACGAGCGCAGAATCTCTTTTTCCTGGCTTGAGGACCTTCAACAGCTTCTCAACAAGGTCTTGGGATGGCTTCGTCTTTTCGCCCGTTTCCAGGCGATGCACATAGGCATGATCCACCGACGATAACTGGCCGACTTCACGCAGGGAAAGAGTTCTACGTTCCCGAAGCGTCTTGAGGGCGACGCCTAGGAGTCTGTCGGACTCAACCCACCGCGATCCTGATAAAATAACAGAACTGCAGCCCGCCGGATTTCGAGGTTCTCATGGCCGATAGATTCCGACCGATCAACCGTGATACCCCGCA
>JAQIBT010000152.1 GCA_027858915.1 Salinisphaera sp.
TGGGTACTACGCTTGAACTCGCGCGTCGCTACTCGCTGTCTTCGTACGATGCTGCTTATCTGGAACTCTCGCTGCGCGGGAATACGCCGCTTGCCACGCTGGATGTCGCCTTGCGGAACGCGTCGGTAGCCGCTGGCATCACTATTCTGTGATCGTGTGGTTCAGTCTCAGGTGCAGGCAACGCGTCTGTTTACCGACCGGCGTCTATAGACGCGCGATGCTGACGTTTCGATAATCGATCGTATCACTGGCCAAGCACTATCCTGGCGAAAGCCAGTTTTGGCCTGCACGCAATGTCCTACCCGTAGGTCGGATTAGCGCGCAGCGCGTAATCCGACGCTCGGTTGTTCCGGCCGGCCGTTCGGCTGTCGGATTACGGTGCAAGGCAGCTAATCCGACCTACGCGGCTGTTCGTCTGGAACGATAAGCGAAGCGGGGGGGGTATTTATTGCTCTTTTGCTCGGCACTAAGTTACGCTTTCCGTAACATTATGAGTGCCAGACGTCATGCAACCACTAAAGTACCTATCTCAGACCCTGGCTGACCTGGCGAACGCAGAGCACTACCTCTTTACAACCGCCGACCTGCGCGGCGCTCTGCCCGATTTGGCGCCGGGCGCGCTGAGAGCTTTGTTACGGCGTGCTGAGCGGGCAGCGCTGCTGCGGCGTGTGTGTCGCGGCGTTTATTTGTACGAGCGGGTCGAATATCCGCGAGGCCTGGTTCTGTTCCATGCAGCCGCGCGTCTGCGGGCCGACGGGTTCAACTATCTTAGTCTTGAAACCGTGCTCAGCGACGCTGGTGTGATCTCGCAGGTGCCCATCAATTGGATTACGTTGATGAGTTCCGGGCGAAGCAGCGTCATTCGATGTGGGATATGGGGCACTATCGAGTTCGTCCACACGCGCAGGCGCCCGAGCGCGTTGCGGCATTGGCTTGCCTATGACCGGCGTTGCCGACTGTGGCGTGCGAACGTGACGCTTGCCATCAAGGATATGCAGGTCGCCCGTCGCAATACTGACCTGATTGACTGGAAGACTGCCGATGAGCTTGTTTGACGACCTCGTAGACGAGGCGATGTCGCATCAGTCGGCGTTGGCGCCGTTGCGCGTTGTGGTGGAAAAGGAACTGATCCATCACGATATTCTTCGTGAAATGAGCGCAGCCGGGATGCTGGCCGGCCTGACGTTCATCGGGGGCACATGCTTGCGCCTTTGTTATGGCTCCAGTCGCCTGAGCGAGGATCTTGATTTTAACGGGGGCACGGACTTTACCCGCGAGCAGCTCGCGAATCTCGGCGGCGTGCTCGAGAATCGCTTGCAGCGTAAATACGACTTGCTCGTGGCCGTCGAAGCCCCTGTCCGCGAGACAGGCAATGTCGATACCTGGAAACTCCAGATCGTGACGCGCCCAGGGCAGCGCGACCTGCCTTCTCAACGGATTAACGTGGACGTCTGTGCTTTGCCCAGCCACGATAGTCGGCCTATGATGCTGCGCAATTATTACGGCGTGGATATGGGCACCTCGGGCCTTATCGTGAATGCGCAAAGCCGGGGAGAAATACTGGTCGATAAGTTCGTGGCATTGGCGCTACGCCTGAAAAACCGGGATCTCTGGGATATAGCCTGGTTGCATCAGCAGAACGTAACGTTGCCCCTGACGCTTTTGCCAATCAAGCTTCAGGGTCGCAATCTTGGTATAGGCGAGTTTCTCGACAAGCTGGGGCGGCGCAGCCATGCGCTGGAAGCAAAGCCCGCGATGTTTGAGCACTTTCGAGCCGAGATGCAACGGTTTCTGCCGGCGGACGTCGTGGCTCAGACGGTGGAAATGCCGGCGTTCTGGGATTATCTCGTAACGCTGGTGTCCGAGGAGACCAACCGCGTGCGTGTTTTCTTGTCCGGCGAAGGCGGCTCATCGCCGACGTTTCGCATGTGAACCTGTAGACGTCTGGCTTGTGCGCCAACGATTTCTAATGGGTCGCAATGGGACTCGCCGGCGGCTGTGCTGGCCCGATTCGCCGAATGGCATTTGCTGGTTGAACAAGGTGATTGACAATGGCAAAAGCCGAAACGCGAGTTCTGACCGCCCACGTTCCCATCCCGATGGCGGAGAAGGTAGACAAGCTGGCCGAGCGACTTGAGCGTTCGCGCGGCTGGATCATGAAACAGGCACTCTCGTCCTGGATCGCCCAAGAGGAGGAACGCGACCGGCTCACGCATGAGGCGCTGGCCGATGTGGATGCCGGCCGTGTCATCGACCACGCGTCTGTCCAGGCATGGGCTGACAGTCTGAGTACGGGTGAACCGCTTCCGATACCTCGCTAATGGAGTTGAATTGGACCCACGAGGCGATTTCAGACCTGGCTCGTTTGTACGCATTCCTGGCGCCAGCGAACAAGCCGGCCGCGGCGCTAGCGGTGCAGGCGCTAAGTCAGGCCCCGACAATTCTATTGACCAACCCCTACGTCGGCGAGCAACTGTTTCAGTTCGAGCCTCGTGAGATCCAGCGAATTTTGGTCAGACAATATGAGATACGCTACAGCTGTTTATCTGGAACAACCCGCGTGACCATGTACGAACACAACTTGGCTATAGGACCATCAAGCCGGGATTTCAGCGTTGAATTCGACGACATTGAGTGACGCTGATTATATGGTGACGGGTGACCGCCGCGCCAGCCTGCTACAGCATGAAAGCGTTGGTCGGACGCGTATTGTCACGCCCACCGTTTTCTGTGATGAAGCCTTGTAGAAAAACGCTCGACGCGTTCCGCTATCTATAGTCTGGTGATCAAGCATGGCCGTTGAGTAATAGGCCGATGTGTAAATAACCGGCGTGCTTTTGTAGTGCCAGCGGCCGGATGCCTGGGTAGAGCCAGCGGCGTCAAAAATCGGGTACTCGCCGTCGGGGTCGCCGATTCGATACGCGAAGTGCGTTTTGCCAAGCGACCGCGACGTCACGCGGCGGTGCCGTGCTTGAGCTGGTCGAGAATATCTTCTACCG
>JAQIBT010000166.1 GCA_027858915.1 Salinisphaera sp.
CCGCCGGTCAATGCGCTGGGCCAGGCGGTGCGCCAGGGACTGTTGGACGCGCTGGACCAGGGGCTGGCCGATGCCGAGGCCGCCGCATTGGTCATTATCGGTGCCGGGCGGACATTTCCGGCCGGCGCCGATATTCGTGAATTTGGCAAGCCGCCTGCGGAACCCGGTCTGCCGGAGGTCATTGACCGCATCGAGGCAAGTGAGAAGCTCGTGATCGCGGCCATTCACGGTACCGCGCTGGGCGGCGGCATGGAGGTCACGCTGGGCTGCGATTATCGCCTGGCGCTGGATAGCGCCCGTATGGGTCTGCCGGAAGTGCATCTGGGCCTGCTGCCGGGGGCTGGTGGTACCCAGCGCCTGCCGCGACTGATCGGTGCCAAAGCGGCGATGGAGACGATCGTGGCTGGCAAGCCGATGGCGGCAAGCCAGTTGCAGGATATGGGCGTGATTGATGAGATCGCGAGTGATGATCTGCGGACCTCGGCGTTGGCTTATGCCGGACGGCTGGTTGCAGACCAGGCGCCGCGCCGCCAGGTGGCGGATCTGGCGGTGGGCGCGGTCGAAACCAGTGTGTTCAGCGAATTCCAGCAGTCGATCGCCCGAAGGCAGCGCGGCTTTGTCGCGCCGTTTGCCTGTATCAAGGCGGTCCAGGCAGCCGTCGAGCTGGATTTCAACCACGGCATGGCCCGCGAGCGCGAGCTGTTCGTGGAGCTGATGAAGTCGCCCGAATCGGCCGCCCAGCGGCATGTGTTCTTTGCCGAGCGCCAGGTCGCCAAGATTCCGGATCTCGACGGTGATACGCCGAAACGTCGTATCGAGACCGTAGGCATCGTCGGGGCCGGCACCATGGGCGGCGGCATTGCGATGAATTTCCTGTCTGCCGGAATCCCGGTGACCCTGCTGGAAATGAAACAGGAAGCCCTGGACAAGGGTGTGGCCCTGATCCGGCGCAACTACGAGGCCACGGCGAAAAAAGGCCGCATCACGGCCGATCAGGTCGAAAAATCCATGTCGCTGCTGACCGCCACGCTGGCCTACGACGACCTCGCGACGGCGGATATGGTCATCGAGGCAGTGTTCGAGAACATGCAGGTCAAGAAACAGGTGTTCGGCGAGCTGGACCGCGTCTGCCGCCACGGTGCGATTCTGGCCACCAACACGTCGACGCTTGATGTCAACGAAATCGCCCGCGCTACCGCGCGCCCGCAGGAAGTTATTGGTACGCATTTCTTCTCGCCCGCCAACGTCATGAAACTGCTGGAGAACGTGCGCGGCGAACAGACCGCTGACGACGTCATCGCCACGGTCATGGCGCTGTCCCGGCGGATCGGCAAGGTCGGCGTGCTGGTCGGCGTTTGCCACGGTTTTGTTGGCAACCGGATGTTGCACCGGCGCCAGGAGCAGGCCACGCAGCTGGTCAACGAAGGCGCTACGCCGGCTCAGGTCGACCAGGTGCTCTACGACTTCGGCCTGCCGATGGGCCCGTTTGCGATGGCCGATCTGGCCGGTCTGGATGTGGGCTGGCGCATTCGCGAGGGCCTGCGCGAGGATGATCCCGCTAATGCGCCCGAGCACAACTGGATCGATGCGCTGGCCGAAGCCGAGCGCTGGGGGCAGAAGACAGGCGCCGGGGTCTTCGACTATGCCGAAGGCGATCGCACCCCGCGGCCCTCGGACGTGACCGCCGCCGAGGTCGACAAGTACCGCAAGGCGCAGGGCATAAGCACGCGCGAGATCAGCGAGACGGAAATCCGCGAGCGTTGTCTGTATGTGATGGTCAACGAAGGCGCGAAAATTCTCGAGGAAGGCATTGCCCAGCGTGCGGCCGATATCGATATCGTCTGGATCTACGGCTACGGCTTTCCGGTCTATCGCGGCGGACCGATGTTCTGGGCCGACCAGATCGGACTCGACACCGTGCACGCCCGCATTCAGCAGTTTTACGAGCAGACCGGCGACGACGGCTGGCAGCCCTCGCCGCTGCTGGCCAGGCTGGCCCGCGAAGGCAAGCGTTTCGGCGATCTTTAGGGAAATCACAATGGATATCGAATACAACAACGCTGAACGGGCTTTTCGCGACGAGGTGCGTGCTTTCATCGCTGCCAATCTGCCGCGCGAGATTGCCGACAAGGGCCGGCGCTTTGAACGTCTGACCCGCGACGAAATGGTCTCGTGGCACCGGACGCTGGCCGCCAAGGGGTGGCTGGCCATGCACTGGCCGGTGGAATATGGCGGCCCGGGCTGGAGCCCGATCCAGAAGCATATCTTTGAGGAAGAGACCGCCGAGGCCGGTGCCCCACGACTGCTGCCGTTCGGCATCAACATGGTCGCACCGGTGATCATGAAGTTCGGCACCCAGGCGCAGAAGGATTATTACCTGCCGCGGATCCTGAGCATGGAGGACTGGTGGGCTCAGGGCTATTCCGAGCCGGGCGCCGGCTCCGATCTGGCCAGCCTCAAGATGCGCGCGGTGCGCCAGCGAGATGCGGACGGCGAGCACTATCTCGTCAATGGTCAGAAGACCTGGACCACCCTGGGCCAGTTCGCCAACATGATCTTTGTGCTCGTGCGCACCGATCCCGACGTCAAGAAGCAGGAAGGCATCTCTTTTCTGCTGGTCGATATGAACACGCCGGGCGTGACTGTGCGCCCGCTGATCACCCTGGACGGCGAGCACGAGGTCAACGAAGTCTTCCTGGATGACGTGAAGGTGCCGCTGGATAATCTGGTGGGCGAGGAGAACAAGGGCTGGACCTGCGCGAAATATCTGCTCACCTTTGAGCGCACGGGCATCGCCGGCGTGGGTATTTCCAAGGCCGCGCTGGCCGATCTCAAGGACATCGCCCGTACCCAGAGGATGCAGGGCAAGCCGCTCATTGAGCAGCCCAGCTTCGCTGACCGTATTGCCGACCTGGAAATCGAGCTGATGGCGGTCGAGATGACCAACCTGCGCACGGTCGCCGCGGCTGAAGCCGGCGGCATGCCGGGCGCCGAAAGCTCGTTTTTGAAGATTATGGGCACGGAAGTGCGCCAGGCGATCTCCAATCTCTACCGCGAAGCGGCCGGCCCCTATGCGCTGCCCTTCATTCCGGAAGAAGACGAGATAGTGGGGCCGGAATTCGCCAGGCCGGCGTCACCGACGTACTTCAACCTGCGCAAGCTCTCGATCTTCGGCGGCTCCAACGAGATCCAGAAGAACATCATCTCCAAGGCGATCCTCGGTCTTTAGGACTGGCGCCGGACAAGGGAACAGACGATGGAATTTACCTACAGTGACGAGCAGCGCATGCTGAAAGACATGGTCGACCGCGTGGTGGCTGACCAGTACGACTTCGACGCGCGCGAGAAGATCGTCAACTCCGAGACCGGCTTCTCGGCCGATCTGTGGAACCAGTTCGCCGAGCTGGGCCTGCTGGGCGTGCCGTTCTCCGAGGCCGCCGGTGGCTTCAATGGCGGCGGCGCCGAGCTCATGGTCGTGGCCGAAGGCTTCGGCCGTGGTCTGGTGGTTGAGCCGTATCTGTCGAGCGTGGTGCTTTCGGGCACCTTCATCGACGCAATTGCCGACGACGCCAGCAAGGCCGCGCTAATCGAGCCGATCCTGAGCGGCGAAACCCGCTATGCGCTGGCTTGCTATGAAGCCGCCGGTCGCTACGATCCCTACTGGATCGAGACCACCGCCGAGAAGTCGGGCGACGGCTATACACTCGACGGGGCCAAGTCGGTCGTGCTCAACGGCGACACTGCCCACAAACTGATTGTGATCGCCCGCAGCAGCGGCGACGTCGATTCGGCGGCCGGGCTGAGCGCGTTCATCGTCGATGCCAACTCCGACGGCGTGAGCCGTCGCGGCTATCCCACCATTGACGGCCATCGCGGCGCGGAGATTACGCTGGACAACGTCAAGGTCGACGGCGACGCGCTGCTGGGCGAAGAAGGCAAGGCCGCCGGCGCGCTGCAGTACGCTATCGACCGTGGCATCGTGGCCTTGTGCGCAGAAGCCTCGGGCGCCATGGAAGTAGCCTGCGACCTGACCCTGCAGTATCTCAAGGACCGCAAGCAATTCGGGGTGCCGATCGGCAGCTTCCAGGCACTGCAGCATCGTATGGTCGAGATGCGTATGGCGCTGGAAAAAGTGCGTTCGCTCACCCTGTGGGCCGCCTGTTCGCTGGACAGTCCCGAAATTGAGCGTCGCCAGCGCCTGTCGGCCGCCAAGGCAATGGTCGGCAAGGCCGGTCGCCTGGTGGCCGAGGAGGCTATCCAGCTGTTCGGCGGCATGGGCATGATGGACGAGTCGTCGATCTCGCACTACGCCAAGCGCATCGTCATGATCGACCATTATCTGGGCGACCGTGAATATCAT
Organism: Salinisphaera sp.; assembly: GCA_027858915.1. Lineage (GTDB taxonomy): Bacteria > Pseudomonadota > Gammaproteobacteria > Nevskiales > Salinisphaeraceae > Salinisphaera. Next base: position 4,361 of record JAQIBT010000166.1, read on the forward strand.
ATGGCTGGCCTGCGCGCGCGGCTGCTGGCTGCGCAGGACGCGGCCTGATGCCGACCCGCAGCCGGCACAACGAGTCGTCGTCAACCCAGACGTCGATATTTTTTCCGGCTGGTAACAATTGGCTTCAAGCCGGATGACGGAGTAGACCGATGGCAGACAAGCCGCATGTACTGATTGTCGGCGCCGGGGCGATCGGCGGCTTCTACGGGGCTATTCTCCAGCGCGCCGGCGCTCGGGTGAGTGTGGTGCTGCGCTCGGATTATGCCGCTGTTCGCGAGGCGGGCTTTGTGATCGACAGTCCGCTCGGCGATCTGTCATATCGGCCTGATGCGGTTTACTACGATGGTGAGTCCGCCGAGACTATTCCCGACTATGTCCTGTGCTGCGTGAAAGTATTGCCCGAGGTAGACCGAGCGGCGCTGATCGCGCCATGGGTCGGTCCTGACAGCTGCATTGTGCTGATCGAGAACGGCATCGATATCGAGGCCGATATCGCTGCGGCGTTTGTCGACAACCCCTTGATCAGCGCTCTGGCTTTTATTGCGGTCAGCCGCACCGGGCCAGGGCGTATCCAGCACAAGGCCTTTGGCCAGCTCACCCTGGGCGCCTGGCCACAGGGCGTCAGCGACGCCTGCCGGGCACTGGAAGTGCTGCTCGTGGCAGGCGGCGTCAAGGTCAAGCTGGCCGAAAATGTGCTGGCCGAGCGTTGGCGCAAGAGCCTGTGGAATACGCCGTTCAACCCGCTGTCGGTACTGGCCGGCGGCGCCGACACCCTGACCATGCTGGACAGCCCCGGCGGTGAGGCCCTGGTGCGCGACCTGATGGCCGAAGTCATGGCCGTAGCCGCCGCCGACGGCCATCCGCTACCCGCCGATGCGATCGACAGGAACATAGCGGGCACCCGCCAGATGCCGGCGTATCGCAACAGCATGGCACTGGATTATCTGGCCGGCCGGGCGATGGAGATCGACGCTATCCTGGGCAACGTGGTCGCGCTGGCAGAGCGCCACGGGGTGGCTGTGCCACGGCTGCGTACGCTGGCCGCGACCCTGGCCATGCGCGAGAGGTTGACGACCGCGCCCGCCTGATCTGACCGGCGGGGGCGTATGAAAAGGCAGTGGACGCCGCTCCGGAGGATAGCAAATGGCGCGCATGCGCAAGAAATTTGATCTGCCCGAAAAGTATTGCCTGCACTGCGCCCGGCCGTTTACCTGGCGCCGTAAATGGGCGCGCAGCTGGGCCGAGATCCGATTCTGCAGCCAGGCATGCAAGGCCGCCTGCAAGCGCGGCGAGCCGGCAGCCCGACACACTCACGACTGACTCGGCCGGGACCGAACCGGGCACCGTTGCCAGACATCGCGGGATTACGTCGCGTAGTCGCTGCCCATGCGTTCGAGTTTGCGCAGCAGGGCCGGCCAGGCAAGTTTGCCGGCCGCTCCCAGTTGTTGGGCCTGCTCGGCAGTGGTATCGAGAGCAGCCGCAGACGGCAGACAAGGCGGGCCCATACCCAGCGTACGGACCTGGATCTGACAGGCCTTCATCAGAAAATGCATGTAGATGAAGGCCTCGCCGACATCTCGGCCTACGGTCAGCGTGCCGTGGTTGCGCAGCATCATGATGTCCTTGTCGCCCAGGTCGGCAATCAGGCGTTCGCGCTCGGCCAGATCCAGGGCAACGCCTTCATAGTCGTGAAAGGCGATATGCGGCAGGCAGAGCATGGCAGTCTGGCTCAGCGGCAGCAGGCCATCGGCATGGGCACTGACCGCCACGCCGTCGGCTGCGTGAAGATGCAGCACGGCGCCGGCTTCTTCGCGCGCCATATGGACCGCGCTGTGGATAGTAAAGCCGGCCGGGTTGATGCGATTGGTCGCGCCCGGATCTACAATCTCGCCTTCGGCATCGACCTTGACCAGCGACGATGCCGTGATCTCCTCGAACAGATAGCCGTAGGGATTGATCAGAAAATGATGATCCGGACCGGGTACGCGGGCCGACAGATGGGTAAACACCAGATCGTCCCAGCCGTACAGCGCTACCAGTCGATAGGCAGCGGCCAGATCCTTTCGGACCGCCCATTCCGCGTCGTTCGGCTTGGTGAAAGTTTGGCTTTTCGTAGTGGACATCATTTCCTCCGGTTAGGTTGAAACAGAGTTTTATTATTGATTCAGCAACCGTAGGTCGCATGAGTTGCCGCGTCAATCGTCAGCGCGACTTTTCTGTCGTTGTCAGACGGACCTGCTGGTGCTTGCACAGGCGCTCTACCCAGCATAGGCTTCCGAGCTATTCGAAATGATATTTCACATAACGGTCGCGTGCGCTATACCGGGTCAGATCGCTATGATCGTGCTGAAACAGCGGTGCGGGGCGGCGATGTCCGCGATCGGCCTTGTGCATGACATGAAAGGAGAACGCCATGAAGGATTTCATCTGGGCCGATCCGTTGAACCTGGAGGCCCAGCTCAGCGAAGACGAGCGCATGATCCGCGACGCGGGCCATGACTACTGCCAGCACAGCCTCATGCCGCGTG
>JAQIBT010000168.1 GCA_027858915.1 Salinisphaera sp.
CTGGCTGCGCCACGTATCGTCCCCAGCCGCTGTCGGCGCCAGCCACCGCTGCGGCGTTCTCGCAACGGTCTCTCGATGGCGCGGGCCTGCGTGACTTCATGCAAACCCAACTCGGTGAATGCGTTGCGCCATGGCCGCTGCACCGCTGGACGCTGGATCAGTTGACCCTGGCCGCGCTGTATTATCATCCAAAACTCGCTCTGGCTCGTGCGCAATGGGCGAGTGCGCGGGCCAAGGCGATTACCGCTGGCGCCTATCCCAACCCCACGCTGCAATTTCTTCCAGAGTACATAACCAACCCGGGCGCTCTGTCGCCGTGGACCATCGGCCTTTCCGTCAACGTGCCGATCGTGACCGCCGGCAAGCGCGCTTATCGAACCGCCGAGGCGCTCGACCAGGCCGAGGCAGCGCGTCTGGACGTGATTCAAACCGCGTGGCAGATCCGGGCGAATGTTCGCCAACCGTTGCTCAAGCTGGACGCCGCGCAGCGACGGAGAACGCTTTTGGATGCCCAGTTTCAGGACGCCAGTGCCCTGTTGGCCGCCCTCAAACAACGTCTCAGTGCCGGCCAGACCTCGCAGTACAAAGTGGTGCAGGCCCGGCTGCGATGGTCCAATGCGCAGCTGGCCCGGGCAGACGCCGAGGCCGCTGAGCGTCAGGCGCGTACCGCGCTGGCCGGCGCGGTCGGGGTGCCGGTGGCGGCGCTGCACCGCGTGACACTCGACTTCGCTGCCATGCAAGACCTGCCGGCATCCAACAGCCTGCCGGTCGCGCGCTTCAAGACTTATGCGCTGACCCGGCGCCCCGATATTCGCGCCGCCCTGATGCGATATGCCGCCAGCGCGCAGGCACTGAAGCTGGAAATCGCACGCCAGTATCCCGACCTGCAGATCGGCCCTGGTTATCAATGGGACCAGGGCTCGCACCGATGGTCGATCGGTTTTTCACTCAGCCTGCCGGTGTTTAATCAGAACCAGGGCCCGATCGCCCAGGCGCGCGCGCAACGGCAGGTGTTGGCGGCACGCTTTCGGGTGCTCCAGGAACAGATTACGACCCGGTTTGACAGCGCGCTTGCGGCCTATCAGGCCGGCCGCCACAAGCTGACATTGGCCCAACATCTGCTCAGTGCCAGCCATAGCCGGCTCGCGTCCGCGCGCGCGGCTTTTCGAGTAGGAGAAAGCAACCGCGTCGATCTGTTGCGTATCCGCCTGGAGACCCAGAACGATCGCCTGGCCTTACTCCAGGCCCGGGTCCAGGCCGAAAAAGCGTTGGCCGCGCTGGAAAACACCCTGGAGTATCCGCTGCGGAAACCGACCGCGACTTCGCACGCCATCCAGCATATAGCGCCGCCGATGCCGGACTCATCCTCACCACCTGATGCGAAGAGTGCTTCCTCATGATGCGATGGACCCATCACGTGCTGCTCGTTTTGATCCTGGGAGCCGGTCTGATGGCCGTCACGGCAGTGCAGGCCGATGATGACGACGGGCCGCCGATCGCAGCCCCGCAGTGGGTGTTTACCGAGCATGGCGTGACCTACGTCCAGCTCGATGAAGCCACACAACAGGCGATCGGTCTGCAGACCAAAACTCTCAAAAATACCCCGTACCAACAACGCTTTCAGGCCTATGGCCAGGTCATTGATCTCAGCCCGCTGCTGGCGGATTATCAGCAACTGGCCAACGCCCAAGCAAAAGTAAGTCGGTTTCAGGCACAACTGGCGGCATCGCATGCTGAATACCAGCGGCTATTGGGTTTATATAAACAGAGACATAACGTTTCCAAGAAAGAGGTTCAGGGGGCACGCGCTGCCTGGCGATCCGACCGTGCTTCGGCCAAAGCCGCTACTGCAAGCCGCTCGGGCACAGCCCATCAGATTGAAGCCCAGTGGGGGCCAGTGATTGCCGGGTGGCTGATCGAAGACAAGCCAGCCTTTGAAAAACTGAGCAAAGACAAAACCCGCTTGCTCAGGCTCACCCTGCCGCTCGGCCAAACGCTGGCCAATCCGCCGTCGACCGCGCGGCTATTGCTGGACGGCGGCACGACCCCGACGGTATCGGTTGTCTCGCCCGCGCCCCGGGTCGAGCCCGATCTGCAAGGCCAGAGCTATTATTTTCTTGCCACGTCGCGCCTAGAAGACTTGCGTTACGGACTGCGCGTGACCGCCTCGATACCCTACGGGCCCCAGCGTCACGGCGTAGTCGTGCCGAAGGCCGCGGTGGTCTGGCTGCAGGGAAGCGCCTGGGCATATATCAAGACCGACAACAACCGGTTCCTGCGCCAACCGATACGTACCGACCGACCGGTGCCGGGCGGTTGGTTCCAGGCCAGCGGTTTGAGCGCCGGCAAAACAGTAGTCACCCAGGGCGCTGCCTTGCTGTCATCCGTGCAGGCCCTGGCAAGCGCGCCCCAGGCGAGCGGCGGCGATTAGCTTATGCTCAAACGCCTGATCACTGCGTCTCTCAACCACCGCTGGCTGGTGCTCGCTCTTGCCGCACTCCTGGTGGTGTATGGCGGCTATCGTCTGGGCAGCGCGCAGTACGACGTGTTTCCCCAGTTCGCGCCGCCACAGGTCGTCATTCAGACCGAAGCGCCGGGGCTAGCGCCTACTCAGGTCGAGCAGCTTGTCACGACCCCGGTCGAAACTGCGGTCAACGGCGTGCCCGGCATCCAGTCGTTGCGTTCGGGATCAATACTGGGATTGTCGGTGATTACCGCCACGTTTGATCCCGGCACCGATATCTATCGTGATCGTCAGGTGGTGGCCGAACGGCTGGCTTCGATTGCTGGGCAATTGCCGGCGGCTGCCAAGGCGCCGGTGATGACGCCGCTGACCTCGTCTACCGGCACCGTGCTGATTGCAGGGCTGACCTCCAGCACCCGCTCGCTCATGGCCGTCCATACGACGGCGCAGTGGACGGTGCGACGGCGGCTGCTGGCGGTCAAGGGTGTAGCTGATGTGGTGGTGTTCGGCGGCGAGGTACGACAACTGCAGATTCAGCCTGACCCAGGCAAGTTGGTGCAATATCGGCTGTCCGTGGCCGATGTGGCCGCGGCCGCGCGGCGCGCCACCGGTATCCGCGGCACCGGCTTTATCGATACCGCCAGCCAGCGTATTCAACTCCAGACCCAGGGCCAGTCGATCACGCCGGGCGCACTCGCCGCCGTCACGCTGACCACCCGCCACGGCGTACCGATCACGCTCGGTGATGTCGCCACCGTCAAGGCGGCCCCCGCGCCGCCGGTGGGCGCGGCGCTGATCAACGGCCAGCCCGGGGTCGCGCTGGTGGTGACCCAGCAGTACGGTGCCAACGCGCCGCAGGTCACCCGGCGTCTCGAAGCCGCGCTCAATGGGCTCAAGCCCGCGCTCGCGGCGGCACATATCCAGCTGGTGCCCGATCTGTTCCGGCCGGCGGCGTTCGTCGATCGGGCGGTGGGTAATCTGCGGTCATCGCTTGCCATCGGCGGCTTGCTTGTCACCGCAGTGTTGTTTCTGTTCTTGTTCAACTGGCGTACAGCGCTTATTTCGCTGGCCGCGATTCCCTTGTCGCTGCTGACGGCAACGCTGGTGCTGGAACTGCTGGGCTATACCCTAAATACCATGACCCTGGGCGGCTTGGCGATCGCCGTTGGCCTACTGGTCGACGATGCCGTCATTACGGTGGAAAACATTTATCGTCGCCTGCGTGCCAACCAGACCATGGCGCGGCCCCGCGCGCTTTTGCGGGTCATCCGCGACGCCACCCTGGAAGTCCGCAGCGCCGTGGTCTACGCCACGCTCGCCATCGCCATGGTCTTTATTCCGGTGCTGACCCTGCCGGGCGTGTCCGGCCGTCTGTTCGGTCCGCTGGCCTATGCGTATATCGCTGCCACGCTGGCCTCCTTGGCGGTTGCGTTGACGGTGACGCCGGCACTCAGCGTGGGCTTGTTGGCGGGGCGTTCGCTCAAGGCCCACGAGCCGCCGCTGACGGCTTGGCTCAAACCCCGCTACGGGTGGCTTTTGAGCCGCGTGGAACGCCATTATCGCCTTGTTATTTCCCTTGTGGCACTGGCGACATTAGCCGGCCTGGTCGCCTTGCCTTTCCTCGGCGCCCGTTTTATTCCGCAGCTCAAGGAAGGCCACTACATCGTGCATATGGTAGAGGCCGCCGGCACCTCGATGAGCCAGACCTTGACGCTCGGCAAGACCGTGACGCGTGAATTATCAAAGTTGCCCTCTGTGCGCTCGGTGGCCCAGAAAGTCGGCCGGGCGCCGCAATCCCAGGATACTCCAGGCACCAACGCCAGCGAGTTCGACGTAGCGCTCAAGCATCTGACCGGCGCCCAATCGGAAACCGCGCGGCGGGCAATAGAGAAAACCCTGGCCGGAATTCCGGGCGCTGATTTCTCGATCAACACATTTTTGTCCGAACGCATCCAGGAGACCATTTCCGGCCAGACCGCGCCGGTGGTCATTCACGTGTTCGGACAAAAGCTCGATGCGCTGAATCACCAGGCCCAGGCCATCGCGGCTGTCCTGCGCCGGATACCGGGGGCGACCGGCGTGCGCCTGCAGGCCCAGCCCAACAGCCCCAAGCTGATGGTGCATCTGCGACCGGCAGCCCTGAAACGCTGGGGATTTCATCCACTGGACGTGCTGGATACGCTGCATACCCTGTATGGCGGCGACGTCGTGGGCCAGGTCTACGACGGCGATCGTATCTTCGATATATCGGTCATCCTGCCGCGCAAGGACCGCGCCAGCGTCGCCGACGTCGGCCGCCTGCCAATCAAAAGTGCCAGCGGCGTGTATGTGCCGCTCAACAAAATCGCCCGCGTGTATGTCACGAGTGGCCGCAATACTGTCTTGCACGAAGGCGGCCGACGGGTCGCAACCGTCACCACCAACGTGACCGGACGCGACACGGCCTCATTCGTGGCCGCGGCAAAACAACGTATTGCCCGTGCTATTCATCTACCGGCTGGCAGCTATCTCGAATATGCAGGCACGGCACAACAACAATCCAGGTCCACCCAACAACTGCTGCTCAGCGCCCTGATCGCGGCGATATTCATCGTGCTGTTGTTGTCGCTGGTGCTGGCTCGGCCGCGAAATCTATTGTTGATTCTGATCAATCTGCCCTTTGCGCTGGTGGGCTGTGTACTCGCCGTGGTGATCTTTCTGGGCGGTACGCTTTCGATGGGCGGCATGGTCGGCTTCGTGACGGTATTCGGGATCACCTTGCGCAACTCCATCATGCTGATCGCCCATTACGAGTATCTGGTGCGCGA
>JAQIBT010000011.1 GCA_027858915.1 Salinisphaera sp.
CGCGCCTTGGCGCCGTCAAACGGCGGCACGTTGTCCTGCAGGCTGGATAATTCTTCGGCCATGCCGTCGGGCAACAGATCACGCCGGGTGGACAGGGTCTGGCCGAACTTGATGAATACCGGTCCGAGCGATTCCAGCGCCTGGCGCAAGCGCACCTCAACCGGGGTATCGAAACGCCCTGCCCGACCGATCAGCCAGGCAGGGGCTCTGTCGCCCATCAGGTCGGCAAGGCCATATGCCCGGGCAGTGCGCAGGATTTCCAGCGCGCGACGAGATCTTGAAAGCATCAACGAGGAGTCTTCTGGAGGCGGCGGACACGGGCGGCAATGCGCTCGACGTCGTCGCGTAGCGTAGCCACGTCGTCGGCAAAACGCTCGTGCTCCCAGCCGCCGATGACGTCGCGCGATTCCTCGCGCAGATATTCGGCGGCCTGTTCTGGCAGTTCGCGCCGCAGGCGACCAAAGAACGAACGCGCGGTCTTCAAGCCCTGCTCCGCGAAGTAGGCCGGCACCGGCCCAAGCCGCGCATCGATCAGGTCACCCAGATTGAAATCGACGCCGGCGAACAGATCGGCAAACTGCTGGGCGATGCCGATATCGCCCTCGATACGCAGTCCGGCACCGGCGATGCTCTGGCCGCGACCGGCGTCGCGGCTGGCAAAGAATACGCGGCCGAACGCCGTCGAACGTCCGGTCAGACGCACGTCCGGCTCACCTTCGGGCAGGCCGACCAGCTGCATGCCATGCGTTTCGGCGATGAATGTCACGGCCAGGCGAAAATCGGAGAAGCAGACCGTCAGCGAGCGGCCGGCTAGTGCGGCGGCGCGTTCGAGCGCGCGTGGGTCTTGCCCGATATAGCGGTTGAGCGCGATCTCGGCCGCGCCGAGCGCCGGCGTCGGCAACCCACGGAATGGGGTATCGGCAGCGCTCACGGCGCGTAGCCGCGATGCACCGCGACAATGCCGCCGGTGAGATTGTGATAGCCGCAACGCACGAAGCCGGCGTCTGCCATCATCGTCTTCAGTGTTTCCTGATCCGGATGCATACGGATCGATTCGGCAAGATACCGATACGACGCCTCATCCTTGGCCACGTGCTTGCCAAGCCAGGGCAGCACCGAGAACGAATATGCGTCGTAGACACGCCCCAGGCCAGGTACGGCCGGCTTGGAGAATTCGAGCACGATGGTGCGCCCGCCAGGACGCGTCACGCGCTGCATCTCGGCGAGTGCGGCCGGTTTGTCGGTGACGTTGCGCAGGCCAAAAGCGATGCTCACGCAGTCAAAGGAATCGTCGGCAAACGGCAGCTTCTCGGCATTGGCCAGGCAATAATCCACGTTAGAAACGATACCGCGATCGATCATGCGATTGCGGCCGTTGGCCAGCATCGCACCGTTGATGTCGGACATCAGCACACGACCCGAGGGGCCCACGCGTTTGGCAAAGCCGGCTGCCAGGTCGCCGGTACCGCTGGCCAGATCGAGCACACGCTCGCCGGCGCGCACCGCCGCCAGTTGGATCGTGAAATGTTTCCAGCCGCGATGTACGCCCATCGACATGAGATCGTTCATCAGATCGTAGTTGTCGGCCACCGAATCGAACACCGCGCCGACGCGCGATTGCTTGGCGCCGCGGGCTACGCGTTCGTAGCCAAAATCAATAGTGTCGGAATCGCCGGTATCGGCCGCCGGGCGGTTGCGGTCCTGGGGATCGACCATGACTTGACCGTGAAACAGGTGAGCGTGCGCGCCAGCTTACCGTACTAGCGCCCGAATCGGCCAAATGCGAAGACTACAAATCCAACTTGTAGCCGATGCCGTAAATAGAACGAATCGGCTGCCTATCCGGCAGCGCTGCCTCCAGTTTGCGGCGAAGGTTCTTCACGTGGCTGTCGACCGTTCGATCGGTGACGATTCGATGATCGGTGTAGAGATGGTCGAAAAGCTGATCGCGCGAAAATACGCGTCCGGCGCTGCCGGCAGAGCGGCCTCCAGGGCAATGCCGGCGGCCGACAGGCGCGCTTCGAACACGCCGAGCACATCACTGAGCACATCGACCAAATCGACCTCGACCTTGCGATAGGTCAATGCGCCCACATCCGACAGCGACAGGTCATAGAGATCTTCCACCAGCTGCGAGAGCAACGCGACTTCCCCGGCCAACGAGTGCAGCGAATCATGGGTCAACGGCCGCACACCATGCTCCAGGGCCTCCAGCTCGCCGCGCAGCACTGACAGCGGCGTCCGTAATTCATGCGAGATATCCGCCATCATGGTGCGGCGCATTTGCTCATTGCGCTCCAGCGTGTCTGCCAGATGATTGAAATCGCGGCCGAGCTGATCGATTTCGTCGGCCCGGCCCGTAGTGACCCGCGTATCGTAATGCCCGGCCGCCAGGCGATGCGTGGCACGTGCGACGCGCTTGATCGGTGCGAGCAGCGTCCGCGCCAGCCAGAACGACAGCAGCGCCGACAGCACAAGGGCCAGCGCTGCAATAAGCCAGATCGCATGAAACTGGCGCTGTTCAAAGCGAACATCGGCCGCCTATGACAGCGCCAAGGCCCAGCTGGCCCAGGCCAAAGCACAGGTGCAGTCAGCCAAACCAATGGCCGAACGTTACCGGCATCTGGCAAAGATCGACGCCGTGAGCCAACAAGATATGGATAACGCGGTAGCGACATTGGCGCAGTACCAGGCCAACGTCGCCACGGACAAGGCCAATCTGGAAAGCGCGCGCATCAATCTCGCCTATACCAAGATTCGAGCCCCGATCTCCGGGCGCATCGGCGCGTCAGACTACACCCCAGGCGCGCTGGTCACGGCCAATCAGACCACCCCGCTGGCTACCATCAACCAGCTCAACCCGATCTATGTCGATATTCAGCAGACCAGCAGCCAGTTCCTGGCCCTAAGGCACGAGCTGCGATCGGGCCAGCTCCACACCGTCGGCGACAAGGGAGCGCGGGTGGAAGTCAGCGCCGAAGGCGACCCGGGCACGCCCATGAAAGGGGCGCCTCGAATTCGCCGGCGTGACCGTGGATCAGAGCACCGGCACGGTCACGCTGCGCGCGATCGTACCCAATCCGGACGACAATCTGTTGCCCGGCATGTACGTCACCACGACGCTGGCCCAAGGCGTCGATCAAAAGGCGATTCTGATGCCACAACAGGGCGTGAGCCGCAATTCCAGCGGCCAGGCGAGCTGTCTTTTGGTCGGCCCGAGCAACAAGGTGACACTGCGCAATATCACCGTCGCCGGGGCCGCCAACGGCGATCGGTGGCGGGTCACCGCCGGTCTGGAATCCGGCGATCGTGTGATCATTCAGGGCACCGACCAGGCTAGGCCCGGCCAGACCGTAACGCCTGTTGCGGTCACATTCGACAAGAATGGCAATATCCAGGCGGTCAAGGCCAGCGCAAGGAAATCCTTGCCGGCGCACAAGCCGCGCATTGAGGCCACCGGCTCGTGAGCGGTGCGGTGCTCCCACTGACCGCCGGCAAGGCATAGCGCGTTTCGATGGCGCGTTTTTTCATCGACCGACCGATCTTTGCCTGGGTGATTGCGATCGTGATCATCCTCGGCGGATTGCTGGCCATTCGCACCCTGCCGCTGGAGCAGTATCCGACCATCGCACCGCCAACGATCTCGATTTCGATTTCGGCCAACTATACCGGCGCTTCGGCCCAGACAGTTCAGAATTCGGTGACCCAGGTCATCGAACAGCAGATGACCGGCCTCAACAATCTGCTCTATATCTCTTCGTCGTCGGAGGACAACGGCAGCGTCCGTATCCAGCTGACGTTTGCCAACGGCACCGATCCGGATATCGCCCAGGTTCAGGTCCAGAACAAACTGCAGTCGGCGATATCGCGCCTGCCGCAGTCAGTCCAGGAACAGGGCATAAAAGTCACCCAGTCGGCGGGGGATATCTTTCTGGTGCTGGCGCTGGTATCCGAAGACGGCAGCATGAATAGGGGTAGGGAACGGCTCTGGCCGTCCCCTCCCTCCGAACCGTGCGTGCGGTTCTCCCGCACACGGCTCTCCGGTTGGTCGTTTCCTCATCGGGAGTGTCTCGCATGTTGGTGAGCTGTATTGAGAGCGAACAGACCAGCCGCTGCG
>JAQIBT010000025.1 GCA_027858915.1 Salinisphaera sp.
GATTCCGGCGACTAGTACCAGCAGGGTTGCGCCAGCGTGAACCCAGGCATTGTGTTGGGTCGCGATCAGCTCGCGGATGCCGACGATCGCATGGCCCACGCTGCGGATTCGGCCGCTGAAGTTGAAGCCGTCCGGTGAGTTTTCTAGTGGCATACGCCTCTCATGTAGCGCGCGGCAGCCGATGCAGCGTGGCCTCGTCAGCGATTTGCAGTCAGCGGAAATCTTGCTGTTCTTGCGTCTGATCATACCCGCAGTGGCCGGGTATTTGATGTGCTTCAGCGGATGACCATTGTCCTTGGCAGCTGATGATGAATCAGGTTGCACCGCGAAAAGAACGGGCCGTAGAAGCGGCCCGTTCGATTTTCAGCATCGAGCCCGCGAGACGTTGCTAATCGTTGGCGTGCCAGGCGTGCAGGACCTGATCGGCCCGGCCGAATCTTTCGCTGGCGGTTTTTTTCTGATGCCAGTACGGGTACAGCAGTTCGGGCCGGCTCACCTTCTCAATGGCGGCAATCTCGTCGTCAGCGAGCTCGAGATTCGCCGCTGCGAGATTGTCGTCGAGTTGCTGTTCCTTGCGGGCACCGATCACTGCAGTGGTCACGCCCGGTCGGCCCACGATCCAGGCGAGGGCGACCTGAGCCGCCGAGACGCCATGTGCGTCGCCGACCGCCACCATGGTCTCGATGATGTCGAACAGGCGTTTTTCGTTCGAGATCGGCGGCTCGGCCCAGCCGTCGGCAAACCGGGTACCCTCGGGCTGATCCTGGTCGCGGCGATACTTGCCCGATAGCAGGCCACCCGCGAGCGGGCTCCAGATCATGGTCCCGATGCCAGAATCGACGGCGGCCGGCATCAGCTCGTATTCTGCCTCGCGAGCCTGGGCGGTGTAGTGAATCTGCTGGCTGATTGGTTTGATGAAACCCTCGCGCTCGCAGACGGCCATGACTTTCATCATGTGCCAGGCCGAGAAGTTGGATACGCCGTAGTAGCGGATCTTGCCATGGCGTACCAGGGTATCGAAGGTTTCCAGCGTTTCTTCCAGCGGCGTGGTGCCGTCCCACTGATGCATCTGGTACAGATCGATGTAATCGGTATCCAGGCGCTTCAGGCTCGCTTCGATCTGCTGACGGATGTGGGCGCGCGACAGGCCGGCATCGTTGACGCCTTCGCCCATCGGAAAACGCACCTTGGTGGCCACCAGCACGCCCTCGCGCTTCTTTCCGAGTGCCTTGCCCAGAATTTTCTCCGACGCGCCGCCAGAGTACATATTGGCCGTATCAAAGATGTTGACGCCGGCATCGATGGCCTTGTCGATCATCTTGGCTGCACCCTTGACGTCGGTATTGCCGACTTTGGCCATCGGGCCTTCGCCGCCGAACGTCATGGTGCCAAGTGTGAGTGCTGAAACCTTGAGGCCGGAACGGCCCAGTGTGCGGTATTCCATTTTCTTACTCCTGAATCGCGGGTTCACAAAACCTTTGGGCGTGATGCGGTTCTTTCAAACCGGCAGCGGCGTGGCGTTCGTCAATACAAGCGAGCCACGAGACGCGCTAATACTTCTTGCAATTGAAATCTGCAGATCGTCAGCCAACGGCAGCGGCGCCTCGCGTTATGTGGCGCAGCAGCCGCCCAGTGCAATCAGAACCAGAAGGCAGGCAAGGGCCAGAACAATCGCCGCGAGCATACGCCGGCGTATTGCGCTAGGATCTGTCGATCATCTTGTCCCATACACCAGGCTATGAAAGACGCAATCAAGCGTACTCCACTGTCCGAGCTGCTGTCTTCAATGGCGCCGGTGGGCGACGGCTTCGAAGTCACGATTCCCGATAGCTGGCTACAGGGGCGGGCCGTCTATGGCGGTCTGTCTACAGCACTTTGTCTGCATGCTGCTATGAGCGCGTATGACGATCTGCCGCCGCTGCGTTCGACACAAGTCAGTTTCATCGGCCCGGCAGGCGGTAATGTGCGATTCCAATCGTCTGTGCTGCGACGTGGAAAATCTACCGCGTTCATCAACGTCGATATGACCAGCGATGGCCAGCGGGGCGCCAGGGTCGTGTTCTGTTTCGGCGCGTCACGCGAATCGCGGCTGCAGCATCGGCAATCCATTGCGCCCCAAGTGGCCGATCCTGGCGAGTGCGGACGTTTCTTTGAAGACGCCGAAGGTCATAACAGCGGCCCGAATTTCGCAAATCATTTCAACAGCCGCCGCGCTGCTGGCCCGTTGCCGATGTCGTCGGCCGACACGCCCGGGTTCAATGCCTGGATGCAGCATCGCGATCCCCATGTGCAGCCGACTCTCGTGGGTCTGATTGCACTCGCCGATACATTGCCGCCGGCTGCAATGGCCTGCTTCGATGGGCGCGCGCCGGTCAGCAGCATGACCTGGATGTTCGACCTGTTAACGCCCGCGCCTGCGACCACCGACGGCTGGTGGCTGTGTCGCTCGCAGGCCGAGTCAATTGCGGACGGTTACGCCAGCCAGGCAATGACCGTATGGAACGTCGACCGCGAACCGGTGCTGATCGGGCGCCAGAACGTGGCTGTCTTTTATTAGGTACATCGCAGATTGGTGGGTCGAGTACAGGACGGTGCGCAAATGCACGCCTGTGAGTTCAAATATATCCGTCGTCTGTGATGGTGTCGGTGAGGGACACGACTCGGTGTCGGGGTCTGCCGACTGGACGCGTCCAGCGAGACCTATACGGCGTAGACAAGCGACTGACTGCGCCTGTGCAATGCCAGGCGGTAAGCTATTGGTCAACCGGCCCGCGCTCCGAACAAAGGATTTACTATTGTCACAGTCTGTTATCTCAATCGAAGGTTTGAACAAGACCTACGACTCGGGTTTCGTGGCTCTCGACCACGTCGATCTGGAGGTGCCGCCCGGCGAGATCTTTGCGCTGTTGGGGCCCAACGGTGCCGGCAAGACCACGTTGATCAATATCGTCTGTGGCATCGTGAACCCGACTTCCGGCACTGTGAAAGCCGGCGGTTTCGACGTTATTCGTCAGTTCCGTGCCGCGCGCGAGAGAATCGGGCTGGTGCCCCAGGAGCTGACGGTCGAACCGTTTGCCAAGGTCTGGTCGACGGTGAAATTCTCGCGCGGTCTGTTCGGCAAGGCGAAAAACGACCAGCATATCGAGCGCGTGTTGAAGGATCTGTCGCTGTGGGACAAGCGTGACAGCCTGACCAAGGAATTATCGGGCGGCATGAAGCGGCGCGTGATGATAGCCAAGGCGTTGGCGCATGAACCGGAGATACTGTTTCTCGACGAGCCGACCGCGGGCGTGGACGTAGAGTTGCGTCGCAGCATGTGGAACGTAGTGCGCCGCCTGCGCGAGCACGGTGTGACTATCGTGCTGACCACACACTATCTGGAAGAAGCCGAGATGATGGCTGATCGCATCGGCGTGATTCAGGAGGGCCGGATTGCGCTGGTGGAGCGCAAGACCGCGCTTATGGAAAAACTCGGCGTCAAACGGCTGACGCTAAAACTCGCTGGTCCGATGGGCCAGATTCCCGAATCCCTCGCGCCGCACGAACTGGCGCTGACCGATGACAGGCTTGGCCTGATCTATACCTACAACGCGGCCACCGGCGACTCGGGTATCAAGCAGCTGTTCCGGGACCTGACCGCCGCCGACGTCGCGTTCACGGACGTTGATACCAAGCAGAGTTCGCTGGAGGAAATCTTCGTGGATCTGATTGGTTCCCAGAAGGAAGACGCATGAATTTCCATGCTATCCGTACGATCTATCTGGCCGAGATGCAGCGCACACTGCGCACGCTCGGCCAGAGCGTAGTCTCACCGGTCATTTCCACGTCGCTGTATTTCGTGGTGTTCGGCTCGGCCATCGGTTCCCGTATCACCGAAGTGCAAGGGGTCAGCTACGGGGCATTCATCGTGCCCGGGCTGATCATGTTGTCGTTGATGACCCAGAGTATCTCCAACGCCTCCTTCGCCATCTATTTCCCCAAGTTCATCGGCACCATGTACGAGCTGCTGTCGGCGCCGGTCTCGTTCGTGGAGATCGTAGGCGCATACGTCGGCGCAGCGGCGACCAAATCGGCCGTGCTGGGGTTGATCATCCTCGCAACCTCCACCTTGTTTGTGCCACTGCATATCGCACATCCTTTCTGGATGATCGCTTTTCTGCTGCTGACCGCGATTACCTTCAGCCTGTTCGGCTTCATTATCGGGATCTGGGCCGATAACTTCGAAAAACTCACCGTGGTGCCGTTGCTCATCGTTACCCCGCTCACCTTCCTGGGCGGCACCTTCTATTCCATCGATATGCTGCCGCCGTTCTGGCAGAAAGTGACGCTGCTCGATCCCGTGGTGTATCTGGTGTCGGGCTTCCGCTGGAGCTTCTACGACAAGGCCGATGTCAGCGTTGGCCTCAGCCTGCTCATGGTGGGCGTATTCCTGGCGATCTGCATCGCGATCGTGGCGTGGATATTCAAGACTGGCTATCGGTTGAAGTCCTGAGTGATTACTAGGCGTCATGTACCGGTCTGGTGCGCAAGCTGCTCGCCGAGAAAACCACCCGATTGCATCGACCATAGCCGGGCATAAACGCCGTCGGCCGCCAGCAGCTGTCGATGGGTGCCGGTTTCCACGATGCGCCCTGCGTCGACCACCACCAGCCGGTCCAGTTCGGCAATGGTAGAAAGCCGATGCGCGACCGCGATCACGGTTTTGCCTGCCATCAGTCGATGCAGGTTCTCGGTAATTGCTGCCTCGACCTCGGAATCCAGCGCCGAGGTCGCTTCGTCCAGCAACAGAATAGGCGCGTTCTTGAGAATGACCCGGGCCAGAGCGACCCGCTGACGTTGTCCGCCGGACAGCTTCACGCCGCGCTCGCCGACATGCGCGTCGAGTCCGCGCCGGCCCTTGTTGTCGCGCAGATTCTCGATGAAGTCATCGGCCCGGGCGGCACGAATAGCGGCCCAGAGAGTGGCATCGCTGGCATCGGGTAGGCCGTAGCGGATGTTCTCGGCAATCGAGCGATGCAGCAGGGCCGTGTCCTGCGTGACCATGCCGATCGCCTCGCGCAGCGAATGCTGGGTGACATCGGCAATCGACTGGCCGTCGATCGTCAACCG
>JAQIBT010000036.1 GCA_027858915.1 Salinisphaera sp.
CAGCGTATCCACGATCAGATTGCGTTTGCGGCCTTTGACTTTCTTGCCGGCGTCAAAACCGCTGGGCCGGCCGCGTCGGTCTTGGCCGAACACCGCCTCGCCTTCGGCCTGATAGCGACGCCACCACGCGCAGGCCGTCCCCGGCTGAACGCCATAGCGGCTCTGGATCTCGGAGTAGGTTACGCCCTCACGACGCGCAGCAATCACTTGGCGCCGCAGCATCTGTTGACCGTCTTTTGACACCCGACGAACATCGATTTTATCCATGCAGATATATATACAAAATCAAGCCGTCGCTGTCAGGCGCCGAGCCAGCATTCGCGCGCCAGTGAGCCAGACCCAGGCTTCCGAGACATCAATGCGCCGGTCATGATGCATGACCAGTCGTCGGGATCGCTCGTTCCAGCCATGCGTACGCTCGACCACCCAGCGTTTGCGCAAAACAACAAAGCCTTTGCTGTCGGCGACAACGGGGAACAGCTCGCCTTGATCCGGATGGCGCCAGCAGCCAGCGTTGCGGTTGGCGGGATGGCGCACGACGTCAACGTTTAGCTGATGGTCGTTGCGCAGGATGGCTGCGCACTGGCCCGCATAGCCATTATCGACAAACAAGGTTTCGATGCTGGGATATTTGTCCATGGCCTCGGCCACTGGCACATGCGCTGCATCGCGGTCCTGTACGCTCGCGGCGGTCACTGTGACGGCCAGCAACAAGCCCAGCGTATCCACGATCAGATTGCGTTTGCGGCCTTTGACTTTCTTGCCGGCGTCAAAACCGCTGGGCCCACCCTGCGGCGAACTGCGCGTCGATTGGGCATCGAGCACGGCCGCGCTCGGCTCGGCTGAGCGGCCTTCACGCGCCCGCCATTGCGTGCGCAACCGATCGTGCATGACTTCAAACTTGCCGGCCGCCACCCAGCGTCGAAACGTGCGGTACACGTTCTGCCACGGCGGGAACTCCGCGGGCAGCATCCGCCAGGCGCATCCCGTACGCACCACCTAGCAACAGGCATCCACGAGCGCCCGGCGACTATAGCGCGGTGGCACGCCGCGACCGCCTTGGTTATCGAACAGATCCGATACCAACGACCATTCGGCATCAGTCAAGCAGCTCGGATACCGCTGTTCTGGCATCCAGTCGCGATGGTGAGCTTGATACCCATACCGCCGGGACGGCTCATCGGCCGGATCGGATGGAATGATGGCGGCGCGCTGGCGCTCAATGCCCGCCTCTCGCAGTCCCTTGCGTACCGTCGCGCTATGCACCGACCAACCCGTGCGCGCGCAAAACGCTGCGGTCACCTCCTCCAGCGTCGCCAGGGGCGAAGCCTCAACTATCTGACGTAAAACATGTTGTTCTTCTTCGCCAATCTTGCTCGGGCGACCGCCTCTCGACACAACGCACTCCGGATGATCCACTCATATCGCATAGTCTATTATACGTTGTTTTTGTAAACACCCTCTCAATGCGTCGCACGAAAGCGACGCTGATATATAGGCGAACACGCAATTTACGCGCCGTGCAGCTCTTGCTGGGACATCCGAAGCTGGAAAGCACGGTGCGCTATCTCGGCATCGAGGTCGATGATGCGCTCGAGATTTCGGAGCAGACAGAGGTATGACGTTGGCGCCGAACGAGCCAACTGTGCGGTTCGTTCGGCACCTACACGTATCAGACAGAAGCGGACGGCGAGTATCTCAATGCCGCCTGAAAGCACAAACACCGTATCAAGCACAGGTGGCCCAGCGAGCCACGCGGCGTCCGATTGGCAATATGGTCGCTAGGATAGAGTTCTTTAAGGCGTTCACCGGAACTGATCGCCATTGAGTTGGGAAACGGTGACGCTTCTGGCGACCAATTACGAGGGACGCGAATCAAGCCACCGAGGGTGGAGGCGGCCATTCAAAGAGGTTGGCCAACCCATCGGCGTACGCGTCGCCGTGCGAGCATGCCCCGCATCTGCCGCGTGCTTACGTATTCGGCCTCTAGGTGTTCGTTATCGTCACCGATAATATTGAATTTGCGCTGGGCGGCGATGATCGAGCCGCTGGGGCCATAGATGGCCACAACGGTAATTTTAAGGGCATTGATCCCCAGCATCTCCCCGGGGTCGTCTAAGTCCTTCAAGCCGGCAGCCCGTGCAGCTTGTCGGGCCAAGAACCGAAATGTACCGACATTGATGTACTGATCACTGGACAGCGGGCCTTGTCGAGTGATCGGGTTCTCGGCGCTCGCCGCCGCCTCTAGATCGCGGTTTTCGAAATCGGTGACCGACACCCGATGGACGCCGTCATCGACATATAACGATAAAATGATGTCCTTGAGATAAACCGATTCCTGGCTCATGTTGGTGATTAGACAGAGGGAATCGATGCTGGTGCCGCCGCCTTGGGTGATCAGGATTTGGGACTGACGCACACGCCGAAAGCCGGAATACAGCAGGTGGGCATAGAACAGCCAGACCAGCAGCGTTCCGATGCCGATCCAGATATTGAGAACTTGGGCATTGTCTGCCATCCAAGACCACATAAAAATCCTTTTCCAGTAGCTGTTATTCTCTAGGTAATGGCTTGATTAACCTGTCCGCAAGAGCTGGACCCGCTCAGTCTATCCCCGATTTTCCATTCCCCTCAAAGGCCCGGGCATATGTTGACGCTAGCCATGTCGGTCGTAACCCGATTCGCGCGGCGGGAATCGTGTAAGCCGAATTTTGGATGCGATTGCGTTATGCTGTGGTTTGGGCTTCGCGAAAGTCATACTGTCTACGCTCGGCAGTAGTTAAGCACTACGCGTTGATTGCAGATTAGCGAATCACGGCCATTTTCGATGTCCACGTCCACCAACGATATACGCGCCCTGAAGACGCAGTCGGAAGCCTTGGCTACGCTGGAGCCGCTGGCCGAGCGACTGATGGCCCGGCATAAAGCGAAACGCCGGCTGTGTGGTTCCCTGGCGATTTTCTGCCCGCCAACGAGCAAATGACCGACGAACAAGCGCGTAATATGGCCGAGTTGCCGGAGCGCGCACGCGGCATGCCCGATGCCGTGCGCGTGGCGTTGGCGCTCAACCTGCTCACCGAGGAAGGCCTGCCGCATTTTCACCGGCTGCTGGCCGTGACCATGGGCAGCGACAACGCCTGGTCGCGCTGGAACTATATGTGGACCGCAGAGGAAGACCGCCACGGCTGCGCCTTGCATGACTACGTGCGCGACGCCCGCCTGTTCGACATGCGCGCCTTCGAGGCGCTGCAATACCAGTACATCGAGGCCGGCTTCGATCCGGAATCGAGTGGCGACCCCTACCAGATAATGGCCTATACCACTTTGCAGGAGCGCGCCACTCAAGCCGCGCATGCCAACACTGCGCGGGTGGCGGGCCGTCACGAACCGATCATCCAGCGCCTGCTGGCCCGGGTGGCAAACGACGAGTCGCGGCATTTTCGTTTTTATCGCGATATCTTCCGCGGCATCCTCGAGATCGACTGTACCCGCGCGCTGCAGGCTGCCCTCAAGGTCGTGCCACGGCTGGCCATGCCCGGGCATACCATTCCGGGTTACATGGAAATGGCTGAAGTGGTCGGCCAGGCCGAGATCTATGGCCCACTACCGCACGGTGGTGGCCGAATGTCTGGACGCGTGTGAAATCGGCCAGCTAAGCCCTGACGACGCCGCCGGCCGCAAAGCCCAAGACCGTCTGATGGCCGTGCCCGCCCGCCTGGACCGGCTGGCCGACATCCTGGAAAAACGCACCCGGAGCGAAAGCTTCTCCTTCGACTCTATCTATGCGCGGGTGTTAGAGCTGAGCTGACGCTCATTGGGTATCGCGGCGGTGATACGCACACCGTGGCTTCATGGCGAAGTCAGCATGGACGCGATCTTTTCGGGCGTATCGCGGGCTTTCCTGACCCCGGTGGCGTTCGTTTTTGAGACCATGCAGCAGCCACCTGCTCGCTGCACATGCGCAACGCCGGCGCGAGGCGCGATACTCCACCCGGCATTTCGGCAAGAAGAAATCGGATTGAAACACCGATGAGCATGCCGCGAGGGATTCATGATGAACGCCGACAAGGCGACTTCGCCCGCATCTTCCGTCTGTATTCGTTTCCGCGGTAGTGGCGGTGTGATCTGGATAGGCGAAAAGGTCGGTTGCCGCATCGCGATCCCTTATCAGCCATCCGATCCAGTACCGGATCTCACGGTTAAAACAACTGGGCATTAGCGTTTCGCTGGTCTATGGCAAATGCCCGCTTTGGGTCGATCTCTGCCCGTCGCAGCTTGCCCGGCCGTCATCGTGCCCGCAAGGGCAGGCATCGGCCAAAAAGCAGCCCTTTGCAGTCGCCGGTCTGTTCAGAGTGCCGGATTGAAACGATCGAAAGCTAAAGCTCGGGTGGAGGCGCGGCAATCGTCATCCCATGTCGCCGAAAAATTTCGACCATCTTTGCCTTGTCTGGCGGACCGCCGGCGGCCGCGTTTACGGCCTCACTCGCCTCTCTGAAATAGGCCGGACCCATGATCGCCGGCGTGACGATTGCTAGCTGTTTCGCGTCCTCAGTACCGAAGTTGTCAAAGCGATGGACCGCGCCGCGGGGGATACAGACAGCCTGGCCAGGCCCAACCTCAATGGCCTTCCCGTCAATTGTCCAGGTCAATACACCGGTCACTCCGTACAGGGTTTCCTCATATGCATCGTTCATATGTGCGGGAGCAGCCAGCTTTTGCCCGGCTGGCACCATCACTTCGAATACGGAAACGCTGCCATTCGTGTCGTCGCCGCTCAGAAGAAACGCTTCTGGGCATGGCTCCAGTTCGCTGTGTCGAAGTCGCGAAAAATACGCGGCGAAACAAGCGCCAGGCCTTCGGGTAATACGTGGATGCGCGCGTTGGGCGCGTTGATTTTCATCGACCCATCGTGGATGCCGCGCGTCAGCCAAGCGAGAAATCGCTTGCCGGCGTCTTCGCTCGCATCCATGCCATCGACCTGGCCATCCCCCGGGTGTCGGTTGTCGTCTGAGTCAGTGCTCGAACAGGTTTCAGCTGTAGCAGTACCCGTCCTGTTTTCTTTGCTGGATTTATTTGCTGTAGCAGCCTCGTCCTCGGTAGCCGGCTCTGCGCCGATATCGAAGGGAAGGGGAAGCCCGTCAAAGGAGTCGGATTGCGCCAGCTGATTGGAAGCGGCGGGTTGCTCACTCGGTCTGCTTTGCGATGTAGCGTCAGGTTTGGCCTGAGTCGCTTTCTGGACGCAGGGGTTGCCGGCTGGCGCCGTATGTTCCGATGGTTCGGGCTGATCTGGATGAACCGGCTCGACCGAACCATCCATCGAATCCGGTCGACGCGAGGGATCCGACCATATCTGATCTGCGTCGAAACGCAGGCACGTCAATTGCTTTTCCCAGTCGCCGATCTTGATTGAGCAAAGCCAAATTGCGCGATCTTCTTTCGGCACAAGCAGGCCATGCTGTTGCAGCTCATCCATCAGACGATCATTACGCGTTGGGATGCCTGGCTGACCTTCTTCCGTCGGAATCGGTGGCCGGTTTGCCTCGGAATATGCAACACCAACCACAGCACGTCCTGGTCAAGATAAGCGGCTGCGCCGCGGCGGTTCAGTGGTAGCTCGCCGTTATCCAGGAGATACCGCAGGCCGGTCATTAGACGCTCGACCAGTGGTTTGGCCTTGGCTGTCGGCATCTGGACGTTCTTGCTACCGCTGAGGTTGCGAGCGACCGATAACCCGTCTGCCTTGCCGACGATCTCACCGATCGCATCGGCGTCTGATAGATCGCCCTGGATCGCGGCCAGCCAGTGATGCAGCACGTCTTGATCGCTGGCCAGCCATTGCAGTCCATTGACGGGAATCAGATGGTGGGCCAGCAGCGGCGGAATGCGCTCGTGATGCCGGTACACGCGTTTCGGATTGAACTCGATACCGTAGATCGACCCTATCGGCATCGCACCATGAACAGGAGACCATGCCCTACGGCGTCGACTATTAACGTCGTAGAGCGTTATATGCTGGTCGGTGACGGGCTTGCCAAGATCGTGGAGCAGGGCGGCAGTGAAGCACGCATATGTCCATAAATCCTGTAGACGTGATTGGACTTCTGGTGCTTCGCCACGCGGGAGGATGATGCCCTGTTTCAGATCCAGCGTATGGCGCGCGACTTCAATGCCATGTTGTAGCAGACCGCCGATGCCGGCGTGATGATGGGTTTCCGATGCCGGTAGCCGCTGCACAAGCGCGGCGTAGTTGTTGAAAACGTCCTGGTACAGTCCAACCCAGTGTTCCTCCGGGACGCCCACACGCGATCGAATGGCTGCAAGCTCGCCTTTGAACGGCTCAAGAAGTTCCTGCGCAGGCAAGACCTTGAAGCGGTTGCGGGCTAACGTTGGTGCGATCGGGCTAGTGGCGGCGGGCCGTAGCCATTTCTTGAGACGTGACGAGATCATGACGACCGATCATGCTGGAGTTGACCGGCTGGGGCTTAATAAATTCGCCCGCCTTGCGGGTGTATTTATTCCCTTACGCGCGAGCTCGGCCCTTTCGCCCTTTCGCAGGCTATCTCATTGTTTCACCGGGTAAGCCCATTACCATTAGAAACCTATTCCATTCAGGCCCTTTGCGAGCCCTTGGCCCTTCGCCGTCTTTTTGCCTGGCACAACGTGAAAGGCCGCACTTGTGTGCGGCCCGGGTCTATACCGTTTTGAGCAGGGTGCTCGCGACGCGCTGCGTTGTAAAAGCGCGCATCGCCTGATTGGAAGGATGCCTCGAAGCAGTGACTGCGACGTCGCCGTCAGTGGGTCTGGTCACGCGGGTTCGGTAGTGAGGCGTCGGAACCTGATTCATCTTTGGGCACGGAAGACCGTACAAAGGGGCGCCGTCATCGTCCGGCGACGGGTAGCCGGCGTGGTAAAGGAAGGCCGTGGCCTTCCCGAGACTGGCTGGAACAACCCGCCTTGGGAAGGCCACGACGCGACCACGCCTGAATCAGCTTGAAAGAGGGGCGCCTGCTCACAACTGGCGCTGAGTGAAGCGTTCTCGGCTGTCGAGGGGCTTGATTGAATATCTGAACCCGCCGTGACGCAGGACCGGATCCCCAAAGAGGAAAATCCTTCTCACGATCCGCAGGAATTTGCCGCAAAAGCGGCAAGGGCCAGTGATCCGCAGTGGTACAGGTGAAACCTGGACACAGGTCATAGTTCGTTGGCCATATATGACTTGAGAGCGCGGAAAAGAAGCCCCGCGCGGTGCGGGGCTGTATTTGAGTCAGGATCCAGCCGTATGGACAGCATGCTTTTGCTTATGCCGCCTTACGTTCGCCTGTTACCGGCTCCAGCCGGCTCATCAGCCATTTGAATGCTGTTTCAGCCTGAGCGGCCGCTTTGAAGACGGCTCGCTTGTCCTCTCGCAGGATCGATAGCCAATGGTCGATATAGCTGTCGTGGCCGACGACCTCGCCACTGAGCCCTAATGCCGACATGGCGAACAATGATCCACGCTCGGCGACCAGTTCTTCGAACGCATACGCGCCTTTCTTGACCGTAGTCTCGTAACGAGGCCGGTCGCAGCGCGAGCTGTGCCCCGTGGCATGCGTCAGCTCGTGCAGGGCTGTGGCGTAATAGTCGTTGGCCGACTCGAATCGATCGCGATCGGGCATCGTGATTCGATCCTGAGACGGGACGTAGAAGGCTCGGCCGCCGCCGTGGCTGATCGGGATCCCCGCGCTGGCGAGTAGCCGTTCAGCCGCCTCGACGGGCTCGAAGCCGAATCGTGGACGCTTGTCGGGCGCCTCGATGCCGTCGATTTGATCCAGGTTGAACACCTTGAACTGGCGGATCACACGGATCTGATCGGTTTCCGGCTCACCGTTGTCGTCGACTTGACCGGTTTCCTTCTCGAACGACTTGTAGAAAACAGCAGGTGTTGAATGTTCGTCTTTGCGAACCTGGCCGCCCAGACTCTGCGCTTGACGATAGGTCATCCAATGCGCGGTGCTATATGCCATCTTGGCCTGATGCATCCAGAGCAGCGCGACGTTGACGCCGTGATACTCACGATTAGAGCTTAGGTTGATGGGGATGTCGAAGGTTTGAGTTCTGTCCCAGGGGCAACGCCAGGGCAGGGTGCCTTGTTCCAGTGACGCGATGACATCGTTGGTGATGTCTTGACACAGGTCGCTTTTCGGCATGGTGCTTCTCCAAAAAAGGGAAACACCGATCCCGCAGGGAACGATGTTCCTCGGTGGGATTGAAAGCTAGGTGAAAAACCGGGACGCAAACGTCCCGATGGGTTATGGCTTGTTAAGCCGCGGTGGCCGCTGGCAAGCGCCAGACCTTGTCTTGACCGTCGAATCGATAGCCTGCTTCCTTGAGTGCGCTTTTGCGCGCCTGGAAGTCAGGATCGTCTTTCGACAACGCCACTTCGGCCGGCATGCTGTCAGGTTCTGACTCGGGCGATTCAGGCGTGGCCGCTTCCTGTTCGGGTGCGGTCTCGGGAACGGAATCGCTGTCCTGCGATTCCGGTTCCTCGTCGTTGCCAGACTCCGTCCCGGCGCTGTAGACAGTCTCGCCATCGATTTTGATGAAACCGATTTTGAGAAGGCGGGATTTCAGGCTGATGCCTGTCTCGCCGGCACGCTCGCCCTTGGAGTAGGTAAACGTGTCTGCATACAGATCTCCGAGCCGGAAACCGATCAAGACCTTGCGGTCCTGTGCTACGGCTTCCTGGTACTGCTGGACCAGTTCAATGGCTTTGGCACCGCTGACACGACAATCAAAACGTGTGTGACTGACGTTGTCTTCCGAACCGTGCAAAGCCGCGATGTCGCAAGCCCAGAACGGCGAACCGTTCTTGGGACGAACCTCGCGAACGCGGTTCAGATAGCCGATGCCTTGCGTGTGAAGATCAAAGTAGTTGGACATGGTATTTCTCCTGGAATAGGGGACACACCAAGCCCGCAATGGGGATGATGATCCCCAGGGTGGGTAGAAAATGCTGCATGGCAGCGGTAGTGGATGAGTGGATCGAACCTAAAAAGGCGTCTCTGTTCGCGATCCGGAGAGACTTCAAGGGCCGCTATGAACCTAGCGGTGGGATATTCAATTAAAAGGTGACCAAATTAGGGCTGATTTGTCAAGTTGTAAGAGACGGTCTCGCTCGCTGCCCAATAGCACGACTACGATTCGCAGGATATGGTTGCGATGAATTGATTTTTGCCATGTCGTGAAACGGTTCATATCTTCCGATTCGCTGCATCAGTGCAGCACCATCTTGTCCCGGCTAACATTTATATTCACGTATTTTAGAAAACTCATGCCGAGCAGTGACGAGCTATCGCTCATGCCCGGAACAATGGCCCCGCGGACATTGCTGAGCGCGATTGAACCGACCACGACCCGGTCAATGTGGGTTTGATACGCCGTATGCGCACCGGTCGCCGTCTCAACTGTTATACGGGGGCCGCGGCGCAAGCCGATGCGTTGGGCCACCTGCGGCGATACCGCGACATCACTGGCGCCGGTATCCACCATAAATCGCACAAGCTGGCCGTTAATCGTTCCTGGCGTCCGAAACTGGCCATCCAGGCTTTTGCTCAGCACCACGCGAGCGCTGCCCAAATTATCCCTGGGTCCACTGGCGACGAGCGACCGGTTCGGGTGCTGGCGGTTTTCGATAATGCGGTGAAAAGCAAACCAGAACACACAGATAATCAGGACAAACGCGATAGCGATCGGCGCTAGCGCTCGCATGGAATCGACGCCGCTTAGGCCGCGGTCTTCGTCAGGATGGTTGAATGCCATTGAGTGAAACCCGTGCTAATCACCGGCGCCACAAATCCCATACCACGCAAAACAGCCGATCAATAATCATTCGATGGCACCAAAGATAGGCACCAAGAAAAATTGCGAACGTGGTTTCGACTGCCACCTTGAAAACGCCTGTATCCCACCAAGGCAGGCCATGTATGGACAGCGAAACCTGTAAATAAGACGGTGTAGTCAGCTTGTCGAGTATTTCAAACCACACACCCGGCCAAGAAATCACAACCAGTGCGGACAGCACAGCCATCGCGAATCGCACTGACAGAGTACGAAAAAACGCGAACGCCGGAGCGAACAAGAGCAGCGCGATACTCACGCCAGCCCTAGAACCCAGCATGAAGCCTATATGCTGGGACCAGAGATAAAAAATGGCGATAAACGCCGCCACAATGGGCATTATTATTACAGCTTTCTCGGCGTTCTCGTCGAACTTATTATGAGGATAATCGTCAAAAAACATGGCTTATCTCCCTGTTGCTACAACTGCTCGATCTTACAACGTACCCGCGTTTCACTTTCTGTTTTAACTTGCGGTCAACGGCTACTGCAACTTCGCCCAGTGTCGCTAGCCAGTCTTCTTGGTGACGACCGCTCGACCCAATCCGCCCCCATCCATAAATGACGGACCAGTCGCCGAAAAGTGTGCGCTCTATTCGGATGGAATAGAACCGAGCCATACGGCGACTATCGTCTCTGCGTTCCAGGTAAATCGGCAGAGCCGTCGTAACGTCGTCTCGCAACGTCGTTTTGGCGTCAATCATTCCTTATGCCGCCTATGAGAGATGCGCTTTGACTTTGTCCGCCGATATCTGGCGGCAGCACTGCTCAAGTTGATAACAGACGCTCTTAACCTGCGCATCAGACAATGTCGATGACTTCTGACCTCTAGCCATGCTGACCGCCTGACGTGGGTTGAATACTCTGACGTCGGATCGCTGCTTTCTATCAACATTCCAGCCCGGCAGCGCGATCGCCGGTGTGACTGGAATGGAATGGCCGGTTGCTTTGCCGAGCCACTGGCTTAGCCAGTGGGCTTGGCGTCGCGCCTGTTCAATGCTCTTGGTATCCCGCCAGCCGGCGAAATCGACTGCTTTGCCGTCGAAGGTCGCTGTCCAGTCATTTTTGGCGCCTGGCGCTCTTCGCTGTTTTGTCCTTGTCTTGGTTTCAACGGCGATCACGCCGGACGATCCAACAATCACGTGATCGATATTGAAGCCATCACATGGCAGGTCGTGAAACACGTCATAGCCATGTCGCATCAGCTTGTTTAGTTCTTCAGCCGTGGCGAGTTCGCCCTCCCATCCCAGCCGCAACGCTTTGGCGTGGTAAAACATCGGAACAAACTTTACGGCACTCCACAAAGCGCTACCGATACTGGCAAATCCAAATATCCAGAAAAGGAGGGCATCGGGTGGTCGACCGAGCAAATACGGCGCAACGAAAGCGGCGGTAAGACCAAAGAGCCCGATGAGACTCGGTACAAACAGATTAAACGCAACGTCCTCTTTGATTTTTTCGTGTCGCAGCTTTACCGAGTAGCCAGGCGGTCGGAGTAACCCTTGCGTCAACGGATGGCGAGCTCCGACACGAGCACGCCGACGTTTTTCAAACGCGACTACGGCCAAGGCCACAAGGAACTGAGGCGCGAAAACAAGCAAAGACGCGAACAAAGCTATGAATTCGAGCATGATCTAGATGCTCATCTGTTCTGTGCGACGGATTCGGGTTGCGGCTTTCTGTTTGCCCAGACACGCTTGACCTGGCTTTGGCTACAACCGGCTAGGTGAGCGGTTTTCGCGATGCTGTATCCGCCTTCGCGGAACGCCATAATTCGATCATGTAAGGCCTGATTCGGTCGGTGGCCGCGATATTTCCCGTGTTGCCTAGCGATCTCTATGCCTTGCTGCTGACGTAGGCGCCGATCTTCATAATCCTCATGGGCCATCTGCAGTGCTACCTTGAGCAGCATCTCCTGGACGGAATCGAGAACGATTTTAGACATGCTGTCGGCGACCGCGGAAATCTCAGACAGGTCGACGATGCCGGGCACGGAGAGTTTTGCGCCTTTGTCGCGAATAGCGGCCACCAGTTTCTCGGCCTCTGGTAGCGGGAGGCGGCTGATACGATCAATTTTCTCTGCTATCACGACCTCGCCGGCCTGCAGATCGTCGATCATGCGAAGCAGTTCCGGCCGATCGGCGCGGGCACCGGACGCCTTCTCACGATAAACGCCGGCGACGTAATGGCCAGAAGCCTCGGATTCGGCCCTGATTTTTTCCTGGCGAGCCAGATCCTGGCCGTCTGTGCTGACTCGGAGATAGATACGGGCGACTTTCATGAGGACTCCCATGGATTGATGACGGGCACGCCGGCGGCCTCGAATGGCGACACGTCGCGAGACGCCACCGTGAAACCTTGTGCCGCCGCAATCGCCGCAATATAACCATCGAGCACCGGAAGACTTCGGCCCTCCACCTGGGCCTTCGCAGCCCGGTCGGCGTAATGTCGAGCGGCCTCGGTATCGAAAGACAAGATGCGATCGTCGAATATCTCGAGGATGCCGTTCAGGGCGTCCGCCAAACGGTATTTGCGTCTGCCGTCCGCTAGGGCAGTGATGCCGAATAACAATTCAGCGAGCGACACGCTGGATAGATAGAGGGTGTTGGCAACCTGGGCGTTGAGCCAGGCACGCACGACCGGAGAGGGCGTAGGCCTCATCGCCTCGGACACCACGTTGGTATCGAGAACAATCAATCGAATCGCATCGGTTCGGCCGGCGTCTTATCTCGTATCCGATCAAGCGTCTCGACGTCGTCGTCTGTCAGCCCGATCTCGCGACCTAGCGCCGCCAAGGCGTCGCCCATACGAAGATCCGTTTCCAGCTTCACAGCCGCTGATAGGATTGCGCGGACCTCGGCCTCGGTGCTCCGACCATGCGTTTTCGCCTGGGCTCGCAAGGCGTCATGAATGTTATCCGGGATATTTCTAACCGTCATCATACCCATGTCGGCACCTAAAGCTGCATTCAAATACTTATTTTAGCATTCGTTGTGTAATCAGAATTGCTTTTATGCATTCAAGCCGGCAGGGCTCGTATCTGCGAATCCTGGATTGCAACTTGTTATCGGATGAGCTCGACTTTCACTGCCGCGTTGCCTGCGATGTTCTGCCACGCCTTGTCCGCAGTAACTGCAGGAGTTTTACTGACTTTCGCCAGAGCGATACAGGCGCGATCGCCAAGAGACAATCCCGCTGACCGCGTGAGCGTTCGAAGCTGCGCCGCAGTCAT
>JAQIBT010000037.1 GCA_027858915.1 Salinisphaera sp.
GAGCGGGAACCACCCGATCTCCATTCCGAACTCGGAAGTGAAACCGCTCAGCGCCGATGGTAGTGCGGGGCTTCCCCGTGCGAGAGTAGGTCATCGCCAGGCTTTATCTGAAAACCCCCCGCCAGACCTGGCGGGGGTTTTTTTTGTGTGGCTGGCGCCTTTAATACCTGTGAAAGAGGTGTCGGCGCCCTCGTGGCGGTGCGCGCTCGTCAACTCGCTGGTGTGTTCAATGCAGCCCGTGTGAAGATACGATTTCACGCGGGTTTAAATGGGGACAAACCAATCAAAGATTTCAAATCGTTCCGACTTGTTGTTCAAGTCTCGGCGGTGCCCGAGCGATGATTCGCTTTTCCTCTGTCACCAAACGTTTTCCGGACGGTACGGTCGCGGTGGACGATCTGGATCTGGAGATCAGCAGTGACGAACTGACGGTGCTCGTCGGGCCGTCGGGTTGCGGCAAGACAACCACGCTACGGATGATTAATCGTCTGGATGAAGCTTCGTCGGGTATCATTGACATCGACGGTGCCGATATCCGACTGGCAGACCGCACTCAGCTGCGCCGCGGCATCGGCTACGTGATGCAGCATTCCGGGCTTTTCCCACATCGTACGATAGCGGCGAACATCGCGACGGTTCCAAGCTTGTTGGGTTGGGACAAGCCCCGCATCGCGGCGCGCGTTAATGAGCTGGTTGACCTCGTCGGGCTGGATGCGCAGCTCGCCACGCGTTACCCGCATCAGCTGTCGGGTGGCCAACAGCAACGCGTTGGTGTGGCGCGCGCACTGGCGGCGGATCCGCCGATCATGCTTATGGACGAACCTTTCGCTGCGGTCGACCCGATTGTGCGCAAGCGGCTGCAAGATGAATTCCTGGCCCTGCAGGCTCGGCTGAAGAAGACTATCGTGTTCGTGACCCACGACATCGACGAGGCGATTCGGCTGGGCGACCGGATCGCGATCTTCGAATACGGCGGTCGGCTGGCGCAATATGCCAGCCCACGCGAGCTCTTGGCAGCGCCTGCGAATGATTTTGTCGCCGATTTCCTTGGCAGCGAACGCGAGCTCAAGCGGCTGGCGTTGATCTCGTCGGCAGAAGCCGAGGTCGCCGACGTCATGACGATTCGCACGGACGACAGCCCGGCCAAGGCCCGTGAGCGCGCGGAGCAGGCGTGTCTATCCTGGATTGCGGTAGTCGATCCAGACGGTGAAATCGTCGGCTGGTTGTGGACTCGCGATATCGATACCCAGCAGGAGCGCGTCGATCAGCTTGAGCTGCAGTCGTTCGATCGTCCGGTGGCCCATGACGAATCCCTGCGGGCTGCACTGGGTGCCATTGTCGAGTCGCCGGTAGGCGCGGTGTTGCGAGTTGGGGCCAGCGGCCAGGCCGATGGCCTGCTCACACAGGCCAGCCTGAACCGGGCCCTGTCTTGAGCGTGGTGCGCTGGGACTGGATTGGCCGCCACCTGGGGGACATCGGCGCGCAGTTGCTACAGCACGTCGAATTGACGGCGTTTGCGCTGTTTTTCGGCTTCCTTATTGCGTTTCCATTGGCGCTGGGAGCGATTCGCTGGCCGCGTCTCTATGCCCCCTCGCTGGCACTGACCGGTATCCTGTTCACGGTGCCGTCGCTGGCGTTGTTCATTCTGCTTATTCCGTTCACTGGACTGTCGATTGCCACTTCGCTGATCGGATTGACGATCTATACGTTGCTGATCCTGTTCCGCAATATCGTCGAAGGCCTGCGCGGCGTGCCGCATCATGTCGTCGAAGCATCGCGAGCCATGGGTTATTCGCGGGGGCGACAATTGTTTGCCGTTGAGTTGCCGATTGCCCTGCCGGTAATTATGGCCGGGGTTCGCATCGCAGCCATTACCACGATCGGCCTGGTCACAGTCACCGCGCTGATCGGTCAGGGTGGGCTCGGGCAGCTTTTCATCACCGGGTTCACATTGCATTTCACGACACCGCTGCTGGTTGGCTTCGTGCTGTCAATTCTGCTGGCGGTCACCGTCGATCTGAGTCTGGTCGCGCTGCTCTGGCTGCTCACGCCCTGGCAGCGCGGGCGCCGCGCATGAGCTCCAAGGATGTACCCGCGCGCTATATGACTTGGCGTAGGCTCTGGCCGGCTGGGTTATGCTTGCTGGTTGCGCCTGCCGCCTTCGCGCTTGGGATGAAAGATGACCACGCCAACATCGTCAGTCAGGTGTTCTACTGGTTTGCCGATCCGCGCCATTGGCAAGGCACTGATGGACTTGTCCATCGTATCGGACAGCACTTGTACTACGTCGTCGTGTCGACGGTCATTGCTGCGGCGATCGCATTGCCATTGGGTATCGGGCTCGGCCACTGGGGACGAGGCGGTTTGCTTGCCATCAATGTCGCGAACATCGGTCGGGCGATTCCCTCCTTTGGTCTGATCATCCTGATGTTCCTGCTGGTCGGCTTTGGATTTATGCCGGTGCTTGTGGCCCTGGTAGCGCTCGCGATCCCGCCGATGCTGACCAATAGCTATGTCGGTATGCAGGCCGTTGATCCGGCGGTGCGTCAGTCCGCCAAGGCACTGGGACTGACCGGCTGGCAACAACTCTGGCAGGTGGAATTACCGATCGCGATTCCTTTGGTCATGGCCGGCGTGCGCACCTCGGCAGTGCAGGTTATGTCAACCGCGACATTGGCCGCCTATGTCGGCCTCGGTGGTCTCGGGCGTTACCTGATCGATGGCCTGGCACAGCAGCAGCTGGTTCAGGTGGTGGGTGGTGCGATCGCGGTCGCTATACTGGCAGTCATCACCGAATTGACCCTGGCCGGGGTGCAGCGAGCTGTCACGCCAGGGGGGTTGAAAAGTTGATCTGCACTATCCCGGGTTGTACGTCGCCCGGACAATTACTTGACTGCCTCTTTATGGAGTACCCATGAAAAAACTTTGTACCACTGTGCTGATGACGCTGGTCACACTGGGCGTTTGCTTTTCCGTGAGCGCGGGCGCAGCCCAGAGCAAACCCGTTGTGGTCGCCTCGACCAACTTTCCCGAACAGCTCGTGCTGGCCAACATTTATGCAGACGCGTTAAAGCATAAGGGGATAAAAATCAGGAAACGGCTGAATCTGGGCTCAAGGGAAGTGGTTTTCCCAGCGCTCAAGGCCGGCGAGATCGATCTCTTGCCTGAATATTCCGGCGCACTGCTGGGTTATCTCAGCAACGGTCAGTCCAAGGCCACTACGTCGGACGATGTCATGGCCGCACTGCGCAAGAAGTTGCCGAAAGGCCTCATTGCCCTCAAACCCTCGCCGGCACAGGACCGTGATGGCCTGGTGGTCACGGCCGCCACGGCCGATAAATATCATCTGAAGACGATTTCGGATCTGGCGCCGGTGGCTTCCAAGCTCACGCTCGGTGGTCCGCCGGAGACCAAGACGCGCTATGTCGGCGTGCCGGGTCTCAAAAAAGTCTACGGTATCCAGTTCAAATCGTTCCGTTCATTGGATGCAGGTGGGCCCTTGACCCAAGGTGCTCTGGCCAGTGGTGCCGTGGATGTCGCTCGGATGTTCACGACCCAGGGTGTGATTGCCGATCGCGGCTGGGTCCTGCTCAAGGACGACAAGAACCTGGTTCCGGCGCAGAACCTGGTGCCGGTTGTTCGTAAGTCGGTGCTCACGCCGGCCATCCGCAAGGCGCTGAACGCGGTATCGGCCAAGCTCACTACCGAAGAGCTGCAGAAGATGAACAAGAAAGTCAGCGTCGATCATGACGATCCCGAAACCGTCGCTGCCGACTGGGTTGAAGCCAACGGCTTGTAATCGGTCGACAGCGGGACATTTTGGCAGCGGAATAGCCGGACGCAGCCAGCGTCTGGCTGTCATGCACTAGGGCCCGACATGATGGCGCGCAATTTGCATTGTCGGCTCTGTGGTAGTGCAACATTCCTCTCCTTTCATACGCGTATTGCTTGTCGACCGTCAATCGGCACGTTTGTCGACGCTGCAGGCGGTGATCGCAGATGCCGGCTTTGATGTTGTCGGCGTCGTCAGCGACGACATCGATTTGTACGCGGCCGTCGAGCGACTGGCACCCGACGCCATCATTGTGTGTGGGTGCGGATTCGCCGTCGCGCGATGTGCTGGAGGATGTCGCAACGCTCGGGCGCTCTTATCCCAAACCCCTGCTCATGCTCTCTTCTCGCGATGATCGCCGCCTGATGAGCCAAGCATCGGAGGCCGGCATCGCGGCCTATGTGATAGAGGGTCTTTCGCCGTCGCTGGTACGTTCCCTGGTTGATGTGGCAGTAGGCCAGTTCCGCCAGGTGCAAAAGCTGCGCCAGGAGTTGGTCGATACGCGTGGAACACTTGCCGACCGGCAGGTGATCGACCGCGCCAAATGCCTGCTGATGGAACACAAAGGGCTGCGCGAGCAGGCGGCCTATCGCGAACTGCGCCAGACCGCGATGAACCAGGCGCTGCCGATTGTCGAAATTGCGCGCCGGATAATGGTGCGTGCATCGGAGTAATCCGACGTTGCACTTAAACAGGTCATCGTATGCGCTGTCGCTGGCATCTGTTTGGCGGCTTGAAATCACCCCAATCGACTGTTCCTGAATGAATCGCTAGTCGACAGATTCTTTCCTGGCATGGTTTCTGCTTCCATTGCGTTGAGTGCGCGCTCAATCGGTCAATGGCGGCCGAATCACGCCGGAGCTGCGCGCTCACGCTAGACAATTCGCATCTAGGGCAATGAGGTCCGGTTTTCGCGACACGCAAGGCGTGTATGCGGCCGGGCTTTTTTTATGTCCCGCATCTTGAGATCACATGTCCAACAGGTAGCCAGAGAAAACCCAGTTTAGACTCGGCTTCATCGCGCTGGCGCGATTGCGCACCCTTGGTGGCCGCGCGCGAACTGGGATACTTCGACCAGGAGGGGCTCGACGTATCGCTGGCGCGCCAGGCGTCGTGGGCGTCTATTCGCGACCGGGTAGCGTTGGGTAGCCTGGACGGCGCACAGATGCTGGCCAGTCTGCCGCTGGCTTCGACGCTGGGCCTGGGAAATCCCCGCAGCCAATGGTGACAGCGCTGTCGCTCGGGCTGAACGGCAATGCGATTACCTTGTCGTGCGAACTATGGGCGCGCATGAAAGCCGCTGATCCGATGCTGGCAGACGCTCGGCCGGCGACCGCGCAGGCTCTGCGTCGGGTTCTCGAAGCCGATCGCAGCGAGGGGCTGGCACCGCTGACCTTTGCGGTCGTACACCCGATGTCGTCGCACAACTACCAGCTACGATACTGGCTGGCTTCTGCCGACATTGATCCGGATCGGGACGTACGGCTGATCGTCGTGCCGCCGGCGCGGATGTTGGCTAATCTGAAAGCCCGGCGTATTGCCGGCTATTGTGTCGGCGCGCCCTGGAGCCAGTCGGCCGTGGCTGACGGCATCGGCCATATCCCGATCACCGGCTACGAGCTATGGCACAACGCCCCGGAGAAAGTGCTGGGTGTTTCGGGTGCCTGGGCCGAGAGCTACCCGATTACGCATCGCGCGCTGATTCGGGCGCTCATCCGTGCCTGTCATTGGCTGGACGAACCAGGCAACCGCGCTCGTATTACAGCGCTTGTGGTTTCTCCGACCTGCGTCGACTGTGATGCAGAACCTCTGCCCGCGAGCTATGCCGGCCAGTTGACGCGGCACGTCGGTGCGGCAACAGAGCATCAACCCGATCATCTTGTATTCGCACGCCACCAGGCGAATTTCCCTTGGCGCTCGCATGCGCTGTGGTTCATGGGCCAGATGCAGCGCTGGGGGCAACTCCACGGCGCTACCGATATTCACGCAGCAGCCTGGGATGTCTATCGACCGGATATCTATCGCGAGGTTGCGCAGTCGCTCGGGCTGTCTGCGCCTTTGATTGATCTGAAAACCGAAGGTGAGCACGCCACGATCTGGCAGTGCCCCGGAAGCGAGCTGTTACTCGGGCCCGATCTTTTCTTTGACGGCGGCCGGTTCGATCCGGCCGACACGCAGCCGGTCTTACACGGACGAGCCGAAACAATGCCTTTGCAAGGAGACAACTGACGCCGATCTGGTGGTGATGGCCGTGGGTATCCGACCCAACATCGAGTTGGCGAAAAAATCTGGTCTGCACTGCGACAAAGGGCTGGTAGTCAACGACACCATGCAGACCTACGACCCGCGGATCTATGCGGTCGGCGAATGCGTAGAACATCGCAGCGCGGTGTATGGCCTGGTCGCGCCGTTGTGGGACCAGGCCCGGGTCTGTGCCAATCATCTGGCATGGCGCGGCCACAGCCAATATGGCGGTTCGACCACCGCTACCCAGCTCAAGGTGACCGGCATCGATATGTATTCGCTGGGCGGCGCGCAGCAAGACAGCGGGGAAGCCAAGGAATCGTTCCCCTGGCACGATCCGGCGCTGGCGATGGACGAGCGTATGGAACTGGCCGACGGCAAGCCGTATGAGCGTCAGCTCATGGCGGCTATGGCGCAGCTCGACTGTGGCCAATGCGGCTATCTGTGCAAGACCTACGCCGAGGCCATTGTCTTTGACGGTGAGGATCTCAATCGCTGTGTGCCGGGCGCCAAGGAAACCGAGCGCAAGTTGAAGGCGCTGGCTGCTGAGCAGGAGGCGGCCAATGCCGGCACAAACGATTCCGTCGAGGAACAAAAGCCCGCGCCCAAGCCCAAGAAGAAAGGCCCGCTGGGGACGCGCGACAACCCGTATATGGCGGCTTTGCATTCGAGCACGCCGCTCAACGCAGACGGCTCGACCAAGGACACGCGGCACGTCGTGATTGATCTGGGGGACTCGGGTATCGAGTATCAGGCGGGGGATTCGATGGGCATCTTCCCCGAGAACGACCCGCGCACCGTTGATGCCATTCTGGCCGATCTGGACGTCTCGGGCGGCGAGACAGTGAAATCGCCCACCGGCGACAACAAGCTGTTCCGACAGGTATTGCTCAAGGACCTGGATATCACCAAGCCGACCGACGAGGTCATTGCGCTGCTGGCGCAGCACGCCGGCGACGTCGAGGAAGCCGAGGACTTGCAGATGCTGGCCGGGCGGGGCGCCGAAGAAGGTCAGTCGCTGCTGGAAATCCTGCGGGTCTATCCCAGCGCACGGGCATCATTGCAGGCCCTGGTAGACGCATTGGGGCCATTGCAGCCGCGGCTGTATTCCATCGCCTCTTCGCCCAAGAAGTATCCGAACGAGATTCACACCACAGTCGCCGTGGTCAAGACTGCGGTCTATGGTCGGGGCTACAAGGGCGTAGCGTCGACGTTTCTGGCCAAGCGTCTGTCGCACAAGGGACAAGTGCCGGTCTATATCCAGCGCTCCGACGAGTTCCGTGTCAACAACGACCCCGATCACCCGGCCATCATGATCGGTCCCGGCACGGGCATTGCGCCGCTCATCGCGTTTCTGCAAGAGCGTGAAGGGCGCGGCGATGCGGGTCGCAACTGGCTGTTCTTCGGTAATCCAGAAAGTGCGAAGGACCATATCTATCGGCAACAACTGGAAGACTGGCGCCGCGAGGGGCTGATCAGCCGGTTAACGCTTGCTTTCTCGCGTGACCAGGAAGACAAGGTGTATGTGCAAACGCGGATGCTCGAACAGGCACGCGAATTATGGGCCTGGCTGCAGGCAGGTGCTACGATCTATATCTGCGGCGACGCTGATCGTATGGCCAAGGATGTAGACGCGGCGCTGCACCAGATCGTGCGCGAACAAGGCGGCATGGACACGCCGGCTGCCGACCGCTACGTCGAGATGCTGAGCGCGGCGCATCGCTATCTGCGGGATGTATATTGAGCCTGGGCGGGCGCCGCGGCAATGCTCAGTGCTCTCGTTTTTCCTGGGCGGGGTTCCCCCGCGTTACTTGTACCAAAGCACCAACGACGGGAAGAGTACGAAAAGCACCAGCAGAGCCAGCAGCACGAAGTAATAGGGCAGCAGGGCACGCGAGAGCTTTTCCATGCTGACTCCGCCCACACCGCAACCGACATAAAGCACGGTACCTACCGGCGGCGTGATCAGGCCGATGCCGAGCGCAAACGACATCAACACGCCGAAATACACCGGGTCGATTCCCAGTTTTACGACCACCGGCGTCATCAACGGTGCGAGGATGACCATGGCTGGGGTGAGATCCATGAAAAAGCCCACCAGCAG
>JAQIBT010000145.1 GCA_027858915.1 Salinisphaera sp.
GCAGGCGCTTGGCTTTGATCGAGCGGCAAGCGACAAGCGGCTTTTGCAGCAGCGTCGGGCGTAGAGCAGGCAGATCCTGAATAAGCTCCTTTGTCTGGTCGCAGAACGGGCGTGATGAATCGAGCAATGGATGAATACATCGCTTCCCGCTCAGTGTGCGCGAGAGCCAATGCGTGTTGCACAGTCTGTGATTGCGATGATGACCAATCCCTATCGTGAGTGCTCGAACCAGCGCTTCGCTGCGCTGCCCACTTGAATAACCCAACTGTTGGCTTATACTTTCTGGATGGTTGTCATTCACCGCGCCCACGGTTTCCGGTTCGTCATCTACACAGCAGATCACGAACCGGCACATATCCACATCACCGGAGCGGGTCAGGCGAAGATCAACCTGTCGGGTGCTGATGGCAAACCCGAAGCGGTCTATTTCATCGGCATCACGCGATCTGACCAACGGCGACTCATGGCGGACGTGATCGAGCGCCGCGAAGAGTTTTTACAGGAATGGGAGCGTATTCATGGACAACTTGACTGATGCACAGTTTGAAGCGGCAGAAGCCCAAGGGCGTGCCGCGCTGGAAACCGAACCCCGTGCCACAGCGGCCCGCTACAACCGTAAGACAGGCCGTGTCACCGTCGATCTGGTGAACGGCTGCACCTACGTGTTTCCGTCCTATCTCGTGCAGGAT
This sequence comes from Salinisphaera sp., assembly GCA_027858915.1. Lineage (GTDB taxonomy): Bacteria > Pseudomonadota > Gammaproteobacteria > Nevskiales > Salinisphaeraceae > Salinisphaera. The sequence continues at coordinate 690 of JAQIBT010000145.1, forward strand.
TTAAGCGATGCCAGCCCCGACGATCTGGCGAGCGTCGAGGTCGATGGCGTGGGCTTCAACCTGCACTGGCCGAAGCTGGACGCTGACGTTTATGTGCCTGCATTGGTAGCCGGTGTCTTTGGAACCAAGGACTGGATTAGCAAAGCGATGGCACGGCAGGCAGGACAGTCAAAGTCGCCCGCCAAAACCGCCGCCGCTCGCGCGAATGGCGCAAAGGGCGGGCGGCCGAAGAAGCAGGCGTGAAACGATAGCGCCTGACCGCTCGCACTTGGCGGAAGGGCGCGGGCGAGGCAGGAGGATCGCATCGAGCGTTAAACATAGCGCTAACCGGCCCAGCCATGTTGTAGCGCGATCCCGATGTTCGGGTGGAAATACGCGTTCACTGAAATCCGGCATGATCCTCGCGCTCTTCCCAGGCGGCAGGCACGGTGATCTAGTAGCGCCGGTGGAAGCGGCCTGGCACCTTGAGGCTTCGCTTGCCGCTGCCGAGGTCGATCGCAGTTGATCGAAACTGCTTGAGTCGGTCAGACGGCTGTATTGAAGACGGAAACTGCGCTCGTCGCCGATCGTTGATCGTTGCTAAAAAAACTTAACTTTATTAATAAACTAAAAGTGACAACGGATCGTATGCGGTCTCACCGCGGCAGATCGTCAGCTGCACTTCCAGGTTGGCATCGAGCGCGACGAGGTCTGCGTCATAGGTTTCAACCAGCCACCCCTTGCGATCGCCCACGCCCAGATCCTCGGCAGCGTTGCTGCTGCTCATGGCGATGGCGTCGGCGATATCGCAGCCCGTGTAGTCGATGAGATTGCGGAAGGCGGCGTCAAAGGTCAGCACACTGCCGGCGAGCGTGCCGTCGGCTAGTCGCGCCTGGCCGTTCTGTACCTTGACCGGCTGGCCCCCGAGTTCGTAATCGCCGTCGCCGAGGCCTTTGGCACGCATGGCGTCGGTGATGGCCATCAGGCGGTCGCGGCCGGCTGTGTGATAGGCCAGTTTTACCATTGCCGGGGTGATATGGAAGCCGTCGGCGATGATTTCCGAGCGCGCGTGTGGGTGGGTGAGTAGCGCACAGGCCGCACCGGGGTCGCGGTGATGCAAGCCGCCCATGGCGTTGAACAGATGCGTTCCGCGTGTCGCGCCGGCCGTGATGGCGGCTTCGGCCTGGGCAGCGCTACAGCTGGAATGGCCGATGGAGGCGCGTACGCCCAGTGCGGTGAGATACGCGACCAACGCCTTGCCGCCGGGTTGTTCCGGGGCCAGTGTGACCACACGAATACGCCCGCCAGACACCGCCTGCCAGCGATCGAACAGATCGATATCCGGCCCCACGATATGCTCGACCGGCTGGGCGCCGGCCTTGTTGCGATCGACAAACGGACCTTCCAGATGCACGCCGAGCATTTCGGCCGAGCCCGACGCGGATTCAAACCCTGCTACCGTCGCCAGAGCCGCGTCGATGGCAGCCGTCGAGCCAGTCATGGTGGTGGCCAGGAAGGATGTCGTGCCTTCGGCCGGCAGATAGCGGGCGATACGTGCCAGCCCATCGGCATCGGCGTCCATGACGTCGGCGCCCATCGCGCCGTGGATATGGGCATCAATGAAGCCGGGCACGATGTGCCAGCCGGCCGGCAGGTCGAGCACTTGGCCGCCGGCTGCATCGCTGGCGATACATGAGCCGGCAATGGTGATCGCGCGTGGGTCACGGGCGCCGCCGTGGACCTGGGCGCCGCGTAGTTGCCAGACCTTGTCGGACTGGAATCGCAGGGATTGGCTCATCAGTAGGTGCTCGTGACCTTGTGGACATTGGGCGGCTGGTCGGGATCGTAGCCAAGCGCTACGGCCCGGGTTTCGAGTGCGCCGTAGAGATCGAAGGCGATGGCAATCGCATCGGTATAGACGTTGCCGGTGGCCGGCCGGCTGAAAACCCGCAGCTTGGCATCGGTCTCGATACCGTCGAGACAGGGCCCGAGCAGCGTTACCGCTGCCCCAAGATCTGCCAGCTGCCGGGCGGTATCGAGCAAGCCGTGCCGCGTGGCGTCGTCGAGACAGATCATGAGCACGGGAGTGCCGGGGCCGACCAGAGTCAGCGGACCATGGATGAATTCGGCTGCACTGAATGACTCGGCTGGCGTAACGCATACTTCCTTGAACTTGAGCGCGATCTCGCGGGCGATGCCCAGCCCGACACCGCGGCCGAGCACGAAGCCCGCCTGGTCAAAGTCGCCGAGTGCGCCCGCCTCCAGCGGCTCGTGCTGGTCGCGCCGCTCGGCCAGCGTCTGGGGCAAGCGCTCGAGCGCGGCATCCATCTCACGATCATCGGCGACCGTCGCGATCAGACGTGCGCCGGCAGCCAGCGTGCCCAAATAGGTCTTGGTCGCAGCCACTGCTTTCTCGGCGCCCATCGACAGATCAACGGTGTGCGTCGCGGTGCTGGCCAACGCCGATTCGCGATTATTGGTCAGCGCGACCGTCAGCGCGCCGCTGGCGTTGGCGGCCTCGACTACGGCGTTGATATCCGAGCCCGCGCCAGACTGCGAGATCGCCAGGACCATCGAGCCCTTCAGGCGTGGCTTGCGGCCATAGACGGTGAACAGGCTGGGCGTGATCTCGCCGACAACCCGCCCGGCCGCCAGGCCGGCGGCCGCCGCAAAGAACGCGCCGGCGTGCGAGGAGCTGCCCCGCGCGGTGACCCACCAGGGGTCGGCGTCGCGGGCAATCAGATCGGCGCCGATCACGGCAATTGAATCGAGATTGTTGGCCCATTGATCGGCCAGCCGCTCGGGGGTTTCGAGCAGTTCGGATCGCATGAGTGTGGTGTGTGTCATTGGTCAGACTCCGATGACATGAACGTGTGACGGGCCATGAGCGCGGCCCCGGTCGCTGCGTCGTGAACCGATGGACGCAGCCGATCGAGCAGGTCGGCATCCAGCCTCGAGGCGATCGTATCGGCCAGGCCACCGGTCAATGCCAGCGGCAGGCCGGCGCGATGCGCCACCAGCGCGCGGGCGACCAGCGATACATGGCCGGCGGCCTGGTGCAGCAACGCTTCCGCGCCGGCCTCGCCTCCTGCCGCCAGATCGACCACCAGCCGTGCATAGCAGGCAAAATCCCCCGCGCGGGCCGTGCAAGCCCAGGCCGACAGATCCTCGACGGTGTCGAAATCCGCCAGCACCCGGTTGGAAAGCACGTCGGAAACGCGCCGGCCATCAGCAGCGGCAAGCCCGGCGGCCACTGCCTCCATGCCAAGCCAGGCACCGCTGCCGCGATCATCGTGCGGAAAGCCCCAGCCGCCGACCCGCGCGGTCGTTCCGCCGTCGCGACAGAAACCCACCACGCCCGTACCCACAGCCACGATGGCACCATCGGCCAGTTCGTGTGCGCCGGCACAGGCAATATGCGCATCAGAGACCACGTGCAATGCCGCACAGGCCGGCGCCCGCTCGACAAAAGATCGATAAGCGGTAGCAATTTCGGTACCGGCAATACCGACGACCACAGCACAATCGGCGAGCGCGATGTCGGCCAGCGCCTCGATTTCCGAAATGGTATCGAGAATCGTCGTCCAGGCTGTGGCGGCCGTGCCGTTGAGCGTTGCCGCCGGACCGACCCCATAACCCGTCGCAGCACCGACGGCATCAATAACGACCACCCGCGTTTTGCTGGCGCCGCCGTCGACGCCTAGATACATCCGAGGGCTCGGAGTTTCAGTCATACAATCTGTTTCGCCTGATTTATACGAACAGTCCGTTGCGTGCGCGAGTCGGATATCGCAGAGACGTCTGCGGTACTAGGGCCTGGTCAGACTGTTTGCGTTCACTGCGTCATCTTGCCTGCTGCGATCGCTTGAGTCCGATAGGCGACTGCGATATTCAACTCGTACGTGACCATCGCCAGTAATCGCGAGACAATACAGCGCCTATGCACTGCATTACCCGAACCACGGTAAAGATCATGACCTGGACGCCCACCCGCGAAGATTTCACGACCTACATGCTGCCCAACTACAACCCGCAGGCGGTGATTCCGGTGCGCGGTGAAGGTAGCCGGCTGTGGGATCAGGACGGCAACGAATACATCGATTTTGCCGGCGGTATTGCGGTCAATGCGCTGGGCCACGCGCATCCAACGCTGGTCGAAGCGCTCAAGACCCAGGGCGAGCAGCTCTGGCATCTGTCGAATGTCTATGCCAACGAGCCAGCGCTGCGGTTGGCGAAGACGCTGGTGGATGCCACGTTCGCGGACAAGGTGTTCTTCTGCAATTCCGGCGGCGAAGCCAACGAGGCAGCGCTGAAGCTGGCGCGTCGCTATGCGCATGACCACTACGGCGCACAGAAGGACCGAATCGTGTCGTTCCGGCAATCCTTCCACGGCCGGACCTGGTTTACCGTGTCAGTCGGCGGGCAGGAGAAATACACCCAGGGTTTCGGACCGGTACCGGGCGGCATCGTGCACGGCAGCTACAACGATCTGGACAGCGCACGCGAACTGATCAACGACGATACCTGTGCGGTGATGGTCGAGCCGATGCAGGGCGAAGGCGGTGTGACGCCGGCGACGCCAGAGTTTCTTGCCGGTCTGCGCCAGCTCTGCGATGAACACAACGCCTTGCTGATCTTTGACGAAGTCCAGTGCGGGGTCGGCCGGACCGGTCATCTGTATGCCTACATGGCCTATAACGTGGTGCCGGATATCCTGACCAGCGCCAAGGCGCTGGGCGGCGGTTTTCCGATCGGCGCCATGCTGACCACCGACAAGGTGGCCGAGGTGTTTGTGGTGGGCACCCATGGTTCTACCTACGGCGGCAATCCGCTGGCCTGTGCGGTGGGCCTGGCAGCGGTACAGACCATCGGCAGCGCCGAGGTACTGGCCGGTGTGGGCCGCCGCCACCAGCTGTTCCGCGAGCATCTGGAATCGATCAACGACAAATACGATTGTTTTGCCGAGATTCGCGGCATGGGCCTGTTGATCGGCGCCGAGTTCAATGAGCGCTACCACGAGAAAGGCCGCGATACCCTGGCGGCAGCAATCAAGGAACAGCTGATGCTGCTGATCGCCGGGCCCAACGTGCTGCGTTTTGCGCCGTCGTTGATTATTCCCGAGGAAGACATCGCCGAAGGCATGGCGCGGCTGGATCGCGCTATCGGTTCGCTATCGGTGTGAAACCCGCCCTCGTCGTACGCCCCGGCACACCGGCCGATCTCGATACGCTGATCGATCTGGCGGCCAACGCCGTACCGCGGCTGACCAATCTCCCGGCGCATCGCGAGCGCCTGGCCGAGCGGCTGGCGCGCTCGGTCGATGCGTTTGCGCGCACGATCGAGACGCCCGGCGACGAGATGTATGTGTTCGTGCTCGAGGATCAGGCAGGCGAGGCGCCGCAGATCGTCGGCACAGCCAGCATCCGGGCCCGCACCGGCGCGCGCGAGGCTTATTACACCTGGCGCCGCGAGATGCTCATTCATGCCAGCCAGCAACTAGACGTCCGGCGTGAGGTCCCGATCCTGTCGCTTTCGCACGAGCTGTCCGAGGCCTCGCTGCTGTGTGCGTTTTCGCTGGATGCGCGCTATCGGGGCACGGTTGGTGAACGATTGCTGCGACGTGCGCGGCTGCTGTTCGTGGCCCAGCATCCCGAACGCTTCATGCCTCGGATAGCCGTTGCCATGCCGGGCCATCTGGACGACCAGCAGCAATCGCCGTTCTGGGAATCGGTGGGCCGACATTTCTTCGTGCGCGATTTTGCCGAGATCAACGAGATGGCCGGCATCTATTCCAAGAGCTTCATCGCCGAGGTCATACCGCCGTTTCCGTTGTATCAGGCGTTGCTGAGCGACAGCGCCCGCGCCGCCATCGGCAGTATCCACGCCGCGCATTTTGTCGCCGCGGCGGACCTGCGCGCCGAAGGTCTCGAGGATTCGCGCCATATCGACCTGTTCGACGGCGGCCTGCTGCTATCAACCACCTACGACCGGCTGTATTCGGTGCGCCATAACCAATGGCATCCAGTGCGGCTGCGCGACGATATCGATCCCAACGCCCACGGCACGGCTCTCATGGCCAATCAGGGTGCCGCCGGTTTTCGCTGTATCGCTGCCCCCCATGCGCGCAGCAACACCGGTCAGCTGCTGCTGGCACCTGAACACGCCGAACAACTGGGTCTGGAGACCGGCCGGGCGGTACTGGCGGTTGCCCTGCCCGCCATCGACCACGAGACCACGCCGTGCTGATTCGCCCGATTGAACACGCCGATCTCGACGCGCTGCACGCGATTGCGATCGAGACCGGCGCCGGCTTCACCTCGCTGCCGGACAACCGCGACTTCCTGGCCGAGCGTATCGCCGAGACCCGCGCGGCGTTCGACAAGACAGAGGACGATCCGTCACTGGCCCGTGATCCGGATCTGTATTTCTTCGTGCTTGAAGACGACAGCCTGGGCGCCGATACGCCGGTGGCCGACCGCATCGCCGGCTGCTGTGCCATCGAGGCCCGCGTGGGCCTGGACGTACCGTTCTACAACTATCGCGTCGGCCGGCTGGCCCAAGCCTCGCGACAGCTCGGTCTGAACCGGGTGATCGATACGTTGTTCCTGTCGTCCGACCATACCGGCGACGCCGAGGTCTGCTCGCTGTATCTGCGCCCCGGCTGGCGCGTGCGTGGCCCGCGCAACGGATCATTACTGTCGAGCGTTCGCTGGCTGTTCATGGCGACTTACCGCGCGCGTTTTCCCGACCGTGTGCTGGCCGAAATGCGCGGGCGCTTTGACGATGCCGACGTCAATCCGTTCTGGCAGTCATTGGGCCAGCATTTCTTCCCGATCGATTTCCGCGACGCCGACCGGCTGACCGGGCTCGGCCAGAAGAACTTCATCGGTGAGCTGATGCCGCGCTATCCGATCTGTACGGCGATGCTGCCGGATGCCGCGCGCGCCTGTATTGGCCAGGTGCATGAACAGACCCGACCGGCGTTGGCCATGCTCAATGCCCAGGGGCTGCGCTTCGAAGGCTATATCGATATCTTCGACGCCGGGCCAACGGTCGAGGCGTATCTCGACGACGTCCGCGCCGTACGCCATAGCCGATTAGTCACCGTGCGGACCGACAGTCACGCCGACAACAACGGCGCACCGCGCACGCTTGCAGCAACCGTGGGTGCCTGCGCCGACTTTCGTGCCGCCTGGGTCGGGCGCGCTCCTGAAGAAGATCGGCTGGCCCTGCATCCTGATGAGGCCGCACGGCTGGGTATCGCCGATGGGGCGCAGCTGCGGGCGTTGTGTGATTGATCGTGATCCGAGGACACCCTGTCTTGCGTCGATGCTGCGCATCGATACCCTGCGCTGCTCGGCACTTCGCCCAGAGGATCTAATACAGGCACGGCGCGTCGACATGGGCGTTATCTCGTGACTGCACCGATCACTGTCAGCTTTGGCACAGTGATGGCCCGGCTACGATGCGTCTGTATTCCACCCCGTTGCGAGGCGACGGAGACGCGCAGCGTCGACGGGTATCCGATGCACAGCAGTGCGAAACCAGGGCACAGATAAACCTTGGAATACAAGACTTCGTCGAACCCTACAATAATACGAATACGCCATTAGCCGATCGGAGCCACCATGCCCTTGGATTTGAAACAACAACTATTCATCGACGGCCAGTGGCAGGACGGCGCCGGCCAGACCCTGTCCAAGCATGATCCAGTCGCCGGCGACGAGATCTGGCGGGGTGCCAGCGCCGACGACCGCCAGGTTGGCGAAGCGGTCACCGCAGCGCGGTCAGCGTTCCCCGCCTGGGCACGCCAGCCTTACCCCGAGCGCGTAGCGATCGTCGAGGCGTTCCGCGATCAGCTCGACGCACACAAGGAACAACTGGCGATGACCATCGCCCGTGAGACCGGCAAGCCACTGTGGGAAGCCCGTACCGAAATAGGGGCGATGATCGGCAAGATCGCGATCTCGCAGACCAGTTTTGTAGAACGCACCGGCGAGCGCGCCAAGGACATACCTGGCGGCCGGGCCGTGCTGCGACATCGCCCGCACGGCGTGCTGGCCGTGTTCGGTCCGTACAACTTCCCCGGGCATCTGCCCAACGGCCATATCGTACCGGCGTTGCTGGCCGGCAACTGCGTGGTATTCAAGCCCAGCGAAATCACGCCGGCCACTGCTGATCTCACTCTGCAATGCTGGCAGGCAGCCGGCCTGCCCACGGGAGTCATCAACCTGGTGCAGGGCGCAGCCCCGATTGGCCAGGCACTGGCCGCTCATCCATATATCGACGGCCTGCTGTTCACCGGCAGTGCCGCCACCGGCAAGCTGTTGCATGAGCAATTCGGTGGCCAGCCCGACAAGATCCTGGCGCTGGAGCTGGGCGGCAATAATCCGTTAGTCGTGGCCGACAATTTCGATCTGGCGGCGGCCGTGCTGCTAATCATCCAATCGGCTTATATCTCGGCCGGCCAGCGCTGTACTTGCGCCCGTCGCCTGCTGGTGCCCGAGGGCGCAGCCGGCGATGCGCTGATCTATGCGCTTACGCATGCCTTGAACAACCTGCGCGTCGGCGAGCCACTGACCGAAACCGACCCGCCCTTCTATGGAGGGCTGGCTACCAGCATGGCCGCGCAGAAACTGGTTGCCGCCCAGGACGCGCTGGAAGAAGCCGGCGCACGAGTACTGACGCGCATGGCGATTCTGGCGCCCAGCACCAGCCTGCTCTCGCCGGCTCTGATCGACGTCACCGGCGTAGACACCGACGATATCGAGCACTTCGGCCCGTTGCTGACCGTACGCCGTTATCACCACTGGGACGATGCCATCGAGCGTGCCAACCACACCCGCTACGGGTTGGCAGCCGGCCTGATCGGCGGCGACGCCGCACGCTGGGAGGACTTCCGGCTGCGTATTCGCGCCGGTATCGTCAACTGGAACCGGCCAACCACGGGTGCCGCCTCGGATGCGCCGTTTGGCGGCATCGGTGATTCGGGCAATCATCGGCCCAGCGCTTATTACGCCGCCGATTACTGTGCCTGGCCGATGGCTTCCATGGAGTCCGATGTGGCAAGCGTGCCCGACACGCTGCCGCACGGGCTGTCGCTGGACGGGATTGCCTGACAATCGGCAGAACGAGTGCACACCATGAGCCTGATAGCTGAAACGCCCCGACCGCCCTATTTTGCCGTGATATTCACGTCACATCGCACCGATGGCGATCACGGCTACGGCGAGATGTCTGACAAGACAAACCCGGCCGCACTCGTTCACCGTATTCACGAGATAAAGTCATGAAAAACTTCGCCGCCGATGTCACTCGCGAAGTCAATTTCGATGGCCTGGTCGGGCCGACCCATAACTACAGCGGGTTGGCGCACGGCAATATGGCCTCGGCTCGTCATCAGGGGCTGGTGGCCAATCCGCGTGAGGCTGCGCTACAGGGCCTGGCGAAGATGAAAACCCTGCACGACGCAGGCTTCGCCCAGGCCGTGCTGCCGCCACATGCACGTCCGGATATCGGTGCGCTGGCCGCACTCGGATTCACTGGTACGCCGGCCGAAATGCTCGCGGCGGCGGCCGCCGCCGATCCGTCTCTGGTGCGGGCCGTTTCCTCGGCCGCGGCCATGTGGACCGCCAACGCTGCGACGGTTACGCCTAGTGCCGATGCACCAGACGGACGCCTGCATTTTACGCCAGCCAATCTGCAATCGAGCTTTCATCGCGCGCTGGAGGCGCCGACCACGGCTGCCGCACTCCGGGCGATCTTCGCCGACGAACAGCACTTCGTTCATCATCCGGCGCTGCCTTCAACGCCGGCGTTCGGCGACGAAGGCGCGGCCAACCACACCCGATTGTGCAGCGCCTACGACGCCGCGGGCGTGCATCTGTTCGTCTATGGCCAAGCCGGTTTTCCGTCCGCGGACGACCTTGCACCAACCCATTTCCGGGCGCGTCAGACCCGCGAGGCCAGCCAGGCGGTCGCACGCCAGCACGGGCTAGCCGCCGAGCAGTGCGTATTCGCCCAGCAGAACCCGGCCGCCATCGACGCCGGCGTGTTCCACAACGACGTGATCGCGGTCGGCAACGGACCGGTACTGTTTTATCACGAGGCTGCATTCGCCGATGAAGTCGGCACGTTGGGCGCCCTGGCCGAGAAACTGCTGGCCCACTACACCGCGCTGTGCCCGGTTCGTATCGACCACGCCGACGTATCGTTGGAGTCGGCGGTCAACAGCTATCTGTTCAATTCGCAGCTGTTGTCACGTGCCGACGGCCAGATGGAACTGGTGGTACCCGGCGAATGTGAGATCGATCTCGCCGTTTGTCAGACGCTGCAGTCCGTCGTCACAGATCCTGACAATCCGATAGCGGCCTATCGCGTGCTCGATGTGAAACAGAGCATGCAGAACGGTGGTGGCCCCGCCTGTCTGCGTCTGCGGGTGGTTATGAGCGCTGCGCAGCGCGCGGCTATCGGCGCTCGTGTCATGCTGGACGAGAGTCTCTACGACGATCTCTGCGTCTGGGTAAATACGCATTACCGCGAACGACTCGCCATCGACGATCTGGCCGATCCGGCGCTGATCTACGAAACGCGCGAGGCACTCGAAGCGCTGACCCGGCTGTTGGAGCTAGGGCCGATCTATGATTTTCATTACGCGGCAAGAATTTAGGGCGTATTGCCGCTTCATACGGCACCGTATGAAACAGCAGCACGCCCTAATACCGAAGCTACGATAGCCTGTTCACGAAAGGCACACGTTGTGCTAAATTCGAAATGTGAAAACGTTCGCCTGGAATTCTGAAAAGAACGATCTGCTCGTGAAGGAGCGTGGTGTTTCGTTCGAGCGGATCGTCTTTCTGGTTGAGCACGGTGGACTGCTTGATATCATCGCCCACCCTGATTCGGCGCGATATCCGAACCAGCAAATTCTGATCGTTAACCTGGATCAGTACGCGTGGCTGGTGCCGTTCGTCGAATCAACCCATCGCTATTTTCTCAAGACAATCATTCCCAGCCGCAAAGCAACAAAGAAATACCTGGAGGCTCGCGATGACTAGCAACACGAAATTGACTGCCGAGGAACAGGACATCCTCGGCGATTACGACCGCGACGAGTTCGAGTCTGTCCTGACGCCAGAGACGAGGCAGGCGCATATCGACGCTGCGCGTCAGACGTTCAGAAAAGACAAGCGCGTCAATATCCGTATGTCAGGACAGGATGTTGAGCTGCTGCAAGAGCGTGCTCTGCAGGAAGGCATCCCATATCAGACGCTTATGTCGAGCGTTCTGCACAAGTTTGTCAATGGACGCTTCGTGGAGCGGGATGTGCGGAGAAGCCCAACGAATCATCGGTCACGCGACGAAAGCTAAGTCTCGGTTACCGCATTTCAGGAAGCCACCATGATCACTTGTTATCTTCGCTACGTCATCGATCCGCACAAGGTTAGCGACTTCGAACACTACGCCCGGCTCTGGATTCCGCTGGTCGAGAAGTTCGGCGGTACGCATCACGGCTATTTTCTGCCGCATGAGGGCGCTAATGATATCGCCGTGGCGTTGTTTTCGTTCCCGAGTCTGGCGGCGTACGAGACCTATCGGAGCGACGCGGCAGATGACCCTGAATGCCAGGCGGCGATGCAGCACTATCGGGATACAAAGTGTTATTTGAGCTACGAGCGCTCTTTCATGCGGCCCGTCTTCAACGACGAGTCTCGGTCATGAATGACTCGGCGTTCGTTTCCAGCGACGAGATTCGCGACCGCTTCTCGCGGGCCATGTCGGCGATGTACCAGCGCGAGGTACCGCAATATGCTGCGCTGCTGGAACTGGTTGCCGATATCAACGCCCGGACGTTGGCAGACAGTCCCGATCTTCAGGCACGGCTAGCCGCAAACGGCGAGCTGGACCGGCTGGCGGTCGAACGCCACGGCGCGATTCGCGTGGGCACCGCAAACGAGCTCGGCATGCTGCGGCGGCTGTTTGCGGTGATGGGCATGGCGCCGGTCGGCTACTACGATCTGTCGGCCGCCGGCGTGCCGGTGCATTCCACGGCCTTCCGGCCGGTCGACGAGGCCGCGCTTCAGAAGAACCCTTTTCGTCTGTTCACTTCATTGCTGCGTCTCGACCTGATCGAGGACGCCGAACTGCGTGATCGCGCCATAGCGATTCTCGACAAACGCGATATCTTCACCGCCGGTGTGCGCGAGCTCATCGATACGTTCGAGAGCGAAGGCGGACTGAGGGAGGAAGAGGCCGAGCGATTCGTCGCCGAAGCGCTGGAGACTTTCCGCTGGCACGAACAAGCGACCGTGGACTATGCGACCTACCTGGCGCTGGCAGCCGAGCACCGACTGATTGCCGACGTGGTCTGTTTTCGCGGCCCGCATATCAACCATCTCACGCCGCGCACGCTGGATATCGATGCCGCCCAGGCTGCCATGCCCGACTACGGCATGACGCCCAAGGCCGTCATCGAAGGCCCACCGGCCATGACCCAGCCGATTCTGTTGCGCCAGACCAGCTTCAAGGCGCTGGAAGAGTCGATTCGGTTCGCCGGCGAGACCGAGGGCCGGCATACCGCTCGCTTTGGCGAGATCGAACAACGTGGCATCGCCCTCACCCCCGAAGGCCGCGCGCTCTACGACCAGCTACTGGCCGAGGCGCAGTCGTACAAGGCCGATACCAGCAACGAGGAATACCAGACGAAACTCGCGGAAATCTTCGAACGATTTCCGAGCGATCTCAAGACACTGCGCAACCGCAAACTGGCCTATTTCCGATACGAGGCGGTCGGCGGCGTCCGGCTGACCGCCAACGCGCCTACAGATAACGAAAGTGCGGTTGCTGCACTGGTATCCTCCGGTGCCATCGTGGCCCACCCGATCACCTACGAGGACTTTCTGCCGGTGAGCGCCGCAGGCATCTTCCAGTCGAATCTTGATGGTCCAACGAAGAGCCAGAGCGCTGCCGCGAACGCAAACATGGCCGATCTGGAAGCCGCGCTCGGCGTCGATATTATCGACGAATTCGCGCTTTATGCAGAGATGGAAGTTGACTCCATGCGGCGCGCGCTGATCGCGCTCATGCCGGCTGATCTGGAGCACGACACGCTGCATTGATCACCGTCATCTGCGGATAAAAAAGAGACGCCTTGCGGCGCCTCTTACTCGTTCAGACAAGCCAAACGGTTGACCTATTGGGATTTCATATTGTCGCCGGCATCCATTGTGCCCTTGCCAAAATACTTGGCGTAGATCTTGTTGTAGGTGCCATTCTGCTTGAGTTGACCCAGCGCCTTGTTGAATTTGGCAGCCAGATCGCCTTCGTTCTTGCGAAAGGCGATACCAAAGCCGTCACCGAAATACGACTGCGGCTTGCTCAGCGGTTTGCCAACCATCTTGTACGGCGCATTCTTCTTGTCGAGCAGCGTACTCTGGCCGGTGGGCATGTCCAGGAATGCGATATCTAGACGGCCCGCATCCATGTCAACCGCGACATCGTCGGCGTTGGCATAGCGCTTGATCGTTGCCTCCTTACCAAATTTGTCAGTGACGTAGTTGTCCTGAACGGTGCCACGCTGCACGCCGATCTTCTTGCCCTTGAGCGTCTTCGCATCCGGCGTGGTCAGATTGCTGTCGGCCGGCACGAAATACGCTGACGGTACGACGATGTAAGGCTTCGAGAACAACAAGACCTTCTTGCGATCGGCGTTGATCGTCATCGAGGACATGATGGCGTCGTACTTGCGCGCCATCAGACCGGGGATGATGCCGTTCCAGGACTGATCCACCCAGCTGCACTTCAACTGGGCCTGCTTGCAGAGCGCGTTGCCCAGATCGATATCGAAACCGGTGAATTGACCGTTGGGCAGGCTGTACTCCATTGGTTTATAGGGCAGGTTGGTCGCGATCCGTACGCTCTCGGCGGCAATGGCGCTCGTGGCCATGCTGGCGCTGAGGACGATCGTCGTCGCGATGGCAGAAACGGTAAGCAATCTTTTCATGTTGGGTATTCCTGTTTGAATCAAAACCGGCCATGCCGGTCGACCCGCCCCCTGGCTGGATCGATGGGTTTATTGAAGCACGCCCATTACGCCTTGAACATGCACAAAACGTGCAACATCGGCGCTTGGTCTGAAGAACCCCATGACCGCGATCAGTCCGAGAAGACATTGATCCGCAGATGGCGCATGACGCACATTCAATACGGGAAAGCTTGATGCTCGGATCAAGCAGGCTTCAAATGCCGCAGCATGCGTTTTTCGAGCAGGCGGAAGCCGCCCTGGATCGAGAAGCTGAGAATCATGTAGACGAATGCGACGAAGATAAATGCAGGGAACGGCGAATAAAAACGTGCGTAGACATAATAGGCCGCGCCGGTCAGGTCGGTGATGGTCACCGCACTGGCGATCGCACTGGCATGCAGCATGAAGATCACTTCGTTGCCATAGGCCGGCAAGGCACGCCGGAAAGCGCTCGGGAGCACGATGCGACGATAAGTCGTGAAGGTGGACATGCCATAGGCACGGGCCGCCTCGATCTCCCCCTTCGGCGTCGCCCGGATGGCGCCGTAGAAGATCTCGGTGGTATAGGCGGCGGTGTTGAGGGTGAACGACAACAACGCGGGATACATCGGGTTGTTGATGAAGAACGCAAACCAGCTCTGTTGCACGCCGGGGACAAAGGCAAAGCCGTAATAAGCGATATACAGCTGGATCAGCAGCGGCGTGCCACGAAAGACATAGGTATAGATCCAGATGGGACCGCTGATGAACCAGTTTCTGGAGGCCCGGCCCACGGACAACGGCACCGCCAGCACGACGCCGATCACCAGCGACAGGAACACCAGTTGTACGGTAGTGACCAGCCCGCTCCAGTACTGGGCGAGCGTAGCCGGCGTGAAGATGGCGTTATGCGTCAGAAACGGCGCGATATGAGTGAGCCATTCCTGCATCACGCACCGTCCGTGTTGAAGCCGGTGTCGTAACGACGACGCAGCCAGGCCACGCCTATCTCGGATACGGTGGTGATCGCAAGATAACCCAGGCCGACCGGAATCAGGAACAGGAACGGCAGGTGGGTGGCCTTGGTCGCCTGGTCGGCAATCCGCACCATATCTGTCAACCCGATGATTGACACCAGGGCCGTGGCCTTGAGCAGGACCATCCAGTTGTTATTCAGCCCCGGCAGCGCGTGGCGCATCATCAGCGGGAAACGAACCCGCCGGAACGCCAGCCATTCACTCATGCCGTAGGCCTTGGCGGCTTCGATCTGGCCGCTGTCGACAGCCAGAAAAGCGCCGCGAAAAGTCTCGCACATATAAGCGCCGTAGATGACGCCTAGCGTGATCACGCCGGCGGCGAACGGATTGAGATTGATGAAGTAATCGGTGCCCGCCCAGGCGTTGATACGGTCGGTGAGCATGTTCACGCCGATCTGCCCGCCATAGAAAAGCAGCATCATCAGCACCAGTTCCGGCACGCCACGAATCGCGGTGCTGTAGATCGTGGCAAGGACGCGCAGCGGACCAGAGCGCGACAGCTTGGCGCTGGCCGCCAGCAGGCCAAGCGCCAGCGCGAGGATCAACGACAACACCGCCAGTTCGGCCGTCAGCAACGCGCCTTCAAGCAGACGCGGCCCGTAGCCGTAGAAATTGATCGGCATCAGAACCGCGGCCCGAGGAACTGCTTGAGCTGCGGAGTCCCTGGCTTTTCCAGAATATCGCCCGGCTTGCCAGCCTCGGCGATCTGGCCCTTGTGCAGATAGATCACCTGGCTCGAGACGTCGCGCGCGAAATCCATTTCGTGGGTGACCACGACCATGGTGCGGCCTTCGTCGGCCAGCTCGCGCATGACCTTGAGCACGTCGCCGACCAGTTCCGGGTCAAGCGCCGAAGTCGGCTCGTCGAACAGCATCACCTCGGGCTCCATCGCCAGCGCGCGGGCGATCGCACCGCGCTGGGCCTGGCCGCCGGACAGCTGGGCAGGAAAATAATCGGCGCGATCAGCCAGACCGACACGCTCCAGCAGCGCCATACCGCGCTCACGCGCTTCTTTCTTGGATAGTCCGAGCACGTGCACCGGCGCTTCGATGACGTTGCCGATCAGGGTCATATGCGCCCACAGGTTGAACCCCTGGAACACCATCGACAGCTTGCCGCGAATACGCTCGACCTGTTTCCAGTCTGCCGGATGCCGCTCGCCACGCTTGACGCAGAACTTCACCGGCTCGCCGTGGACAATGACATCGCCTTCGTTGGGAATTTCCAGCAGATTCATGCAGCGCAGGAACGTGCTCTTGCCGGAACCAGACGAACCGATCAGCGTGATGACATCGCCTACGTGCGCCTCCAGCGACAACCCCTCAAGTACCGGATTACCGTTAAAGCTTTTGTGCAGATCGCGTACGACCAGCGGCGTGTAGGATTCGGTCATACGCGTTACCGGAAGAAAACAGCAGATTGCTCTGGCGCCAAACCATCAGATTATCAGTCGCACCGGCACAGCGACACGGACATCATCCGATCGTCTGACAATCAGGCGGGCGGCTTGCCGGGTCGCGCCAGCAATGCGGCTCGCGCGCCAAGCTCCACCCGGGCATTGGGAAACACCACGTGGATAGGCGCTTCAGCGACGACGGTATCGCCGGCCAATCCATCGCGGGCAATCGTCGTACCCACATCGAAGGCCGTGAAATTCGGCGTGTCATCGGCAAAAAACAGCGCAAAATCGTCGCTTTCGCGCATCAGCTCCTGGACCACATAGAAGTAGCACAGCGTATCGGCCGACGCCAAACGGCTATCGTGCCCGGCAACCCGCGCGATCAACAGCGCCTGGACACCGGCCAGCGGGGCCAGATCGTTTGCGCCGAAAGCGGCGACCCTGCCCAGTTCGAGCGTAAACGCCACGACACCGTGGTAATAACGACTGTAATGCGAGAAGGTCCAGCTGTGTCGGTGCTGGGACAGCACTGCCTGCAGCCCGCTGCCGGCGAGCGCCCGCCAGACGCTGGCCGGTGTTGCGACCTCGGCAAACGGCTCGACGGCGAAGCGCGGATATTCGCTGGTACGAATCGCGGTGTGCAGATCCAGATGCAAGGCAACATCTGCCGCAGTGGCCGCGTCCGGAGCCGGCCGCTGATGCGCGCTCCAGAACGCATCCACCGCGGCCATCAGAACAGCCGCGCGCCGCTGTTCCAGCGTGTCGTCGCACGGCTGCGGCACGCCGCGCCGGAACAGCCGGTTGAGATTGGTTTCCAGATAACGCTGGCCGGCAGGAATTGAAGATGGATGGCCAACGATCAGCAACGTGTGCGCGGCCACGCGAAGCTGTCCAGCATCGAGAGCTTCAGCCAGCGCGAGCAGCAGCTCCAGCGGCGCGGTCTCGTTGCCGTGGACACCGGCCGAGATGATCGTCGGCGCGCCAACGGCCGTCTCCGGTATCAGTTCGATGATGCCCGGCCCGCGGTCGAGCGCATAGCCGCCGCCAACGGCAATCGGCTCGAAGGGATGGCAACAATTTCTGCAGGCCAAACGAAGAACCGCCGAAAGCGATGGCTGCGAGCGGTTCACCTCACGTTCTCCTGAATTCCCGCCATGGCAACGCCGATACCCGGGCCAATCGACATCAGGCCGCCAGACGCCCGGCACAGGAACAACGAAGACGTCTTTATCCCTGCCATCAGCCAAACACGGCTTGCCACAGGCCAACGCTGACCACGAGGGCCAGAGCGAGCGAAATCACGATACTCGTCGTACCCGGCCATCTCGTCTGTTTCGGCGTGTTGCCGGTGGCTTCCTGGAGCCATTTCTGGATCAGCTTCTGGTTACGCCGATTGGACTTGTAGGCCACATCGAATATATCACCCGCGATCGGCACCAGGCCCACCAAGAAATCTACGCCGACGTTCGCGCCCATGCGCATCCACAGCCGTTTCGGTGCGCCCAGGCGCAGCGCTTCGCCAATCATCAGGCTCGACAGGCCAACCCCGGCGAAATCGCCGATAAACGGCACAAAGCCAATCACGCCGTCGATACCGATACGCTTGTGGATGATCGGAATCTCGAATGCGTCGTCGAGCCAGTAGGCCAGTTTTTCGATCCGTGCCAGGCTCGCGGTGCGTTTGGCGTGCAACTCGTCGTTTGCGGGGTCCATCATCGATGTTGAGCGCCACGACGCCAATTGCGAATGAATTTCGAGTATACGAGATCGCCGCCCACACCCACGCTTTACAGACCCAGAGATCAGACAAAAAAAGCCATTACTCGTTTCTGTCGCCTCCGCTTGCTGCGAGCCTCCTCGCTACCGGTTGATCGCATCGTCGTTATAACCGCGAGCGCATTGCCCGTTTCGCAGTCCAGCTATCCGACCGGCTATGCGACGCAGCCCGGATTCACGCAGAATAGCGGCACGCCGCCTCGCGCAAACCTAACGCGCAACACCATGAATCCACTGTTCTTGTTCGCCGAGAAGCCGTGACCGAATCATCCCGTCAACTGATCCATGCGCTGACCGACCTGCGGGCAGCACAGGCAGACATCAAGGCACGAACCGACCCGGCCTTTCATCGCCGGCTGATGGAGTTAAGGGCCTGGCAGTCAGCGCATGTGGCAGCTTTCCACGCCGAACGAGCGGTGGCCTGCAACGGTAGCGATCTTTTGGACTTTCTCACGCGGCGGTTCTATCTCGAAGGCGATTGGTCGGAACTGACCGCACAGCCGGTTCGAATCGCCGCTGCGGTCGGCCGACTGGTCAATAACGATCGGGCGCTGGTGATCGCAGTCGATTTGCAGGCCGTGGCCGACAGTCTGGATATCGACATGGCGGCGGCACTGCTGGCCGACCCGCGGCTGCCCGCCGACTGGCCACTGGGCGCAGTCAGCTACGTGCGCGCCACCCGGCGCGTCACGCCGATCGCCGGCGCCAGATTGCCTGGCTGGATGAACTGATCAATGAAATCGCCGGCTATGCCGACAGCCGTGCCGCGTGGTGGGGTTTCCGGCTCGCTGGACCGCCTGCCCGCGCGGTGGGTATGGGACAAACCTATGATCTACTGGCCGACGGGTTTGCCGCCCTGCGAAAACCCACGATCTTGAGCGCAGCGCGCTCAGTGTCGTAGCCGCTCAGCGCGTACGGCTTGAGCGGCTCATTGGAGACGGACTTTGAATATTGTTATTGGCCAGTGAGCGCTGTGCCCTGCTCGTCAAAAAACGGCAGTTGGCGGCAGCAAACGTCACCCCAACGGTGTCGCCGGGCTGGGCCTTGGTATAGGCGTCGGTCTGGACGACAAATCGTTCCGAACCGCCGTATCTACAGTATAGATAGGTGACGTTGCCGAGCCGTTCAGTGACGTTGACCGGCATGTTGAGCACCACATCTCCATCTTCGCCTTCACGCAAATGCTCCGGACGGATACCGAGCGTCACGCCGGTTTCGTTGCGCAGCGTCTCGCCCGACTTCAGCGGAATCGTGATGCTCGCCGTGCTATCGGACTCCTTATTCGCGAACGCCAGTTTCACGCGCTCCTGGTCGGCGTCGATCACCATGGCCTCGAGAAAATTCATGCGCGGCGAGCCGATAAAACCCGCAACGAACGCATTGCGTGGCTGCTCGTAAATCTCGAGCGGCGAGCCAACCTGCTGGACTTCGCCATCACGCAGCACCACGATCTTGTCGGCCATGGTCATCGCTTCGACCTGATCGTGGGTGACGTAGATTATCGTGGTTTCGAGCTGTCGATGCAGTTCCTGCAGCTGCACGCGCATCTCGACGCGCAGCTCGGCATCCAGATTCGACAGCGGCTCGTCGAACAGAAACACCTCGTGTTCCCGAACAATTGCGCGCCCGATCGCCACACGCTGGCGCTGACCGCCCGACAACTGCTTGGGTTTGCGATCGAGCAGATTCTCCAGCTGCAGGACACGTGCCGCTTTTTCAACCTGGGCTCGTACCTCTTTCTTGTTCACCCGCGCCATGCGCAAGCCGAAACCCATGTTCTGTGCGACCGTCATGTGCGGATAGAGCGCATATGACTGGAATACCATGGCAATACGATGCGGGCCATCGGCATACAGCGCGTGCGCATCGCCGAATTCGCCTGGTCGGTCATTGAGCCAGCGCCCGCCGCGTTCGACTGGGGCTGGCTGGATCGTGCGATCGAGACTTTGGCCGGCGCCGGCCTGGACCTGATCCTCTGTACGCCGACCGGCACTACTGTTTTTCCAGCCCGGCCTATCGCGCCAAGAGCCGACGCATTACCCGGGCGATTGCCGAACGCTACGGCGCGCATCCGGCGGTCATCGCCTGGCAGACCGATAACGAATATGGCTGTCACGATACCGTGGTCAGTTATTCGCAAGCCGCAGCGCAGGCGTTTCGCGAATGGCTCGCCGCGCGCTACGGCACGATCGATACGCTCAATGCGGCCTGGGGCACGATTTTCTGGAGCCAGGTATACGACTCGTTTGACGATATCGATCCGCCGATCGCCACCGTAACCGAGCCCAATCCCGCCCAGTGCGTGGATTTCCGGCGCTTTTCCTCTGACCAGGTCGTGGCCTTCAATCGCGAGCAGGTCGATATCCTGCGCGCCCATTCGCCGGGGCGCACCCTGCTGCACAACGGCATGGGCTTCTACACGGGCTACGATCATCACGCGCTCGGCCGCGATCTGGACGCATTTTCCTGGGACAGCTACCCGCTTGGCTTTCTCGACGTCGGCCCGTGGGATGAGGACACCAAGCGCCGCTATATGCGGACCGGCCACCCCGATATGGCCGCTTTTCATCACGAGCTGTATCGCGGCGTGGGCCACGGCCGGTTCTGGGTCATGGAACAACAGCCGGGGCCGGTGAACTGGGCCACCCACAACCCGGCGCCATTGGCCGGCATGGTGCGGCTGTGGAACTGGGAAGCTTTTGCCCACGGCGCCGAGACGGTGTCGTATTTCCGCTGGCGCCAGGCCGTCTTCGCGCAAGAACAATGGCATACCGGCCTGTATCGGCCCGATGGCACGGACGATGCGGCGCGCGACGAAGCCGCCCGTGTCGCCGCTGAAATCGAGCACATCGGTGAACTGGCCCACGAACCAGCGCCGGTCGCACTGGTCTTTGATTATGAAGCCTGTTGGATGCTGGATACGCAGCCTCAAGGCGCCAACTTTGATTACTGGCAGCTCGCTTTCACCTTTTATTCTGGCCTGCGCCGGCTCGGGCTCGACGTGGATATCGTCGCGGCTGACACCGATCTGTCGCGCTACGCGCTCGTGGTAATTCTCAGCCTGCCCTACGTCAGTGATGCCGCGCGCCAGGCCATAGAGCGCTATGCCGGGCCGATGCTCATCGGCCCGCGCAGCGGCTCGCGAACCGAGACTTTTCAGACACCGGACCCACTCGCGCCGGGCGTGCTTCAGGACATGCTGCCGCTGCGCGTTGTGCGCGCCGAATCGTTTCGTCCGGGCTGGTCGGAGGCCGTCAACGGTCCGGCTTATCGCGGACATATCGAACGCTGGCTCGAGCACATCGAGAGCGATCTGGCCCCGCCGAGGCGCGTCTGAGCGACGGGCGCGGCGTTGTCTACCGGCACGGCACACGACGTTATCTGGCGGCGTGGCCAGACGAGACGCTCTGCGAGCAATTGCTGGCACAGCTGGCGTGTGAGGCCGGGCTGGCCGCACACGCTCTGCCCGAGGGCCTGCGTACCCGGCGCCGAGCCGATCATGCTTTCGCCTTCAATTTCGGTCCGCATAGCCAGGCCGTACCCGCGCCGCGCGACGCGGAATTTGTCATTGGTCAGCGCCAGATCGCGCCGGCCGAGCTCGCCATCTGGCGATCACCCCGTGATGGCGGCTCTGCTGCCTGAATCGTTCTTAAATAGCTCCAGCCGACCAATAATCAGGAGCCAAGGAGGAGAAGCATGAAAAATCTACGCCAATGTATTGCAGTGCTCAGCCTGTGCGCCGCAGCCCTGCCTGCTGCCCAGGCCGCTACCCCGCTGATCATCAACTCGGGGCTGAGCAATCCGGCCTCGCAGAAGGCCTTCTCGGAGATCGTCGCAGATTTCAACAAGAGCCATCCGAACATCCAGACCCAGGTCAACGTCTACGACCACGAGGCCGAAAAAACAGCGATCCGCAACTGGCTGGTGGCGAATCCACCGGACTTGGTCTACTGGTATCCGTGCACCCGTATGCAGCTGTTCGTCAAGAATCACCTGTTTTCCAATGTGTCCGATCTATGGAAGAAACTCGACTTCCAGAGCAAGGTCTCGCCGGCAGTTACCGAACAGCTGACCTACCAAGGCAAGCAGTGGGGCATGCCATATACCTACTACATGTGAGGCATCTACTACCGCAAGGATATTTTCAAGAAATACGGTATTCAACCGCCCAAGAACTGGGACGAACTGCTCAAGGCTTCCGCCGAGCTTAAAAAGAACGGCGTCAAGCCCTTCGCGCTGGGCGACAAGGAACTCTGGCCGGCTGCCGCCTGGTTTGATTACCTGGATATGCGGATCAACGGCTATGCCTTCCACGAAAAACTGTGTCACGGCAAGATTCCTTATGCCGATCCACGTGTGAAGCACGTCTTCGAGCACTGGGCCACGCTGATCAAGAAGGGCTACTTAACTGACGATTCCACGTCGTATCGCTGGCAGGGCGCCATGCGTTTTCTGTTGAACGGCAAGGCCGGCATGTTCCTGATCGGCTATTTCTTCCAGCAGAATATTGCGGAGAATCAACGCTCGGAGATCGGCTTCGTGCGGTTCCCGACGATCAACCCGAAAGTCGCAATGGGTGAGGACGCGCCGATCGACATGCTGGCCATTCCGGAGCGCGCCAAGCACAAGAAGGCTGCAGAGACGTTCCTCGCCTTCCTGGTCAAACCGGACAACCAGACCCGGCTCAATGAAGCGCTGGGCCAGCTGCCGGTGGTGACGGCCGCGAAGCCGCCAGAGAATGCGATTCTGAAGCAGCAATTCAATATCATGAAGACGGTTCAGCACACGGCCGAGTTCTATGATCGGGATAACAAGCCCGAAATGGCCAAGTTCGGCATGAGCCAGTTCCAGCGCTTCCTGGCATACCCGGATCAGCTGAACTCGATCCTCAAGAGCCTTGAGCAGAAGCGCAAAAGCGTCTACCAGTAGGATGTCGATTGCCCGTTGCTTTTCCAGGCAGCCGGCAACACCCCCCTAAAGCATGCCAACCTGCAGCTTGGCGGCATCGCTCATCATTTCCATGGTCCAGGGCGGATCGAACACGAGATCCACATCAACGCGCGCGATCGTCGGCACCATACGGACCTTGCTCTTGACGTCATCAAGCAGAATGTCGCCCATGCCGCAGCCGGGCGCAGTGAGCGTCATGTCGATTGACACTACGCGTTTGTCTGGGTCGGAATGATCGAAGTCACAATGATAGATCAGCCCGAGATCTACCAGATTGATCGGAATCTCGGGGTCGAACACAGTCTGCATCTGCTCCCAGACCAGCGCTTCGACGTCGTCGCCGGTCGCACCGTCTGGCAGCTTGAGCGGCTCAGGAGCATCCTTGCCAATAGCATCGGCGTTCTCACCGGCAATACGGATCAAATTACCGGCAATATAGACCGTGAAAGATCCTCCCAGCGCCTGAGTGACGTTGCCGTGCGTACCGACCGGGATTTCGACGGTATCGCCGGCCGGAATCAGCACCGCTTCGCAGTCGCGAGTAAAGGTGACAGGCTCGTTATTGGGCATCTGCATGATCGAATCCCGCGGGCCGCAGCGCCGCTGTTGGAAAAACACCTATAGTTTAACAAGGAAGCCACCCTTTACGGCGTTCCGACGGCTACCCGGGATATTCGTCTGATAGCATCAGCTTATGTTTAGCGGCATGGCCGTCGCGGTCGCCAGATGAGCGACCGGTGTATCCGGCCGACCAATTCAACTGAGGATGCCTACCGATATGAAGAAATCCCTGCTGGTCGTGGCGCACGGCAGTCGACGCGATGCGTCCAACGCCGAGGTGCGTGCGCTCACCGAGCGCGTGCGCGCAGCGGCCGGCGATACGGACTTCGTCGATATCGAATGTGCCTTTCTGGAGCTGTCGCCGCCGACTATCCCCGAAGGTCTTGAGCAGCTGATCGAACGCGGCGCACAGCACATCACGGTCCTGCCTTATTTTCTGGCAGCAGGCCGACATGTGGCCGAGGACATCCCCGAGGATGTCACCGCAACCCAGGCGCGCTTTCCCGATGTCCATATCGAGATTGCACCGTATCTGGGCACTTCGGAAGCCATGCCGCGGCTGTTGCTGACGATGCTGGCCGACAGCGCGACCGCGGCCAGCTGACACGTCGGACAGCCACGAGGATGAGCGTGTTCGACGACCGGCGTGCCGGACTGGCAGCCTGGGAGAAACCATCATGAGCCGTACCCAGTTCAATCCGCTGCTTGCCGCAGCGGCCTGCGGCATCGCCGTGGCGCTGGTATCGGTCAACGGCGCGCTGTTTCCGCCTGGCGCCTGGTATCAGCAGCTCACGCAGCCGACCGGGACGCCGCCCAACATCGCTTTCCCGGTGGTTTGGACGCTGTTGTATATCGCCATGGCAGTGGCTGCCTGGCGGGTATGGCGAGCGCGTGGGGTCGGGCGTGAACTCGGCCTGTGGGTCGCACAGCTGGTTCTGAACGCTGTTTGGACACCGATTGCCTTTGGTGCCCATGCGCTGGGCTGGTCACTGCTGGTCATCGCAACACTCTGGATTGTGCTCGCCGCCACGCTCACTCTGTTCTGGAGAGCCGACCGTGTAGCCGGCTTGCTGCTGGCCCCGTATCTGCTCTGGGTCAGCTATGCCACATATCTCAACGCTGGACTACTCTGGCTCAACTAACCCGGATTTTGCATGAATCGTACGCGATCATCACGTATATTCATGCAAAATCCGGACTGATAGGTAATCGTTCATGGCCTTTGCACACAAGTACGGCCCCTGGGCGTTGCTCACTGGCGCATCATGCGCAGCGATGGCCACGTTGGCATGATGATGTTTCGTCGATCACCGGCATCCTGCCTTTCCCGCAATTCGCCAACTACAGCGCGACCAAAGCCCGGAACCGATACATCGGCGAAAGCCTGCATGGGGAACTGCGAGCCGACGGCGTCGATGTCGTCTCGCTCTGCGCCGGCCGCATGGCCCCGAGCCGCGTGTCGTCCTGGGCGAACCAGAAGGGGATGCGTTTTGCCCCGCCAAACCGATGAGTGGTTCTGGCGAGGCGGAAGCTGCCCCGTATGCAAGTAAGCCTTGACGTCGCAGGACTCGACTAGCTGAGCGAGCTGTCTGTTTTCAAAAAAACTGTGGAGCCGTGGTATGACCGATCTAAAAAACAAGACGCTATTCATTACCGGTGCATCGCGCGGAATCGGCCTGGCGATCGCCGAGCGCGCGGCCGCCGACGGCGCGAACATCGCGATTGCGGCCAAGACCGACCAACCGCATCCCAAGCTCCCCGGTACGATTCATACCGCCGCCAAAGCGGTCGAGGCAGCAGGCGGAAAAGCGCTGCCGCTGGTCTGTGATATCCGCGACCAGGAGCAGGTACAACGGGCAGTCGAGCAGACCGCCGAGCACTTCGGCGGCATCGATATCTGTATTAATAACGCCAGTGCCATCTCGCTGACCGGCACGCTGGATACGCCGGCCAAACGCTACGATCTGATGCATCAGGTCAATGCCCGCGGCACTTATCTGGTCAGCCAGGCCTGTATTCCCTATCTGAAGAAAGCCGACAACCCGCATGTGCTGATGCTGTCACCACCGCTGGACCTGCAGCCGAAATGGTTTGGCCCGCATGTGGCCTACACGATGGCGAAATACGGCATGAGCCTGTGCGTGCTCGGGATGGCCGAGGAGTTCGCCGACGACGGTATTGCCTTCAACGCCCTGTGGCCGCGAACCGGTATCGCCACTGCCGCAATCGACTTGATTGGTGGCCAGGAACTGCGCGAGCACTGTCGTACTCCAGACATTGTGGCCGATGCCGCCTACGTCATCCTGACCCGGCCGGCCGGCGAATTCAGCGGTCATTTCTGCATGGACGATCTGATACTGGCCGAGGCCGGAATCACCGACTTCAGCGGCTATGCGGTCGATCCTGGCAAGGATCTATGGCCGGATTTCTTCATACCCGACGACATGCCGGCGCCGCCGGGCTCGATGGGCAATGGCCATCAATAAGGCCGCGGACGACCGGCCAGCGAAACGCGACTACATCACGCGCGCCGGCTGGCAGATGCTGGTCGACGAGCTGGATTATCTTTGGCGCGACAAGCGTCCGGCCGTGGTGCGGGCGCTGGCGGATGCCGCGGCGGAGGGCGATCGCTCGGAAAACGCCGAATACATCTATCGCAAGAAAGAACTGCGCGAGATCGACCGGCGCGTGCGCTATCTGGGCAGGCGCCTTGATGAATTGACCGCGGTCGATACCACCCCTGCCGATTCGAGCCGCGTGTTCTTCGGTGCCTGGATTGATGTTGTCGACGATAGCGATGTCCAGCATCGCTACCGTATCGTCGGCTCTGACGAAACAGACGGGGCCAGTGGCGCGATCAGCCTGAATTCGCCGGTCGCACGGGCGCTGCTGGGCAAGCGCGTCGACGACGTGGTGTCGGTCGCGCTGCCAGACGGCGTGCGCGAGCTGGAAATCATGGCGATTCGTTATCGCTGCCCAGATACCTGAGTAGAATCACGGCCACACTGCCGCCGACCAACGGCTACTCTATACACCTCATCATGCGAGCATTTCTGACGCCAGCTGCCGATAGCGTGCTGCGCGATACCGCATTCGTTCAGCTGCTGTCCGGGCGTCTGGCCGCGACGCTGGCAACCCAGACCCAGTCGGTGGTCGTTGGCTGGCAGCTGTACGACATGACTCACAGCCCGCTCACGCTCGGTTGGGTCGGCTTGGCGCAGTTCCTGCCCATGGCGTTGCTGGTACTGCCCGCTGGCGATGCCGCCGATCGGCTGCCACGCAAGCTGATCCTCGCGTTGAGCTGGTTCACCCAGGCGGTGGCTGGCCTGTTGTTTTTATTACTGACGCTGTCGGGGACTGATTCGCCGGTCGGCTACTTCGGCGTGCTGGTGTTGTTCGGCATGGCGCGGGCGTTCGCCGGTCCGGGCATGCAATCGCTGATTCCGCAGCTGGTCGGAGAAGCTCGGCTGCCAAAGGCCATCGCCTGGAATTCGTCGACGTTCCAGATTGCCGTGATCGGCGGCCCGGCTCTGGGCGGCGCGGTATACCTGCTCGGCCCGGCTGTGGCCTATGCACTGTGCGCCCTGCTTTTCACTACGGCCGCAGTGGCTGTTCTGACGATCCGGCGCACACTGCCGTCGCGAGCAGACAATAGCCGCCTGGGTGCCTTCGCGCGTTTCACCGCAGGCATCGTCTATGTGCGGACGCGGCCGATCATCCTCGGTGCGATCTCGCTGGATCTGTTTGCGGTGCTGCTGGGCGGCGCCACCGCGCTGCTGCCGGTGTATGCCCACGAGATCCTGCATACCGGACCGGCCGGATTGGGCATTCTGCGCAGCGCGGTGGCGGTTGGCGCCTTCGCCATGGGCATCTATCTGGGCCGATCGTCACTCAATCGCAAGGCCGGGTCGATCATGTTCGCCGCGGTCGCGATATTCGGGATTGGCACGATTGTATTCGGCGTTTCCACGAACTTTATCTTGTCGCTCGCAGCGCTGGCCGTCATGGGCGCGGCCGACATGATCAGCGTGTTCGTGCGTTCCGCGCTGGTTCAGCTGGCTACGCCCGATGCCATGCGCGGCCGGGTGAACGCCGTGAATATGCTGTTCATCGGCGCCTCCAACGAACTCGGCGAGTTCGAATCGGGGGTGACCGCTGCGCTGCTGGGCACTGTACCGGCGGTTGTGCTGGGCGGCGTCGGCACGCTGGCGGTGGTTGGCCTGTGGATGTGGATGTTCCCGGCGCTGCGCGGGGTCGATCGGCTGGACGAAGTCGGCCAGCGGCCACACTGAATGCGAGTTGGCGAACGTCTCTGTCAGCCGGGGCCCGGTCAATCAATCAGTCGGCGGGGGCCTTGTTTCGGGTGGCGTCGACAGCCTCCGTGGTATTCGCCTGCGTCGGCAGCTGGAAGGTGCCGGGTTCGGCATCGCCCCATTGCAGTCGGAACGTGTCTTGACTGGCCCTGGCCGACTCCTGATGGGTTCTGCTGTCCGGCTGCACATGCACCGTGGCGCTCAGGCCAACGCTCAAGGGGAGCTTTTCGGGCGAGCGATCAAATGCGATCGTAACCGGCACGCGCTGCGCCAGACGTACCCACTGAAAAGTCGGATTGACGCTCGGCAGATTGCGCTCGCCTTTTGCGTTGTTGGGCACCGCGATACCGCGTCCAATGCTGGTGACATGTCCGCTCAGATGGGTGTCGCCGGCCATCAGCGTGATGTTGGCATGGGCGCCGACCTGGATTCTGGCGAGCTTGGTCTCTTCGAAATACGCGGTGATACGGAACGTCTCGGCATCGACCAGCGTCATGACTGACGATCCCTGGCGGGCATAGTCGCCCTGGTCGAGCTGGAGATGAGTGATATAACCATTGACCGGCGAACGCACGGTCGCCCAGTCCAGGTTCTGTCTTGCCTGAGCGAGCTTCGCCTGCGCCTGACCCACCGCTGCCGTAGCCATCAGCGCCTGGGACTGCGCCTGTTGCAGATTCTGGGTCGATACCCCGCCGGGCGGCAGACGCTCCAGACGATGCGCATTGCGCGCCGTATACGCCTGCTGAGCCTGGGCGGACTTCAGGTTGGCTTGGGCTTCAGCAAGCGCGTTCTTGAAACGCACCGGCTGAATCTTGAACAGCAGATCACCGACATGGATATAGCTGTCGTCTTTCACCGCGACCTCAGTCACCGTGCCCGAGACCTCGGGTGCAATATTGATCACGTCGGCCTGAACGCGCGCATCGCGGGTCCACGGCGAATAGACATAGTGTTGCCATGCAAACCAGCCGAGCACCGCTGCCACGGCGACCACGATCAGCGTGGCAAAAGCTCGGAGTACGGTTTTGCCGAATATATTCGAACGCGCCATAGGTCGCTCAGGGTCCAAGCATGAGAATCATCACCGATAGCACGATGATGAACAGAGCCGCCCCAGCCAGTGCCGGGTGCCAGAAAAAACGATAGGCCTGGAAACGCACGAGCACGAACCGCAGGGCGAGATAGATCAATCCGGTGCCGGCCAGAAACACCAGGAAGATCGGCAAATAGATACCGCCAAACGAGACCTGTTCAGGAAACACGGTTGGGTTCTCCCAGCTCGATCCGGCCTGCGTCGCTATTCTCGCGCGCCAGCGCATAATCGGCCAACGCCGCGGCCACCAGTTCGGCGGCCACCGCGGCCCGAATACCCAGCCGCCGCTGCTGGCGACGATTGAACGTCTTGCCTTCCTCGAGCATATTCAGGGCTAGGCGATTCGCCCTGACCTGCCTATCCAGCACCTGCTCTATTTCCGGCAACCCATGTTCAAACAAGGCTTCCAGCGCTTGCAACTCCTGGCGAACCGCCTCGTTTATTGACGCTGAAAAAGACGCACGGCTGGCCAGAATTCGCAGCGAGCGCGCTTCCAGGCCCATATTGACGGCCGAAAATGCGGCTTGACGGGCCGACACATGGGTCTCGCCCTTGTCGGCAGCGACCGGTAACCGCAGCAGGCGATCGTAGACGCGTGTTTCGAAATGTTCGCGCGCCCCCGTGAAGCCTTTCGACAGCTCGCCGAAGATTCCGGCCAGGCGTTCGCGAAGCAGACGTCGCGGCGATGTTGGCAATACCAGGGTAAATGCGACAAGCGCCAGAATCACCGCCAGCTCGGCACCCATCAATGTCTCGGCGAACGCTACAAAACTCTGCCGCGTGCTGTTGCCCGGGTGGACGAGTAGCGCAAAAACGACCAGGCCAACGCGCCCTATCAATGCATAGGCCGGCGTGATCATCGCTAATCCGGCCACGAACACAACCGGTAATAGCACCAACATGAGCATGGCAAAGCTGGTGGCGTGCGGCAGAAACACAAAGTTCACGAAGAAGGCGGCCACGCCAGCGCACAGGCCAGCAATACCAAAGCCACGCGCGCCGCCGACCGGGTCGTCGCCAAGCGCAAACAGGGTCGTCAGCACACTCAGCAACACCATCATACCGGCCAGCGCGGGTTCAGCGTGAGTCGACCAGATTGCCGCTCCCATACTCATGGCGACGGCTGCGCGCACAGTCGTGCGGATCGATTCGCGCAGCTCGATCGGGGTGCGAAATTCGTTACTGCTGGATACCCCGTGACGGCCGGAACCACGTTCAGCTATGAGATTGCCGTGCTTGATCACCGCGGCGCGCATGCGATTGGCCATGTCCATGGCCCGGCTGATGATCACCCAGTCCACCAGCGATCGCTTCTGTGCCTCGGGGCTGCCATCGCGCGCCATCGCCAGAATACGACTGTAGGCCTGGCTGAACGCGCGTTTGATTATCGCTGTGTTGTTGGGATCGTCGCTCAGCAGTTTGGCGGCGTGGTCCAGCTCTCGCAGCGGTGCGCGATCGACTTGGTGCGCGAACTTGGACAGATACACCTGCAACGAAGCCATCGCGCTGACCAAGGCTAGCAACTCGTAGTCGAGTCGTCTGGCCAAGCGGTCGTATTCGGCAAAACCCGGCTCGTCGAAGCGGGCATATTGGCGTGTCTTCTCGAGCTCGAGCGTGGTTTCGACCAGGTCCTGAAGGTCTGAGTGCGGGACGTCGGCTTTGCCTGCGTCTGCGTGCCGCACGTCCGGATCCCGATCCAGGCGCATGATTTGAGCGCCAATTGCCTTAAAAGCCTTGATGCGGGCCTGAAAATATTTTTTTGCGGTCGTGCTCGGGGCAAGCAGGACGCTGACGAAGGCGGCTACGACCGCAGCCAGCGCAGTTTCTGCGGTACGCGCGACCGATATCGAGAACACCGCAGTCGGATCGGTCATCGCGCGTACGCCGATGATGGCCGTCACATAGCCGGCCAGCACAAAACCGTAGGACATGTTGTTCCGGAACAGGCTGGCGCAGAACACCATGGCGCCCACCCAGGCAATCAGGCCGACCGAGAACAGCGTGTAGCTCTGGGCAAACAGCGCAATCAGCACAATGCCCATGATGCCGGCAACAAAAGTACCGAGCAGCCGGGCAAAGCCGCGGACGACCAGAAAACCGGGCAGCGGCTGGATCAGAATCGCGACGTTGATGAACACCCAGTAGGCGTTGTCGAGCTGTAACCAGAATGCCAGGTACAAAGATAACGCCACCGATACGCAGCAGCGGATGGCGAACGACAGCTGCTCGGCGCCGGGTGCAAAAAGCCATGAGAACCTCGACATGGCGTGCATTATCACGCGATCGACGAAGGCCAGCCAGCTTTATCGCGCAATCATATGTGGTCTTGGACAGGCGGTGCTTATCTGCTGCTTGCCAGTTCCGGATCCAGCAGCGGCGCGAGCGTATCCAGGATACGTTCGACGTGCACCGGCAAGGCCTCGGTATCCAGTGTCTGGTTGGGCGACAAATCGTTGCACAGCGATACCAGCCCGTGAATTGCCGCCCACAGCAGCAAGACACGCCCATAGGTGTCACCCGCCGCCAGCGTGCCGGCTGCCTGCCCTTGCTCGATGCCGCGATAGAGCAGATCGAAAGACATCTTTGCCTGAGCTTCGAGCACGGGAAACTTTTCCGCGGGCAGATAATAAGCGAACATCAAACGATAGAGATGCGGATCGGCGTGCCCGATCTCGGCGTACCCGGTCAGCAGCGCGCGAATAGTCGCCATGCTCAGTGGCTCACTCGCGGTCAATATGCGGTTGACCTCTGCGGTGAGACTTTCAAATCCCTGCATCGCGCAGGCAGCCAAAAGCGATTGTTTGTCGGCAAAATGGCGATAGGGGGCGCTGCGCGACACACCGATAGCCGAGGCAACATCGCGCAGCGTAACGCCAGCGATGCCGCGATCGCGCAGCAGATCGAGTGCAGCCTCTACGCAGGCACGAGCCAGATCACCGTGATGATATGGTGTTGTCGAAGGTATTGGGTTCATGCTCGCCGATTTAAGACTATCCGAGTGTTGACAGCGTCAACATTAAGCTATTAGCTTCAGCCAATTGGGGTTTGGGTAGGGTTCCGATGATACACGGCGCGCAGCGCAGTACGGTCGACCGGCTGACGCTCAAGGCTGTTGGGGCCTGCGCGATTGCACTGCTGATCAGCCTTGGCGGCTGCGATCGTCCTGCCAGCGATCAACAATCGTCCCAGGTCCCTGCCAACACTCACACGTCTGACGCCAAGACCGTACAGGTCGCAGCGGTACGCAAGCTCGATCGTGCGCGGACCTATACGCTCGCCGGCACGACGCGCGCCGCCAGCCGCGCCCAGCTGTCGTTCCAGGTCAACGGCACGCTCACCCAACGCTCAGTAGACCTCGGGACGCGGGTCAAGAAAGGCGAGGTGCTGGCGCGACTGAGCCAACCTGAGCTCAAACCCGAAGCGGCGGCAGCGGCAGCCAGCGTGCGACAGATGTCGAGCCAACTGGCCCAGGCCCGACGCAATCTGGCGCGGGTCAAGACGCTGGTATCGAAAGACGCCGCCACTCAACAGGAGCTGGAGGATGCGCGCTCGCGCCGCGACAGTCTGGTAGCTGGCCTGGCGCGCGCCCGAGCCCAGAGCCGACGCGCCAGCAACTCGGCGCATGAACTGACGCTCAAGGCACCGATCGACGGCACAGTCGATCGCGTCATGTTCGAGCCCGGCGAGTTTGTTCCGGCCGGGCAGCCGGTGATTGCACTCAGCGGCGCTCGAAAACTTGAGGTGGAGATTGGCGTGCCGGAACAGCTGATTGGTACGCTGACCTTGGGCGAGGCGGCCAATCTCAGCCTGCCTTTCTTCGACAACCGCCCCATCAAGGGCATCGTCACTCGCGTATCGGCCGGCACGGGCGGCGACGGCCGACTCTTTCGAGTAGTGATCAGTCTGCCCGACCAGACCAATCTGCGCCCCGGTCTTAGCGTCGAATGGCATATCAAGGGGGCTCGTCAAACCGGCTTGCTGGTGCCTGCCAACGCGGTGGCCAGTCCTGGCTCAAGCCATCATCCTCGTGTCTACGTGGTGCGCGCCGGGGTCGTGCATTCGGTGCCGGTAACGCTTGGCGAACTGTTCGGCGATCAGGTAAGCGTGCGCGGCGCGCTGCAGCCCGGCGAACAAGTGGTCACCGTCGGGCTCGACAATCTGAGCGATGGCCGAGCGGTCGCGGTGCCGGATAATACCCATCGCGCTCGCCAGTCGACGGCCGATGGCGAGGCTAGTGAATAGCCCGCCCAATCTTTTCGGGCGATGTATCATCGGGCAGGGTCGGCTGGTTCTGGCCCTGGCGACCATATTTGCGCTGGCCGGCGTAGCGGCTTATTTTCAGATGAGTCGTCAGGAAGATCCCTCGTTTCCCTATCGCGTCGGCATCATCACTGTGACGCTGCCCGGCGCCTCGCCCGGACGCATGGAACGGCTGATCGCGCGGCCGCTCGAGCGTCAACTGGCCGAAGTCTCACAGGTGCACCACATTGATACGACGCTGCGCCGTGGTGTGGGCATCTTCATTGTTCAGCTGGGCGAGAAAATCTACGACACGGACACCGCCTGGGATCGCGTCAGGGTGGCGATGGGTCGCGCAGCGCGCGATTATCCCGATGGCGTACAGACCGCCAAGCTGGACGACCGCATCATCGATGCCAGTCTGATGGTGCTGGCAGTCACCGGCGACGACAATCTGCGCGCCCTGGCCGGCAAGACCAAGGCGCTGAGACGTCGCCTGCTCGGCGTTGACGGCGTGGCGTCGACCCATCTGTTCGGTGATCCCGGTCGCCAGATTACGATCGCCATCGACGACGCCGCCATGAGCCGCAACGACCTGTCACCCGCCATGATCGCCCGTGACATGCATGCCAGCAATCAGGTCACCGCCGGCGGCACCATCCAGCTGGCTGGCGCATCGATGAATCTGGAGCCGGCAACCGACTTCACGAGTATTCGTCAGATTGGGAGTACCGCGATTGGCCTGCCAAACGGGGGCTCGCTGCCGTTGTCGGCACTCGCTGATATCCATGAAGACAACGCCAGCCCCGGCGCAGCACAGCTGTGGTACGACGGCGATCGAGGCATCGGTCTGGAAATTGTGGCGCAGCGCGGCGTCAACACCGTGGCACTGGGCGAACGTCTGCGCCACGTCGTCGCGCGATATGCGAGCACGATGGCGCCGGCGCACGTGCACGAGATGTTCTATCAGCCAGATCAGACCCAGGCACGGCTGCACAACCTGTCGTTCAATCTGCTGGGTTCAATTGCGATCATTCTGGCGGTGCTGTTCGTCTTCATGGGGCTGCGAATGGGCTTGGTGGTCGCCGTATTATTGCCGCTGGTCACGCTGTCGACGCTGATGCTGTATGCCTTGGGCGGCGGCATTCTGCAGCAGATCGCGGTGATCGGGCTGGTCGTGTCGCTGGGTATTCTCGTGGACAACGCGATTGTCATGAGCGAGAACGTGCAGTGGCGACTTAACGCCGGCCAGTCGCCCGATACAGCGGCAGCCGGCTCCATCAGCGAGCTCGCCGGGCCGCTGTTTGCCGCCACGGGCACCACGCTGGCCGCGTTTGTGCCGATGCTGCTGTCGACCGGCAACACCGCTGACTTCACTCGCGCGCTGCCGATCATGATCATGATCAGCCTCAGCGTCAGCTATCTGTTTGCGATCACGGTCACGCCGATTGTCTGCCGTTATTATCTTCGTCCCCGGCCGCGCGCCAGCCGCGGCGTGCTTGACCATCTGGGCGACGGCCTGTCGCGATGGACCGTCGGCGCTCCCAAGCGGCTGATTGCTGGCGGTGCGCTTGCCATTGCCCTGTCTCTTGCCTGTGGACCACTCCTCGATCAATCCTTCTTTCCGGCGGCCGATCGCGATGTCGTCGTGGTTGATCTATCGATGCCCGAGGGCACTGCCATTGATCACACCTCGACTACCGCGCGTCAACTGGCGCAGGCACTGCGCTCACACGCCGAGGTGCGATCGGTCGATGCTTTCATTGGTAACGGCGGCCCGACCTTCTACTACAATCTTCGTCGGGCGTCGTCCGCGCCGCAGTTTGGGCGCGTCGTCGTCAACACCACCGATAAGACACATAATGCAGACGTCATTGATTTCGTCGAACGCTATAGCCATCGCCATCTGCCCGGCGCCGAGGTCGTCGCGCGCTCCCTTGGCCAGGGTCCGATCGTGAATGCGCCTATCGAGGTGCGTGTGTTCAACCCTGACGCCGAGGCTCGCGTCGCTGCTACCGACGCTGTATCTGCCGCTGCCCGCAAGGTGGCCGGCACGCGTGAGGTACGCAACGATCTGGGTCGCGGTGTCCCCGGTATTCATTATAAAATCCATCCGGCCATTGCCCGCTCGTTCGGCGTCACCCCGAAAGATGTCGCTGATACGCTTGCCGGGCGCAGCGAAGGCCTGGTCGTCGGCCAATACCGCGGCGACAAAGACCCCATGCCGATTCGACTGCGAAGCCCAGCCGGCATACACTTCTCGCCGGTCGCCCTGAGTACCGCCAACGTCTACGGCGAGAACGGCCGCTCGGTGCCCTTGATGCAGGTGGCCACACCCCGGCTGGTCATGCAGCCGGGGTCAATTCGACACTACGACCAGCGCCGCGTCGCCCGCGTTTATAGTGAACTGCAGCCCGGTGCCGTCTACAGTCAAGTGCTGAATCCATTACGGCAGAAGATCGCTGCGTTGTCATTGCCGCCGGGCACGCAGATCGAATACGGCGGCAACAGCGAAGAGTCCGGCAAGGCGAACTCGGCCCTGTTCCGTCTCGCACCGCTAGGCCTGGCGCTGCTGCTGTTCTTCCTGCTGATCCAGTTCAACTCTTTTGTTCGCGTGGGCCTTGTACTGCTGACGGCACCGTTCGCGTTGGTTGGCGTGATCCCGGGTCTGCTGCTGCTGCATATTCCGTTTGGCTTCATGCCGCTGCTAGGGGTTATCGCGCTCACGGGTATTGTGGTTAATAACGCCATCGTATTGATCGATGTCGTGGACCAGTGTCTGAAGGAAGGACTGCCCATCACCGATGCGGTCGCAGAAGCTGTCAGGCGACGGACACGGCCTATTATTCTGACGACGGCCACGACCATTGCTGGCCTGCTGCCGCTGGCGCTCTCGGGAGCCACGCTCTGGCCGCCAATGGCATGGCCAATCATCACAGGACTGCTCGCCTCCACGGTCCTCACGTTGCTGGTCCTGCCAGCCATCTGTTGTCTGACGCTCGGGCGAACCCGCCACCGCTCAGGCCCCAACACCGCTCGACGTCACGGCTCGACGAAAGCAATTTTCATACTCACGTTGGTTGCCACCGCGTCGTTTTTTGCGATCGCACCGCCTGCGAGAGCTGCCTCCTCGACTTCGCTCGGAACCGTCAGTTTTGCCCAGGCGCTGAAGCTTGCAGCGCATCGGGCAGAAGTCCAACGCGGCCGGCACCAACTGGATGCCGCCACCGCCAATGCCGATCGTATCCGCCGGGCCGGCCGTTATCCAACGCTTTCGGTAAGCGGCTTTGTTTCGCACAGCGGCAATGTTGCGCAGCTAAACACGCGAAATTTCACGAACGACGTGCCTGGGCTGGCGGGCACACCGAACCAGACATTCAACCTGAACAATCAGAATCAGCGGGGCGCTGACGTCGAGCTTCGACAGCCGATCGTGGATATAGCGCAACAATTCTACGGCGCTCCTGCCGCATCACAGAATGCAAGCGCAGCGGCATCCACCTTGGCACATTTACGTCTGACGGCGATGGTGTCAGCCGCCAATGCGTATGTTGCGGCGATGTCAGAACGGGCGCGTTTGGCGGCCAATGCCGCACTGATAACCGATTTGAAAGCCCGCACAAAACGATTCAAATCGCTGCAGAATACGGGCCGGGCGCTGACGAGTGACGTTCTGGAAATCCAATATTCGCTGGCAGAAGCCAAACAGAATCAGGCCGACTATCAGCGTAATTACCAGATCGCCAGCGCGCGGCTTGGGCAGGCAGTTGGGCGCGATACCGCCGTCGCTCCATCCTCACTCGCGTTCGCGCCGCCGGGCGTGGACATCAATATCGACAACCTGGTCGCCCGGGCGCTGTCGCAGCGTCGCGATATCGTGGCACTTGATCACCAGATACACGCTGCCAAATTACAGACCCAGGCGATTGCGGCCGAACGCCTGCCAACGGTCGACGCAGTCGCCAGCCTGAGCTACAACAACGGCAGCGTGTTCCTGCCACATCACGACAAACGCATCATGGCCGAATTGACCTGGCGCCCCTTTGCCGGCGGCCAGATTAGTGCTCGACATCGCGCGGCGGCAGCCAGCCTGGCCGCGTTAAAGGCCAGTCGGGTCGAGCTGACTCGGAGCATTGCTGTAGCTGTGCGAAAGGCAGCCGCCGACCTTGCCAGTATGCGCGAGCGTAAAAATCTCATGCAACTCGGTGTCGAAAGCGCCGAGGCCACTCGCCGCACGCGTTCGGCGCGGCTCGAAGCCGGGCGCGCCAACCTCAGCGATGTGCTGGAATCTGATACGCAACTCGCGAAGCGCAGAGCTGCGGCAAAGACGAGCGACTACAATCTGGTTGCCGCCTGGGTGCGTCTGCAGGGCGCCATGGGCGACGACAGGGCATTAGGCCGGCTGATACTTAAAGCTAAATAGCTCTGATTGATGTATCGCTACGGTAGCGCACGAGTGCATTGCACCTGGCTGGCATCAACAAGCAACCGCTGAGTTTCCGATTGCCTATTGATTGGTCAATATCCTGAGCAACCGCATCGCGGCGCATCGGCATACAACACAGCCTGGACATGCCGGCCGCCCGAAGAACGCTATGCGATATGGACACCGACCATCGTCTGTGCGCAGCCTGGTTCCGGAAGTGCAACGCGTGAAACTACCCCGAGTGCGGTACCACACCAGACACCGCAGTGATTGATTCGCCAATCGTAGCGACGCGAATGCCCGACCAGCACTTATTTTGAGGGCCGGTCCGATGACCCGGATCCACCAAAAAAAACCCCCGCCAGGTCTGGCGGGGGTTTTCAGATAAAGCCTGGCGATGACCTACTCTCGCACGGGGAAGCCCCGCACTACCATCGGCGCTGAGCGGTTTCACTTCCGAGTTCGGAATGGAGATCGGGTGGTTCCCGCTC
>JAQIBT010000081.1 GCA_027858915.1 Salinisphaera sp.
ATTCCATCTTGGTCGCGAGGTGCGTTAGGGACAAGATTCCGCAGCCGTCTGTTTTACATCACTTAGCCGCAGTTATCGCCTTGGAGGTCGAGAAACTCGTCGCAGAATACGAACGCAGACGCCAGCTAGGCTCCGAGTTGCTCGCGGGTCTGATCGACGCGCGTTTGGCTACCGATCTGGCGGATCCCCTACTCTCTCAGCGTCAACTCGCCGATGAGCCGCGCCGGCTCGCCGCTTGTACCGGAGACGTTCGTGAGAACGAACACGCCGATCTACACCTGAGGTTAGAGATTCGTGGAGTACCCCATCTGTTGCTGAGGCGTACGCCAGTCCTGACAGCGCTCTTGCCAGCCACGGCTGAGGATATCGACGCGTTCCGAGAAGAAATAGGGCCTGATTACTCTATTGGCTTAAGCGACCCCATAGGCAATTTGCCACGCATGCCCGACGCGTATCGTGAGGCGCGCTGGGCTTTAGAAAGCGCAATTGCCACTAATAGAGGCCTTATCGAGTACGGAGAAAAATCGGCAATCTCGCCATTTTTGCCACGTACCCTAACCGATGCACATAGCAGTGTAGAAGGGCTCTCATGCACTGATGTTCGCCAGGAAAGGATGACTGCCGCCGACAAATCCGTTTCACTACAAGCTCCTACACAAGCAATGAGGGAGTTAGTACATGGCGGCAACCATCCCAAGCTGGATTGTTGGCCTGAGAGGCCAATGCGTCAAGCACGTGACGTGGGACGACGAGCGAGACACGCTGGTCTTTCACTGCGACCGCGATCGGCGGTTTAAAGCAGTCGATCACCGCACGGGATCGCGCGGAACGGTCAACCGACGACTACGGCGCTTTGTGCAGGATTTGCCAGTATGGGGCCGGCCGGTCGTGCTCTCGATCGAGTATTGCCAACTCAAGATCGGGGCCACGGATCGACGCATGGAACGGCTGTCGTTTGTGGAGCCCGGCCATGGTTTCACCCAGCGTTTTGCGCGCTTTGTCAGCCAGTTGGCTCGGCACATGAGCATCGCCGCCGCGGCGAACTACACGGGCCTGGCCTGGCGCACGGTCAAGGCCATGGATCAACGCGCGTTGACGCGTGATCTAGCCGCGATGGATCCCGGCGCGCTGACTGGCCTGCGGGTTCTGGGCGTCGACGAAGTCGCCCGTGCCAAGGGCCAGGATTACCTGACCATTGTCTACGATCTGGACTCCGGCGATCTGGTCTGGGTGACGCCAGGCCGCCGTGCGTCCGACCTGACGGCTTTCTTCGATCAACTCGATGAGCCCG
Source organism: Salinisphaera sp. (assembly GCA_027858915.1). Taxonomy (GTDB): domain Bacteria; phylum Pseudomonadota; class Gammaproteobacteria; order Nevskiales; family Salinisphaeraceae; genus Salinisphaera. Next base: position 1,292 of record JAQIBT010000081.1, read on the forward strand.
TCGCCCAAGGCATCGAGGCCGTGGCCATGGATATGTGGAAGCCGTTTGAGCAAGCCGTGCATAACGCCTTGCCAAACGCGGCGATCGTGTTCGATCGCTTCCACGTGATGCAGCAGTATTCGAAAGTCATTGATCAGGTGCGCCGCGACGAGTTCAAGCGCGCTGCCAAGGCAGACAAGAACATCCTGGTCGGCAGCCGCTATCTGCTGCTCAAGAACGCGGATAACCTAAGCGACGATCAGACCGTAAGGCTCGACGAACTGTTGGCGGCCAACGGCCCGCTCAACGCAGTCTATGCCTTGAAAGAACAGCTACAACAGCTATGGCACGCGCCGGCCAGTATCACCCACATGGGGCAACGCCTGGATCAATGGTGCGAGCTTGCCAATGCCACCGAATTGGCGCCGATGAGAGGCTTTGTCGCCATGCTGCAGCGTCACCGCACCGGCATCTGCAACTACGCCGAGCATCCCATCACCACGGCACGACTCGAGGGCGGACACGTCGCCATCGGGCTCATCCGAAAACGGGCTCGTGGATTACTCGATACCGAGTACTTCAAACTGAAAATTCGACAGAGTGCCGTGCCTGAGCCACCGCTCGGCCTGTACGCTCTGACCGGATGATTGGCTCAAACCATGGCACAAGAGCCCATTTCTTCTCCCTACCGAACGCTTGGCTTTGCGGCGTGCCGGAGCGCAGCGAAGGTACGTCCGACAACGGCCACTTGTTATACGCTTACTGCTTTACTGATTGATTGCAATATGGATGTGTAAGCTGTGCATTATCGGAAGCACCCAAACCTCCATCTCTTACTGGCTGTATATGGTCGTAGGATACAGACTTTTCAACATCTATATACCCCCCGCATACAGAGCATTTAATTCCATTTTTAAGTGCCACATCAATAAATACCTTGCTTTTATCGTCGTCACTTATTTTTATCGAAGTCTTTTTGAAATCGCCGGCAATAATTTTCCCATCAAGATCGGAAAACGAAATAAGCTCTTTCTCGCTGACGTCTTCTCCAGCGTTTAATGCAGTGATAATGTTATTTAATAACTTATGATATCTTGGAACTCGATATTTGCTTATGCTTTTCTGTAAAATAGTAGCTATCAAATCCTTGTGCTCTATCAGTAGCGATTCCAGTCCCTCTCTAATATCGGTAAATTTTTGGAAAAAACTTTTGTCATTATTTGCTATTTTATCGGCAATTAGTGATGACGTCCCCAGAAACATAGGAGTAGAATGACGGCCTGATGGACCATAATAATAAATAGCCGGGTGCAGCCCAAGACTTCCTTTATCATTCCCCGTGATTCTAGATGCAAGTGTCGTGACTTGTTTCATTACAGAAAATGTTAACTGGCCATCCGTGTCATCTCCAAATGATTCTACGGACGGGACGTCACATTGTTGCTTTCTATTTGCAAATAAGATGAAGTCAATTAGTACCCGTATTGCAGTTCGTATGCCTTTAGAGCCACCTAACGGTAAGTCCAATGTCTTTATTGGTCGTTTAATCTCAGGGCTAAATAACAATGTGCTTAACTTCTTAGACTCTGCTTCAATATTATTAGCTACTGTGTCGCTGAATTGCGACCAATATTTATGGCCTCTTCCAGCCCTAATGATTGCTCTTGCAGCAATTGGAACTGGCTTTTTCCTGTTTCTTAGCAAAAGCTCTTCCAGGTCATCCAAGGGTGTTCCTTTCATATTAATATTGAAAAAGGAAGCTTCTGCTTTATCAGCATTGCCCTGAACCCACTGGACCTGAAGACCTCTGCTAGTCAATGTTAGGAGCTTGGTTCTTTGTTCTTGAGTAATATCCTCATCGTCATCTTGTAAACTTTTATAGTATGCCCAAGTATTAACGCGCTCTTTAACTAATTTTCTTGTTCTTTCTGCGGCTTTCCTCTGCTCATTAGGAATATCATGGCCGAACATTTTGTGTGATATTTGCCCATCACCATAATCGTCCTCCATCCATGATTTTAAAACACTAAGTCGATGTCCCCCATCAATCACAAACAAATATGTCGGGGATCGCCAAAGAATTACTGAAGGTATCAAGTCACCATTTATATAACACTCGAGGAGTGAAACAACCTGGTCAGGAGTCCAATGATTCGTTTCTCTCTGAAAGTCTGGTTTGCGTAAAATTGACCCAGTTAAGCCACCTGACATTAACTCCCTAGCGGGGATAGTGTTAAATTGCTCAAAGGCTAATTGGTCGTCAGAGTCATTTAATGCAAAATCAGCACGCTTTATCATTGCGTCTAGATTTACTAAGTTAGACTTTCCTGCCACGATTTCTCCTTAATTTTTTGATTGCGTATAACGCCGAAGCTCAGTTGCCGGCCGAATCGCGCCAGCGCTTTGGGCGGTCAACTGCAGCGACATGTTAGATAACATTTATGGTTCCCGAACATAGAGCTTGTTCATGTCTTTAGTTCCAGAGCCATCAACTGCTTCAAACCCCTGTTGGCGTGCTGCTCTTAGACCATCTTTTGTTGTCGGGCGGGTATATACACGAACCGGAACAGCTTCTATGAATTGCCTCACCCGCTCAATAAGCGCACCCAAAGCGACTCCCTTAGATTTACCTCCTTTAGAAGCAATCGCTCCGACGTAGTAGGCCGCCGGCGCAGTAAAATCTGGTGCAATATGCGTCAAGGAGAAGCTAGTAGGCTCAACTTGCCCGCCTAAAAGCATGTTGAGGCCTTCATCAGTGAGCGGAAAAATTGAGAAAAAACCGGTAACAACTTGGTAGCTTGCGGGCCCCTTATGCTTGGTTTTTACTACGATAAAAAACATCTTTTTATTGTGATAAAACCATTTTTTCGCGCTGTTAAAGCTGGAAAAATCGGCCCCAAAAACACCATTGCAGAACGAATATGCGTTCTTCAGATTGTTTCGCGTAACCCGCATGACAGTTGGATCATCTTCTTCCCAGCGGGGCAGAAATGGAAGCGCTACGAGGCTAATTCCTAGAATTCCGACGACTACGCCGCTACCTGTTAGCGCCGTTGCTGCTATTTTAGGTCCGGGGATCGCGATGATTACTGGAAGACCGGCAATAAAGCCGCCAATGGTAGTGAGTCCGAAGCCACTCTCAAAGTACCTTCGTCGTTCCATGGTTATGCTCCTGTCATCTAACGCCTAAGCTCAGTTGCCGCCGGAGCAGCCGAAGGCTGCGGAGGGAACCCGAAGCGCGGCAGCGCTTTGGGCGGTCAACTGCAGCGAACTGTTAGCTTTTTTTATCGAGGATTTTTAACACTTGTGATTTATAATAATAATTAAATTCGAACGCATTTTTAATACCAAAGTACAAGGCAATATATGGGTTCATCGCGTTAGATTTCTTAAAATCTATCGGTCCAGTGTGATTTTTTATTAGCGACGAATGATGATCGCTCATTTTCTTATCGCCGACAGTTCTATCAGGCGCGGATAATATAAAACCTCGAAAATCTAACGACTGCGTCTTCGTAACAAATTCAGTGCACAGGTCGCTAAGCTCAGGCCAAATGTGCAGATCCACGTTTCGCATCAACTCGACGACTTCATTTATCAACCTCTGCTGCGCTTCGAAATAATAGGCTATTGCTGGACGAAATAAATCGTCCGTCAGCATCGCTGTGCCAGCATAAAGCTCATGCATATCAGAGAATTCGAACTCCGTATTAGGCTTTTCTGGGTTTGACGCGCTGGGTTTGGTAATCGGAAGGCATCGCCGCTCGTACTCTGCAATGCGTAGCAGCATCAGATTATGGTGGTTTTTGAGGCGCAATTTTTCTTCTTTTAAACGAGTTTCTTCTTGCTGTTTTTCTTTCTCAATAAGCACCTCCGACTCGCGTCTATGAGCAAGAGAGTTTAAAAACAGGCCGATTACAATAACTCCCATCAAAGCTTGTGCCGACGCTGCGAGTTGCGCGAATGTTGATTGGAGAGTTACGTCGCCGTAGCCAAGGGTTGTAATCGTGACAGCGCTAAAGTTAAGAGCTTGTAAAACCTCGAGTCTTTCGCCGGCTACCGTTATGCCCGGCATAATCAGATATACGATAGCAAATATAGGGATTAGGCCTATATAGGTTGCGCCATACGCCCATGTTGGCAGTAAAAATAGTCTACGCATTTTTGTTTAGCTAACGCCTGAGTTCAGGTGCGCGACTGGTGGGTTCCAGCGTAGCCAACACAACCGGCCGCGTCACCTGCAACGATCGGTTAGGACCGCCTCGCAGGCCGAAAAATTGGTGCCTTCGGAAAGCAATTTTAGCGGTCAAATTCAGGCTTTTTACCCCCCCCCTTTTAAAAAAGTCAGAATCTCGGAAATACAACGACTTAGAGTAATTGGGACCCACCTGTTAGTAAGGTGGGCTAGGAGCCATGGAAAAAGACGGTTTAGCAGACGCGGTTGGGATCTGGGAACGACCCACCTCGCAGGCCGCAGTCCAGGCTCAGGGCGAGGGAAAGCCAGGGTCAAGTCTTGCATTGCCACATTCATTACCTAAACAACCAACGCATGCCATTCGGCAGCTTGTGATACCGCGGCGCGCCGGCTCTCCTTGGCTAGATTGACCTCCCGAGCCAAACGGCTGATCTCAAAAGCAAGAGGATCGACTGCATAGCCTTTCGACTCAAGCCAACCAAGCACATCAACCAGATGCCAAAGCGAAGGATTGCCGTCATGAACGGGCGACGGAAACGATCCCGGGTTCGCCGTCATCAGCTTCCGAAGATTCTGACGCGACATACTCATGAATTCGGCCACATCCGTCAAACCGACATAATCCGGCAGCACTTCAACCAGTTCGGCCATCGGCAAGGCACGCTTCACGTCTGCCAACGCGCTATGCAGCGCGTCCGCAGCGCTATCCGCTTCGCGCGTAAATTCGAGAGCGAGCCTGCCGGTCAAGCCGATACCTGGTAGCGCGTCGTCACAGCCAGCAGCTCCAAGACGTTCAATCAACGCATCCGAGTCGTCATAGTGACCGGAGAGCCGATATTTGAGGGTGAACATGTATTCCATGCTTGGCTCCTGATCCGTGTCCTGATTAGGATGCTTGGTCGTCGCGCCGGGTCTCTATCAATATGCGAGCGCGCGGACCAGTTGTCAACTGACAACTAATCCGTGTTATTCGGAGCGTCATTCGGGGCAAAGCAGCGCTTATAGAATCGCCGGCGGCTGCTTTACCGCTTTCGACCGTAAGCCTCACTTACGGCTATCAAAAAGATATTCTTCCGGTGTCAAAGCCAGAACCGGGGATTCGCAAAAGTCTCGGATATTCCGAGTCACGATGTGTGTACACGCAGAAGATTCGGCCGCTGCCGCGACAACTGCGTCCTCAAAATCCGGCCAATCCAGCTTTCTAGCGGCTTCCAACTCATGACGCGTAGTGCCTGCGACCGAGAAGTATCTGAGCAGCCAGTCCACTACTCGATTTGCCTTCGTATCGGTCTGGTGTCGCGACACCAGATAATGGAGCGTGGTGAATGCGTGAGCCGGCAGGCAGGCAGCTACATGGCCATCTGTAATGAGGCCAATAACTGCCGCGGATGCACTGTAGTGCGGTTGTCTTTTCTGTACGACGTCGAGGACAACGTTCAGGTCGACAAGAATCATTGCCCGTGCTTGCGTGACCGACGCTCACTCATCTCGGCATCAATATCGATGTCTGGCGGTAGCAGACCGGTGATTTCATCCAAGGCCGCAGGTGGCGCTTCACTGTCTAGCAGACGCATACGCCGCAGATAACGGTCGATGACTTCGGTCACACTCAGACCATTTGCTTTCGCGTACCGTTTGACGAAATTAACGTCCTCGGTCGGCAAGCGAATAGTGAGCTTGGATGTTTCTATCGCCATTGCAATCTCATACGGCTCGTTTAATGAAACTGTACGGCATTATTTAATTTCGTCAACCGAGCTCTCGATTATGCGGCAATCTCGGCAGGCTGAAAGACAACTCGGCTACTCTGGTTGTATTGGCTTGTATCTATCCCTTGGGCGTAGCGCTGAGCAGCGGAGACCGGAAGGGATGAAGCAGCCGGGTGTCTGAGCGCAGCGAGTTCCGGCTGCGCCCTTCCGGACGAGCAGCGCAGGGTATCGATGCGAAGCATCGACGCAAGACAGGGTGCCCTTCTGTTGGTTACTTGATCTTGGGCAAGCAAGATAAGTGACTCGCGCATCAGCGCGAAACCTCAGCCTGCAACGATGCTACCGTTTGGAGCGATCTCCTGAATAGAAGATCTGGACCGGTCAGGCTTGCTGAGTCAGGTACATGATTAAGAACTAGCTTGCAAGCCTTGCGTTGCGCGAATGGCGGAAATTCCTCCAAATGTCAGTCTATGAATTCCTACCAATCGAAAGAAAAGCCACTTCGATTTCGATGCGGCTTTTCGTTCAGAGGCAGGATTACTACCCTGCTCCAACTCAATAGTCCTCGGCGGCTTCCCGGTCACGTCGGGGACTGATCGGGACAACCCATAGTTTATTACTCAACACTCGGATACCCGCACTCTCGCTGATGCCGTATCGAGAGAATGGCCACCACATCGCGCGATGGTATGAAACGATACAGGGCTACGTAGCCGGTATGCCCACGTGAAATTACCAGCTCGCGAATTTCAGCAGAATACGCATGCCCGATCAGCGGGTGATTCGCCAGCATCTCAACCGCGGTAGTAATAAGGCTCGCGGTTTCGGCCGCCGCGACTGGTTCGGTCTCAAGAAGAAATTCGGTCAGGCGCTCGAGATCGGCCAGGGCCCTTGCGGCATATATTATTCGCGCCACGGTTTCGGCTGTGGCCGCTCTATAGATTCACCGCGTGCGCGCGCAGCGATGTACCGATGTACATCGGCTGCATCGTAGCCCTCGCCGCTTTCACACATCTGTTCGTAGGCCGCTTCGGCGTCGGCTAGAAAAGCCAGTTGCTGCTCGGCCGCAACCACAGCGTTTTGAAGCGATTCGACCATGAACGCGTGCGCGCTGGTATGGCGTGCTTCGGCGATCGTGCGAAGGCGCGTCTTGAGTTCGTCGGGAAGTTTTAATGACGTCGTGGACATGGCTGAAGATGTCGACTGAGGCGGTGCTAATAAAGTAGCACCGCCTCGTTGAATTGTCAGTATCCACTCGGGGAACCTCTGATTGAATCCCGCGCGGTCGCGCCGACGTGCTTTGCGCGCGGCTGGCAAGGAAGTGCGAGCGTAGCGTGCTCATTGCACGGTAGCGAGCACTGATGCCGTCTAGGCCCGCACAAAGCCCCGACCCCGAAGGGGTTTGGCCCAAAAGCCGCCGCTACGGCGTTGCATGGCTTGATCCGGGATTCACCCGGACGCGGCGCCATGCGCCTTGTATCGGCGGCTTTTGGACTCAAACGCGATTCGTGAGGGATTCGATCGGAGGTTCCTTAGCCGACTGAACATAAAGGCGACCCGTGATCGAGACGGTTTATTTATCGGATATGCAACTCCTGCCCTACTCCCACTCAATCGTCCCCGGCGGCTTCCCGGTCACGTCGTAGACCACCCGCGAAATTCCATCTACCTCGTTCACGATCCGCGACGACACCTTGCCGAGCAGCTCATACGGCAGATGCGCCCAGCGGGCGGTCATGAAATCGACGGTTTCGACGGCGCGGATGGCGATCACGTGTTCGTAGCGGCGGCCATCGCCCATGACGCCCACGCTGGACACCGGCAGATAGACAGCGAAAGCCTGGCTGACCTTGTCGTACCAGCCGGCACTGCGTAGTTCCTCGATGAAGATAGCGTCGGCGGCGCGCAGCTTGTCGGCGTATTCCTTCTTCACTTCACCAAGAATCCGCACACCCAGACCCGGCCCCGGAAACGGGTGCCGCATGAGCATGTCGCGCGGCAGGCCGAGTGCCAGGCCCAGCGCCCGGACTTCGTCCTTGAACAGTTCGCGTAGCGGCTCGACGAGGCCGAGCTTCATGTTTTCCGGCAGGCCGCCGACGTTGTGGTGGCTCTTTATCACATGCGCCTTGCCGGTGGCCGAGCCAGCGGATTCGATGACGTCCGGGTAGATGGTGCCCTGGGCCAGCCAGTCGATATGGGTGAGGTCATTGGCGTGGGCGTCGAACACGTCGATAAAGGTGTTGCCGATGATCTTGCGTTTGGCCTCCGGGTCCGTCTCGCCTGCCAATGCGTTCATGAACTGGTCTTCGGCATCGGCACGGATGACGTTAAGGCCCATATGTTCGCCGAAGGTGGCCATGACTTCGTCGCCTTCATTCAGGCGCAGCAGGCCGTTGTCGACGAAGACACAGATAAGGTTTTCGCCGATCGCTTGATGAATCAACGCGGCGGTGACCGAGCTATCTACGCCGCCGGACAGGCCCAGCAGGACGCGATCGTTACCCACCTGCTCGCGTATCCGAGCGACCAGGTCCTCGATGATGTGTTCGCTGGTCCATAGCTCGCCGCAGCCGCAGATCTCGTGCACGAAGCGCGAGAGGATACGTTGGCCCTGGCTGGTGTGGGTGACTTCCGGGTGAAACTGGATGCCGTAGTAGCGGCGCTCTTCGTCGGCCATGCCGGCCAGCGGCGCGCCGTCGGTGGTGGCGATGGTCTTGAAGCCGCCGGGCATGGTCTTGACGCGGTCGCCGTGGCTCATCCAGACGTCGAGCAGGCCGTGGCCTTCGTCGTTGATATGATCCTGGATGTCGGTAAACAGCCTGGAGTGGCCGCGCGCCCTCACCTGCGCGTAGCCGAATTCACGGACGTTTGAGGTCTCTACCTCGCCGCCCAGCTGGGCGGCCATGGTCTGCATGCCGTAGCAGATGCCGAGCACCGGCACGCCGAGTTCCCATACCGTATCCGGCGCACGCGGGCCTTCGGCCACGGTGACCGATTCCGGCCCGCCGGAGAGGATCACGCCATTGGGCTGGAACGCACGAACCTGTTCGTCGGTGACGTCCCAGGCATAGATCTCGCAGTAAACATTAGCCTCGCGCACGCGCCGAGCAATGAGCTGGGTGTACTGACTGCCGAAGTCGAGGATAAGGATCTTCTCGGCATGGATGTCCTGGGTCATCTTGCTTCCGGGCTCTGTGGTTGTTCTTTAAGACGTTTATCTGCGGATAAATGCCTTGATGAATCCGTCTCAATAGTCGGCGGTTCGAGAAACAAAAAAGCGCAGACCGATGTCGACCTGCGCCCTATCGTGCGTTTCGCTACTACGCGTCTTAATCGACGCGGTAGTTAGGCGCTTCCTTGGTGATGTTCACGTCGTGCACGTGGCTTTCTTTCATGCCGGCGGCGGTAATCTGCACAAACGTCGGCTTGCTGCGCATTTCGGTGACGTCGTGGCAGCCGGTATAGCCCATCGCGGCACGCAGGCCGCCGATCAGCTGGTGCACGATGCCGCCGAGTGGGCCCTTGTAGGGCACGCGGCCTTCAATGCCTTCGGGCACCAGCTTCTGGATTTCTTCAGACGGATCCTGGAAGTAGCGATCGGCACTGCCCTGGCTACCGCTCATGGCCCCCAGCGAGCCCATGCCGCGATAAGCCTTGAACGAGCGGCCCTGATAGAGCTCGATTTCGCCCGGGGCTTCTTCGGTGCCGGCAAACATGCCGCCGATCATTACCGCGTGCGCTCCGGCGACCAGTGCCTTGGCCAGATCGCCCGAGAAACGGATACCGCCATCGGCTATCACTGGCACATCGCTGTCTTTCAATGCCTCGGCGACGTTGGCGACCGCAGAAATCTGCGGTACGCCGATACCCGCCACGATTCGCGTGGTACAGATCGAGCCTGGGCCAATGCCGACCTTGACGCCGTCTACGCCGGCCTCGACCAGCGCCTTGGCACCGGCACCGGTCCCGACGTTGCCACCGATGAGCTGCAGTTCTGGATAGCGCTGTTTGAGCGCGCGGACGGTATCGAGCACGCCCGACGAATGGCCGTGGGCGGTATCGACCACGATCACGTCAACGCCGGCATCGACCAGGGCCTGCACGCGATCGAAGGCGTCCGGGCCGGGCCCAACCGCTGCGCCCACCCGCAGCGAGCCGTTGCTGTCCTTGCAGGCATTGGGAAAATCGCTGGATTTCTGAATATCCTTGACCGTGATCATGCCGCGCAGGTCAAAATTGTCGTTCACGACCAGTACTTTCTCGATACGGTGCTTGTGGAACAGCGACAGGATCTCTTCGCGCCCAGCGCCTTCGCGGACCGTGATCAGTTGATCGCGCGGGGTCATCACGCTGGTGACTTCGGCGTCGAAGCGGGTCTCGAAACGTAGATCGCGGCTGGTGACAATGCCGATTGGCTGGCCGTTGTCGACTACCGGCACGCCAGAAATGCCGTGCTGACGAGTCAGCTCCAGGACTTCGCGGATCGTGGCATCCGAGCGTACGGTGATGGGATCGGAGATCACGCCGGATTCGAATTTTTTCACCATGCGCACGTGGCGTGCCTGGGCGACGGCCGACATCGATTTGTGGATGATGCCGATGCCGCCTTCCTGTGCGATGGCAATCGCCAGGCCGGCTTCGGTTACCGTATCCATGGCCGCCGATACCAGCGGTATATTAAGTGTGATGCCGCGCGTGAGCCGGGTCGACAGATCCACCTGTCGAGGGAGCACGTCGGAATAATCGGGCTGAAGCAGGACGTCGTCGAACGTCAGGGCTTGCTCACTGATACGTAGGGTCATAGGCTCGCCGGCAAGTGGGCAGCCTGACTTGCGCCGGGTCGAGCGCAGGATAGCCGCCGCAAAGACTGGCGATTATAGAAGACACCCCTCGGCTTGGCCATGGCCCGCGCTGCTTCTTGCCATCCGCCCGACGATCAAACCGTTATCCAGGAGCCTGCTTCGCCGATGCCCAACGCCAACAACGGCCCCGTGATTTTCTCGGTCAGCGAGCTTAACCAGGCCGTGCGCCAACTGCTTGAGCACAGTTTCGGCCTGCTCTGGGTGGAGGGCGAAATCTCCAACCTTGCGCGGCCGCGCTCGGGGCATGTGTATTTCTCGCTCAAGGACGGCAACGCCCAGGTCCGATGCGCGCTGTTTGCAGGCAAGGCACGGCTGCTGCGCGTAGCCCTCGATAACGGCACCCAGATTCGAGTGCGGGCGCGGGTAAGCGTGTATGCCGCGCGCGGCGATTATCAGCTGATTGTGGAACACGCAGAAGACGCCGGCGACGGCGCGCTGCAACGCCAGTTCGAGCAACTCAAGGCCCGGCTCGACGCCGAAGGATTGTTTGCCGCCGAGCGCAAACGCCCCATACCACCGGCGCCGGCGCGCATCGGGGTGATTACCTCGGCCACGGGGGCAGCGATTCGCGACGTGTTGTCGGTGGTCTCGAGGCGCTACCCACTGGGCGCGGTGCGTATCTATCCGGTGCCGGTTCAGGGCGATGCCGCACCGGCAGCCATCAGCCGCGCGATTGGGCAGGCCAGCGAGCGCCGCGACTGCGATGTGCTGCTGCTGGTGCGTGGCGGCGGCTCGCTGGAAGACCTGCAGGCGTTTAACGATGAAGCCGTAGCGCGCGCGATCGCGGCTTGTGATGTGCCGATCATCTCTGGCGTTGGCCACGAAGTGGACGTGACCATCGCCGATTTTGCCGCCGACGTGCGCGCCGCCACGCCCTCGGCGGCGGCCGAGCTGGTCTGTCCGGATCTGGCGGCACGAGTCGCGCGTATTCCGGCTGCGCTGTCGGCCTTGCGCACGCGCATCCGCGCTCGGCTGGCTGAATCGCAACGCCGGATCGACGCGCTGGGCCTGCGCGTCGACCGCCAGCATCCACGGCGACGTCTGGAAAGCGCAGCGCAGCGTCTGGACGAGGCCGACCTGCGCTTGCAGCGCAGCGTGTTGGCGCGCCTGGCGCGGGCCAGTGAACGCATGCAGCTGGTGGAACGTCGGCTGGGCCGCGCGGCGCCGAATCACCGTATTGCATTGGCTCGCGAACAACAGGCCCGACTGAGCGATCGGCTGGCACGCGCCGGCCGACAGCGGCTCAGCGATGCCGGAGCGCGCATGGCAACCGCCGTGCGGGCATTGCACAGCGTAAGTCCACTACAGACGCTGGAACGCGGGTATGCTATCGCACGGGACGCGCATGGCCATGTCGTGCGCTCGTCCGATACGGTTGGCATCGGAGATCGGATCGCTATCGATCTGGCGCGCGGACAGCTGGATTGTGAGGTTCGGGGCACCGATCATCTGCCGATAGACAAGATACCAGCTACCAAAAATTGAACTGCGGCTGCCGCATCGGGATATGCGCGGCCACAAATCGAAACCCAGGGGTCGACCGATTATCATGACGAGTTCGCGTAATGCAGCATCGCTGCGACTGCCCATAATAGCTTCGAGCCTGGTCATCGCCACCCTGTCGCTTGGCGGCTGCGTTACCGGTGGCCCCCGCCTGGTCACACCCCAGATACCCGCGATCCCGCAGGGTGGCGGCACGATCCCGCAGGACAATACCGTGGTGCTGACCGACGGCACCCAGGTCGTCGCCAATACCGCAGCCGGCAAGATGAAGATCGAGGCGGGCCCCGGCCTGCGACGCGTGTTCGACTGGGATGGCATGCGGCGCGGCGCGATTACTATCGCCCGCAAGAAAGCGTTTGCCGGCGGCGACTACAAAGGCATCAGCTTCGACGGCAAGCCGAAGGTATGGAAGGACGCCAAGGGGATCGATCATCTGCGCTATGAAGAAGGCCGGCGCGACTTCCAGACGAAGGAAGATGCGCTCATCTGGATGCAGATCCGGCGACTGTATTACACGTGGAACGATGACGGACTGGTGGTCGGCTGGCGGCGCGAAGGCCAGACATTGCACGTGGAGCTCTGGCAGTTCTATATCGACGGCAAGAAGCCGACCAGTCTTCCGGACGCGCGCGACGCGGATATCACGGAAGGCAAGCTCGTGGTCGAGCCACAGAAGATGTATCCACAACTGGTATTCGCCGACGGCCATACCGAACCCTACAACACCGACACCGCGTCCCAGTACAAGGGCGCAGGCACATCATCGAAGACAACCGCCTCGTCGTCGAGCTCGAACCAGTGCAAATGGTTCGAGCGCCTGTTCGGCAAGTGCACCCCTGCCTCGACCGTTACCTCCGACAGCAAGACGGATAGCAGCGAAGCAGCCAACACGCCTGCCGCTTCCGCATCGAACAGTACGCCACCGGTAAGCAGCCCTGCAGCCAGCGGTGGTGCCGTCAATTCGACGGCTGGCGACCATGCGGCGACAGATGCCCCTCGAGCCACTGTAGCGGGCAATGTGGTTAATATTCGCAGCCGCCCGAGTACGCATTCCGACGTGCTTTTGAAAGCCAAAAAGGGCGACTCGGTCGTGATATTGAAAAAGGATCGCGGTTGGCGTTACGTAAAATTCGACGACGGCCGCAAGGGTTGGGTTGCCGATTTCCTGCTCAAGCATTAGGCATTAGGCACGTCATAAGATAGCGTGCACGGCGGCGGTACAATCAGATTACCGCCGCCTGCTGCTTTCATCGGCTACGCCACATGAATATCGTGGCTCAGCTCGGCGTTTTCTTTGCCGGCGAAGTGGAAGTCGATGAGAGCTGCTTTGGCGGCTAGCGCCATGGCGACTGCGCAAGCGCTCGGCAGGCAAAATACTGGCGTTTTAGCGTGTGGTCACGACGTCCACCGCGGCTCCGAAAATCTTGTCAGGCAAGGCGTGAGCCGCCGATCGTGGTGGTGAGCAATCCCGATTCCAGGCGTCAGCCCGGACAGCTTCTTTTGAGCCGTTTTTCAGCCTTCTGGACTCAATCACTTGTGTCGCCGCTAGAATCGTAGCGCCAAGACGAAACTACAATATCCCGAGATTGCCACTGCTGAAGTTGGACACATATACAAGAGAGCGGCCAGATGTTTACCGGCGGCGCACGCCTGCCTTTGCTGCCTTTCCTGCATACGGGTTGTCGCTGTTCTTGAACACCAGCTGGATTGGCGTCCCGAACAGATTGAACTGTTCGCGGAAACGACGCACCAGATAGCGCTTGTACTCGGCCGAAAGACGCTGTGTCTGATTGCCGTGAATGACAATCCTGGGCGGGTTGTGGCCACCCTGGTGGGCATAACGCAGCTTGATGCGACGGCCGTGGATGGCCGGCGGCGCATGCGCTTCGACCGCGGATTCCAGCGCACGCGAGAGCTGCGGCGTCGACATGTCGGCCATTGAGGCCTTGCGTGACGCCTGGATAGCTTCCATCAGCTCACGCAGGCCCGAGCCGTGCAAAGCCGAGATAAAAAGCAACGGCAGATAATCGAAGACGCCGATGCGCTCGACCAGCTTGGCGTGTAGTTTGACACGATGCTCTTCGGTCAGACCGTCCCATTTATTGACCGCAATGACCGCAGCCCGGCCGCGTTCTACGGCCAGACTCAGCAGCCGGATATCCTGTACCGACAGACCGCTGGCCGCGTCGAGCATGAGGATAACGACCTCTGCCTGCTCGGCCGCCTGCATGGCCTTGACGACACTGATCTTCTCGACCATGTCGTTGACGCGGGCACGGCGACGCACGCCAGCCGTATCAACGATGACATACGGCTTGTCGTCAAAACTGAATTCACTGGCGACGGCGTCGCGGGTGGTGCCCGGAGCATCCTGGGTCAGCATGCGCGCCTCGCCGACCAGTCGGTTGACCAGTGTCGACTTGCCGGCGTTCGGCCGACCCAGCAAGGCAAGACGCACAGCATCCGGATGATGTGCACGGACCGTGGCCCGCGGCTCGGGCAGCAAAGCAAATACGTGATCGAGCATCAGCGTGATGCGATCACCATGCTCGGCCGATATCGCCCACGGCTCGCCCATACCCAGCGCATGAAACTCGGCAACGGCCGATACACCCTGCTGACCCTCGCTCTTGTTCACCACGACATAAACCGGCTGCCCATTGCGTCGCAGCCGAGTCGCGATCGCCTGATCGCCAGCCATCAGCCCCTGACGATAATCCACTACGAACAGCACCGCGTCGGCCTCATCCAGCGCCGCTTCGGTCTGAGCCAGCGCGCGGGTATCGATATCCTCGTCGTCCTGGCCGATACCACCGGTATCGACCACGATGAACCGCCGGGCGCTGTGCGCGCCGTAGCCATAGTGACGATCGCGGGTGACGCCCGGCTGATCGGCCACCAAGGCGTCGTGCGAACGCGTCAATCGGTTGAACAGCGTCGACTTGCCAACATTGGGGCGTCCGACCAGGGCAATGACGGGCAGGACGGCGCCTGCGTTTTCCATACGAGGCTACTTGCTGTTCGGAAGGAAGCGCACGGCAGCGACTTCGCCGCCAGCGCCCAGGACGATAGCGCGCTTGCCGACCACGACCGGCTGCGCATGGATCGCTTCGGTGAACGGTCGCCCGCGCGCCAGAATAGTGCCGTTATCGGGCGACAACCAGTGCAGATAGCCCTCGTAGTCGCCGACCAGCACCTTGCCATCCACGATCGCCGGCGGGGACAGTCGACGATATTCCAGCGCGCTCTGCTTCCAGACAGACTCACCGTTGCTTCGGTTGATACCCCACACCACACTGTTCAGATCGGTGGCGTAGACGTGTCCGCTATCCGCGGCAAGATTGTTCTCGACCGAGACATCGGCCTTCCAGACGATCTGGCCGCCCTGCAGGGTCAAGCCGGCCAGCGTCCCACCGGCACTGGCAGCGTAGATCGACTGACCGTCGACCAACGGATCGGCATCGACATCCACGATGCGATCCAGCTCCGAGCGTCCTTGAGGGATAGCGACGGTCTGGTCCCAGCGCTGCTCGCCGGTCGCCAGATCGAGCGCCAGCACTTTTCCGCTATCCATGCCGACATAGATTGTATTGCCGTCGATCACCGGCGAGGAGGTGCCTCGCATGGTCAGATTGGGAACCGTTCCCTCGATCGCCCATATCCGGTCGCCGGTGACCGCGTTCAGCGCCGCCACGTGGCCGTCGGTGGTGCGCACCACGACCGTCTTGCTCGTGGCGGCCGGGGCCGCGATCACTTCGCTGGACAGATCGGTGTTCCACTCCGTCTTACCGTTATCGGCGTCCAGCGCCAGCACGTGGCCATTGCGACTACCCACAAACAACCGGTCACCGGCCGCCGTGGGTCCCGAGATAAGCTGGGTATCGGTTTGCGTGTGCCACAGCCGGCGGCCGTTATCCAGGTTGAACGCCACGACCTCGCCGTCATGATTAGCGACATAGACGCGGCCATCCGCGACCGCTGGCACGAATCCGCTGGCGTACTTGCCGGCTCCCTCGCCGCCGTTGCTGTGCCAAAGCACTTGCATGCGGTAGGTCTGGGTTGGCAGCTTGGTCAGCTTCTTGGGCTGGGCGATGGTCGAGCCGCCGCCGCAGCCGCTCAGAACCAGCGTGGCCGCGGCCAGCAGCGGCAACAGGACAAGAAACGTGCGTCGACGATGGATCATTGGGACTCACTCGCGGTGTCTGACTGCGTGGCGGCTGGGTTATTGACGGTCTGCGCATCGGCTGGCGCGTTGGCAGCTATCTTCTGCTGCAGACTCTGGCGCGGCGCGTTTTCCGGCAGGCTCTTCAATGCCTGCTGATAAGACTTGTAGGCAGCGGCTCGGTTCCCCTGCGCCGCCTGGATATCGCCTTCGAGTTCGCTATATAGCGAATCGAAAGCCGCTGGGTGATCCGCCGATAGCAGCTTGAGCGCCGCCTGTGGCTTGTTCTGTGCCCAGAGCACGCGCGCGGCACGCACCCTTGCGATCTGCTGCATGCCTTTTTCACTCGCGTGCTTCATCGCCCAGTGCAGATGCTGACTGGCCGGGTCGAGTTTCGATTGCTGGACGTAATAAGCCGCCAGTGCCATCGCCGCGGCACTGGCATACGGCGTGCCGGAGTAGTCGCTTTCCAGGGATTTGACGACGTTCACCAGACCGGGCGTTACGTTATCGGTCGCCAGACCCTGCTCGACCTGCACGTACATGTTGGCCGCCTGGGCATCCTGGCGCGCACTGTACCAGTGCCAGCCATACCAGCCCAGCAGCAGTGCCACGCCTAACAGAATGCCTGCCGCCGCTGCGGCGCCGTTGGAGGCCAGCCAGCCTTTCAGACGTATCAATTCTTCGTTGTCGTATTCGGCCATTGCCCTTGATGTCCCGAGTCAGAAATTTTGGTGCCTGCGTTCAGCCGGCTGTTGTGCTGCCCAGCAGCTGAGCGATACGTGCCGGGGCATCGCGCTGCGCCACGCGCTCTTGCGCCCGGTCGTCGGCAAGCGGTTTGATCTGGATGGTATCGGTTTGTACTTCGTCGTCGCCTAACACGAGTGCCAGACGCGCACCGCTGCGGTCGGCCTTCTTGAACTGCGATTTGAAACTGCCGCCGCCGGTATGCATCCGCAGGCGCAGATCGGGCAGCACATCGCGCAGTCGCTCGGCCATTGCCGCCGCCGATGCGCCAGCGCCTACGTGAACCAGATAGACCTGCGGCTTGAGGTCGATCAGCGGCACGTTCTGTGCTTCCATCAGGGCCACCACGCGCTCGATACCCAGGGCAAAACCGGTAGCCGGCGTGTCGCTGCCGCCCAATTCGCCAACCAGGCCATCGAAGCGCCCGCCCGAGCATACGGCGTTCTGGGCGCCGAGTTCGTCGGTCAGCCACTCGAACACGGTGCGGGTGTAGTAATCCAGCCCGCGGACCAGCCGCGGATTGATGGTGTAGGCGATGCCCAGCAATTCCAGGCCGTCGCACAGCCCTTGAAAATGCGCCGCGGATTCAGCGCCCAGATAATCCCGCAAAGTAGGCGCCTCGGCAATCAGCGACGCCATATCGGTATTCTTGCTGTCCAGGATACGCAAGGGATTGCGGTCCAGCCGGCGCACGCTGTCGGCGTCGAGCCGGTCGTGGCGCGCACTGAAATAAGCATGCAGCGCATCGCGATAGACCGCGCGCTCGGCGGGCGTGCCCAGCGTGTTGATTTCCAGCCGCAAGCCGCTGATGCCAAGATTGGCGAACAGACGCGCAGACAAGGCGACCTGCTCAATATCCACATCCGGGCCGATCGCGCCGAAGGCCTCTACCCCGAACTGATGAAACTGGCGCTGGCGGCCTTTCTGTGGCCGTTCGTAACGGAACATCGGTCCGCTGTACCAGAGACGCTGGTTGGCGTTATGCAGCAGGCCGTGCTCGATGCCGGCCCGCACTGCACTCGCTGTGCCTTCCGGACGCAAAGACAACGATTCGCCGCCGCGATCGGCAAAGCTATACAGCTCTTTTTCAACAATGTCGGTGGTGTCACCGACGCCGCGCTCGAACAGACCTGTGCGCTCCATGATTGGCAGCCGGATCTGTTCGTAGCCATAGTTGCCGAACACCCGCTCGGCGACGGTTTCCAGGGTGCGCCAGAGCGCGTTTTCTGCGGGCAATACATCATGCATGCCGCGGATCGACTGGATACGCTGACTCATCAGGACAGAAGTTCCTTGTTACCCGTTATCGCCGGGCGCGTTGATCTTGAGGTGGGCGATGCTGCCGTTGGTCTGGCTGGCGACATCCACCGGTTTGCCGCCGATGCTGACCGCGACGCCTGGTGCAAAACCGAGCGTGACGTTGTATGGCGGCTTGCCGTCGAATGCCTTGGTATCGCCGGCTTCGAATATGCCGGACGCCAGGCGATTGCCGTTGGCGTCGGTTACCCGCACCCAAGAACGCTTGCTGAACGTGAGCTTCAGTTGGTTGGGCGCGACTGACGACGACTGCTGCTCGGCTGACCCGGCGGCAGTCTTCTGATCCGGCTTCTGATCCTGCGGGTTCTGTTGGCCTGACGGCGAAATACCCAAGGCGTGATTGACATTGCGCCCACCCGGCTTGTTGCCCGTGGTCGGCGGCTGATCAGCCGCACCGGCGGACGGCGGCGTATCGACTGTCTTCAGGTCGCCTTGGTTATCCGCCGTCGTATCGGCGGATGAGCCCTGTACGCCACTCTGATCGTTAGCGCCGGCAGAGGACGCGTCGTTGGCATCGGCAGAGGGCGCGTCGTTGGTAGCGACAGGCGTATCGGTCGATCCCTGGCCCGAGAGAATTTGCGTATCGCTCTGCTGGCTGTTGTTCGCCGACAGATTGGACGCCAGGCGCGGCAGCAGTACCACGGCAGCGACCGCGACCGCGATCGCAATGACAATCAGCCACAAAAACAAACCGCGTGAGCGGGAGCGACGCCGCGGCGCCACCTGCTGCCGGATCACGTCCGCCGACTTCGGTTTGGGCGCAGGTGCCGGAGACTCCAGCAGGCCGCGCGACCTCTGGGATTTCACCGGCGGCTCGCCAGCCCATACCGAATAGGCCCTCATCAGCCGCTCGGCATCCAGGTCCAGCACCTTGGCACATTGACGATAGTAACCGCGCGCAAAAACCGGCTGGGACAGGGCCTCGAAGTCGTTGTCCTCGAGGGCCTTGACGGTCTTAGGCGACAACTTGGTCTGTGCGCACAGATCCTCGACGCTGTAGTCGTGGGCCCGGCGCCCATCACGCAGCATCTCACCGGGCGACTGCCCGTCGGCCTTGTTGTGTCGGAGACCGCTCTCATGCAAGTCGTTTTCTTGGAATGGCTCGTGCGAATCGGTCATGAGCGCGTTTGCTCCAGTTGGCTCAGCGACATGGCCTGGGTCGGCTGGTTCGCGTTATGCCGCTTCAAATAGGACTTGGCAGCCGGGATGTCGTTCATGGCAAGCTCGATGCGCGCGGCCAGCAACAACTGATCGGTGTCAAGCGCAGCGACTGCGCCGGCACGCTCGATAAACGCTCGCGCGTGTAGATAATCCTGCTGTGAATACTCGATGGCTGCCATATGGGTCAGGGCTGTGAACTGCTTTGGCTCGCGTGCCAATGCCTTGCGAAAATAGCCGGCGGCTGCGTCCAGTCGGTGCGCGCGATACAGGCACAGTCCGGCGTTGGACAGCGCATCACCGGCGTCTGCGTACTGCGGCGCCGCGGCCGCCTTGTCGAAATACTTGATCGCTTGATCGGTCTTGCCCTGCCCGCACAGAAAGGCCGCATAACTGTTGTCGATTGCGGGCCCGGGATGGAGCTGCAGTGTCTTGCGATAATAGGTATTGGCTTCGTCGGCACGGCCCAGACGATTGTTCACAATCGCCATACCCCAATTGGCCGTGAAATTATCGCTGTCATACCCCAGCGCCTTGCGAAAATAAGTGAGTGCCTGATCGTTCTGTTTTTTCTGTAGCAGATCGGCGCCCATACTCGCATTAGCGCTTGCCGCGCTCTGCCTGTCGATATCGCCGCCGCCGGCGCAACCACTCAATCCTAACAGCAGCACCAGCAGAACAGGCGCTATTCCGAATCGGACATGCGTCATGCCGGCTTGGCTTCCACACGGATCGGGACATCGCGGAAATGACGTTTCTGCTTGCTGCGCACGCGACCAACCAACTGGCCGCAGGCAGCGTCGATATCGTCACCGCGGGTGCGTCGCACGGTCGTGCGCAGCCCGCGTTTGTGCAACACGTCCTGAAAGCTGCGGATACGGGTTTCGCTCGGGCGTTCGTATCCCGAGCCCTCAAACGGATTGAAGGGAATCAGATTCACCTTGGCCGAGCGGTCCGCCAGCAACCGGGCCAGGGCGTTGGCGTGCTCGGGCTGATCATTCACACCCGACAACAGCACGTATTCATAAACCACGTGGGCCCGACGTACCTTACTGCCCACATAGCGGTCGCAGGCGGCCATCAGCTCGGCCAGCGGGTATTTTCGGTTGATCGGTACCAGTTGGTCGCGCAACGAATCAGTCGGCGCATGCAACGACACAGCCAGTGCAACGTCGACTTCCTCTCGCAGCCGGTCCATGAACGGCACCAGGCCGGACGTCGAGACCGTGACCCGCCGCTTGGACAGACCGAACCCGTAGTCGTCCAGCAGAATACGGATCGCCGGTACGACCGCTCGGTAATTGGCCAGTGGCTCGCCCATGCCCATGAAGACGATATTGGACAGCGCCCGGCTGCCGTGGACCTTGCCCTGAGCACGCAGGTCGTGCTCTGCCATCCAGACCTGACCGATGATTTCGGCTGTGGTCAGATTGCGATTTAGCCCCTGCTTGCCGGTGGCACAGAAGCTGCAGTCCAGCGCGCAGCCGATCTGCGAGGAGATACACAGCGTGGCGCGGTCGGCTTCCGGGATATAGACCGCCTCGATGGCGTTGTCCGGATCCAGATCGCCGGTGACTGCCAGCAGCCACTTGCGCGTGCCGTCGACGCTGGCCTGCTCGCGAATACGCGCCGGTGGCCGGATTTCGGCGATCTCTGGCAGCCGGTCACGCAACTTCTTGGACAGGTCGGTCATCTGCGCAAAGTCGGTCACGCCGCGGGCGTAGATCCACTGCATGACCTGCTTGGCGCGAAAAGCCGACTCGCCGTGTTCACGAAAAAAGCCCGACATGGCTTCTCGGTCCAGGCCGAACAGGTTGACCCGGCCGCCAACGCGCGCAGCGGACGGAGCGCTGGCGGGCTCGGACATCAGTGTGACGGGAGCTTTCGTGCTCATGACGAATCAGCCTCGATCTGTCGAATCAACGTAGATCAACGCGGGCAGAGACCATCTTTCCCGAAGAAGAACTCGATCTCGTTGGCCGCGGTTTCCTCGGCGTCGGAGCCGTGAACCGCATTGGCGTCAATGGAATCAGCGAAGTCACCGCGAATAGTGCCTTTGTCGGCTTCCTTCGGATTGGTGGCACCCATCAGATCACGGTTCTTCGCAATCGCGTTCTCGCCTTCCAGGCATTGAACCATGACCGGACCCGAGATCATGAATGACACCAGGTCGTTGAAGAACGGACGCTCGGAGTGCACCGCATAGAATTTTTCCGCGTCGTCGCGGGACAGATGGACCATGCGGGCACCAATGATGCGCAGGTCCGCTTTTTCAAAGCGGCTAAGAATATCGCCAATCACGTTCTTGGCAACGGCATCCGGCTTGATGATCGACAGGGTGCGCTCGACGGCCATGTTTTCTCCAAATTTCAGGACTGAGAATAAAAGATCAAACCGCCATGTCTTCTTGGATTGGACAGGCGGGTAACCTCGCATTCTATCCCGAGCACGACCCTATTGTCAGTCCGCACATTCGCGTGGGCTGCAGTGCATCCGCGCCAGCGCCATTCGGAACGCGGCCTAGACCATGAACGATTCACCGCAACCGCAGGCGTTCTTGGCGCGTGGATTGTCGAATCGAAACATCCGATTGAGCCCTTCAGAGCGAAAATCCATCACCGTGCCAGCCAGCACGTCCATATGCTTGTGCGCGACCACGACCGTTGCGCCGTAGTCTTGAAAGACGTCGTCTTCGTCCTGGATCTCGTCGGCGTAATCCATGGTGTACATATAGCCGCTACATCCGGATTTGCGCACCCCGACACGCAGACCCAGACCGCTGCCACGCTGGGCCAGCTGTGCCTTGATCCGGTCGGCGGCTGCTTCGGTGATCGTCAGCGTTGCTATGTTAAGCGTCGTGTCGTTCATATCCTCATGTTCCCAGCCTTCATATTCCAAGATTGGCCAGCGCATTGGCTAATGCATCAGTCGCCAGCAATGCAGCGTAACGCTGTGTTGGCAACAAGGCCAACGCGCGCTCGACTTGCAAAGCCGCGAGCTGTCGCGCCTGACCCACCGTTGTGTGGTCAATGGTTTCGCAGACCCAGTCGGCCGCCGCAATCACTACCGGCGGGCCAAACGCCGCAAACCGCGCAATGAGATATTGCGTCGGTTCATCCAGATGCAACCATATCCGGCAGCGCGCATCCTCGCCGGGCGTATCGGCAGCGCCCAAGCCTTGCCAGTCCAGCTCTGGCGCGTCGCAGACGGCGAATTGTGGGCGGAGAAACCGCGCAGCCCAATCCGAGAGCATCACCAGGCCTCCAGCGGACCGGCCAGTCGCCGAAGACGCCACACTTCGTCGACGAATCGCTGCGCGGCCGCGTCAATCTGTGCCTCATCCTGCCCGGCCCCAATAGAAAATCGGATCGAGGCACTGGCTAGCCGCGCCGGGACACCCATGGCGCGGAGTACGTAGGACGACTGGCCACGCGCTGCGCTGCAGGCGGCACCCGAGGACACCGCCAGCGTTGGGCTGCCCTCGGTCAGTCCACTCAGCAGCGCCCCGCCGTGGACACCGCTGACGCTGATGTTGAGAAACGGCGCCGCAATCATGGAGGACGCGCCGTTGCGCGAGACGCCCCCCACGGTCGCTATATGCGACCACAGGCGCTCGCGCAGGCGAGCCAGCGTCGGCTGGATTGCCAGGCTGCGCCCAGCCAGCGCGGCAGCGGCACCGAAACCTGCGATCTGATGCGTGGCCAGCGTGCCTGACCGCCGGCCACCCTGCTGACCGCCACCGTGAATTTGCGCGGACAGCCCCTGTCTTGGACGGCGCCGGACATACAGCGCGCCAATGCCTTTGGGGCCACCCATCTTGTGCGCGGACAAGGACATCAGCGCGATACCGTCCGCTGCGACGTCGAGGGGCAACCGCGCCGCGCTCTGTGCGGCATCGACGTGCAAGGCGACGCCAGCCGCCAGACAGCGCTGGCCGACTTTCGCGATATCGTGGACCACGCCGGTTTCATTGTTGACGTGCATCAGGCTGAGCAGCGTCGGCTGCTCGTCCAGCGCGGCGTCCAGCGCGACCCAGTCGAGGCACCCATCGCTATCGACATCGAGCCAGGTAACGCGCACGCCACGCCGCGCCAGCTGGTTCAACACATCGCGCGTTGCCGGGTGTTCAGTGACGCAACTGACAATATGCGCATCGCGCCCAGCGAACTCGGCCACGCCCTTGAGCGCCAGATTGCTGGCCTCGGTAGCGCCCGACGTCCACACCAGTTCGGACGGCTCGGCGCCAATCAGTTCAGCGAGTACTGCCGCCGACTCGTCAATGATGGCTGCCGCGGCGCGTCCGGCAGGATGCGTCGACGACGGATTGGCGTCGATTTCGGTCAGAACGGCATGCATGCGCTCGGCGACCCCATCGGCAAGTGGCGCGGCCGCTGCATGATCGAAATACAGGCTGTTCTCAAGGGCTGGCATGACTACTCTCGGAAAACCCGCCGAATCGATCAGGCTGTATCGGTTTCGCGCCGGGTATTGTCCGCGGATTCCAGACGATCAGCCAGCCGGCGCGTGAGCGATTCGAGTTCGTCCTGTCGGCGTTCCAGCGCATCGATATGATCCAGCATGGCGTCGATGCCACGCGCGACTGGGTCTGGCATGTCCTGGGTTACGCCATAGGTGGAAAAACCGATGCGATCGGCGGTCTCCTTGCGGCGGTCCTCCGGTGTGCCGTCCTTGCATTTGACCAGCTTGGCCGGCACGCCGACGGCAGTGCAGCCCGGCGGCACTTCCCTGACCACGACCGCATTCGAACCGATACGCGCGCCCGTGCCGATAGTGAACGGCCCAAGCACCTTGGCGCCGGCACCCACCACGACGTCGTTCTCGAGCGTCGGATGTCGCTTGCCCGGACTCCAGCTGGTGCCACCGAGGGTCACGCCCTGATAGATCGTGCAGTCATCGCCAATAACGGTGGTTTCGCCGATGGTGACGCCAAACCCGTGGTCAATGAAGAACCGGCGCCCGATACGTGCGCCGGGATGGATCTCGATGCCGGTGACCCATCGCGACAGATGCGATACGAAGCGTGCGATCCATTTCAGATGATGATTCCAGCACCAGTGCGCCACACGATGCCACCACAGGGCATGCAGCCCGGGATAGGTAAAGACCACCTCCCAGACGCTGCGCGCCGCGGGGTCGCGCTCGAATATGGCGTGTATGTCTTCTCGCAGACGGGTAAGCATGGACGTCCCCAGAAACCGGGCACCGTGGGTGACGATGCCGCTGACGCACACCGGCGCCAAGGGCGCCGATCCGAATCAAGAGTTGAACCTGTTCACAAGTTCGGGCCGAACCGGCCAGGATCAAGAGCGACGTCGATTTGTCTCGCCGCGCGGATCCAGCGAGCGCAACATGCCGCGCAGAATGTTCATCTCGATTCGGTCGGGTGCAGCGCGGCTGAACAGGCGGCGCAGCCGGCGCATGAGAATACGCGGCTTTTGCGGGTCCAGAAATCCGCTGGCGACCAGGACCTCGTGAAGATGTTGATACAAACCTTCCATGTCGCCGGCCGCCACCGGCTCGTGCGGCGTGGTCGTCGCCGCAATACCGAAGCCGGTCGCCACCCGCAGCTCGTAGGCCACCACCTGCACCGCCGCCGCAAGATTCAGCGAACTGTAATCGGGATTGGTCGGGACCTGCAGATGGAGCTGGCAGCGATCGAGTTCTTCGTTAAGCAGGCCACTGCGCTCACGCCCGAAGACAATCGCAACACGGGCGTCATTGCCTGCTGTCGCCTGCTCGACTGCACGCAGCGCGGCATTGCGCGCATCGATCAGCGGCCATTCCGTGCGCCGGGAACGCGCGCTGGTGCCAATAGCAAGCGCACAGTCGGCAATGGCCGAGTCGAGCGTGTCATGTACCGCTGCGGCCATCAGCAGGTCGTCGGCGCCCGAAGCCCGGGCGGTGGCTTCAGCGTCGGGATAGCGCTCGGGCGCCACCAGCGCCAGATCGGACAGGCCCATCACTTTCATGGCCCGCGCAGCCGCGCCGATGTTGCCCGGATGTTGCGCGCCGACCAGCACGATCCTGATACGCCCCAGGATGGCCGGGTCGGGTACGTTATCGCGGTTGGGCTCTGCCTGACTCATTCGGGATTTCCTTGATATCGATAGCAGCGGTTGTGCGCGCAGATGTTACGCTAGCGGTCTTTTAGGTGTCTTGCGAGCATGCAACCTCTTACCAATGTCGCGGTCACCGCGGCCCGTCGCGCGGGCGATCTGATTCTGTCCTACTATCGTCGCGGCGATACCGGCGAAGTCACCCGCAAGTCGGAGAACGACTACGTCACCGAGGCCGATCAGCGAGCCGAGAAGATCATCATCGATAGCATCCGGCGGCATTATCCGGATCATGCCTTTCTGGCCGAGGAATCCGGCGAAAGCGGCGAATCAGACACAGTCTGGATCATTGACCCGATCGACGGCACCGCCAACTTCATGCGCGGCATCCCGCATTTCTGTGTCTCGATTGCCTGCCAGATCAAGGGGGTGGTCGAACACGG
This sequence comes from Salinisphaera sp., assembly GCA_027858915.1. GTDB lineage: Bacteria > Pseudomonadota > Gammaproteobacteria > Nevskiales > Salinisphaeraceae > Salinisphaera. Next base: position 27,444 of record JAQIBT010000081.1, read on the forward strand.
CGTGATCTACGACCCGGTCAAGGATGAACTGTTCACCGCTGATCGTGGCGCCGGAGCGTCGCTGGACGGCCGTCGCATGCGGGTATCGAAGGTCATCCGCCTGCGCGAGTCAATGCTGTCGACCGGATTTGCATATCGTCGCACTAGCGATGTCGCCACATATATGCCGCTCTACAACCGGCTGCTGTCGGCCAGCGGCCATATGCGCGGCATGGGCTCGGCCGCTCTTGATCTGGCTTATGTCGCGGCTGGACGGCTCGATGGCTACTGGGAAGTCGGCTTGTCACCCTGGGATATGGCCGCCGGCGTTTTGATGGTACGCGCAGCCGGCGGCATCGCCAGCGACTGTCACGACAACGACGCCAATCCGCTGGACACCGGTAACGTTCTGGCAGCTAATCCCAAGCTGTATCCGCAGCTGCTGGAACGCATCGCCAAGACACCGCGCGGCTGATCTGCGAAGCACCAAAAAAGCCCAGTGGTTGCAGCAACCACTGGGCTTTTTTGACACTCGAGACTACCGATCTAGCGGGTGATCCTGGACGCTTTCTCTGCGTCCTCTTCCTTGGGCGGAAACAGGTCGTAAGCGTTGAGCTTGAATCTCAGTGCCAGCGCGCTGGCCACAAATATCGAAGAATACGTCCCCACCAAAACACCTACCAGCAGTGCGGCAGCGAAGCCGTGGATCACCGGGCCGCCGAGGAAGAACAATGCCAGCAGCGTGAGAATCGTCGTGCCCGAGGTCATCAATGTCCGCGCCAGCGTCTGGTTGACCGAGGCGTTGACAACTTCAACCGGCGTGGCCTTACGCATACGACGAAAGTTCTCGCGAATACGGTCATACACGACAATCGTGTCATTGAGCGAGTAGCCCAGCACCGCGAGTAATGCCGCCAGCACCGTCAGATCGAAATCCATATGGGTGAGTGAAAACACCCCCAGCGTGATCAGGATGTCGTGCACCAGCGCCGCGACCGCGCCGGTTGCGAGTTTCCAGTGAAAGCGCACGATCACATAGATGAGAATCGCGATCACCGTATAGAGCAAAGCCAGTCCGCCCTTGTTGACCAGCTCGCTGCCCACCTGTGGCCCCACGAACTCTACGCTCTGCAGCGTTGGTTTGCCCGGCCCGCTCTTGAGCACGGTCAGTACATGATCGCCAACCGTCTCGCTCTTGTCACCCGACTTGGCGGGCAGCCGAATCATCACGGACTCGGCGCTGCCGAAATGCTGGACCGTGGGTCTATTGAAACCGCCCTTGTCGAGCGTCGACCGCACCGCATTGAGATTGACTTCCTGCGGATACTGCACGTGCACAACCACGCCACCGGTGAAGTCGACACCAAATGTCAATTTGCCGATCGCCAGGGACGCAACGGATATCAGCAGTACGAGCGCCGACAACCACACCGCATAGCGGCCCAGGCGGACGAAATCGATCGAGGTATTGGACTTGATCAGACGCATATTCGTGCCCTTGCTCAGATCGACAGGCTTTGCAGACGCCGGCGGCGACCGTAGACAAGATTGACGATGGCGCGCGTTCCGACAATAGCCGTGAACATGGACGTCACGATGCCGAAGCACAGCGTGATCGCGAAGCCCTTGACCGGGCCGGTACCAAAGCCGAACAGCATCAACGCCGCGATCAGCGTGGTGACGTTGGCATCGAAGATAGACGTGAACGCCTTGTCATAACCGGTACGGATGGCCGTCTGAGGCGTATTTCCGGCATCCAGCTCCTCCCGTATTCGTTCGAATATCAGCACGTTGGCATCAACCGCCATCCCGATAGTCAAAACAATACCGGCGATGCCGGGTAGTGTGAGCGTGGCCTGTAGCAGAGACAGGCCGGCGACGATGAGTACCAGGTTCATGCACAGCGCGATGTTGGCGATCAAGCCGAACAGCCGGTAATAAACTGCCATGAACGCTATCACCAGCAAAAACCCGACGATCACGGCCAAGCGCCCCTGAGCGATATTGTCGGCGCCCAGGCTTGGGCCGATGGTTCGCTCGGAAATGATATTGACCGGCGCGGCCAGCGCGCCTGCACGCAACAGCAAGGCCAGGTCGTGCGCTTCGCCGCGCTCCAGGCCGGTGGTCTGGAAACGCTTGCCAAAGGCACTCTGGATGTTCGCCACGCTGATGACGTACTGCTCCTTGTGCTGTTTGGTGACCTTTTTGCCGTTGACGTAGTTGGTATCGAAACGAGTTTCGGTATACAGCACGGCCATCGGATCGCCGATGTGCGATGACGTCACATCGAACATCTTGCTGGCCGCCTGGCCGTCCAGGGTGACGAATACCGCGGGGCTACCCGACTGCTGATCGAAACCCGACGAGGCATCAACCAGCTGATCGCCCGAAGCAATCACGTCGTCCTTCAGCAGGATCGGCTGCCCGTTGCGCATATGGTACAGCTGGGTACCCGCCGGCACATTGCCGGTGCGTGCGGCCTCCTGAGCATCGTGGCCCTGAGCCACCAGCCGATATTGGAGCGTCGCGGTCTTGCCGAGCAGGCGCTTGGCCTGGGCAGTGTCCTGCACGCCCGGCAGTTCAACCACGATACGTGACGAGCCCTGGCGCTGGACCAGCGGCTCGGCTACGCCCAGCTCATTGACGCGATTGCGCAGCGTCGTGAGATTCTGCTGCAGTGCAAAATCGCTGATATGTTTTTTCTGACGCTCGGTCAGCTTGGCAACCAGAGTGTTCTGACCATCGGGCGCCGGTTGGAACTGCAGTTCATTGAACTGGCTGGACAAGGCGCTTTCGGCCTTGTTCATGATCCGCGCATTGGGGAACTTCAGCTTCACTTCGTCGCCGTCGCGATAAGCACGGCTATAGCGTATCGACTGGCCGCGCAGATATTTCGGCAGATCACGGGAATAGCGGTCATAGGTGTCGTTGAACACCGTCTTCATATCAACCTGCATCAGAAAATGTACGCCGCCACGCAAGTCCAGCCCGAGTGACATGGGTTTGGCGCCGAGCGCGCGCAGCCAGGCGGGCGTGCTCGGCGCAAGATTCAACGCCACCGTGAAGTTGTCGCCGAGCTTGCGCTTGAGCACGCCCGCGGCCTTGAGCTGGGTATCGGCGTTGTCGTATCGGGCCAGCAGGCGCCCATCGTCGAGCTTGACGCTGTCCGCCGGCAGACTGGCGCCCGAGAGTATCGACTGGACGCGCTTCTGTAGCGCCGGCGTGGCATCCCCGCCGTTGGAGCTCGACACCTGTACCGCCGGCTGCTCGCCATACAGATTGGGCAGCGCATAAAGCACGCCGACCACGAGAACAAGCAGGATGAGCACATACTTCCAGAGCGGATAGCGGTTCATAACGGGCCGGTCAGTCGGAAAACGAGGGCGTTGAGCATCTGCCCTGCGCTACAACGATTCGAGCGTGCCTTTGGGCACCACGCTGGTCACTGAGGATTTCTGCACCCGGACCTCAACGTCCTTGGCGATCTCGACCAACAGAAAGTGATCGCCGACCTGGCGAATGCGCCCGGCTACGCCGCCGGCAGTGACGATCTCACTGCCCTTGTCGAGGCTCTCCATCAACTTGCGGTGTTCTTTCTGTCGCTTCATCTGCGGCCGAATGATCATGAAGTACATGAACACGAAAAAGACCGCAATCATCAGGATTGTCGGCAGGATACTGCCACCGGTCGAGACGCCGCTGCCCTGCGCGTGCGCCTGTCGAATAAAGAAGTCCATAGTCATGCCCCTTGAAAATTAGCGGTCCGTGACCTGCAACAAGCGGCGTAGTATGCCACAGCCCAGCGCCAGTAAAGCGGCTGTGGCCTTACGTTTGACCGTAACCACCGTAGGCGGCCTGAGGCGTGCCGATCCCTTCGGCCCCGGTGAAGAATTCTCGCATGAAGGTTTCATACGCATCAGCTTCGATCGCCGCACGAATCCGGGCCATCAAGTCCTGGTAATACGCCAGGTTGTGCCAGGTATTCAGTCGCGCACCCAGAATCTCGCCGCAGCGATGCAGATGATGCAGATAGGCGCGGCTGTAATGACGGCAGGTGTAGCAATCGCAGGCATCGTCCAGCGGCCCGGTATCGTGTTTGTGCACGGCGTTCTTGATCTTGACCACCCCCTGGTGGGTAAACAGATAGCCGTTGCGGGCATTACGCGTGGGCATCACACAGTCGAACATGTCGATACCAAAACCCACCGCCGCCACCAGATCCGAGGGCGTACCTACGCCCATGAGATAGCGCGGCGCGTCGGCTGGCGTGTGCGGCAACACGCCCTCGAGCACGGCGGCCTTGTCCTCCCAGCCCTCGCCAACCGATACGCCACCAATGGCATAGCCATCAAAGCCGATCTCGACCAGCTGCGCCATCGATTCGGCCCGCAGATCGGCAAACACGCTACCCTGGTTGATGCCGAACAGCTTGTTGGCCGAGTCGCCGTGCGCCTGGCGACAACGCGCTGCCCAGCGCATGGACAACTGCATCGAAGAGGCCGCGTCGTCCTTGGCCACCGGGTAATCAGTGCACTCGTCGAGACACATGACGATGTCGGAATTCAACGAATGCTGGACTGCGATTGAGCGTTCAGGGGTCAGATACTGGTGCGAGCCGTCCAGCGGCGAACGAAAAGCCACCCCGTCTTCGGTGAGCTTGCGCATCTCAGCCAGGCTCCACACCTGGAAGCCCCCCGAATCCGTCAGGATCGGTTTATCCCAGTGCATGAAATCATGCAGTCCTCCGTGCGCATCGATGATCTCGGTGCCTGGCCGGAGCATTAGATGGTAGGTGTTGCCGAGCACGATCTGGGCGCCCAGGCCGGCCACTTCCTCCGGCGTCATGCCCTTGACCGTGCCGTAGGTGCCCACCGGCATGAAGGCTGGCGTATCCACCGTGCCATGTGGCAGATGTACGCGACCACGACGCGCAGCCGCAGATTGACCGAGAGGTTGGTAGATCATGGCCGCGGAGTGTAGCCCGGATATTTCGCGTGTTGCACGCGACCTCGCCGACCTGTTGATTCTTCGCGCTATTTTCCTTGTCAGGACCGCATCACCGATATCCCATGCTTGCAAGCCAACCGGCCGAGATAACAGGAACTGTCGATTGAGTCTTGGTTGGGGCTGCGCATAGACTGCCGCATCGCCCGCCCTGATCCACTGCGCCGCATGCCGCTCGTCTTGTTGTCTGTTCCCGCTCGAACTGGCCTGACCGCTCTTTTGATGACAATGTTCATGGCGCTGGCACCGGTCGCCAGCGCAGCGCAGACCAGCGCCACCGACCTGCCTAATCTGCGCGCGCTGTCGCAGCATGCGCAGGTAACGGCAATGGTGGTTCGGCTGCGCGACATGAAGACCATTGCGCAGATCAACCCGGATTCCCGTCTGCGCCCGGCATCGGTCAGCAAACTGTTCGCGGCCTCGGCAGCGCTGCAGCAATTCGGTCCGGCCCATCGGTTTGTCTCGCGCTTCACCAGCCATGGCGCAGTTCGCGGCGGCACGCTAAACGGCAACCTGGTGTTTGTGGGCAAAGGAGATCCGTCACTGGATAACCGGCATCTGCACGAGCTGGTGGAAAGACTGCGGGCAGCGGGCGTCGAGAAAGTAACGGGTAACCTGATCATCGACGACGGCTACTGGGGCCGCGTACCCTGCCTGACCGAGGATCGCTGCGACGCGCGCGATAAGGCATCGCACTCCTACAGCGCGCCCTTGTCCTCGGCCGGCGCCAACTTCGGTACGGTCGCCGCCACCATCTATGCCGGTAGCCGCGCCGGCAACGCCACGCGCGTAGCACTCCATCCACTGGCCCTGCCGGGCTACCATATCGACAATCAGGTCAAGACTGGCGCAGCGGGCAGTCGCGCGGGCGTGTCGGCCTGGCGAACCTACGACGACGGCAGCGTGAGCACGCTGCATCTGCGCGGTTCGCTGCCAGCGGATTATCCGCCCTACGATTTCCACCGAGCCGTAACGGGCGCGGCCGCCGAAACCGCACGCGTGCTCAGCGCCATGCTCACCCAAGAAGGCATTCGTATAGGCGGCCGGGTGCAGCTCAGATCCGGCGATGTCAACGACGAGGGCCAGACGATCGCCCGAGTCAAGAGCGAAACCCTGGCAGAACAGCTCATCCCGATGATGGCCTACTCCAGCAATTACATGGCCGATACGTTGACACTGGATATCGCCGCCGATCGCCAATACAATTTGCCGCTCACGCTGACGCGCGCCGCCCAATCCCTGGAAGCCCTTTCCCAACGGGCCAACCAGTTCGCCTACCCGAGCAAGGGCCGGCAGCCGGGCGCAATTTTCGACAGCGGCAGTGGGCTGTCGCTCGGCAATCAGGTTTCGGCGCGTGATCTGGTCTCTCTTCTCGCTTACATGTATCACCAGAATGCGCTGTTCCCCGCCTTTTACGGCAGCCTGCCGGTGCCGATGTCTGCGCCGTCGCGCACGCTCAAGCACGGCGATTTCGATTTCCAGACGCGATTGGTTGCCAAGACCGGCACGTTATCCGATCCCGTCACGGTACGGGCACTATCAGGATATTTCCGGCTTGCAGACGGCGGCTTTGCGGCCTACGGCATCATCATCAACGGCACGCAGGCCGACCCGAAGCTGACCTATCAGCAGACGGTCACCGCCTATCAGGACGATCTGGAAGCGATTCTGGCGGCCTATTGAGCCAACGCGTTGACCGATTTGACGCCAAGGCGCTTTCGCTGTCCGTGATGACACGCGTATACTTCTCATCCGCAAAGTGCCCGGGTGGCGGAACCGGTAGACGCGTCGGATTCAAAATCCGATTTTGGAAACAAAGTGCGAGTTCGAGTCTCGCCCCGGGCACCA
>JAQIBT010000162.1 GCA_027858915.1 Salinisphaera sp.
GCATTGTCTTATCTGGCAATCAACGCCCAACGCGCCCATCCACGACGGGACAGGCACAGCGGACGATTACAGATCGGACTGGAAAGTATAGGCGTGGCGGCTTAAGTACCTACCTATGAACAGGCCCTAGCCTTGGGCGGTAGATGTTCATGACGCGTCCGCTTGCTTGCGCCGGCGATGCACATACAGCGCCGGGATCAGGTTGGTGGTCAGCAACGCACTCCAGATCATGCCGCCGAGGATGACGATCGCCAGTCCTTGTTCGGGTGCCGCCCCCTGACCCCAGCCGAGTGCGGTCGGCAGCATGCCCAGTACCGCCGTCAGCGTGGTCAATACAATCGGGCGAAAGCGGACGTGCACGGCTTCACGCACCGCTTGTTCGGCCGGCTGGCCCTCGGCCTCGTTGCGGCGTACGCGAAACAACAACACGATGCCGTGATTCAGGCTCAGGCCCACCAGCGCGAGAAAAGCAACCAGGCCCGTTGCGTTCAAGCCCACCCCGCTGAGGGTCAATGCAATCGCGCCGCCGGTGAAGGCCAGCGGGATCTGCAGCAGCAACAGCCCCGGCGCCAGCAGGCCGTCGAACTGTAAAACAAGAATGCCCACCATGAGCACGAACGCGACGATCGCGGCCATGCCGATACCGATGGCGGTGTGGATGAGTTCGGGATAAAGGCCGCCAAAGCCAATGCGATAGCCCGGCGGCAGATGTAGCCCTTGAATGGCCTGCTTGGCATCCGCCACCGCACCGCCCAGCGAACCGGCGGGGGTGGCAAAAATATCCAGCGCTCGGGCGCCGTCGATATGGCGCAGTTGATTGGGCGTATTCGCCAGCTTAAGTTGTGCCAGCTGGCCTAGCGTGGTCCAGCCCTGGGTATGGATCGGCAGTTGGCGTAGCTCGGGCAACGACAGATCCGGCGCCTGTGCCAATCGGACATACAGATCGAGCGGCACGTTGCCCTGCGGAATCTGGGCTACGACGTCGCCAGCCAGCAGCGGATCGATCTGGTCGTAAAGCCCAGCCGGCGTGATGCCATAGGCGGCCATGGCGCGCGGCGAAGGTAGCAGCTGCAACTGCGTGATCGGATAGCCGTCGTTATTGAAGACATCGGTGAGCGCGGGCACCTTGCGCAGGCGCGCCGCGATCTTTTCGGAGAGCGTGCGCAGCGTGTCGATACCGTTGCCGAACACACGGATCACGAACGGCTGGGGCAGGCCCGACAGACTCTCGCCCAGACGTTCGAGCGTAGGGGTGCCGATCGCCATCTGCACGCCCGGCATGCGGGCCTCTTTGAGCAACCGCTGGCCAATCTGGTTGAGGCTGTTCACGCCGATACCGGGTTTGAGAACGATCTGGATCTCGCCGGCATAGGCGGGTTCGGTATAAGCCGTGGACGAAGCCGAGCCGATTCGTGCAAAGGTATGGGCCACCGCAGGGTCAGCCCGCAGCCGCTGGGTCAGGCGATTCGCCGTGGCCTCGGTCTGGTCGAGCGCGGTCCCCGGCGGCAGCGTGAAGCTCGCCAGCATCACGCCCTCGTTGGGCAACGGCAGAAAATTGACCGAAACCAGCGCCAACCCGGCCACGCTGACCAGCAATAGTGCTATGCACAGCGACAGACTCCACCGCGGGTAGCGTACGACCCTATTGAACAGCCGCTCGTTCGTACGTCTCAGTCGATCGAGAGCGCGCGCCCCTGCGGTGGGCCGCTCGCGGGGGTGGGCCCGCGAAAAGCCCAGACCGAGCGGTATCAAGGTCAGCGAGATGAACAGCGACGCAAGGATGGCCAGCGTCATGGCCAATGCGAACGGAATAAAGAACAGCCCGGCCAAACCGCCCACGAACAGCAGCGGCACAAACACGGCAACGGTGGTCAGACTGCCGCTGACATCGGGGCTGACGATATCGGTCAGACCCCGGCGTATGCCCATCCAGCGTGCGTCGCCGGTTTCCCAGCGGTGATAGATCGCCTCCAGGACAATAATCGCGTCGTCGGCGAGCAGGCCGACGGCCACCGACAGTGCCCCGAGCGTCATCAAGTTCAAACTCTCGCCGGCCGCATACAGCCCGGCGATGCCCAGCAGCAGGGACAGCGGGATACTCAGCGCCAGGACCCAAATGCCCCGTCCGGCGCCCAGAATCCAGAACAGAACGGCGACGGCGAGTAATGCACCGAGCAACAGATTACGCCCCAGATCCGAGCCGATCAGATGCACCAGATATCCTTGGCTATAGGTCCGAACCCACTGCACGCCGTCGGGCAACTGCTTTTGCGTCTGTGCAAGTGCGGCCTGCACGGCCCGGGTCACGGGCCGCGTGGAGGCGCCAGGCTGCTTGAAGACCGTGACCGCGATACTCGCCTGCCCATCCAGTTTGACCGCGTTTTGGGTTGGCACCGGGGCGCGCACGATACGCGCCAGATTATGCAGAGCGATGGGTCCCGAGCGGGTCTTGACTGGAATCTGTTCCAGGTCCGCGGTCTTGACGGGCAGGCTGCGCGCCTCGATCAGCACATGCTGGTGGCCCTGCTGGATGAAGCCACCCGAGCGCAATAGAACCTGTTGCTTCAACGCCGACGTGATGGCCGTGACCGGTACTCCGTATCGATGCAGCGCGGCCAGGTTAGGCTGGACCCACAAGGCTTCATCGCCGCTGCCGTAGACTTCGACGCGCTGCACGCCGGACAGCGCCCGCAAGGCGGGCACGATGGTTGCGCGCACGGCTCGCTGTACTGCTACCGGCGCTACGTTGGCCGGGATACGCGCGGTATAGTCGGCCACCTCGTTGATCGCGTTGCCCATGATTTCGGCATACGGCTGCGCGGATGCGGGTAGCTCACCGCGGGCGCGGTCGATGGCGCTGTTGACGGCCTGCAGGTCCTGCTGGGCGTCGCTGCCGCTGGTAAACCGTACGTTGGTTTGCACGGTGCCGTAGCCCATGGTCGAGCGCACACTGGCGAGATTCGGCAAGGTCAGTATCTGGCCCTCGATCGGCCGGGTGATTCGGGTTTCCAATTCCTCGGCGGTTGCGCCCGAGTCGTGGGTGACCACACTGATTTGCGGGTAGTTGAAGCGCGGCAACACTTCGACGGGGATATGCAGCAGCGCATAGATGCCATAGGCAATCAGCGCGCCGTAGATCAGCAGCCACGGCAACGGCCGCGCGAATACGCGCCGGAGTTCCTGGGGTAGCGCCATGACTCAGTCCGGGGGCTGAAAATGCTGCGAGAAATCGCGATGGAACTTGAGATAGGCGTTATCGACGACCACCTGGGCCCCGGCGCTCAACCCTTGGGTAATCAAGGTATCGTGACCGCGGCTCGCACCGGGCGTGACGCGCTGGCGCCGATCGCCCTTGGCGGTATGCACCAACACCCACCACTGGCTGCGATCCAGAATGAGCGCGCGGGTCGGGACCGTCACAGCGGTCTGCTGGGCGCCTTTCAGAACAACCGTTCCGGCTTCGCCGCTAGTCCAATTTACGTCCGACGTGCGGGCACGCAAGCCCATCGGCCGACCGCCATCCGGGCCCACCACGGGCAGGATACGCGCGACCTGAACGTCGATCGGTGCAGAACCATCAGCGGCCATGAATGCTCCCGCCATACCGACATGAATGGCATCGGCCGCGGCACCGTAATAAGTCGCTTTAAGCCACAGGCGATGGCTCGGTTGCAGGGTCAGTACGGTTTGCCCAGCGGTGACACGCTCACCGTTGGCTACCACAATTGCCGTCACCGTCCCGGTGGTGGGCGCGCGCAGCACCGCGTTTGCTTGTGCCGTTTGCAGCGCCGCGCGGGCGGCGGAAAGCTGTGCCTTGGCTTGGCTGAGCGCGGATCGAGCGTTGTAAACGTCCTGGCGGGTACTCAGACGGGCGGCACGGTTTTTTTGCGTGATCGCTACCGTATGCCGAGTCGCCGTGAGGCTCGCCTTGGCACTGTCTAGGGCTGTGTGGCGCTGCGCGAGAAGTGCTTTGACCTCGGGACCTTTCAACTTGCCGAGAATCGCACCGGCGGCGATATTCTGCCCGGGATCCACGTTCAGGCCATCCACCTGTCCCGTCTCGGCGGCGTGCAGTGCGGCCTCGGCGATGGGCTCGACGCGGGCGTAGCCGGTGATATGGGCAGTCACTGAACGCGACTGTACGGTGACCAGCCCGCTGGCACCCCAAGCGTTGGGGCCGATCAACAATAGCCCCAACCCCAAAGCGCGGGTGGTGCGGAAAATCCTACCTAACGGAGCAAACATCGACATGGCAGACAGTCTGCCAAGCCGAGCTGTCATCAAGCTGACACTAAAATGACAAGCTTGTCATTTTATCTGCGGCGGATACGGCGCCAGATATACAAGGCGATCGCAACAGCGAGACCGGCGGCGACGACGGCATCGAAACGGTGGAAATAAATGCCCAGCGTGTCCCACTTCTCACCCAGCTTCAGTCCGACCCAAGCCAGCGCCCAACACCAGATAAACGAGCCCAAAAAGGTATAGAGGCTGAAACGCCAGAGCGGCATACGAGCGATGCCGGCGGGCAAGGCGATAAATGTCCTGACCACCGGCAACAGCCGGCCGACGAAAATAGTGATCTCCCCGTAACGCTCGAACCAGCGATCGGCCAGATCGAGGTCATGGGAAGACAGCAATATGTACTTGCCGTAACGTTCGGCGAGCGGCCGGCCGCCCCAGGCGCCGACGGCATAGGCGAGCCAGGAACCTACCACGCAGCCGAGCGCGCCCGCCAAGGCAACCCCCCATAACGACAGCGTGCCTTTGAAAACCAAAAACCCGGAAAACGGCATGATGATTTCGGAGGGTATCGGGACGCAGGCGCTTTCAATGGCCATCAACAAGGCAATGCCGGCGTACCCGAGCTGCGAGATGACGGCGATCACAGCGCCCGCGAGCGCATCGATTATCTGTTCCAGCATCGGGTATCTCGTTCGGGTGGCGTCTGTGGAGTCACCGCCAAAGCCGCGTAATCGGAACGGCCCGGGCGCTATGGCCTAAAAGTGGCAGTTGATACATGGCTTCCAGGGTACGCAACAGGCTGTAATGGTTGATCGGGCGCGCGTAGCGACCGGGGTTGACCGAGCTGCCGACGATCAGGGTCGGGATGTGATTGTGGTGCAAGTCGTTGTCTTCATCCCAAGTCACGATCAACACGCTGTTATGCCGATCCGCCCAGCGCGCGTAGCGGTTCATGTGACGCTTGAGCCAGCGATCGCCGGCGGCAATGCTGGCGCTGTGCATGTCGTGGTCGAGATTGGGGATCACCAGCGCTACGGTCGGTAGATGGTTGAAATTTTGTGGAAAGTTCCGGAAGGGCTGATTCTGGCGGGGCGTCACGTTGGCCCCCTGCCAGTTGACCGCCGGATTGTGTTTCCGCGCATACAAGCCGCGACGACAGCCGGTGAAACCGATCTGAGGCAGGCCTTCTGAATAAACGCTAAAGCTATCACCGACGTGCCCCAGTTCGCTGGCCAGATTGGCCCCCGAGAACTCATGGGGGCAACTGTCGCTGCTCAGACCGTGGGTGGAACCGGAAAACAGAGCCAGATAATTGGGCTCGCTCGGGTGGGCCACGCCATAAGCGTGGGTGAACAAGGCCCCCTGGGACGCCAACTGGTTAAAATAAGGGGCCTGCTTATTGCCGATGATCTGAGAATACGCCTTGTTTTCTTCGATCACGATGACCACGTGGGCCGGGCGAGGCAAGGCCGCTGATAAGAGTCTATAGGCGGCGGCCGGCGTGCGATAAAGGCGCGGCTTGGTGCTCGCTAGAACGCAACCGGTCATCGATAGCATCAAACAAAACAAAGCGAACCCGCGCAAAGAGATGCGGTATCGGGGTTGTGTTTTCGGTTGGGTCATGACAACGCATCCGGTTCAGTGTCAGCGCGCAAACAATGTCGCCCATTGCAATAGGTCCGATGCCGCGTGTAGGCAACGATCATCGCCGCACCTTTGTTCGTGCGGTGGCGGACGCGCCGATTGAATCCGTTCCTGCGGCAGCGGCAGTTTTCGGGGTCAGCCGAACGTGGTCGAACACGGCTCCATCCGCGCCCAGCGCCTCGACCTGCATTACCTGCGGCGACGCAGTCACTTTCAGTACGTTGAGACGGGCCGCGGCGTAGGCGGAGTGCGGGCCGGATGCGAGCGGATAGCGTTCTCCGCCACCACCGCCGGATATGATGTAGGTGACGCCATGGATCGCTCGAAAACGTTCATAGTTGTGCTGATGACCGCTGAGCACGAGATTGACGTGCGCGTGCTCGAATATCGGCACCAGATCCTGTCGTATCCGGCTGCTCCCGCCCGGATGCGGCCCGAGAGCGGAACTAAACGGCGGCCGGTGAAAGAACACGACCGTCCAGGGATGCCGATTTTGATCGAGATCTTTTTCCAGCCACGCTTTCTGTTGTCGTGTAGAAAACGAATGGTCGCCGTAATACAGCTCGCTATCGAGCGCAACAAAATGCACCGGGCCGTAATTGAACGAATAATAGCGTTCGGTGTTCTGCGGATTATTCTTTGGTAAATCGAAGGCATGCAGATACGGCGCGCCGTCCTGAGTACGCACGTCATGGTTTCCCAGGGACGGGTAGAACGGCACCGAGCTCAGCAGCTCGTGGTATGGCCGATAGAAATGCGGCGCGTACTGGCGCTCGGAGCCCGTCTTGTAAACCACGTCGCCGACATGGAGCACTAATTGCGGCGAGACCCCGGCGAGCACGGCGGACATCAGGTACTGGCCGTTACTGCCGGTACCGCTATCCCCGATCACGGCGAACGTGATGTCGGCCTGGGCGCTGGGTGCGGTATGAAACGTATGGATATCGCCTGCCAGGCCGGTATCGGAGGCCTGATAATAATAATCCGTATCGGGCTTCAAGCCGGATAAATGCACATCGTGGCGTTTTCCGGCGCTGTCTGATGCTGTGCGACCCAGCGCTGAGGAGCGGCCGTAATGGACGACACTCGGGCTTTGTTTGGGGGTATCCCACAGAATCGCGATCGACGTCTGGGTGACGTTCTGTACATAAGGGGACACGTGAAGCGGGGCTTTCCAGGGCAGAAAGTCGTTTATCGAATAGCCATGACTTTTAAGGACACCCGCCAGTATCACGACAGTGCTCACCAGTATTATCCCAAAGCCTGCCAGGAGCCGCCGCAGAGGTCTGTTCGTTCGCGAACCGTGATTGCCAAACGGGTTCATTATCTTGGCCATTATCGAACCGTTTGCCCTGTCACATATAAACCGATGCGTGTCAGCGGCCGGAATAAAGACGAAATAAGCCATACAGCGCGGCCGGCGACGATGCCCACGACCAGGCCCGCGATTACATCCGTTGGCCAGTGCACGCCGGTATAGACCCGGGCCACCATCACCATGACCGCGATGAGGGTGAAACTCCAGCTGACCCAGCGGGCAGCGCGGCCCCAGCAGCCGGCGCTGAACCCGAAGGCGCCGGAGACATGGTCGCTTGGAAAGGAGGCATCGGCGCCGTGGGGAATGAGCTGGATAAAGCTATCGTGCGGTAATACCGCGAATGGGCGCGGCCGGAACCAGAAATGCGCGATGACCATGTTGATGAGCAAGGCCAGGACGCCGGCACCGGCCGCGACCACAAGCGCGTGCCGTTGCGGGCGTTCACCGCGCGGCTGGGCAAACCAGGCGATGATAAACAGCAAGGCGTATAGCAGCGGCGAGTAGCGGGCGAAACCGATCATGACCAGGTCGACAACTGGATGATGGCCCGCGAAGTGATTCAAGAAATGAAAGATATTGAGATCGAATGGGTTCATCGATTGCCTATAGATGCTTGGCCTGCGTGGCAAAACAACCCACAGTCGCCGCGGCGCGCGCCGCAGCCATAGGTTTTGAGGAGTCTTCGAGCGCGGAGTCTAGCGGGCGGACCTGTCATCAAGCTGACACGAAAATGACATATTCGTCAGTTTTCGCGCACAGCTCTCGCAGTGACGGCGCCAATCAGCCCCAGGGTCGTGAAACCGGCCCCGGCCAGGAAAGTCGCAGCCGGCCCGACCCAGTCCCATAGGCCGCCGGCGATCAGATTCGCGGCGAGTATGGCCAGACCCGTGGTCAAGTGGAAAACCCCAAACGCGGTGCCCCGCAGCCGCGCCAGTGCGGTGTCGGCAACCAGCCTGGCCAGCAGCCCCTGGGTCAGCCCCATGTGCAGCCCCAGAGCCCGATGCCGATCATCACGGCCGTGAGACCAGCCCCGAGCGAAAGCACGATATCCGCGGCAATCAGTGCGAGAAAACCCATGACAAGAATGACTTGATTGCTCGCCTTGTCGGAGAGGATACCGGCCGGATAGGCGGTCAACGAATAGACGATATTCATGACGACCAGTACGATCGGCGCCCACGCCAGCGGCAGGCCCTGGTCGGTTGCCCGAAGGATCAGGAAGGCTTCGCTGAACCGGGCCAGATTGAGCACCACGCCGACCCCGAGCACGCGCCAGTAGCCGGGGCCGAGATTCTGGAGTTCTTGCCAGTTGATTGGCGCGCGTCGCGGTCCGGCGCGTGGTCGCGTTTTGGGCTCGTGCACGGCCAGCACGAGAATGGTTACCGCGATAAAGCCTGGAATCAGTGCGCACCAGAACACCCAGCGAAAACGATCGTCGAACGCCGCCATGAGCGCGATCGCGAGAAGCGGCCCGATGAACGCACCGACCGTATCCAGCGATTGGCGCAGCCCATAGGCCGCACCCTGCATGCCGGGTGGTGCCAGGTCAGCGACCAGGGCGTCGCGCGGCGCGCCCCGCGTGCCTTTACCCACCCGGTCCGTGAAGCGGGCCAGTAGGACCCACGAGGCGGCCGGCGCCAGCGCGAACAGCGGCTTGGACAGCGCGCCGAGGCCGTAACCGACAATCGTCAGCATCTTGCGGTGGCCCAGGCGATCGCTCAGCCAGCCCGAAAATAGTTTGCTGACGGCCGCGGTGGCTTCACCGATGCCTTCGATCGCGCCGACCGTCAGGGTGCTCGCGCCCAGTACGGTGACCAGAAACACCGGCAGCAGCGCATGGATCATCTCCGAGGAAATATCCATGAACAAACTGACGAAGCCCAACGCCCAGATGCCGGCCGGCAGGGGCGCTCGGTCTTTGTGCTTACTCAATGGTTTCGTCGGGCGGGAAGACCAACGTGACGGTGGTGCCCTGTCCGGGTTCGCTCGCGAGCCGAACCTCGCCGCCGTGGAGCCACATAATGGATTTCACGATCGCCAGCCCCAGCCCAGAGCCGCCGGACGCTGCACGACTGTCCGCGCCGCGGAAGAAACGATCGAACACCTGGGCTTGCTCCGTGGCAGCGATGCCGCGGCCGCTGTCCGCGACCTCGACATGGATCGCGCCGTGGTCATAGCGGGCGACCGATACCTGTACACGACCGCCGTCCAGACTATGGCGAATCGCGTTATCAACCAGGTTGCTAAGCGCTCGACGGAACAGATCGCGATCCGCCAGCAGCTTTGCTTGCCCCGCGCATGCCATCGCGATGCCGGCCTCGTCGGCGACGGGCCGATAGAATTCAGCAACTTCAGTCGCGGCATCGCCGGCATCAAACAGGGTCTTATCGTTAGTCACAAGCGCATTCTCGGCACGGGCGAGGAACAGCAGGCTATCGATCATCCGGGCCAAGCGCTGGTATTCCTCGAGATTGGATATCAGCGTCTGCTCGTAGTCTTCGACAGCGCGTGGGCGCGCCAGCGTGACTTCGGTTTCACCCATCAGGTTGTTGATGGGCGTGCGCAATTCGTGCGCCAAATCGGCGGCATAGCCCGACAGCCGGGCAAATGCTCCTTCCAGATGCTGTAGCAGCCGGTTGAAGGCATTGGCCAGCGGCACGAATTCGCGGGGCCACGCGGCCGCCACGATGCGCTGGTCAAGCCGAAGCGCGGTTGTTTCTTCGACCGCTCGGGCCAGACTCGCGAGCGGTCGCAATCCATAGTGCGCGATCAACGCGCCCAACAGGCCGGACAGCAGTACGCCGGCGAGCAGTACCAGTTCCGCAATATGTCGGAAATCGCCGAGGATGCGGTCTTCGTGGGAGACGTCGACGGCCAGCCGCACAATATGCGGTGGTCCACCTTCCCCAAACCGGGCGCGCGCCGCGGATAGCAGATAGCGGCGTCCGTTCGCGGCATCCACCCAGCGCATGCGCGGGTCGGTCGCAGCCACCGGAATCGGGGTCGGGAATGCAGATTGATCGATGCCCGATGTATCAAGGCCCGGCGTCTGGATCACGACATGGCCCTGCTGGTTCAGGATCTGCACGAAATAACGCGCGTGACCGATGACCCGCGTTTCCCAATCCACTTCTTCGCGCAACAAATCCTGGTCGTTCGGTCGCTCGCTGAGCATGGTCCGCAAGACATGGATCTTTTCGCCGAGAAAGCGTTGGTCGTCGTGGGCCAGACTCACGACCACGGCCCAGTAGAGCACCATGATGGCCGTCAGCAGCACACCCAATGTGAGCAACGCATAGAGTAAGGCAAGCCGGCCCTTAATCGATGCGGGGCGCTGCCACCGATCGAGCCAACCGCGGCGCATCGCCTGGCGCGCTGGCTCAGCGTTGTTCAAGGACATAGCCCATGCCGCGTACGGTATGAATCAAGGGCCGGCCAAATGGGGCGTCCACTTTGCGTCGCAGGCGCCGCACCGCCACTTCCACCACGTTGCTGTCGCCGTCGAAGTTCATGTCCCAGACTTTCTCCGCGATCAGGGTGCGCGACAAGACTTCGCCGGCGTGCCGCATCAGCAACCACAACAGTGCAAATTCTCGCGCCGTCAGGTCGATGCGCGCGTTTTGTCGCACTGCTCGTCGCGTCAGTACATCCAATTCCAGATCGCCCACGGTCAAAGTGGAGTCCGTTTGCGATTGCACGCGGCGCAGCGCGACCCGGATACGCGCCAGCAGTTCGGAGAATGCGAAGGGCTTGATCAGATAATCGTCCGCACCGCCTTCCAAACCCTTGACTCGATCGTTGACACCGTCTCGCGCTGTGAGCATGAGCACCGGTGTTTCGCGCCCGGCGGCTCGAAACTGTCGCAGAAGCTCCCAGCCGTCCAGCCGCGGCAACATGATATCCAGCACCACCAGATCGTGGGTCCCCTCGAGTGCGCGATGCAAGCCGTCAACCCCGTCCGTGGCCACATCGACGCGAAAGCCGTTTTCCTGCAGGCCGCGCCGGAGATAGGCGGCGGTCTTTGCCTCGTCTTCGACTATGAGTAGGTGCATGAAGCGTTCCCAAGGGTGGCAGATCTTGGTTGTATCACCGCATAGCGTACTTTGATGAGCCATTTTATGCGGCAGTCTAGATGTGCCCGGTCATTCGCGCGACGCGCGGCGTAGATGTGCGGTATGCGCCATTGCGCGCTTGCCACTCCATCGTCCGCCCGTGTGCGACAAGGCGGTCCGGCGCCTGTCCGGCCTTGATGCCACAAGACTTCGGGACCGCAGGTCGCGGCGAACACGCGATACGCGTATCGCATTATCAACCCGACTCTCACCTATCTTCATGCCGGGTTAATAACGCATCGACCACGCTACATTCGGCGATACGATCCCCGTGGCAGGCCCCGAGCATTTGAACGAGTACACGCCGCAGCCGCTGCAAACGTTCGATCCGGGTGTCGATATCGGCCAGATGCGACCGGGTCAGCGCATCGACCGCGGCACAGGACGCATCCGATCGCGCTGAGAGTCTCATCAGCTGCTGCGCCTCAGCCAGATCAAAGCCCAGTTCGCGCGCGGCCCGAATAAAATGCACTTGCTGCAGATGACGTTCGTTATACAGGCGATAGCCTGACGACGAGGGGGCGGTGTGTCGATCAGGCCGAGCCGTTCATAGTGACGCACGGTCTCTGGACTGCAGGCGGTCCGTTTGGCGATTTCACTGCGATACATGCTTGACCCTGTAACTGTGACAGGGTCGATGGTAGCAATACCCGCTCACGCAAAGGTATGTCCATGTCCGACTCCTGCTGCGGCGCAGCCATCGACACACAATTTCTGGCCGATGCGCGCCGACGCCGCATGCTCATCATCAACGCGGCCATGTTCGTGTTCGAGCTGGCCGGTGGTCTATGGGCCGCTTCGACGGCCTTGCAGGCCGACTCGCTGGATATGCTGGCCGATACCCTGATCTACGGCGTGAGTCTGCTGGCGATCACGCGCGGCCCGCTGGAGCTGATTCTGGGTTTCGCGGTGCTGACGCAGGTGATCTACTACATCGTGACGCCCGCGGCGCCTGTCGGTATTGCGATCATGGGGATCGCCGCTGTCGCCCTGGTGGCCAATCTCGCCTGCGCGGGACTGCTGCTCCAGTTTCGCCACGAAGACATCAACATGCGCGCGGTCTGGCTGTGCACCCGCAATGACGCGATTGGCAATGCCGGCACCATTCTCGCCGGCGGGCTCGTCTCGCTATTGGCATCCAAATGGCCTGACCTTATCATCGGCGCGGCTTTGGCGGCCTTGTTGATCCGAACGTCGATTGGCCTTATTCGCGGCGCTGGACGCGAATTACGGACTCACGGCCATACTGCGACGACCTTCGGCTAATCCTGATCGCTCGGGTTGCCCGTGCCGCTGACCACCCCTCACTGGGTTACTCGCGTACCGACCAAGATGACCAGCGCGCCGGCGATCGCCAGGGCAGCGCCGGTCAAATCCCAACCGTTGGGACGTACGCCCTCGGCCAGCCACAGCCAGCCCAGCGACGTGACAATATAAATGCCGCCATAGGCTGCATAAGCGCGGCCGGCGGCACTTACATCGATACGGGTGAGCAGATAGGCGAACAGCGCCAGCGAGAGCAATCCAGGGATGAGCCACCAACCACTCTTGTCTTGACGCAGCCAGACCCAGAACGTGAAACAACCAGCGATTTCTGCCAATGCGGCACCCAGATAAATCGCCGTGGTTATCGAATAGAACTGGATCATGGCGATGCTATATCTGGATTGCCCTTCAAGACAGGCGAACCGATCGGCGTCTTCACGATGAATCGGCGGCGCGGTCGCCGCGGCGCGCCGATGTGCGTCCCAAGCCCCATCGGCACAGTCCCCAGGCGAACAGGGCAAACAACAGATGATTGATCAAGAAGACGACAATCAGCTTCGGGCCGACCGCCAGACCCAGGAAACCCCAGCCGACAATCGGCAGAAAGACCACGAGCAGAAAAGCCCACAGGGCCAGACCGAGCGTGATCGCCTTGCCGAAACCAAAGCGGGGAAACGCCCAGACCGCATAGACCATCGTCCAGAGCGTTACATAGGCCAAATGAAACACCAGGCCCACCGGAAGTGGGAGATGCTGGCCGGTCAGCGTATCGACAAACGCCAATGCCAGCGGTTTGGGTAGCGGGCTGACGCCGGTCTTGAGTGCTACGACCATGATGATCGCCAGGGCAATACCATTGAGCAGGCCCAGCCCCAGGGCTTTGCCCCACTGGCCGGCAGTGAATCGGGATACGGTCATATTGCTGTCCTTGGGAACATGGGTTGATTTTGAGCGTTATTTCGAGTCATTAGCGTCGGATGGGCCGCACTGGCCTTGTGGCCGACAGGCAGGCGGACAGCCCTCCGGGGCGTCCTCGCAGCAATGCTCGATCAGATAGGCCACCAGACCGTGGGCCGCCGCGTAGTCGACGGCATAATGCATCTCGCGCCCGGCACGACGGGTCGTCACCAGACCTGCATGCTTGAGATCCTTGAGATGGAACGACAAGCTGTTGGGCGGCACGCCGATCGCTTCGGCAACCTGCTTGGCGGCGACGCCGTCCGGCCCGAAACGGGTGAGATAACGAAACACGTTCAGGCGGGTGTCGTTACCCAATGCACATAAAAGGGTGACAGCCTGTTGTTGGTTCATGCGTTCTCTCCGGTAGTAATTGTCGCGGTCTCGCCCTGGGATGACGTCGGCACCGCGAAGCCGTGCACCACGGCCGGTCGCGCGGCAAGACGCGCATACCACTGATGCAGGTGGGAGAAATCGTCAAGTGTGAGCCCCCACTTCTGCAACGCCCGGATCCAGGGCAGCAGCGCAATATCGGCGATGGAGTAGGTGCCGGCGATGTACGTTTGTTCTTGCAGAGCGCCGTCGAGCACGCCCAACAGTCGCAACACCTCGGTGCGATAGCGGGCCAGGGCGTGGGGTTCACCCTCTCGAAGACGAAAATGATTGAACTGCCCGCTCATGGGGCCGAGGCTGCCCGCCTGAAAGAACAGCCATTGCAGCACGTCCAGGCGCGCCGCCGGGTCCGCCGGCAATAAGCGGCCGGCTTTCTCGGCCAGATAGATGAGAATCGGGCCGGATTCCCACACAACGCGTCCGGTGTCCGTATCTTGGATCACCGGAATCTTGCCGTTGGGGTTGAGCCGACGAAACCACGCGGCGTGTTGTTCGCCTTGGGCAATATCGAGTATGCGCGCCCGATACGGCAGCCCGGTTTCTTCCAGCATGATGGCCAGCTTGCGGCCATTGGGGGTGTGGGCGGTATAGGCTTCAATCATGATCGTTGTGCAATCGTTGAAAGTAAGAATTCCACGATCATACGATTGTAATTATTATTGTCAAATACCTGCACCCATCGGCCGGGCAGGCGGATCGTGTCAGCTCATTGGCTACGCCCGCTTGCTACAGTGAAAACGCTCGGCAACTCGGGTCCAAAGCGTCATGACTGAAATGGGACAAACCATCGGACAACTCGCGGCCGCAGCCGGCGTCAATCGGCAAACCGTGCGCTACTATCAGCGCCGGGGCTTGCTGGAACAGCCGCCCCGGCCGGCGCACGGTTACCGCCGCTATGAGCAGGCAGCGCTGGAACGGCTGCGTTTCATAAAGCGTGCCCAGGCGCTCGGCTTCACGCTCGACGAAATCAAGCATCTGCTCGTGCTCTCCGATGGCCGCTGTGCGGGCGTCCAGGCTCGGCACAGGCCAAGCGCGATGACGTCGATCGGCGCATTGATGACCTCGCGCGCCTACGCGGCGCGCTGGATGAAGCGCTCACCGCTTGCGGGCGGGGCGACCCCGACGCCCATTGCCCGCTGATCGACGCCCTGGCCAATCGCGATGAATTCTCGCTCGACACGGCACCCGGGTAGCGCTGCTAGATTTCACTGATTACGGGCATTCGGTCCATTGATGGGTTGTTAATCGCCGGCACGTTGGGTCATGGCGTAGAGGGTGCCATAATTCGCAATACTGGGCGGCCATCAATGTCTTTCAGCGGCAAATAGACGCGGTGTGTGCGAGGATCGACGGTGATCGCGTGTGCCGAGGGCGCTATGGACAGATCGCCCAACTTCTTGAGCTGGCCATTCTGAACTTTGAAAACAGATACGCCCCCTGATTCCGAGGCGACATAGAGCCGCGATAACCCAGGATCGAAAGCCAATACATCGGGATCGCGTCCGAGCGACCCCGCGTCCTTGGCGGTGAACGTCTGCAGATCCACCGAGAGCAGCCGGGCGTTGCCCGCGCAGGCGACGAACGCCTGTCGGACAGAGGCCGCTATCAGCAGTCCATGAGGATAATCGCAGCCGGGCAATTTATGGCGGGCGGTAATGGTGTTCTTGGCTGGATCAATGGCCACCAGCTCATCGCGCGTCTGGACCGTGACATAAAGTTCGCCGGACACGGCATCGTAGCGGACGTTCCCGGTCTCCCCACCCAGGTCGAGAGTCCCGATACGACGATTGTTCGCGGCGTCAACCACGGTCACGTTGCCGCCGTGCTCATCGGACACGAAGATCCGGCGCTCGGCGGGATCGTAGGCGATGCCGTCGGGAAATTGCCCGGTCGGAATACGGGCTATCACCTGCCGCGTGCGGGTATCGAGCACCGCCAGCCGATTGGCGGCGGCCTCGCTCACATAGACGCGATGCCGGCTCGGGACCGCCAATAGGCCGGTATTGAGATGAAAACCGGGCAAGTTGGCAACCACGGTGTCCGTGTGGGTATCGAACACCAGCACATGGCCGTCGTCCATGTGGTTGATATAGAGCAGGCCGTTCGCGGAATCCAGGTTCAGGTAATCGAAACGTGTGGTGTGGCCCGGCAAGGGAACGTCCCGAATTTTAGCCAGTATCGGAGGCGCGGCAGAGGCGACGAATGACGCCATCGCGCAGCCGAGGATGATGATCAGAAAGAAACGCTTATGCGCTTTTGTCATGACAATTGCCCTTGATGCGACTCGGGCCGTATCTTTCCAAGGTCGCATCAACAGCGAAACCCCGTACGGCCTCTCAAAACTGGCGTTACCTATCCGGCAATGTGCTGATCAATCCGGTTTCGGGGTCCGTGAGCCACGCGAAGGCGCTCTGAAAATGATCGACCAAGGTGCGCAGCTTGGTCGGCATCAGCGTTCGGTTCGTGGATACAAGGCATACAGGCCGATTCGTGGTGACGTATACGTCGGGCAGTAATTCGATCAGTGCGCTGCTGTTGGGCTGGGTTGCGGACGGACGTATCGTCGTTTTTAATAAGTGCCAAATTCACGTAGCCCAACGTTATGATTAGCACTTGGGCTGTGTTCGCGGCGTGGTGGCGGCCGGAATTTCGACCGGTTCCAGACAACCGCAATGTGGCGATGTGCAGGCACGTGGTCGATCCTCGCGCTTGCGCTCGGCCAGCGCTTCGATCCGGCGGCGCAGGCCGAGCAAATGTTCGACCCGCTCATCGATCTTTTGCAGGTGCCGGCGCAGGATCGTCTGGTATTCGTCTTGACCGCCGGGACAGTACCCGGCGTCCAGGTAGTTCAGCAGATCCCGCACTTCATCCAGCCCGAGTTCCAGCAGGCGCGCATGGTGGATGAAGTGCAGACGTTTAAGATCCGCGGCCGAAAACACACGGTTGCCCCCGGTTTGGGCATAGCAGTCGTGGCGTCGCGGCGGCGGGATCAAGCCGATCTGCTCGTAATAACGAATGGCTTTGACCGACAGGCCTGAAGCCCGGGCAGCCTGGCCGATGCTCACGTATTGCTCATTCACGCGTATTGTCCTTTGTTCATCGTCGCCGGGGGTTAATCCAAGCTTGCCACAGGGGTGGTTCAAGGCGCGGATCGCCGGGCGGCGTGCCGGAAACCCCCGGTCGCGGTCGGTCCTGGCGGATACGACCGCTACCGTTTCGGTCATAAGTCGGGTTACCGACAGCAGGCACAGCCCTGGGTTACCGTCTCATCCTCTTTAGGCTGCGCACACTTGCAGGCTTCAGGCTCGCCCTCCTGGCGTGTAAACTCGCAGTTACATTTCGGGCACTGATAGGTATATTCGGTGCCTTTCTCAGCGGTTTCGGTCGTCATCTTCAATCTCCATTCGGGGGATTCGCCTTGTTGCGAAAAGTTGCAGGGTCGCCCGTTGGGATTGATACGAACCGCTCTTTGGCTCGGGCTCGGCCTGTCCCAATGGACACACTTATAGCCTACGACCTCCAGCGACTGGAAGTTCAAGGAGGGCGAATGATGTCTCGCCGTGAACGTCATGGCGGCTAAAAAGACGCCAACCGATTCGGAGCACCGAAGCCCCAGCCATGGGTTACGACGTTCCGTAGCGGTGCTGCCGGGTTTGGCGCTCGCGCTTGCGTTGGTGGCGTGGCTGCTGCACGGGCTGAATATCGTCCGCGTGATCGCCCTGATCGGTCATGCCGATCTCCTATTCCTCGGCTTACTGGTGGCGAGCATCGTCGCGGAATACGGCCTGCGGGCCTGGAAATGGGGCCAAGTCATGGTCCCGCTGGGACGCTTCTCGACCGGCCAATTATTCGCCGCCTATATGGCCGGTTTCGTGCCGGGGCTGACCGTCGGTCTGGGCTCCAGCGTGCTCACCCGCGCCTGGCTGGTGGCCCGGCGGGCCCGGCTGTCGACCGGGGTGGTGCTGGGTAGTGTGGCGGTCGACCGCTTGATCGACGCCTTCGTGTTCGTCGGCTTTATCGCCCTGGCGACGTTCGCCGTGCCCGCACGGGGCACGCCGGCACTTGCGCTCGCCCTGCGCTGGGGCGGCGTCGTTGTACTGGCAGTTGCCGGCATCGCCTTGCTGCTATTGATTCGCCAGCGCCGGCGGCCGTTGAGTGCACCCTGGCTGCCGTGCTTTGCGCGGGCTTATTGGGAAGGGCTGACGGCGTCCTTTGCCGAGGGCATCGCCTGGCCAATCCATACACCGCGCCGCGCGGCAATCGTGGGCGCCAGCGTGCTGGTCCGTTTGGTCTCGGCCAGTCAGATCGCCTGGGCCGGGGGCGCGATCGGTGTCTGGCTGGCGCCCTTGGACTACATTCTGATCCTGGTGCTGCTCGGCACCTGGATCATCGTGAGCTTGTTCGTGCGCGTGCCGGGCAGCGGTTTGCTGATCGTGGCCTTCGTGTTGCAACTGTTCGGCCTCACCCGAGAACAGGCGCTCGCGATCACGCTGTTGGATACCGGGGTGTTTTTCGCTGTCGTGGGTCTGATTGGGGGCATCGTACTGTGGCGCGAGGGGGTGCGGATCAGCGAACTCAGGCGCTTGCGCGACCCGGCTTGAACTACGGATAACTGGCCGCGCGCGTGCCGATGACCGGCTGGCCTCGGGAGGTATCAGCGCGCTTTTCCACCGCGCCAATGCCACCCGGAGACGCTTGAGCCGCCAGGAATTAGTCAGCACGCAACACTAACCCGCCCGCGGGACGAATCGGTACAGTCGCTGTGGTCGCCGGCGCCCAGTCGGTCGATGGGGTCGAGGTAACGCTTAAACACGTGCCCGAAACCGTGACGGCAGAGGCGTTGGCGGCGGCTGGCACCAAGACCGGCTTGGCGAGTGAAATCGCCCAACCCAGCGAACTCGCCGATTACGACGCGATCATTTTTGCTAGCCCCACCCGGTTCGGCAACATGGCCGGCCAGATGCGTGCATTTCTGGATCAGACCGGCGGCCTGTTGGCCGGCGGCGGACTGATTAACACGCTGGGCAGCGTCTTCACTTCCAGCGCGACCGGTGCCGACAACGAAACCACCTTACCTCGTTTTGGAATATGCTGGCCCATCACAGCATGTTGATCGTGCCGCTGGACGACGCCAACGCCCAGACCCTGTTCGATATATCTGAACTGCGCGGCGGCTCGCTCTATGGCGCGTCGACTTATGACGGCGGCGACGGCTCGCGCCAGCCGAGCGACAATGAATTGTCCATAGCCTGGACCCAGGGCCGCAAGGTGGCCGAACTGACGCTGCGGTTCACGCAATAGGCCTTGGCACACGGCGATAACTACGGCACACAGCCTGACAAGTCTGCGAGCGGCCGCAACAACCGGCCTATGTTCGTTCTCGATCTTTGAGGATTGATGATGACAACTGACACTCGAACTTCCCTGCGTATCGGCCGCGTGACGCTCAACGTGCGCGATGTTGCACGGGTCGCCGACTTTTACCATACGACGGTCGGCTTGGAGGTGCTTGCGGCCGACCATGCGTCTGCGACGCTCGGCGCGGGTTCGACGGCGTTGCTGGAACTGCGCGGCGATCCGACGTTGCCCTCGCGTTCGCCCCGCAACGCCGGGCTGTTTCATACCGCGTTTTTATTGCCGACACGGGCGGACCTCGGCCGCTGGATTGCACATGCCCGCCGCCGGAATTTACAGCTCGACGGCGCTGCCGATCATCTGGTGAGCGAGGCGGTGTATTTGTCTGACCCAGAGGGCAACGGCATCGAAATCTACGCTGATCGTCCGTGCAGCCAATGGCGCTACGCCAACGGCCGGGTCGAGATGGCCAATAATGTCCTGGATTTCGAAGGCCTGCATATCGCTGCGGGCACCGACACGTGGCAGGGTTTTCCAAAGCACGCAACGCTCGGCCACGTCCACTTGCAAGTTGGCGCCATCGAGCCGGCCGAGGCATTTTACCGAGCGCTACTCGGCTTCGAACTGACCTGCCGTTACCCCGGCGCCAGCTTTTTTGCCACCGGCGGCTATCATCACCAGATCGCGGCCAATATCTGGAATAGCGCTGGTGCCGGCACACGCCACGAGCCGACTGCCGGTTTGGCGAACGTCGAAATCGTCGCTTCCCACCAAGGCGTTATCGATGCCATACGTGAACGCCTGGATACCACACGGTCGAACAAGGGGTGGTCGCTGTCGGAGCCCAGCTTATCGCTTGACGATCCCTGGGGAACGCATCTGTCTCTAACCATCGGTCACTAGCCCTGCGCACGACGGCGCTAATCAAGGGCGGCTTGTTGGAGGCGTCAGTAGAATTCATACTCGACCCGGACGACCGGGGTCACGTCGGGCGAGGTGCGCGTCGCCCCGAACAGCAGCGCGGTGCTGTATTTGAAGGTTTTGGCACCCGCCAGCGGTAGTGCGCCACTGAATCCCGGCCCAATCTGATGCTGTTCCGCGGGTAAATCGGCGAACCCTTCGCCGCCGATCGCTCCGGGCGCACCGTAGAACTCCACATCGGGTTCAAAACGGCGATCGAGGCGATATTTCAGGCGGCCCACGTACTGAAACTCGGTCTGGTTGTCCGCGTTGGGGCCGAATTGATTTTCTAAAAACAGGTCCAGCGTAGCCACCCAGTGCGACAGCTGTTTTTCCAGTAAGACACCGTAGCGTACAGCGAACGGCTCATTGCCTTCGGTTGGCGACGCCCGCTCGAGCTCGACCAGCGCGCCGACATCCGCCCAGTACTTACCCTGGGGCGTCAACTGAAACCGGTTTTCCCATTCGACCTCATACTCGGGACTGTTCCCGGGCACGGATGCATAGGTGCCGTAGAGTTCGCTGGCCCAGTAACGGGTGAACGCATGGCCGATAGCAAGCCGGCCCGAGTTGGTTTGATCGACGCCACGATGATCGTCGGCAAAATAATAACCGCGGGCTTCGATCTCGGTCTCGCCCTTGACGACATTGGGCGAATAGATTTGATAGCCGTCGAAACTCTCGGCGGCCAACGCAGCACTCGGCGTCGAGCTCAAGGCCATCGCAAAACTAGCGGCGCAACCGAAAGCGCACTTGCGCGTGATCTGTAGCGAACGCGATTTGTCTATCGACATGGCAGAATCCTTGGTCAAGTTAACGTAGAACAGCCGCTACGGGCGGCCACCGAGTGAAACGATCCGGCCGGCCTATTTCGCGACGATTTGGCCTTGGGCCTCTCGCTGAAAATCGTTAAAAAAACCATAGCGGCCAGGTTTGAGCGGCCCGATGTACAGCGTGACCGTGGTGTGGCCGGCAATGATTTTTTCCCGATTCAGGTCGTAGCTTTCAAATTCGGCCACCGTCGCCCCGGCATTTTTCACGTTGAGTTTGATCTTCTGCGCTGCCGGTACGGTCAGGTGCTGCGGTTGGAATTGGTGAGCTGACAGCGTGAGGTTGTAATGGGGCGGCTCAGCGAAAGCTGCCCCGGCAAACAGCAGCAAGGCGGCCGATAGCGGCGCCAGTCGTTTTAACGCACTACGCATACGATTCACTCCCGATAAAGCACGTTGAAGGGTCTGGTGCCAACCACGCACGGGCGTAGGCAACCAATGGATAATACAATGCTAATAGGAAGTATTCGTATTTGCAATAACTTTTGCCCAATAGCCTCCAGCAGAAGGCCAAGCAGAGGCCTTGACACACTCTGTGCCCAGACCTTTACCCAGGATGTCGAGCCGCTGTCCTGCTGTGCGGGGTGAGGGAGACCATCGCATGAAAGATCTTCTCGAGCAGTTGGGCAGCCTGCTCGGTGCGCTGTTCGCGGCCGCCTGCTGCCTGGGCCTGACGCTGCTGCTGAGCGCGCTGTTGGCGCCCGGGCTGGTCTTTCTGATCCATGACGCGATATTGATCCTGCTGCTGGTAGCGTTCTTGGCGTTGAACCTGTGGAGGCTGTCGCGCTCCACTGGCAGTCAGGCAAATCGACGCCCGTTCTGGCTGGCGTGATCGGCGGTCTGCTGGCGGTGGTCGGTCTATACCATCCGCTGGCCGCTACGCTGGGCCTATTGTTGCTGGTTGCCGCCAGCGGCCGGGATTTTTTCAACGGACGGCGTGAGAGGACCTGCTCACACTGAGCACACACCCGATGGCCGCGGCCCCTTCGACCAGGGGTCTTGCATTACCTCCTCACGCTATGACCTCATCGTCATTGGCAGCGGCACCGCCGCCAACGTCACTGCCTTCAACTGCCGCAAGGCCGGCGGGTCGGTGGCAGTGAGCGACGGCTTCGCATGCATGGGTGCCATCGACACCGTGCAAGGCGACATCCGCATCGACTGGACGGCGCTGCAGCGCCACAAGCGTTCGTTCACCGATCCGGTGCCGGATAAACGCGAACATGCTTACGCCAGCCAGGGCGTTGACGCCTATCACGGCCGCGCCCGTTTCAGTGGACGCGACACCGTCATGGTGGGCGACCGCATGCTTAAGGCCAGGCACATCGTCATCGCCGCCGGCGCCGAACCGGTACGGCTGCCGATCGAGGGCGCCGAGCCCCTGGCTTTGAGCGAAGACTTTCTGAATCGTGAATCGCTGCCCTGACGCATCGTGCTGGTCGGCGGCCGCTACATCGGCTTCGAGTTTGCCCATATCGCGGTGCGTGCCGGTGCCGAAGTCACCATCCTCAACCGGGGCACGCAACCGCTGGCCGGCTTCGATCCGGATCTGGTCGGCCTGCTGGTCGAACGCACCCGTGCGCTGGGTGTAACAGTGCATCTCGGCCACGAGGTAAAAGCAGTCCGCGAGCGTGGCGGCGACTTCGAGGTCGAGGCGCAGGGACCGGACGGCCACGTGGTGATTGTCGTCGATCAGGTGTTCCACAGCGGTAGCCGCGCGCCCGCGCTGGAAGCCCTGGACCTGGACGCCGCCGGCATTGCGCACGAGGGCGGTCGAGCAACACTGGACAAGCACTTGCGCAGCATCTCCAACCCCGCGGTGTATGCCGCGGGCGATGCAGCCGGCGGACCTTTGCCGCTGACCCCGGTGGCGGCACTGGAAGCCCACGCTGTGGTCGACAACCTGCTGTACGACAAGCACGCCACGGTGGATTACACCGGCATCCCCAGCGCCGTGTTCACCTTGCCCACGCTGCCGCGGCTTCGGATATCGAGTTCATGCTGCCGCGAAAACTCAACACACTTGTGCCGGGCTCGCACAGGCGCACTCGCCGGATAAGGAGATTGCCGAGTTATCCGTTCCGCGAGAGCGCTTTCGACTTGCGGACGGCCATACCTGAAGATCAGCCGACCCGACAACTCGGGCCCTGCATCGCGCGCCGGGCGTTCTGATACAACGCCAGCAACATCAAGAGCAGCGCGGTCAGCAGGAAGATCGTCTCATGCCGGGAAATGAAACCCTGTAGCGGGCCAGGCAGGGCGGTGGCCATCGCGGGCCAAACCGATGCCATCAAACCGAACAGGATCGGTAGGATGGGGCTGCAACACAGCAAGGGCGCCAACAGGCCCAGCAGTGCACCGCCGGTCGCCAGCGTACCGCGTGCGCGCTGACCCTCGCGCAACACGAACACCATCAACAACACGGTGAGACCCAGCGATAGACTCATAGCCAACGCGAACAATGCAGTTTCCACGCTCAGGAATCGCAGGTTCACCCAGCCAAGATGTCCGCCCGTCAACGCGGCTGGCAGCGCGATCGCGTACACCGGCGCAAAGATGAGGAACGCCACGATCGCCGACCATCGCGCCACCCTGTCGCGGGCGGCGCGTCGAAGCGCGCGGAAAATGATGGTCACGGCCGAGACTCCCCAGCATGGGCCTTGGCGAAGTCGAGAATCTTGTTCAGGGTGATCGAGGGCGCCGTATCAACGGTTCGGATCTGTCCGTTCGCATCAATCAGATAATAGATATCGGGGTAATGCCTTGGGTTGTAGTCCCGCCCCAGACCTTGTGTGGCTTCGCCCAGCGACACGTTTGCCTTCGTCAGGGCGGGGGCGTTCTGGGCGACGAAGCTCGCAATGTCCGGTCCCGTGACGCCCCCATTCTGGTAGGTGCGAAGAATCACCACGTGCAGGCCACTGGCGCGCAGCTGATCCACGTGAGCGTTCAGGCTGGACAGGCCGGCGGAACAGCTGCGACACCACGTGGACAGCAACCAGACCATGCTGGCGTGGCCCTTGAGCGTGGCGGTGCTTACCGTCTGGCCGTGGGTGTCCGTGTAGGTCGCTGTGGGCGCGATCGGCGTGTTTGCCGCCGTCGCCGATGCGCTGATGATCATGAAAATGCCGAGCAGGAGCCACGGCAGCAGGATGCGCCGCGGGCCGGTACGTTGATTTTTGAAGATGTTAACGCTCGTGAACATCAGACTTTGCCTCCAGTGGGGGTGCAGCATCCGCGTTGATGGCATCCTGATTTTGATTTGTGCCGGATCCATGCCAGTGCACCGATCGTGCCCAGTCCCACCAGAAGCGCTGTCAACACAACCAGCCAATGGGCGCCGACGCCGTGGAGCAGGGCCAAGCCCACGCCCAGCCCAGCGGCGAGGGTCAATGCTGGCAGCGCGCAGCAGAGCACGGCCAGCACACCACCCACCAGACCTACCGCAACAACTTTGCTTTCTTTCATGGGGTTTTCTCCGTAGGAACATTGCGCCGCGTGATGCGTACCAGCAGCACCATGGCGGGCTTGATGAATGTTTTTATTCAGTCGCTCTGGCTGCGTTACACGGAGCTCGCCGTCGACCCGTTGCGTGCTACCCGGATGCCTTCATCCGTATCGGGCTCGGCACTGGCATTTTTGGATCGGACCGACGTGTCCAGTATCGCAAAGCCCCGACTCACCGCAGGCCGTGCCATCAGTCGTTGATACCACGCGGAAAAATTCAGATATTCCGTCAACGACAGATCCCAACGCTGCAATACGCGGAGCCATTGCACCAAGGCGACATCGGCGATCGAGTAATCGCCGGCCATGAAACTCCAATCCTTCATTGCATCTTTCATGACACCGAGCAGGCGCCGAATTTCATCCCGGTATCGTTCTAGCGCATAGTTATCGCGTGGCTCGTGGCGCCGAAAATGGTTGTACTGTCCCGCCATAGGCCCGATGCTGCCGACTTGAAAGAGCAACCATTGCAGCACCACCATGCGTGCGGCCGGGTCGGCCGGTAACAACGCTCCGACTTTCTCCGCCAGATGGATCAGGATGGCCCCCGATTCGGTGATCGTCTGTTCCGTAGCGGTATCGACGATCACCGAATCTTGCCGTTGGGGTTGAGCTTGCGAAATGTCGAGGTGTGCCGGTCGCAGGCACTCAGATCCAGTGGTTGCAGCCGATAGGGAAAGCCGGTTTCTTCCAGCATGATAGCCAGCTTGCGGCCGTTAGGGGTGAGGGCGGTATAGGCTTCTATCATCAAGGCGGAACAATCATTGTAAATCAGTATTCCACGATTCTACGATTATGATTAATATTGTCAAATACGTGCACTCTTCGATTGGGTAGGCGAACCGAATCGAGTCATTGGATGCGCCCGCTTGCTACAGTTAAACCGCTCGGCAACCTGGGTCCAAAGCGTCATGACTGAAACCGGACAAACCATTGGACAACTCGCGGCCGCAGCCGGTGTCAACCGGCAAACCGTGCGCTACTACCAACGGCGCGGGTTGATCGAGCAACCGCCCAAACCGTCTTCTGGCTACCGCCGCTATCCGCGCGCGACCATGGAGCGCATTCGTTTCATCAAGCGCGC
>JAQIBT010000163.1 GCA_027858915.1 Salinisphaera sp.
CGGTTCATCCCCGCGCCTGCGGGGAACGGCCAACCCGAGCAATAGTAGGTGCTGAAAATCCCGGTTCATCCCCGCGCCTGCGGGGAACGGTCTAACTATAAACGGCTGATTACAAATTAGAATTCAACCAATCGTATTTCCACCAAGTAATTTGATGGATTTCTGATCAATCCGAGTTGTTAAAGATCGTTATTTTTCCGCTAGTTATCTTCAATCGGCACAAATCGCACCAAACGCAGTCCATCGTGGTCGATTGGCACCCGACGATTCTGGCCTACCGTCTGGAATTCGAAACCGGATTCGTGAGTGCTGGCCCAGGCCATGGCGACATTACCGTCTTCGACCAGTGCTTCGATCTGTTCCCAGACCATTTCCCTGATTCGCTTGCTCACATCCCCAACATAAACACCCGCTCGAACTTCCAGCAGCCAGACAGCGAGCCGACCACGCAAGCGCGGCGGCACGGCTTCAGTGACAACGACGAGCATGGCCATGTCATTTACTGCGGTGGCCGATGTCGCCGACCGACTCGGGCTCTGGAATCGCAGGCGGCATGGCCTCGGGTGCCGGTGGCGGCGGCTGGATTTCGCCCGCTGCGAGTACGTCTTCGATCATGGGGATCAAGCTGTCGAGCTGGCGTGTCTTCTTGAACGCATCTCGGCAGGCGATGCGCACGGCTCGATCCGGGCTAGACGGATTGGTAGCCGCGATTTTGAAGGCCGCCGGCACGACGGTCTCGAATTTGACGATATCGGCTATGTCGTAGACAAAGCTTTGCGGTTTACCGGTATGCAGAAAGCCGATCGCCGGGGCATAACCGGCGGCCAAAATCGCGGCTTCGGTGATGCCATACAGACAGGCGGTGGCCGCCGACAGACACTGATTAACGATATCTGAACTGTCCCAGTTTTTTGGATCGTATTTGCGGCCAGACCATTTCACACCGTATTGGCGCGCGAGCTGCTGATAGGTCTTGCGTACGCGGGCGCCTTCCATGCCTCGCAGTTGGTCGACACTGCGACGTGATGGTGGCGGTTCGCCGAAGCGCAGTTCGAACATCTTGCGCACGACCTTGAGGCGTAAATTGTCGTCCAGTGCCAGTTGCGCTTGATACAGCAGCTTGTCCGAGCGCGCACCGCCCGGCTGGCCGGCACTGTACAGCCGCACGCCTGCTTCGCCGACCCAGATCATCAGCGTGCCGACGGTTGAAGCCAGCTTTACCGCGGCATGCGAGACGCGGGTACCCGGCTCAAGCAACAGGCAGGCGACCGAGCCCACAGGGATATGCATGCGCTCGCCGTTGACTTCGTCGACCACGACAAACGCACCGTCGCGCACATCGATCTGACCGCGGCCGACGAAGATCATCGACATCCGATCCTTCATCGGGATCGGTTTGAGCGGCGGCATCATGGCGCGGCCCAGTCGCCGAGAAAACAGGTCGCACCGGCGCCCTCGGCACGACGCAGATAACGGGCATCGGCGCTCACGAGCACACTTTGAGTGGCAAGGGCCGTGGCATGATAACTGGCGTCGTAGAAGGTTACGCCGTGGGTCGTCACCAGCCGCAGGATCGTGCTGCGCCAAGTAGCATCACCTTCGAAGACGGGTATCTCGAGTGCATGGATCGCGTCGAGCATGGCACCAGCATGAGCCGGAAACTTCAAACACAGGATGTTGCCGACTTCGAATAGCCAGAGCGACGGCATCAACAGATCGCAGTCACCCCGTACATAGCGATCCCGAAGCGCGCGAGCGCTGTCGGCGTGTGGCTCGTTCTCCGGGGGCAATACCCACTTGAGGATCACTGACGCATCCGGAACAAACCGCTCAGCCATAACAATCAGCCGTCGCGCTCGCGATCGGCTCGAACCCAATCTTCCGCGTGGCCCTCGACAGCGGGCAAGGAGCGACTGATGGCGTCCATCCGGTCGGCCGCTGCACGCCGGTTCTGCACTCTTCGGTATTCGGCCAGCGCCTGGTTGACCCAGCGACTACGCTCGCCGCGGGGCACAGCACTCAGATGCTGCCAATTGTCATCGTTAATAATGAAATTGACGCGGTGACTCATAAATCACACTCAGTGTGTAATGCGTTACACACTTGAGATTAATCGCCCGCTGCCGGGCGGACAAGCATCAATCCGCAACCAAATGCCTTGGCGCGGCCGATGCCGCTCGCCAGCGACTGGAGAAATAGCTTAGGGTCGGTGACTTCCAGTTGCCCCTCATAATCCAGACTCGAAAAGCGCACCGCATCGGTCTGGCTCTTTTTCTGTACAACATGCTGACGATAGGCGCCGATGATCGGTTGTACGGGCAGCGTGAATCCCTGGCGCTCGGCGCGTGCGGCCAACCACTCGGTAGCCGCGTCGTCCATCGCCTGTGCGCATTCCGGTGTCGCACGCTGGCCGCGCGGGAAATCGGCCTTCGCGTGCATGAGCACATCGCTGCGGACCGCGCGCTTGCTGGCCTCCACACGGCGCGCGATGGTTGGATTCGCACGTAGTCGAAAAGCCAGCCGATCACCTTCGGCCAGGGACGGCCCGAACGCTTTGCTCTGGACATCGAACAACGCCGTATCAGCCACCGGTTCATGGGTCGACAGCACGTAGAACAGCGGCAGGCCCTTGGCGACGCCGCCCTGGCTGGCATCGCCCGACTCGATCTCCTGGCGAAACAAAAACGGGCGCGCCGCCTCGCTGTCGGCGAACAGGCGCCACAACAACTGATGCGCGCTGTAGGCGCTGGCGTTCATCACATCGAACAGTGTCTGGCGCGGCAGACCGTTCAGGTCTAGTCGTACCCGGGACAGGATCATCGTCCCGCCTCCGACACACGGTCTAGCCGGCGGAATTCGGCGCGCGTCCCGAATTGCCAGCGACGGCGGCTGATCGGCTCATCCCAGACATCGTTCGATTCCACACCGTGCGCATCGCCGTCCAACCCCTGCGGACTACCTTCCCAGCAATAGAGCGCGTTGTTGTCCAGGTCGAGCGTGCGGTGCTCGTGGCTCAGCAGCGGCTCAAACTCGGTATCCAGCGCAGCGCGCAGTTGGGGCGCTTGAACACACTGGGCCGCCAAGGGTGCTGCCAGCGGGCAGGCCTTGCGTCCTAGATACAACATGAAGTGGGGCCGGGCCAAGGCCTTGCGCAGTGCGTCCAGCGTGTATGTCGCGTCCGGCGTCAACCAGACCGCGGCAATCCATAAACCGTCGCAGCGATAATCGCGGCTGGAAAGAATAGTGTTGAGTTGTTTGCGCGGCGCGTTCAATTCGTCCCGCCGCGTGCGGTACGGGTTCTTCGGTCGCGTCGCCGGTGCTTGCGTGGTGTGGTAATCACGCATCAAGACACCGGCCGCGCGTTGCTTGACGCCAATGCGCACGCTACGCGCCAGAGCCGCCAGTGCATCGGCGTCATCTCGGCGGATACCCAGCGCGGCCCCGAGCAACCCCAGGATCGCGCTACGGCCCGGGTGGGTGGCGGTTGGCCGAGTTTCGCCGACAGCCGCTTCGCCCCAACTGGCCAGCGGCGCATACAGCCTGAACACAAGATAGTCGGTCATCGGGCAACCTCTAGGCCGGATCTCGCAGGAAGGCAACCAGCGACTGCAGGCTACCTTTCTGAGCATCGAGCTCGGCATGCGGGCCCGCGTAGTCGGCGATCGCCGAGGTCACAAAGCGGCCGCTGGCGCCTGGGCCATAGGCCTGGTCGAATGCCAGTGCCTGCGCCTCCAGTTTGTTGATCGCGGCTTCGTCCTGCTGCTGGCCGGTGACCGGACGCAGGAACGACGCGGCCAGCGAACGCGGCTGCGCATCGCCTTTTTCGGCGAGGATATAGCTCGCATGCGCACGCGAGCCGAAACTGTTCTGTTTGCCCTTGGGCGAGGTTAGGGCCGCGGCTTCAACCAGTGCGGCGATCGCGTCGTCGGCCAGCGCCGACTGGCCATCCAGGTTGTCGACCAACTGGTCGCGGTCGATACAGATATAGGTATAGAACAGTCCGGCGCCGAAACCGGTTTCGCCGACGTGCGCGGCCCCCCGATGCTCATCGCCCATGTTGAGATCATCGACCGCGGTGAAGTAGTCGTCCTCGACCTCGGCGCCGTGCACGGTAATGGCATGGGCCACCTGACAGGCGGCTTCGACGTTATAGCGAGGCGACGCAGCGAGCATCCGCCCGAAGAGTGCGATATCAACGGCTGCCGGCTTGCTGTTGAGCAGTTCCAACTCTTCATCTCCCGGCCCGTGATCCTCGGCCGCCAGACGTCCGACCAGTTCGTCGACCGCTCGCTGTTCGTTGGGGCCGATATGCACGAGCTGACTGGTTTCGACTTCACCCTTGGCGACGTCGCCGAATACACCGCCAATCTTTATCGCCCATTCGCGCGCCTTTTTTTCGTCTACCCCTTTATCGATGAGCTGCTGCATGGCGATCGCGCCAATCTTCTTGGTGCGCTTGCCGTGGTGACCGTCGAGCGCGTTCACAAACAGATCGGAGGTCCGCCAGGTCCGTTTCAGGCTTTGCGACGACACGCGCAGACGTTTGACACCACCCATGATGGCGGTCTTCGGCCGCCCCATGTCATCGCGGTTGAGGTTGGCCGGCGGATAAGCGGTCAACAGATGCAGTTGAATGAAATGCCCCATGAGTCTGATCTCCCCTTTCGTATTCAGGACGCGGCTTCGCGCTGGTACGGCGCAAGCACGGTGAAATAGTCGTTAGCCCACTGAAAACGCACGCGCTCGGTCGGTCGTGCGCCCATCAGGCGATCGTCGTTGTCGTATTCCATGTTCCATTGCAGGATGCCGGCCGCGAGACTCGTGACGCTCAAGCCTTCGCGATCCACCAGATCCAGGCCACGTCGCAGCCGCCGAACCAGTTCGTCCGGTGTTTCGCAGCTCATAAGCTGCTGAAAACGCAATTCACTCATTAAGGGCCGGCCAGTGTTCTTCTTCTCGGCGCCCAGTCGACGGCCCAGCGATACATCCGGGCGTTCGTGATCGACGTGCGCCAACATGAGTGCCACGCACGCCCAGCGATAAACATCGCGTGGCCGACTCGGCGCGTCATTGCGCGATTCGAGCATGAACCAGAGATGGCGAAAGCCTTCGGTCAACAAGGCTGACTCGGGCGTTTCGCAGCGTTTGAGCACCGCTCGTACACTGCGTGGCCAGGGCGGTGGCCCGCCCTTGTTCGCGTCGCGCAGTGCCTCTCGGGTCTGCGTCAACCGCTGCCACCATTGCCGCACGATATGGGCATCGGCGGCGGACAGGCCGCGCCGGTTCCATTCGGCACGTGGTGCCGGCACGGCGTCTGTCGGGCTGCCGGATTCGGTTTCGCTCATGCGCTCACCTTCTCGTTTGTTGTCTGCGGGTCACTGGCCCACAGCTCGAAGCCGCCTTCGTTCGCAAACGTCTTGACGGTCTTGTTGTTATTCAACCAATACAGCAGATTGCGCCGCGCCATGATTACGCGCCGGATCGCCGTCTCTTCCACCGGACCGCTCAGTGCCCGAGTCTCGAACTGGCGCAGGGCCGACAATCGAATATGGCGATACCAGGACTGGGCGATGACGCTCGGCACGTGTTGCAGGTCGGCCGATTCGGCGAGTGCTACCTGCATGTCGCGCAGCGCGCGATAAAACGCATTCTGTGTGGTCGCATGGAACTGCAGATCGATATCGCCAACATCACCCTTGGCATCGGCCGGACGGTCGAACCAGGCGGCCTTGATCTGTGTGCGCAGAATCCACGCGGCCCCGGTGGCCAGGTCGATGAAAGACGCCGCCCAACGCCGCAGCCAGTACAGCTGCGCATCAGGCAAGGTCATCACCGGCATCTCTATGGCATACCAACCGCGTGGCTTCATGTTGTTCATGTCGTAGCCGAACACCCAGAGCCGCGCCTGGCTGTACAACAACTCGACATCATCGCCCCACTTGCGCGCATCACGCGTGGCGCCGACCTTGCCCGCGACATAGTGATGCACGACAGCGGCTGGACGATTGGGGCTGTTGTCGTCTTCCGACACCACCCACTGCGGCCAGTGGCGATAGCCGAGACCGCCCGGCTGGCCCTTGCGTGACAACGGCGCCTCTTCCGGCTTGTCGGGGTCGATACGATACGGCGTCAACGGATGCTGCCAGGGGCCAGCATAGTTCGCGCCGTAGTTCTGCGCCTTGATTTCGCGGATGGAGCACGCTGTGGTTTGGCCGCACAAATCGCAGGCGCACTCGCAGGCCTCGAACAGCAGCCGGTAACGACGCGGCATGCCCCAGTACGCGTGCAGCGGATGCACCGAATCCGGCAGCACATGGCTATCTTTTTGCTTGCTGGTGCGCGTCGGTCCCATCCAGGGAAAGATGGCCGCGTCATCGCCGATCGGCGGCGTCCAACGCTGACCTCGCTGCCGGGTCTGCTCCGGCAACAGTACGTTCAGCCACAAACGGTGCCAGAGCGATGCCTTGGGGTCTTCCGGAAGGATCAGCGTCGTCAACGGGCCGCCGCCACGCAGGCCGACGCGATAGCCAACGCCGCCCGCTGGCGCATTGATCTGCATGGTAAACAAGGCGATCGCCGCACAGTCGGGGCACATGGCGTCCGCCTGTCCCCTTTTAACGAAAAAATCCGTGTTGTTCTTGATGCCATTGGCGCCGGGCGCATCGATCAGCAAACCTGCCACGGGTCCGGGCTTCGCATCGTCGAGCGGATCCATATCCTGCATGAATCGCGGCCCGTCGCCGTCCAGTTCAAAGGCAGAGACGAACGGCTCGAATGCCGCGTTCAATTCAGCCGACGTAGGCGGCGCAGCAAAGCGCTGCATCCAGTCCTGTTCGTCAGCCGGTGCAAGTGCGGTTTGCAGCAGACCGATGAGCCACTGATACGCCGCGCCCTGGAAATCCGCCCGCGGGAATGCGACGTCGACGATGTCCGGATCTGCCAACTCACCTGTTGAGCGATAGCGAATATCACCATTACGATGCTTGAACGGTATCCACGCTCGATCGAGCAAATTCATCACTTCCCCCTGTGCCTTCTGACAATGCGCTTACCCAGGGCGATGACGGCAATGCCGATCAGCCGGGGCGCGATCGTCGACCAATTCCAAGACTCGATATGCCAGAACAGATCCTCGATCCAGCGGCGCATGGCACCGTCTCCGGAATAAGCCAAGGTCTGAAGCTAGGCCTATTCCAAGGCCAAGTCAATCGTTTACATAAATGTGTATTACAATTCGAAAAATTCTTTTCTAGATATCATGCTTTCGCGTCGCTAAAGTAATATCCGTCGGCCAGCAGTTCCTTTTCATTAAGGGATGAACCGTGTGTGTTCCAATTGCTGACCCGTTCCCCGCGCAAGCGGGGATTTTCATCTAGAAGCGTCGCGCCATCATTACGTTGAGCTCGCTGTTGTCTCGACGCCTTTGAACAACAGACCATAAGCTTCGTCGTAACGGTTATCGGTGTCTCGCTGCGGCAACCACGGACGACAATAGGCAAGCGATTTTTCGGATTGGCCCAGCTGTTCCAACGCCGTATCTAGCCGAGGCGGCCAATCGCCCAATTTCCGGGCCTGACTCTCTCGTACTTTCAACTGGCTGAGCATGGCGGCGTGAGCCCCCTCGTCGGCCCATAGAGCCAACGCGCCGTCGTCGCCCTCGCGCAGCAACACGACATTCACCGACGGCTCGTCGCTCAGACGCGTGCCGATCTCCTGGTCTTCGCCCCACGGACGATTGGCGTCGTGGCAGTAGCCGTCGGCGAGTTCTAAGCCGTTGAACACGGCCTGGGCAGCGCCGCGTTTCTGCTTGCCGAGATGGGCATAGCGGCGTTCGATGAATGCGTCCGGTACATCATCGCTAACTTGGCCATAGACGCTTTCGATGAGTAGTCGCGCATCTTCGGGCATGCGAATCACGCCCTGTTCGCGCAGCACCTTCTGCGTCAACCAGCACAGGGCGGCATCTTCGTAGACGGCCTGTGTGCCCGGCAGCAGCCGCGCCAACCAATCGATATCGGGGTCGTCCTGCCAGATCGGCGCGAGCACATGCAGTGTAGGTTCGCTGCGCTCGCCGCGTTGATGACGCTGCAAGCGGCCCGCTCGCTGGATCAGCAGATCGATCGGCGCGATATCGCTGATCATGACGTCGGCATCGCAGTCCAGCGATTCCTGGAACACCTGGGTGGCGATCAAGACCTGACCGCGGCGGTCTGCGGCCGTGGAATGCTTGCCGAAACGCGCGATCACTTCGGACTCAATGAGCTGGCGGTCCTGCATTACGAAACGGCTATGAAAGAGCAGGCATCGCTCGGGATCATCGTGCTCGCTGCGCACCTGATCAAAGGCGCGAATCGCGTCGTCGACGGTGTTACGAACCCAGACCACACACTGGCCGGCCACGAGCGCCGTCTTAACCCTCGCCAGGGCCTGCGACTCCGCGTGGCACCATTCAACAGCCACGCTGCGGGCGACCGATCGTCTTGGCGCGACAGGCGTCTCGGAACACGTCCCAACGCTGACATGCGTCAGCAGAGGAAACGCCTCCTCGTGTAGTTCCGTGGGCAGCGCGGATAACCCTTCTCGCCAGGCATTGACCAACACTCGGCGCTTGCTCTGCGGCAACGTGGCGGTCAGTACAATGGCGCTGCCGCCCTGACGGGCATGGTGGGCAAGCAGCTGAGCCAGCAGGCCTTGCATGTACAGGTCGTAGGCGTGCACTTCATCGACGATCAGCACCTTGCGAGCCAACCCGTAGAGCCGCAGCGATTGGTGTCGAAAAGGCAACAGCCCCATCAACGCCTGATCGATGGTACCGACCCCCACGTCTGCCAACAGCGCCTTCTTCCGCGAATCGGCCAACCACTGACTACAGTGCGCGGCCGCGCTCGGCTCATTTTGACCATGTCCATTGGGCTCGCAGGCGCTCTCACCGATCGTGCCTGCGTAGGCAGGGTTCAGGTCGCGCGCGCCATGCGCCAGCACGAACGAGGGATTGTCTTCTGCGGCATAAAAGCGACGGTGAATATCGCCCAGCCGGGCATACATCGCATTGGACGTCGCCATCGTCGGCAAGGCGAAGTACAGGCCTTCAGCCTGCCCGGCCGCCAGCAGGCGTTGGGCCAGAATCAATGCGGCTTCGGTCTTGCCCGCGCCGGTGACGTCTTCGAGGATGAATAGCTGTGGCCCGGCCACCAGCTCCTGGGTCTCGGCCCGGCGTTGCAACGGCGTGGGCTCCACGGCCGGATCATCAAACCAGGCGGACAATCCAGCATAGGCAACCGGCCTCACGGGCTGGCGAAAACCGGCACGCTGCAAAACGCACTCGGCGGCCGGAAGCGCGACATCAGCCCAGTAACGATCCAGCGGCATGGCTGCGGCGTGAAACTCGAATACCTCACGGTCCGAGCCCAACCAGTCGCTGGCCACCGCCCAACCCGCGATAGTCCAGCTCAGCCTCTGCAGGCAGCGTTGCCACTCTGGATCGACGAGATGTTCGGCAGGCCAATCCACGCCTATGACCTGTGCCCAATCAGTAATAAACAGCCGCGCGGATTCGCAGTCGTCGGCGCTGTCATCGCTGCCAAAAAAGGACTCGAGCGGAATGCCCTCACCTGACACAGGAATCCCGTGATGGCCAAAAATGGGGGCCATCAGAGTATCGAGAGATTGCTTCAACTGGCCGCGTTGGCGAGGCTCGATCCCAGCGCCACCCCAGCCAAGACTACCGTCGCGCACCCAGTCGATCCAGCCATTAGCCCATAACAGCGCGCCCAACCGGTCATGGCGCTGACCATAGGTCGCACGTGGTAGCGGCGGCACAAGCGCGCCGCCATCCGGCCGAGCCAAACCCTGAAACGCACGTGCGAACTTGCCGATGTCGTGCAGACCGAGTGCAAAAACAAGCAGACGTCGAAGACAATCCAAAGGCAAATCGAGCCGTCTGGCCATCTCGGGCGCTAGGGGACGTTCCGGCGCCAGCAGCTTCCAGCCCACCGCTGCCACATCCAGATTGTGAAATGGCAATAAGTGGCAGGCCGCGCCACGCGCATCGCCGCGGCGCGTCTTCGCCCAGTAACGATAATAGCTGGCTATGCCAACTCCCGGCCCCATCGCGTCCCCCGTCGCGTATATTCGACAATCTATTCTCTTCTTTATGTATTGCAAGTTAGCGTGAAACGATGGCAATACGCAAACGGTAAGTATCCCCGGCAAAACCGGGAGATACTTAACTTTTCATTGAATTTTGCTGGAAATAAGCCGGCATGAAATGACACCGGATGACACTCATATCCCGTTGTCGTCGACTCGAGTCCGACTGGGCCCACCAGCTTGACCGTGACACGCGATCAACCCGCAGCGTTCCCCAAACTCGCCAGGGATGTCTTCTTGATCGCGACCATGCGGATCGCGAATGCGGCCATTGGGATGATGGCTAGAAGCGTGCTGATGTCGTCACCCAGTCCGGTCACGGTGGTGAAGTTTGCCAACACCAGATAGAGGATAAATGCCAGCAGCGCGGTCGCAGCCACCGGCGCCCATCGGGTGGTCATCGCCCGCCCTGGGGCCAGGTGCGGCGCCTTAAAGAAGAAAACGGCGGCGGCGATCGAGGTCAGCAGCATCAGCATGACGATGCCCACGGTGGCGATGCCGGCCATGGAGCCGAACACGCCTACCAGCGGGCTCGCGCCGCTGATCGCGCACAGGACGATCAGCACTGCGGCCGTGGCTGTCTGTACCAGCGACGAGACATGCGGCGAACCATGGCGTGCGTGGCTGGCCGCGAAGTCACGCGGCAGGATGCGGAAGTTGACCAGCACGAACTGATAGCGCGCCACGATGTTGTGAAACGACAGGATGCACGCCATAAGGCTCGT
Organism: Salinisphaera sp.; assembly: GCA_027858915.1. Lineage (GTDB taxonomy): Bacteria > Pseudomonadota > Gammaproteobacteria > Nevskiales > Salinisphaeraceae > Salinisphaera. The sequence goes on from JAQIBT010000163.1 coordinate 10,875, forward strand.
CAGTAGCAGCAGTTGCATGAGATCGGCGATTGCGTGGCCGGTATAGAAACGCGCGTTATCGCGCACCATGTTGCCGCCGTTCGATAGATACTGGTTGGCAACCTGGCGCACGCTATCCGAGCCCCAGGCGTGTACCAGGCACCAGCACGAGATGGTGTAGAACGCCCCGATGATGAGTACCGCCAGATAGGTCGCCCGCGGAATCGTGCGGTTCGGATCACGCGCTTCGTCGCGAAAGACGGCCGTCGCCTCAAAACCGATGAAACCAGTCACGCCGAACAAGACGGCGATGCCGAACGGACCGGCGCCCGCGGGCGCGGTCGGCGCGTGGGCCAGGCTCGTCATCGCGCTGCCCGAGGGTTCGGCCACGATGGCGACATTCATGATCAGCACGACACCGATCTCAAGAATCAGCGCCACCGCGAGCACCCTCGAACTCAATTCGATATTTGATTAGTTCTAGTGTCCGTCCAGAAACGCCAACTATCTGATTTATTTGCAGAATAAAGCAGATATGAAATAGAAAACTCCGGTGAATTGTGCTCTAATGTAATTCAAGCCATTGATTTACAAAAGAAACACCAAACACCGGAGTCAGATAATGCGCGCAAAACGCACGTCGCAGGTGAGTCTATTCGACCAGTTCGCCGAACACGACATCGGCCGCGAGCTGGCCGGCATGTCCGCGCAACTCGATGCTCACCCGGTGCTGCTGGATTTTGTCGCCGATGACCTCGGCTCATCCGCGTCCACCGGCCGTTGCGGGCTGACCGCCGAGTCGGCGCTGCGCTGTGCGCTGCTCAAGCAACACCGACAATTGACCTACGACGAGTTGGCGTTTCATCTGCTGGACTCGGCGTCGTTTCAGGCATTCGCGCGCCTGCCCTGGGGCTGGACGCCCAGCAAAGCCGCCTTGCAGGCGAATATCGCGACGATCACCGACGCCACTTGGCAAACCATCAGTACGCAGTTGGTGAGCGCGGCCGCTGCAGCCGGCGTAGAACGCGGCACGATGTGGCGCATCGACAGCACCGTGAGTGCGCCCAGCCCCCGGAGGCGCCTGAAAGACTATCCGGGGCACGAGCATGTTTGGAATGTCGAGGACAACAAGGAGGCGAAATATCCAATACCCGCTTTTCGCGACGGAAAAGCGCGAGCCGAAGCGGCGGTGACCGGCCGTGCACTGGCCGGGTGACGTAGCCCGTGGGAAACGGGGTGTGAGGCGAAGCCGTTACGCCAAGATGCACCTCTAGGCTGAGTGCGGGAAGGTTGAGGAACACGAACCGGTTAATATGGTTCTGTGGGTTGAACTGTCACCACCGCCTACACGGTTTAACAGGCGGTCTGCGGACTGAGGCGGATCAGATCACGGGGTCCAGCTTCCAACTGATAGCGGTATATATAGGCCCGCTGTCATGGTGTTTGGCACTGTGCGTCGCTGGTGCCGTGCGTCCGCGGCGACTTGCGGCAAGCAAGGTCAAAGATTGCGACCGGCAACCTCACCCGTGTGTTTGAGTCCAACATGTGAACTGGGGAAGGCGATCGCGGGATGCCAAGGGAGTGCGACCCCAATGCCCCGATCGCTGGCGGAGTGCCCGTAGTAGTCCGAGGCCGGGAAAGCCGGTCACATGGCAAAGGGGCGCAGCTTGAGTGCTGGCACGGAAGATTACCGGACCGTAGAAAGGTGAAGACCTTCGATAATCCGGGAAAAGCTGGGTCGGCAGGCCACACGGCAGCCTGTCGTGCGGTCTTGGCAGGAGGCCATGCTCAAGTGGAGAGCCGTATGCGCTCAAGGCGCACGTACGGTTCGGAGAGAAGAAGCAGGGAAATAGTCCGACTACGTCCTGCTTCTTACTCTACT
>JAQIBT010000015.1 GCA_027858915.1 Salinisphaera sp.
GACGTCATTGCCGCTACGGAGGTGTGGCAAGAGCGCGGAGATCAATTCTCCCATCGGCTGTTTGTCCGCACCGTATTTGCTTCCGCGGAGGGCATCATTCAGGTAATGAAGGCAGCCGCGTTGCTTTTTGATGAGCTCAATGATCCCTCTGTTTTAACCTCTGCAGAAATTCTTTTATTAAAGGAACAAGAGGCTCAAATTAGAAATAACGGTAAAATAGAATTAGCTCGATGGTGGGTTAGCTCCATGCGGAGTGATGCCCAACGAAAAAGGATAGGTCGCGCGCGGCCGCGACCTGATCCCGTGTTGAACAAGCCCGGGGTATGGGCACGGTGACTGATAACTAGGGGAAAGCTTGTCAGGCGCGCCGGGATGCAGGCGCCGAAAGCGAGACGGGCATGATCGCGGGACGAGCGCTGTCGTGCCCCGGTTGGAGCGGATGGCAGTCAGCCAGGTACATCTAAGCTATCTCCTCCAGCAAAGTGAATGGCCGGCGTGGACACCGGGCCGGCAGCGCTCGATCGATGCGAAGCTGCCGCGTTCAAGGGCTCATGTGTCAGGATGCGGTCGCCCCGTGAACCGGACGATGACCATTGGCGTGTGGCAGGCCGGGCAACACACTGGCGGTCGGGCGCGGGGTGGCGTGTTCTGTATCAACACCCGCAGCACGAGCTGCACCAGCGCCAGCCGACGCCTGGCGTTGCCGTGGAGAAACCCATAATCGCGCACCCGCCGAAAGCCGGTCGGCAACACATGAATCAGTACCCGCCACAGAAAATCAGCCATCGGCAAGGTGCGTGAGGCTGGGCGTCCGGTCTGGGCATTTTGATAACGAAACGTGACGGTGCCCGCATCGGTGTCATAGCCGATTAAGTCCCGTTCGCGGATTACGCCCCGATACAGATAGCGTGACAGATATTGAAGCGCCGGCTCACCGCGGCCGACGTTGCGGCAATCGACCACCCACTTTGCCGGCAAGCCAACCGGGATCGACACCCCGGCCCGGTGCAGTGCGGCCAACAGGCGGGCACGAAACACCCGCGCCAGGGCAAACGCATTGAACAGATAACGCCCTTTGAGCTTTTTGAACTGTCGGCGCCGGGTATCGATGCCCCCACCGGGCACCACGATATGCACGTGCGGATGCAGATCCAGCCGGCGATTGTGGGTATGCAGCACCGCGCACTGGCCCAGCTCGGCGCCCAGCTTGCGTTTGCCGAAGCCTTTCAGCGTGCTTGAGGCCGCCGCGAACAGCGCCGAATACACCGTCTTAGGCTGAGCAGCCGCGAGCGGTCGCAAACCGGCCGGCAACGTGAAGGTGACCATGAAGTAATCGACGGGCAAGCGCTTGGCCTGTTGGCGGTCCAGCCACTGCGTGGTGGTGTGGTTCTGGCAGGTTGGACAACTGCGATGGCCACAGGATTGAGGCATCGAGCCGGCCAGGCCACAACCCGGACACTGCCGGTGAACCTGGCCTCGTTGTTCGGTGCGACATTGCTCGATAGCGGTCATCGCCTGCCACTGGTGCGGCTGCAGGCGGGATCCGTACTGCGCTAACAAGGCGTCCCGGCCGGCCTCGAATAGATCCGCCAGACGCAGACTTGTATTGAAGGGACTCATGACCGGCTCTGCCGCAGCTGTTGGTCGAGCTGGCCCATCAGCCCGTCGATCAGTACTCGACGATCATCGCGGCCCTTGTCGGTCATGTGGACATAGCGCGCGGTGGTTCGAGGACAGGCATGCCCCAGCAGCTCTTGTACACCGCGCAGGTTCAGACCGACTTCGATCAGGTGCGTGGCGTAGGCATGGCGCAGACTGTGGATCGAGACTTTCTTGCCGATGCCGCAGTCCGCGACGACCCGGCCGAAGGCTTTCTGGGTACTGCCGCGATCCATGGCGCCGCTCGCCGGGCGATCGATGAGGGCACGCCCGGGAAACAACAACGCTGGATGCCGATGGTCGCGCCAGTAGCGCCGCAGGCACTGGAGCGTTAATCGCGGCAGCACCACAAAGCGATCCTTGCGGCCTTTTCCAGCGCGCACATGCAGTTGGGCGCGCGGCGCATCGATATCACCGACACGCAGGTTCAGCGTCTCACCCAGGCGCAGGCCCATACTGTAGGTGGTCAGCCAGAAGGTCTGATAGCGCCGCTCGCGAGTGGCCAGAATAATCCGCGCGATCTCGTCGAGGCTCAACACATCGGGTAGCGATTGCACGGTCGGCGGCTTGAGCATCTCGACCCACGGCCAGTCCCGGCCCAGCACGTGTTGATAGAAGAACTGCAAGCCACAGCGCTCGATCTTGACCAGACTCCAGGAGCGGGTGTCGATCAAGGAGGCGAAATAGCTCTTGAAGTCCTCGCCGTCGAGCTGATCCGGACACCGATCGAAATGCGCGGCCACGCGGCGCACCGCCCGCGCATAGCTGTCGGTGGTCTTCGTGGCCTTGCCCTGCAGCTTCAGTGCTCTAAGATGCTGAGCGTATAGGGCGTCGAAACGGGCTTGTTCTGAGGTGTTCATATCGCTTCTCCTTCGAGGGTTCGCACCCGGGCTTGGGTGTGAAGGAGAAGTGTGTCGTTTTGGCGCCCTATGTCAGTTCGCTTGTTCCTGCCGCGGAGCGGCTTCGTGTGCGCCCGTGAAGGCGTGCACACAGCACGGTGGAAGTCCGTGTCAGGGTAAGCCAAGACCCTGTAGTCGAAGGTAACTGCGTCGCTGTGAGGCGGGGTGGAGAGCAACCGGAGACGAACTGGCGGTCCGCAGGATGACGAACTCGATTCGGCGGGGAGTGGCAGCGAGCTTGCACGAAGACAGCGAAGCTTGAAACGCATCGGATACGCTGAAATGGCTGAACAAAGCGATATTCGGGCCACCCACGTGATTGGAGGTGGAACGCTGGGAAGTGTGCACGAGATAAACGGGGAGGCCTGCTGTGCGCGAGTGAGCACGGCAGGATTCAGAGCCCGCATAGTAGTGAAACGGCGCAAGCCGTGAGACGGTCGGACAGCAAAGCCGACTTGAGCGAAGGTGGGTAGGAAGGAAGATACGAGAAGTTGAGAAAGATGCAACACACAACACCGTCAGTGTCCGAGAGGACTAAACAAGGGGTAGAAGCCCGCGATTGGTCGTGGGTGGAAGCATCGATCTGGACGGAACGTATGGTGTCGGCGCTGGGTAACGGCGTCAAAGGAGGCTGTTGGTACAGTCTGATGGATAAAGTAGAGCGACCCGGCACGCTATGGCGCGCGTGGCAGCATGTCCGCAAGCGCAAAGGCGCGGCTGGAGTCGACAAAGTGAGTGTTGAGCGGTTTGAACAAAACTGTGAGCGTTACCTGCAGGAGATCGAGGCTGACCTGAAGGCTGGAACCTACCAGCCACATCCGGTCAAACGCGTCGAGATTCCAAAAGGAGACGGTAAGACCCGGCCGCTGGGTATTCCGGTGGTCAAGGATCGCGTCGTTCAAACGGCGCTCAAGTTTGTGATTGAACCGATATTCGAAGCGCAGTTTCTGGACACGAGCTACGGCTTTCGGCCCAAGCGGGGATGCAAAGACGCCCTGCGGATGGTCAATGAGCATTTAAAGGCCGGCTATACTTGGGTGGTAGACGCCGATCTGCAAAGCTACTTTGATACGATCCCGCACGACGCGTTACTTGCGAAAGTCAGGCGACAGATCAGTGATGGACGAATACTGTCTTTGATTGAAGCCTTTCTTGACCAAGACATTCTCGACGGTGTGAAGCGGTGGACTCCCGTGTCGGGCACACCGCAAGGTGCGGTGATCAGTCCGCTGCTGGCCAACCTGTATTTGCATGATCTAGACCAACTACTGGCCGATCAAGGATACCGAATGGTGCGCTATGCCGACGACTTTGTTGTGCTGTGTCAAAGCCAGGTCGCCGCCGATAAGGCGCGCGATAGGATAGCGGAATGGACTCGAGCACAGGGTCTGACGATTCATCCAGAAAAGACGCATGTCGATGACTGCCGACAGAAGGGGCAAGGATTTGATTTCCTTGGCTACCGCTTTGAGGCAGGCCAACGATGGGTACGCAAGAAAAGCCTAAAAAGCTTCAAGGATCGGCTGCGCAAAGCGACACGACGCGCGCGGGGTCGTAGCCTTGCGTTCGTTATCGCTGAGCTCAATTCGATGCTCAGAGGTTGGTTTGGCTATTTCAAGCATGCTCACCGATGGACATTCACGAGCCTCGACGGCTTCATTCGTCGTCGGCTTCGGGCGATGCTGCGTAGGCAGCAAAAGCGCCCGGGGCAAGGTCACAACTACGAAGACCATCAGCGCTGGCCCAATGCCTTCTTCGCAGCGGCTGGTCTGTTCGCTCTCAATACAGCTCACCAACATGCGAGACACTCCCGATGAGGAAACGACCAACCGGAGAGCCGTGTGCGGGAGAACCGCACGCACGGTTCGGAGGGAG
>JAQIBT010000020.1 GCA_027858915.1 Salinisphaera sp.
TGGCCGCAATCGCGTACAGCGTGATGGAGTGGCCATCAAGCGTGACCAGCTTCACATCGGGGCGCATGGGACGCGTCGATTGCATCAGGCTCAGCGCGCCGCCGGTCGCGCCCCACATCTCCACAACCTGCGCCGCAAGCTCGGCCGGCATATCGTTGAAACGGTGCGGGGCGTGGGTTATCGGCTCGGTGATGCCGAGTTGCTGGCGCAGGACGGGCGCCCGTGAGCCTGCGCCGTCGGCTGCTCGTAACGCTTGGGTTGTCGCTCTCGGTCTTGTGGCTGCTCGCTGCCGGCTGGCTGTTGTTACAACTGCACCACAGCGTGCGCCGCACGTTGGACCAGCGGCTGGAAGCCTCGGCCCACATGGTTGCCGGGCTGGTTTCGCAATTACCGTCCGGCGTCTGGCAACAAAAGATCAAAACAGCGCTCTCGACGCCACCCGGCAAGGGCGTCGCCTGTCAGATCAGCTCCATGCGGGGAGACGTTCTGTTGCGCACGCGCGGTGATTCGCGCGCGCTGCTGGACCACACGCCGCGCGGCTTTTCCCAACACACGCGCAACGGCACGCACTGGCGAACCTACTCCGAAGCGGCGAACGGCCTTGTGATCACGGTGGCCGATCGGCTGCATGAACGTCGCCAACTGCAAACGCGCATCGTGCTCGCTGCCGTGTTGCCGTTTTTGCTGGCCCTGGTCGGCAGTTTGATCATCGGCTGGTGGGGCATCCGCCGCGGTCTCGCCCCACTGGAGGGCTTGCGCGGCGAACTCGCGCGCCGCGATCCCGAAACGTTGACGCCGGTGGTGGTAGACGCTGCCCCGGCGGAACTCGTGCCGGTGATCGATACGCTCAACGAGCTGCTGCTGCGCACCGATGACGCCATGCAGCGCGAACAACGATTTACCAGCAACGCCGCGCACGAACTGCGCACGCCACTGACCGCGATCAAGACCCATGTGCAGCTCGCTCGCCGCGTCGAGGGAACCCGCGCGCGCGATGCGCTCGAAAACGCCGAGGCCGGTGTCGCGCGCCTTCAGCGCACGCTCGAGCAACTTTTATTGTTGTCGCGTGTGGAAAGCGCACAGCCCTGGCCCGAGGCACCGTCGGCGAGCGTGGCGGAAACCGTCCAGGCGGCCATCGCCGATCTGGGGCTGCCTGAGTCGTTCGCGGCCGATGCCGCGGCCGACGACACACCGCTCGCGCTGCCCGTCGAGTTGGCCGTCGAGTTGGCCGTGGCTGCGCTGCGCAATCTGTTGGACAACGCCGTGCAGCATTCCGGCGCAGCCGCGTCGGTTGCGCTGCATCTGCTGCACCGGTCCGATGCGGTGATTTTCGAAGTTATCGACGCGGGCGCGGGGGCCGCGCCGCCAGAGCCGCGACGCTTCGAGCGCGGTCGGCGCAGCACCGGCAGCGGTCTCGGACTGGCGATCACAATGGCCATTGCCAGCCGCTTCGGCGGGGCGCTGGAGATGATCCGGCGCGAGCCGCGCGGGCTGTGTGCGCGGCTGACGCTACCACGCCACGGCCACGGCTCGGCATGATGATGCTCGCGGCGGGCTGGCGTGGTGCACTCTTGCGGGCGTTGCTCATGCTGGTCGCGGGGTCGGCGTTGCCGTTTGCGTTCGCGCCGTTTCATGCCTGGTGGTTTGCGCCGTAGCCGCTGGCGGTTCTGTTCGCGTTGGCCGGTGAAAGGCCGGGAATCGCGGCCGGGCACGGCTATCTGTTCGGACTGGGCCTGTTCGGGGTCGGCGTGGGATGGGTGCACGTCGGACTCGCGGTGTTCGGACTCGGCCCCGTCGCCGTGGTGCTGGCCACCGGTACGCTCGTGGGCGGGTTGGCGCTGTTTCCGGCGGCGACACTGGCGCTGGCGTGCGTGCTGCGCCCGCGCTGGAATGCGGCCTATTTCATGCTGGCCGCGCCCGCGGCCTGGGTGGCACTCGAATGGCTGCGCGGCTGGCTGTTCACCGGCTTTCCCTGGCTGACGCTCGGTACCAACCAGACCGCTGGGCCGTTCGGCACACAACTCGCGCCCATTTTCGGGGTGCTCGGGCTAAGTTTGCTCGTGGCCGTCGTGGCCGTCGTGGCCGTCGTTGCCGGCGTGTTGGCCTGGATCGGAATGACGCGCAGGCGATATCTCGCCCGGGGCCTAGCGTTTGCCGGCGTGCTGGCGCTGGCGCCGCTGACCGAGTGAACGCAACCGGCCGGCACGCCGATTCGCGCGGTACTCGTGCAGGGCAATTTCAATCAGTCCGGCAAATGGCGGGCCGCCAATCTGCAGCCGGAGCTCGCACGCTATCGTCGCCTGAGCGCGCCGTTCTGAGGCCGTACCGATCTTATCGTCTGGCCCGAGACGGCAGTGCCAGAACTATACCTTCGGCTCGCGCCGACGTTCTTTCGGCGCCTCGCACAGCGCGTGCACAACAGCGGGACGCGCCTGATTGTGGGTGTGCCTCGGCTCCAGAACGGCCGACTCTACGACAGCGCGCTCGGGCCGCTTTTCCGGACGCTGGGCCTGCCGGAGCCGGCGTGCGATGCCGGCGCGGGTAATACGCGCATGCCGGTGGCCGGGCACAAGGCTGGCCTTGCGATCTGTTACGAGATCGCGTTTTCGCGCCAGATCGCCGCGACGGCTAAGCACGCGGCTTTTCTCATCAATCTGAGCGACGACGCCTGGTTCGGCGACTCGATCGGCCCCGACCAGAATCTGCAGATAGCGCGCACGTGTGCCATGGAAACCGGCCGCGCCGTGCTGCGCGATACCGACGACGGTATTAGCGCGGCCATCGATGCGCATGGGGCAATCACGGCGCGCATACCGCAGTTTCAGACGTCGACGCTGTCGGTGCGGGCCGTTCCGCGCACCGGGCTGACACCCTATGCGCGCTGGACGGACCGGCCACTGCTCGCGCTGCTGGCGTTGGTGTTTGTCGGATTGCTCTGGTCGCGGCGCCGGCGCTGCAGCGCGGCACGTTCAAGCTTATCGATAGGCAAGCGTTTCGAGGCCGCGTCAGAACCGCGCCAAAAGACGTCGCCGAATGCTTCTGAGACTGAAACGTCCGTTGACAAAGCAGACTACAATGAAGCGGCTTGAATACAATCCAGGGCTTGGCCCGAGCGCTTCACGCGAACGAACTGATCCCCAACCCCCATACCGCGGGCTGAATCCAGTTTATCGTGGACTTATGAAGCATTATCAACGCCTCAAGCCGTTTGGCGGTGTGATGTGCACTGTGATGATAGTCGTCGCCATGGTCGTGGACCGCCCAAAGAACAATGACCTGCAAAACACTGTGTGATGATCAGAAGCGCCAGCAGCCAGGCAGCAATCGGCTCCCGAACTCGTCACGCGTGATCTAACCGTTAGGGCTCAATATCGAGGATGGTTTTAGAGGGCGCGTCCCACGATGACTCGGTCCGTGACGCGCCGACCACCGGCTCTGGCTTTCCATAACGGCGCTGGGGGCATCGATTCGGGATGTGCGCGGAGCGATCGATGCGCGGCATAGCCGGCATTGTCAGAGTTTCTCAAGGACGCTTTGATAGCCGATATCATGTATACCCAGCACTTCGGCACGCTGCAGGTCCTCGGGCCGATCCACGTCCCATAACGTGGGTAGTTCCGACCAGCCCAGCCCAGCTGCTACGAGTTGGAGGCGGGTTTGTGCCATCACTTGGTTGGTACTCCAGGGAATCCCGTTAAACACGGCGTCGAGGACGGTTTCGTGCCGCCCGGGCCAGGATCTGAGGCCAATCAACACGTATCCGCCGTCTTCGACGGGAATGAATACGGCGTCCGTACGGTCATCGTCGAACGCCGCTACCGCTTCTCGCACATTGTTCACGGACAAAACCGGGCAATCGCTACCGACCAGCAACACCCGAGCGTTCTCTTGTAATAGCGTGGCCATGGCTGAACGCATTCTTGTGCCGAGATCGTGGCCGTGCTGGGTGCGCATGATGGGGGCGAAAGCATCGCGAAACGGGTGCAGCGTTGGGTGATCGGGGTTGTCCGCCACCCACAACGAGATCTGTCCGCCCGCGACATCGTGAGCAGTGGCCAGCGTTTGCCACAGCATGGCCCGCTGGATACGAACGGCGCCCTCGGCGCCCACGCTCGGGATCAACCGGGTTTTCACCTGGCCCGGTACAAGCGGCTTTGCGAAGACGGCGAGATGTAGATCGGGGACGGGTTTCATCGGGCTCCCACGCCAGCGGTCTTCGCGGGCCTGTTATACCAGCGGGCGAGCCTCACCGGCGATACACCGCAAGAATAGGCCAGGCGCAGCCCCCACATGAGAACGATGGTGCGAAGCGCACCGCTTTGGTCCCACCGGCGGCCGGAGGTGGCCGCGCGCTCGCGCACGCAGACCGGACGCGAGACGGCCTTGAGGCAACGGGACAGCGCGATGTCTTCCATCAGCGCCTGCCGCGGAAAGCCGCCCGCGCGATCGAAAGCACGTCGTGTCACAAAAATAGCCTGATCGCCCGTGGCGATGCCGGTCAGGCGCGAGCGGCGATTCATCAGCCATGCAATGACCGGCAGCAACGGACTCCTTCCTTCGATGCAGACGTCGAAACGCCCCCAGTCGTCGGCGCCGCCGGCCAGAGCGCGATGAATGCGGTTGTCTGCGTCTTCGGGCAACCGGGTATCGGCATGCAGGAACAACAGCACGCCGGCGCGCGCCGCCCGCACACCGGCATTCATCTGTGCCGCGCGGCCAAACGTCGCGGTCAACATGTGATCCGCATGTGGCATTGCCTCGGCGAGCGTGTCGTCGGTGCTGCCGCCGTCGACGACGATCACCTCGGCACCTCGGCGACGCAACGCCGTAAGCGCTTGCAACGCGCGCGCTATGCCCGGCGCCTCGTTGAAGACCGGCAGGATGATCGACAGGGTGGGGCGCTCGTTCATCCGTCGGTTGCGCGCTGCGTATCGACATCGCGCCGTCGGCCGCGCCGCCAGGCATGGAAGCGTTCCAGCCAGGCGAGCACACGCTCGGGGGCATGCGCCCGCTTCCACTCGCCCGCGGCGTACTTGTTGGCCTCGATCAGGGTCGGGTAGGCATGGATGGTGCCCAGGATCTTGTTCAGGCCGAGTCCGTGGCGCATGGCGGTGACGTATTCGCCGATCAGCTCGCCGGCGTTTTCGCCCACAATCGTTGCTCCCAGCACCTTGTCCTTACCCGGCACGGTCAGGACTTTCACGAAGCCGCGGGCTTCGCCTTCAGCGATGGCACGGTCGAGTTCGCCGAGGTCGTAGCGGGTGACTTCAAATTCTACGCCGTCTTCCTCGGCCTGGGTCTCGTTGAGCCCGACATGGGCGATTTCGGGATCGGTGAAGGTGACCCAGGGGATCACCGAATAGTCGGTCTTGAAGCGGCGGATGCCCAGAAACAGCGCGTTCACCGCGGCATACCAGGCCTGGTGGGCTGCGGCATGGGTGAACTGGTACGGGCCGGCCACATCGCCACAGGCGAAGATGTTCGGATAACGCGTCTGCAGGAACTCGTTGACCTGCAGTGTGCGGGTCGGCGAGATCTCGATGCCCAGTTCTTCGAGGCCGAATCCTTGGGTATTGGGCGTGCGGCCCACGGCGACCAGAATTCGGTCGAAGGCGAATTCCACATCGGCGCCTCGGTATTCGCAGACCAGAACGGGCCCGGTGTCGCGGTGTTCCACGGCCTTGGCCTTGTGCTCGGTCCGCACGGCGATGCCTTCCGCCGCGAAGCGTTCGGCCAGATGTGTCGACACGTCGGCATCCTCGCGGGCCAGCAGGCGTGGCGCCATCTCGATCTGGGTGACCCGGCTGCCAAAGCGCGCAAACGCCTGGCTGAGTTCGCAGCCGATATTGCCGCCGCCGAGCACGAGCAGGCGATCCGGCAGCTCGCGCAGATCCCATACCGTGTCCGAGGTGAGATAGTCGATGGTGTCGAGGCCAGGGATTGGCGGCACCAGCGGTCGGGCACCGGTCGCTACCACGATGCTGCGCGTGGTCAGTTCGCGGCCGTCGACCGCGACCGTATAGGGCGAGTTGATCCGGGCTTCGCCCTCGATCGTATCCACGCCGAGCGACCGATAGCGCTCGACGGAATCGTGCGGAGCGATCTCGGCGATGACGTGCTGGATACGCTCCATCACCTGGGCGAAATCGACGCGTACATTCTCGGCGTGCACACCGAATTCGTCGCCACGACGCATCAGGGCGGCGATCCGGGATGAGCGAATCATCGCCTTGGATGGCACACAGCCATAGTTGAGACAGTCGCCGCCCATACGGTGTTTTTCGATCAGAGTGACCTTGGCGCGCACCGTGGCCGCGATATAGGCCGTCACCAGTCCGGCGGAGCCAGCACCGATGACAATCAGATTGCGGTCGAAGTGCCTGGGTTTCGCATGGCCGCCCAGCGCCTTACGGGCCTGGATACGCTCGGCGACCTTGCGTGCGACCAGCGGAAATAGGCCCAGCAGTACGAACGCACCGATCAATCCCGGCGATAGCACACCGGATACGCTGTCGATCCCGGCAATTTGTGTGCCAGCATAGACATACACTAGGGTACCGGCGAGCATTCCGAGCTGACTGACAAGATAGAACGTAGCGGTGCGCAGCGGTGTCAGGCCCATAACCAGGTTGATCACGAAGAATGGGAAGACCGGCACCAAGCGCAACGAGAACAGATAGAAGGTCCCGTCCTTTTCGACGCCGCGATTGATTGCTTTCAATCGTTGGCCGTATTTCTTTTGCACCCAGTCGCGCAGTAGAAAGCGGGCAGCCAGGAAAGCCAGGGTGGCGCCGATCGAGGACGCGAATGACACAAGCAATGTTCCCCACAGCAAGCCGAACAGGGCGCCGGCGATCAGCGTCATCACGGCGGCGCCTGGCAGCGAAAGGGCCGTGACGCAGACATAGGCGACGAAGAAAAGTGCGCTCGATACGAACGGCCGGCCGCCGACGACTGACTGGAGTTGCGCCTGCTGGGCCTTGAAATAGGCTAGATTCAGATACTGGCCCAAGTCGAACGCGAAGAAGGTGGCAATCGCTATGGCGACCAGAAGGACCAGGACGACTTTGAGTCTGCTCATGAATACTGCCTTGAGTGGCCTATTGGTGTGTTATTTCGAGGTGAAACGAATATTTCGGTAGTACGCGCGACCCGTCCGGCCGCTGTTGTCGCAGTCGGTCATCAGGGCGACGCCGTCCACGTTGTCGAGATCCAGTCCGTAGTAACGCTTGAAGTCCTGGCGCACGTTGCGGGATTCGGATATCCAGCGGGTTGGTTCGGCCGGCGGGCCGGATTGCACCGCGACCATCATGGCCTTGTCGGTAAAGGCATTGGGCCAATGATGGCCGCGGGGTTGGCTGTTGGCCCAGACATAGTTGATGGCGCGCGTACGCCAGGGTAATAAACCGCCGTCATGGATGACGTAGACCCTGGCGGCATAATCATCGCCGCCCTTGGTTGTACCATCCAGCCCTGCGTAGATATGGTCGACTCGCCACTGCCAACGCAGGATCGGGGTCTTGGACAGGTCCACGGACGTGCGCCGGGCAATGGCCGAGGCGGTGGCGTCGCATGTCGCCTCAAGCGCGCGCGTGGCGCCATGGCCGACCAGCTGGTATTGGGTTTTGCCCTTGAAGGATTTATGTTCCCAGTCGGTGAGCGCGCCGGGCGCGAACATGCCTATCCTGTGCTCCGTCGCCGGAGCGGCCATAGCCACGGTCGTGAGCAGCGCGCCAGCCAGGCCGGCCGCAATAACGTGCTGTCGTCCCGGCTTGTTCAGACTGGCCGCCACCCGACCTGCAGCGTTGCGCGGGCTCACGCTGCGTCCGTGGGTGGGGTGAAACGCTTTTCCAGGTAACGAATAATATCGCCCGACTCATAAAGCCAGGTTTTGCGGGTGCTGTCTTTGATATGCAGGCAGGGAACCGTTTGGCGACCGCCGCCCGCCAGGAGTTCGTCGTATGCGCTGGCGTCCAGGTGAATATCTCGCAGGGCGACATCGATATTGAGCCGGTCGATGGCGCGGCGTGTTCTCAAACAGTAGGGGCAGGTACGAAAGTGATAGAGCACCAGCTGCCGCGCGGCCTGGTCCGCGGCCTGCTGATGCTGCGCGGATCGCTGAATCTTGCGCCCACTGCGTGCGGGATGCAGGAAATCGAGCGCGCGTTGCAGCCATGGATGCATCACGGATGTCTCCTTGAGTGGCGGAGCGCGGCCTCGTAGCCGGCCGGCTGTCGGTTATGGCTCACGCGGCACCGCGCAAAGCGCCGCCACAGCTGCTGCCCTGTCCGGCGGTACAGCCATAGCAATGATCGGCCACACTGATCGGCGCATCGGTTAGATCTGTTTGCAACAAGTCTCGCAAGTGCGTGTGCGGCCGGCCGGTTGCGCCCAGAGGCATCTCCAGCATCTGGTTGAAATCGCAGTCGTAGACATATCCGCGCCAGTCGACGCTCACGAGATCACGGCACATCACACTCTGCAGATTTTCGCGCCGATAGGCGTTCTTGAGCAGCGTCATGTAGTCGCCGAACTGGTTCTTTGAAATCAGCATGCTGCCGAACCGCTTGATCGGCATGTTGGCAATCGTGAACAGGCGGTTGAACTCTATGCCGTGCTCATCGAAGAGATGCTGGCGATAATCGTCTTCCAATGATGCCTGGGGTGGTGGCAGAGTCGCACCGCTCGGGTTGTACACCAGGTTGAGTTCCAGCCCGCTGTCGCGCTGGCCATACCCGTGCTGGTTGAGCCGTTGGAGGGCTTCAATGCTGCGCTCGAAGACGTGCTTGCCGCGCTGTTGATCGACGTTTGGTTCCGTGTAGCACGGTAGCGAGGCCACGACCTCGACCTGGTTCTCGGCCAGAAAATCGGCGACCCATTCATAACCGGGCTCGTTGAGGATGGTCGGGTTACAGCGGTCCATCACATGGACGTCCAGGGACCGTGCTGCGTGCACCAGATCACGAAAATGCGGATTCATTTCCGGCGAGCCGCCGGTCACGTCGAGGGTTCTTACGCTCTGAGCTCGAAGAAACTCAATCGCGACATCAATCGTCGCGCGGTCCATCAGTTCGGTCCGCTTCGGCCCGGCCGCCACGTGGCAATGGGTACAGGCCAGATTACACAGATAACCGAGGTTCATCTGCAGCGTCTGCAATGCGCGGCGGCCGATATCGGGAAAGTCCGTTTGCGTCAGGCGTGGCTTGGTATCGTGCATTATCGGCTTTAACTCCTTGTCGATCCGTAGGCGGGACGCTCTTGAACCGGTCTTTCCCCACGATCGCGTCGTGGAGGCGTCCGACCCCGAAATCGGGCTTGATGAGTTAGTCGTTGAAAGCCGAGGAAACTTACACCGACGCCGGATTGAAGTCGGCACGACGACATATAATGCGAGCACATCAAGCGACGCGGGCGACGGGGCAGATGTTTTGCCGACTAGTGTCTGTTGCCGTGTAGCGTTCGCATGAATGCCGTACAGAGCTTGTGGAACGCTGCAGTTTGGGTGGCGGCCCGACCCTGGTCGCGGCTGGCACGAAGGAAAGCGATCAGCGCCTGCATCTGCCCGGCGTCGCCGGGGCGCCAGTGGAAAGCGACCAGTTGCAGCGCCCGATTCATGAACATCGGCAGGGTATGGTAATCCGCACCCGGCGGCCCGCTGCGGCCCGGCAGCCGCCGCGTTTCGCCCAGTCTGCCCTGGAAAACATAGAATGCGTCGTCGAGCGGCAGAAAGGCCAGTTTATAACGGATTTCACGCGCGGCCTGGGTGATGTCGTCGGCGGCGTAAAACGGCTTGTTCCTGCCGGTCACCAGATAGCGCAGATTGTCTGGCGTCATGTACTGGACCGTGCGGTGGCTTGTGCGTCCGCGACGCCAGGGATAGAGCTCGTTGGAACGCAGCGCGGCGATCAGTCGTACCCGGTCGTCGGTCGGCCGTTCGATATCGGTGCCGAATACATAGCTGTGCTGATCGTTGTGTTGCTGCAATAGCAATGCCACCGGCCGCTCTGCGGCGTTGAGCACGACGCTGGCAGCGGTGTAATGATCCAGTTGGTGCCAGTCGTCAAGATTGGCAATCAGCGACAGCGGCCATGCTTTCCACCATGCCAGCCCGGTCGGCAACCCGGAGTCGCGGAACACGAAGTTGTAGGTCAGAAATGTGAACGTCGGTGTGCAGCCTAGCCTCGCGCGGTCCACGCGGGCAAACACCATCGGATGGGTCGCGTACCGCCCGGGTCGGTGCACAAACGTCACCGCAGGATCGTGCTTATAGCGGTTGAGCAGGGCACGGTCGGCGTGGGTGCTGATGACATTGCCACGGGCGTTGTACAGCGTACCGTGAGCGATATAGTCCGGATAAAAGCCGATGGGCGCGTCCTGCCCCGGCCCTATCCAAAGCCGCGGGCGGTAACGGCGCAGCAGAGCCTGGTCGCGTCGGTTGGCAGGCCGGCTGGCGGGCGGATGCGCGGCGAAGTACGCCGCAAAACCGGGATGCTGCGAAAAATTGCCGGCTGCAAGACACAAACCCGGCGCCGACCAAAGAGCGGCCAGCGTGACCACATACAGCATGACAGGAGGCGGCGGCACGCGGACAGCAGTCGATGCAGCGTCTCTCGGCGATCGGGGCCTGCGGATAACTTACCACCCCGGCGGCGAATGAAAGCCATCCTGCCGCCGTAGGCGTTTACGGATACGCGCTCGGGCACGCGAGGAAAGGCTCGGGGCGACAGGGTTGGCACGGACGCGAATGAACGATCGTCGCAGCCACGCCAGATGGCGCTCATAGCGGCGGCAGTTGCGGCACATCAACAGGTGCAGTCGCAGCGAGAGGCTACGCGGCGTCGGCGCCGCGTCGTCCTGCTCTCGCGATAGCAGTGTGGCGACTTCCCGGCAACTCGGCAGTCCCATCATTGGCGTTTCTCCACCACGAATCCGCTTTTTTCCAGACAGCGGCGCAGCCTTAGGCGCGCTCGGTGCAGCAGGACATAGAGATTGTTCTGGCTCACGCCCAGACGCTCGCTGGTCACGGTTATATCCTGATCATACAGTTCGCGCATCACGAACGACGCGCGCTGCGCGGCGGGCACGTTATCCAGACAATGACCCACGGCATTCATGAATGCATCGTTCTCGAGCTGACGCAGCAGATCGCCGCCCCAAGCCAACGGCGGCTCGCGCCATCGGCCATTAGTCCGAAAAACCTGAGATTCAACGTCGTCGTCGCCCATGGCGTCCACAACGGCGGCGCGTTGCTGCCTGCGTATTTCATCTATGCATTTGTGCTTGAGAATGCCGATCAGCCATGTCCGTTCGGTAGATTCGGAGCGAAACGCTGCGCGGCTCCGCCATGCGGCCAAAAGCGTCTCCTGTACGAGATCTTCGGCGGTCACAGGGTCGCATAGACGCCGTAACGCGAAGGCGTACAACGCGTCGCCATGGCGTTCGAGCCAACCTTCGGCCGGGGATTGCGCCGTCTCAGTCATGCCGCGTTACGGGATTCGCGACGCTCGTGCGTCCGACTTCTTGCATAGCGAATTAGGGCTTTCTGTGCCGACTGTAAGATTCTGTGCGCCGAAACCGACCCAGTGCCATGGCGTTAGAAGCGTCGGGTAACTTGGAGAGTCTGCGTGAGTATTACTTGGTTTGCACCTTGGTTGGTATTGGCAGCGTATGCGCTGCTGATCTGGATCATGACGCCGCGCGCGATTAGCGCCGCGCAATTTTTCGGCGGTGGCTCGCGCCGCGGCGTTCCGCCCGGCGCCTGGCTGCTGGGCGCGAGTGCGGCCATGAGTTGGGTCATGGCCAAGAGCGTCTACAACGCGATGAACCTGTCGGCAAGCTTTGGTGTCATCGGCGGCATCGCCTATGGAAGCTACTGGCTGAGCTTCATTGTGGTGGGCATCGCCGTCTATTTCATGCGCACTCGCGGCGGCTATACATCCTTGCCGCAGTTTCTGCGGCATAAGTACGGCGCCACGGCCGCGAAGATGTTCATGGTCGTGATCGCGATCCGGTTGTTCAACGAGGTGTGGTCGAACACCAAGGTGACCTCGCAGTTCTTCGGCCCGGAAGGCAGTACGCCCTACTGGACGGCGGCCATCGTGATGACCGCTTTCACGGCCTACTACAGTCTGCGCGGTGGCCTGCGCTCGAGCATCCTCACCGATGCAATGCAGACCCTGTTGATGGCTGTCCTGTTGGTGGTCATGCTGGTTACGCTTACGCCGACGTTTGCCGAACATGGCTTTCCAAGCGTTGCCAACGGTGAGGTATCGTCGGCCATGCGCGCAGGCGGCCTGACGTTCCTGGCTCTGGCGCTGGTGCAGTGTCTGAGCTATGGCTTTCATGATCCGGTACTGACCGATCGGGCGTTTGTGAGCCGACCCGCGAGCATGCTTCGGGCCTTCGTCATCGCAGCGATCCTGGGCGGTGGCCTCATTGCGCTTTTTAGCTTGGCCGGTGTGTATGCATTGGCGGTTGATGTGCCGACCGATTCCCCGGTACCGGTCGCCGTGCCGGCCGTGATCGGCCTGTGGATGGCCTTGCTGTTCAATGCGGTCATGCTCACGAGTGCGGGCTCCACGTTGGACTCCACCTTCAGTTCCGCGGCAAAATTTACGTCCCGCGACTGGCCGGCAGAACAGGGCGAGTGCACGACACCGCAGGTCCGCAAGGGACGTTGGGCCATGGCAGCGATTGCGGTCATCGGTAATCTCCCGCTCCTGAGTTTGTACATCAAGGGCGTCGGGCCGGCGGTCATCGCAGCAACCACGATCAGCGGCACAGCGATCATGGGACTCGCACCTATCTTTCTGCTGGGCTGGTTGCCATCGGCCGGACGTTTGAGTTTCTCGCTCGCATTCTGGCCAGGCATGGCCATCGGCGTACTCAAGGTCATCGAAGCGTTCGGTGGGGTCTCGGTATTTCCCTCATCTATCAATATCGGCGTGGGTAGTTACGCCCAGGACCTGGGTATCAACGTCTGGGGATTGGCTATCTGTACCACGGGCTTCCTGATTGGATCGCTGATCGGGAGTCGTCGTGGCGTGAGCGCGGCAAGTCGCGTCGTATCGAACAGCGCGCGTTAACCACGCCTTGGACGTACCCGAATCCCCGGGTAGCTAGACCGGCGCCCGGCCCGACTTCAACGTGCCGACGTTCGACTCAGCGTAAACAGGTTGTCGTGATCCCGCAGCAGATAAAGTGCCACACATGCCGCGAGCATTGGCCAGGCGGCGAAAAAAGCAGATGTGAGTCTCTGAAAGGCTCCAGATACTGGCGGAATGCCGACAACGTCGATACGCCGTGCAGAAGCAGGATGGCGCCGTAGATCAGCCGGCTGTCTTCGAGTGAGCGGTGACGACCACCAGGGATTGCTTCCGGGAGCGAGGCTGCGTCTACTCGGCCCCAGGCCGGGCCGCACGAGCGGCTGTCGATGGCTGGATGATGTAGTCACGCCCATTGTGTCTGCCACGTGCTGGTAGGTTTCCGGAGCTGGCTTGAACTTCTGTATCGCTTGCACGCTGAAGAACTGCTCGAAGAAATCGCCGAGCCCGGCGCGTTCAAGCGGTGTAGGCGACGACGAGCTCGCGGAATTGGTCAGCGTTACGAGCCGGAAATCCGCATTGCGCAGTCGCGTGAGGGCTGGCGCAGCGTCGGGATGAGCGGGCATCGATCCCATGCGTTCCTGCAGCTCTTCGATATCCTGGTCGGCGACGGTTGCGCCGTGGATCGACGCAACCATACGAAGGGTGCCGACGCCCAACTCGCCGAACGGTGTGTAAAGGCCTGAAAGCGTCATGGTTTGAGAGTAGAGGATTAGCTGTGCGAACCACTCTCGTAGCGCCGACCGGTTGCCGAAAATGCGGACAAAAAGCGGTTCGAGCGCGGTGATATCGAGTAGCGTTTCGTTTACGTCGAAGACGAGAATTGGGGCGGAGTCGTTTTGTGTCATCAGTGGGGTAGATCCTTGTTCGGATACCGCGGGCTGGGCGCG
This sequence comes from Salinisphaera sp., assembly GCA_027858915.1. Classification (GTDB taxonomy): domain Bacteria; phylum Pseudomonadota; class Gammaproteobacteria; order Nevskiales; family Salinisphaeraceae; genus Salinisphaera. The sequence continues at coordinate 13,994 of JAQIBT010000020.1, forward strand.
CTGGCTCAGCTACGATATTCCGGGTTCTGGTGATCGAACCGGCTTCCGGCCTTCCAGGCCTCCCGATCGTTGCCGTAGCTCGGCAAGCCGCCCGCATCCTTGAGCATGCGCGCCATATGAAGGAGGTTCCACGTCATGATGGTGGTGTTGCGCTGTGTGAACTCATTGTCGAACCCGACAGGTCCTGCGTCGGACTCATCGCCGAAAGACGGACCGGGGCCTGCCTCTCCAATCCAGCCGCAATCGGCCTGGGGCGGAATCGTGTAGCCGAGATGCTGAAGCGCGTAGAGAATCGTCATGGACGAGTGCTTTATGCCGTCCTCGTTGCCGGTGACAATCGCGCCGCCTGTCTTGCCGTAGAAGATGCTCTGGCCCTTGTCGTTCAATAACCCCGACATCGAATAGAGGCGCTCGATCAAAAGGCGGCACACTGAGCTTTCTTCGCCCAACCAGATCGGTGTACCGACGACCAGAATTTCAGCTGCGCCGATCTGTTTCCAGAGTTGCGGCCAGTCGTCCCGGTCCCATCCGTGCTCGGTCATGTCGGGTTGGACGCCAAAGGCGAGCTGATGGTCGAGAAGGTGGATATGCTCTACCTGGGCATTGTTCTTCTCCATGATCCGCTCCGAAACGCTCAGCAGCGAACGGGTATGTGAACTTGCCCCATCTTTTTTCAAAGAGGTATTTATAAAGACTGCTTTGATATCGGAGTAATCGGCGTTCGGTTGATTCTGTGACACGATTTTTCCTCTCAAGAAGATGGAAGATGAGGCCGGCTTATCCTGCGCCAGCTGAGTACGAACCTTGATTTCGTTTTCCAATGTCCGGTGCACGGGGCATTTATCGGCGATTTGGAGTAGTTTGGCGCGATCCTGATCGGACAGATCACCTTCCAGTCTAATATCGCGATGTATCTCGCTGATCTGACCGCCTGTAGATTCGCAGTCGCTACAATCGTCGGCGTGTATCCGTTGGTGATACAGACGAACGGAGACTTTATCGAGCGCAAGTTCCTTGCGCTCGGCGTACAGCCGCAGCGTCATCGCGGTACAGGCCCCCAGGCCGGCGAGCAGATAATCGTACGGCGTGGGGCCGGTGTCGGTCCCACCAAGACGCTTGGGTTCGTCAGCGGCCATTACATGCCGACCGGCGCGGACCTGATTGCCCAATTTACCCAGGCCCGTTTCGCTGACTTCAACCTGGTCGTTTTCCAGAGGCTTGGCTTCGTCCACGACAGGCAAATAGCGCTGTGCCCATGCGGCCAACACCGAGGCGGCGTACTGAGCATCGCTGCGCCGGGTCAGGAGGTGATCGGCGTCGTCGAGCGAAATGAAGCTCTTGGGGTGTTTCGCGGCCTGGTAAATCTCGCGTGCGTTATCCACGTTCACGATCTTGTCCACCGGCGAGTGCATGACCAACAGCGCGCGTCGCAGGGTTTCCACCCGGCGACGGATAACGCTGGTTTCCAGGTCTTCCAGAAACTGTTTTTTAATGCGAAACGGTCGTCCGGCCAGTTTGACTTCCAGTTCGCCTTGTTCATGGATAGCGTCTAGGTTGTCGCCGAACTGCGTTTCGACATGTACCGGCTCGGCGGGCGCAGCGATCGTCACCACGGCCCTGGCCTCGTCGATTTCGTCCGCCGCGGCCAACACAGCCGCACCACCCAGGCTGTGGCCGATGAGTAGTGTGGGGGGGGGGCGCGTATTCTGCGCGTAAGTAGTCAGCGGCCTTTACGAGGTCCGCCACGTTGGAACTGAAATTGGTATTGGCGAATTCACCTTCGCTCATCCCCAAGCCGGTGAAGTCGAAACGCAGCACCGAAAATCCGTGTTCAACCAATGCCGCGCTGATGCGCGAAGCGGCAAAAATATCCTTGCCGCAGGTGAAACAATGCGCAAACAGGACATAAGCGCGAGGGCGGCCGGTCGGACTGTCCCGCAGGGCGGCCAACATCTCGCCTGAGTAACCGGGGAATGTCAGTTTTTCAGATCGCATGGATTTTCCTGCAGTTTCTCTCGGGGTGTCTGGTCGGCCGGGCCAGTCGACCGAGGCGTGAGCATAGGTTGCTCCTTCTGCTTACGCGTTCGTTACCGGGTTGCGTGGATCTGAAAAGCGCGGAAATGCCGTCACGTGCCCAAGAGCGCGTGACGGCGTGGGGCCATATCGCGATGCAATCTCGATCTCTGCGACACCGAGGAAATGTCCGAGGTGTATGTGAGTGATCAGCCGTTCTTCTGATTTTTCTGGAACTGCTGCATCATTTCTTCTTCGGTCAGTTGGCCGTCCTTGTTGGCGTCAATGGCTTCGAAGAGCGACTGGTTCGCGGACATGAATTCCTTGGACGAGCACATGCCATCGCCGTCCTTGTCTAACAGACCAATTACGTTTTGGTGTTGGGCCAGGATCTGGTTGGCGTAGAGCTGGTTGTAGTCCTCTACCGCCTTCTGCTGGGCGATAGCCGTGTAGCGACCACTGCCGCGCTTGTTATGAATAGTAATTTTGCGAAGAGTTTCATGGGGCTGACTCCTGTGTGGTTGATAGGGTTCGGCGAGTCATTTGCGCACGATGCGCCATGCCTCCATGGCTTGAAATGATTCAAAATCTGTCAAACTAATTTTGTATCGCGTCGGAAGGTCGTTCGGCGAATATTCGATTGGGCAGAACAGGGCTCTGACGCGATCGACGTGGGCGTGTCCGGGAAAATGGCGTTAATCGCCTCAGGAAAGCCTTTCAAACCATCGACCACGTCGATGAGCATATCGCCCACGCCCCGGCCTTTGAACTCGGCCATCACCCGCTTCCAAAACTTGGCGCCTTCGGTCTGTTCGATCCTCAGGCCGAGCACTTCCTTGTGGCCGGAGCAGCGCATGCCGATGGTCAGATAGACGGATTTATTGCGGACCACGCCTTCGTCTCGAATCTTGACCCTCAGGGCATCGAAATAAACGATGGCGTAGATCGGCTCCAGTGGCTTGTTCTGCCACGCACGGGCTTCGTCCATCACCGCTTCGGTGACCACTGACACCACGGGCAAGTCGCGTAATCGAAGATCGAATCTGCTGTCGGGAACGCCAATTCTTCATACCGGTAATCAGCACGGGTTCGGCAAGTTTGCGAGGCGTGCTCGCGGCGAATCCGCTGAGCCGCAGACGCGGCCCTACGTCCGCCTGAAAAATATCGCACGATCGTGAATCGTTTTGCGGCTCTACCGACTCTATGGGGTAAGCCGCTCAATATTGATGCGGTTGCCGAGTACAACATTCCTTTTCCGCGAGAGACATCCACATGATGATTAAACGTACTTTCTACGCTCTGCTTTTGCTGGTGGTGACCAGTGTCGCAAGCACAAGTGTCGCTTTCGCTCAAGACCCGAGCTTTGTAAAAGTCAAGTCCGACAACGGGTTCAACGAGACGGTGAGCGCCCTTAAATCCTCGGTCAAGAGCCATCAGATGATGGTCATGGGGAACATGAACCAGGCCAAGGTGCTGTCGATGACCGGTCTCCAATTGGACGGCGCGCAGACTTTTTTCGTGGGAGCTCCGGCCATGGGCAAAAAGGCGTTCGGGATGAACCCCGCCGCTGGCGCTGTCCTGCCGACCCGCATCTATGTCTGGGCAGCCAAGGGCGGTCAGACCTATATCGGTTACTTCAAGCCTTCGGAGCAGTTGACGGCGATTTCGCCGAAATTCGAGCAGGCTGGAATGATGGTGGATAAAAAGGTGGATGCCATCGTGAGTCAGGCCGCGCATTGACGGCATTGCCAAGCCGGCAGGTTAGGCCTGCCGGCTTGGCCGCCCCGACCGCTTGTTGCATTATCTGTAACGGAGCCGATTATGGCTATGCAAAGACTGAACTTATCTGTGGGCGAATTGGTGGCCACCGGCGTTGCGCTCATTGCGGCGTCGGTGTCGCCGCTGGCCTTTGATTGGTCGGCGGGCAGCGCGATGTCACTGCATCGTCTCGGCGAAGTGGCGATACTGCCGGCGTTGGGCGTATGGATCCTCGTGGTCGCTGTGGCCGCCGGCGTGGGTTGGCGAAGACTAATGACTGCCGGCTTGCTTGCCGTACTCGCAGGCGTCCTGGCGACCGCGGCATTGGAGTTCGTGCGCATCGTCGGCTTTCGTCTGTTTGACACGATGCCGGGATCGATGCCTATGTTGATGGGCGTACAGCTCACCGATCGTTTCATGCAAGGGCCCAGCATCGGCTCGAACCTCATAGGCTGGGGCGACCATGTCTGGAACGGTATCGGTTTTGCCTTCATTTATATCGCTCTTTTCGGGCGCATGCGCTGGTGGGTCGGTACAGCCTACGCGCTTGTGATCGCCACTATCTTCATGACCGGGCCGGCTTCATGACCGGGCCGGTGATGACCATGATGGGGGCCGGCGTCTTCGGCCAGGATTTTGCCCCGATCAAGTTTCCCTTCACCGTATATCTCGCACATATCGCCTTTGGCAGCGTCGTCGGCTATGTGGTGCAGCAGAGCGCTCACGTGCCGAATCATCTGTTGCGTGATGCGTTCGGCATTCGTCTCGGTCCGATCGAGAAAATTCTGGTCTTCGAGCGAGATGTCAACGTTGCGAGGTCACATCATGAATAAGGTCACGTCCATCCGGTCAGCGTATTCGCGGCAGGCCGAACGGGCGGTCGGCAGTGACACTGCCCGCCATGTCGAGTCCGAGGCTCGTAAGCACGCACTGATCGCGGCAGCGCGGGATGGTGACAAGGCTGCGGTGGAGCACTTGCTCGTCATCTTTCAACCCGATGCGCGTCGTATCGCCTATACGGAATGCGCCTCGAGCGCCGATGCGGAAGACGCCGTACAAGAGTCGCTCCTGCTTATGTATAGGCGTATCGGGACGCTACGCGCGGTGGCGTCGTTTGCGACCTGGATGTATTCGATTATTCGCAACGAATGCCGCAAACTCGTCCGTCGCATGCGCAAGCAGGGCCAACCTGCCGAGCTGAATACCGTGATCCTTGCCTACCACAGCACGCCGGAGCTGCATTCGGATCTGGCGGCTGCGATTCAGTCGCTGCCGGACAAATACAGGGAAGCCATCTTACTCCGCGATTTTCACGAGTATACGATCAGTGAAATCGCTGAGCAGACCCGTATCTCTCGCGCCGCGGCCAAAAGCCGCATTCATCGTGGGCGTGAGATGATCCGTGAATATCTCATCGACTATGGGCAATAGGGTTGGCATTGCGAGAGTTCGCATACGATGGCAGTCATGCCTCGACCTGATTACGTATGAGTCGCAGCCATAATTAGGAGTTTTAAGATATAACACAATAAATTGAACAGCATAGGGTTATCTCCCATGGCACGTAATGCGCTCCAGTTTCAGTCTGGTCTGTTGTTGCCCGCCTTCCTAGAGCGCTACGGGACCGAAGCGCAAGGCTTCGACGCCCTGTTTCCCCATGCGCTGGCCGAACGGCTTTGGTTGTAGCGAATGCCGCAACACCACGTACTGTACTTTGGCGCGCGGCGTTTACCAGTGCCACCACTGTCATCGTCAATCGACGCCACCAGGCGCAGGATCTCGTCCCAATGGGTTCGAATATGATTTGACGTTGAACGCGGCCGCCGATCATGCCCGCGCGCGTGGGATAACGATTGGCGTCGCCATGGATATACAAGCGCCGATCGGCGAGATCGCGAATACGTGGCGCAAAGCGATACCCAAGCAACTGCATCAAGGCGAACACGTGATCGGTAAAGCCAGCGGTAACGTTTCCATTAGGCTGTCGTGTAACAGGTCTGCCGGCAATATGCTAACGACACATAGCCTCATGCGGACGAAATCGGATTTGGGATGACAAAGCACGCTGCTGAGAATTCGAACTTGACCATCGGCCAAGTTGCGCGGGCGGCCGGTGTGAATCGGCAAACCGTGCGCTACTACCAACGGCGCGGGTTGATCGAGCAACCGCCCAAACCGTCTTCTGGCTACCGCCGCTATCCGCGCGCGACCATGGAGCGCATTCGTTTCATCAAGCGCGC
>JAQIBT010000098.1 GCA_027858915.1 Salinisphaera sp.
GCCGGGGCGCTCGGTCTGCGCGGTCTTGAACGCCTTGCGCATGATCTCGGCCGTGGCCTCCGGCAGCAGGATCGTGCCGGTCCACTTCGTGATCGGCGCAAACAAGGCTTCCAGGTCAATGACCTGATGCGATTCCTTGAAGAGACGGTTCAGCCCGGCCTGCGCGGTGAGCGCCACCACCGGATGACTGTCGAGCTGGGCGTCGGCCATGCCAAGCGCCAGATTGATCGCCCCCGGGCCGAGCGTGGCCAGACAAACGCCGGCGCGCCCGGTAAGACGGCCGTACATATCGGCCATGAACGACGCGCCCTGTTCATGGCGGGTGGTAATGAAGCGGATGTTGGAATCGAGCAGGGCATCCAGTATGTGGATGTTCTCTTCGCCCGGAATGCCGAACACGTATTCCACGCCTTCGTTTTCCAGACATTCAACCAGCAGTTGGGATACGTTTTTTGTGGATGACGCAGTCACGGCAGATCCTTTGCAATCGATACGATAAGACTCGCACATAAGTTGCCCGATTCGTCGAACTAACGCTATTTCAGCGAACGGCATGGGCTGCGTATTTGTCGACGCGTTGCACTTGCAAGTTGAATCTGCCGTTCTCGCGACGGGAAAATCGGCGTCGACTGAAACCGCCCTGGCGGTCCTGATTCAGATGTCGTGAGGGAATCAAACGCTCGGAGCACGCACCGAGTTGACTGAGCAAATACTGTCGAGTCCGTGCCTGCCCGTCCGCCCATCTCTGGCTGTGAGATTGCGGTTTGCGGCGGAACTTTAGACGATGAAAACCCGGCAGATAAAGCGTGGTGTTTGTGATGCGATATTATCGCTGTATCGGTCGCGAAAACCCACGGATTCACGCCTCCGAACCGCCTTAACTTAACGCCATTCTGGTCTGTCCCCAATTGATTTCCTCTATAAAAAAGCCCTCCGGGGAGGGCTTTAAAGTCAAAGTACGGTAGAAACCGGGGTACGTCGCCTATTACGTCACTATAGTTCTGTTCTACTGTTATTGTTGCTTACTTTCCAGTACAGGATTGCGGCAGATACTTTTGTTTTATTGAGCTAGTGCACTTCCATTCGATGCTTGCACCGTTGTGGTCGGCGGCGGTGAACGTAATAGTGTTCGAACCAGTGCCGGAAGCTGTCGGTACGCCGACCGCCGGCGCTAAGCTATACACAAGAGTTGTTCCGTTGATACCGGTAGCCGTCGGTGAATACGCTACGGCGCCAGTGACGTAGTCGTTATCGCCCGACGCTGTCAAATCGACACCTGCCGTCGCAGCAGCGGCGGTCGATTGCGGTAGGGCGCCGTTCGTCGAATATATTTCTGAAAGCTTAGTTGTATCTCCAGAAGCTAACGACAACACATTGGTCACCTTCGCCCGAACGGTATAATTCTGATACTGCGGAATAGCAATAGCCGCCAAAATACCAATGATCGCCACGACGATCATCAGCTCGATAAGCGTAAAGCCTTGTTGCTTTTTCATAGAAGGGTCCCCCAGAGTGCCTGAAATGGTCACGTCGAAAACTGACGTGCGATTCACAAAGCAGCGTACGTGCCAAATAACAGATGTGCTTTTCGACAAGGGGTTAGCACAGGTGCTCGGCATCGCGACGAACGTCAAATGTCAACATGTGACGCAAAACGTCATAAACTAGCGTCCGCGATAGGTGATGCGGCCCTTGCTGAGATCGTAGGGGGTGATCTGCACGGTGACGGTATCGCCACGCAGGATACGGATATAGTGCTTGCGCATCTTGCCGGAGATATGAGCGGTCACGATATGGCCGTTTTCCAGCTTGACGCGAAAGGTGGTGTTCGGCAAGGTTTCCACAACCGTGCCGTCCATTTCGATATGGTCTTCTTTTGCCATGGACTCCTGAGCTCTTGATAGGCTTTACAACGGGCGTGAGTATGGGGTGTGCGGCGCTGTTATTCAATTGTGGTGTCGGCGCTGCTGCAAGTTGCGACCGTTCTGAGTAAGTAGTAACGTAACTACAACCGAAGTGCGGAGAGACCAGTGACGATCACGACGTTTTCGAGTCGAGAGTTCAATCGCGATTGTAGCCGTGCAAAGAAAGCGGCATTGGAAGGCCCGGTGTTTATTACCGATCGTGGCCGGCCATCACATGTTTTGCTGACAGTTGGCGAGTATCAGCGGATCAGCGGCGAGCGGCTTTCGATCGTCGACGCATTGGCTATGCGTGACGGATCGGAGTTCGAGTTCGAGCCGCCCAAGCTAGGTGATGGCTTGTATCGTGCTGCTGATCTTGACTGATGTACTTGTTGGATACGAACGTCATTTCGGAAGCTCGGAAGGCCCGGTCGGGTGCTGCGGATCGCCGTGTCGTGCGATGGTTGGAGCGAGCAACCGCAGGCTCGCTATTTGTCTCGGTGGTGTCTTTGCTGGAATTGGAGTTGGGCGTTCTTCGCATCGAGCGACGCGATTCAGCGCAAGGCGCTCGGTTACGACGCTGGCTGGAAGAGCAGGTGGTGGCTACGTTTTCCGATCGAATAATCTCCGTAGATGTGTTGGTTGCGCGCCAGACCGCGCGCTTGCACGTGCCCGATCCGCAACCGGAGCGTGACGCGCTGATTGCTGCGACAGCGATCGTACATGGCATGACGGTCGTGAGCCGGAATGTGGGCGACTTCGAACCGACCGGAGTGTCGCTCATCAATCCCTGGGAGACGGTTACCGATTAACCGGATTCGACGCTGACTCTCTACAGAGTCTTGCGATCGTGTCATGGGTTTGTGCCTCCTGGCACCACCTAAGCCGCCGATCAGCCGGCCGGCACGTCAGACTTCGATCGAGTGGCCATCGCTTTTCCGGCGCAGCGGCGTGTTGGTCCAGGGCATGGCAGTTCGCTGCTTGCTCATGATATCGGGCTTTACGGCTCGGCGAGCAGCGCGTCGAGCCAGTGGCCGTTGCGACTCGCCTTGGTATTCAGATAACGGGCGTTCTGTGGCGTCAGGCGGCCGTAGATACCGCTGCGGCGGGCAACTTCGATACCGCTCTGGTTGAGCGCATCGAGTTTGCTCGGGTTGTTGGTCAGCAGATCGATATGGGTGATATCGAGCTGCCCCAGCATGTCGAGTGCGACGTTATAGTTGCGTTCGTCCTCGCCGAACCCCAGCACTTGATCGGCGTCGATCGTATCCAGCCCTTCGTCCTGAAGATGGTAGGCGCGCATCTTGTTCGCCAGCCCGATGCCACGGCCTTCCTGTGCCAGATACAGCAGCACGCCGCCGCCGCGCCTGGCAATGGCAGCAACGCTGGCGCGCAGCTGCGGGCCGCAATCGCAGCGCAGGCTGCCGAACAGGTCGCCGGTGAGACAGGCAGAATGCAGACGCACGGGTACCGGGTCCGGCCACTGTGCGGCATTACCGATCAGGATCGCGACGTGTTCACGCATGCCGTCGGCTTCACGAAAGATTACGAAGCGCGAATGTTCGGCGTGTTCGAGTGGCACATCGGCTTCGCTGACGCGCTTCAGGCGGGCGCCGTCCCGACCATAGGCGGCGATATCGTCTGCTGTGACCGAGAGCCATTCCTGCTCTGCCACGCGCTGGTCGAGCGCCTGTGATTGTTCGGCGCCGATCGCTACCGTCAGCGCGGCGGGAATCAGCAGCCCGCGTTGCATCAGGTGAACGGCTGCGCGATCGCCCGCGCCGGTGTCGGACTGGATGCGTTGCGCCGACAGGTTCGCCGCCGGCGAGCAGGCCCAGCGAATGACGTCTTCTCGGCTGTCAGTGGCATCCAGCGGCAACCGGGCCTGCTCGTCGTCGACGTCGATGCCAAGCCGTGCCAGGCGGTGTCGCGTGAGAATCAGCTGCGGTTGACGACCGGTCAGTGCTGGCAGGCTGGCAAAAAGCTCGGAGGCGAGGTTTTCGATCGGTGCGACGAGTCTATCGCCTTCCGGACTGCGTACGATGACCGGCAGACCACGGCGCAGATCAAAAATAGACCGTTCAATATGCTGCATTCATCTACTTCTTTGTTAACCACGCGCGACCAGCGGCGTCCGGGCTGGCGTGCTGACAAACCCCGGTACGAATCGGCTTCTGGCTGGTCGGAGATACCCACATGATGCCACCAATCGATGAACTCTACGCGTGGCAGATCGTTAGCGATGCACAGGCCATGTTCTCAACCGGGCCCGCGAGCGCCGGCGCCACGATTGCGCCGGGGCTGACGATCGCGCCCGATGGGCATTGGCAGGCGCAGGGCCAGGTGAGCGCCGAGGCCGCGCGGCTGTTCGATACGCTGCTGCCACTAGCGCTGGCCGGCCCATGCTGGACGATGGCGCAGCTCGGGCAGAGCATCGACGGTCGGATTGCCACCGAGAGCGGTCATTCGCACTACGTAACCGGCGAGCCAAGCCGTGTCCATCTGCATCGGCTGCGCGCGCTGGTCGATGCAGTGATCGTTGGCGCCGGCACGGTGGCCGCGGACGATCCGCAGCTGACGGTACGACACGCCGACGGGCGCAATCCGTTACGCGTGGTGGTCGATCCGTCGGCGCGGCTGGCGCTTGATCGCAAGGTATTCGCTGATCGCGCCGCGCCGACTCTGCATGTCGTGTGTGCGTCGGCCAAGTCGCCGCCCGGTGTCGAGCAGCTTCGAATGGATGCGCCCGCCGCCGGCATCGATCCCGCGGCGTTGCTGGCAGCGCTGGCCGAACGCGGCGTGCGGCGGGTACTGGTCGAAGGCGGCGGGGTGACCATCTCCCGTTTTCTGGCGGCGGATTGCCTGGATCGGCTGCATTCGGTGGTAGCGCCGCTGATTATTGGCTCGGGCCGGCCGGCGATCAGCCTTGCGCCTATCGCGCATCTCGATGCAGCCCTGCGGCCACCGTGCCGTATTCATCCGATGGGCGAGGATGTGCTGTTCGATTTTGATCTGCGATCGGGGCCGGGCAGCCCCAGCACGTCGACGTGACCGACCGACAAGACCAGCTCCCCGGCCGCCAGCGCGGTAGATCGGCGTGCGGCCCAGGCGTCGAAACGTCCGCTCGCCGACCCCGCGGCGGCTCGGGCCCAGCCGGCGAGCAGGAGGGCGGCCAACGGGGCATCGCTGCTGGCCAATAGCCAGTGACTGGGCATGGCCGTGATCGAGTAGCCCTGCGCGGCCAGGGTGTTGATCAGCACGCGCGGCGCCTGCGTGCCCAGGGCCATGCCCAGGCCCTTGTGGCGTTGCTGATCGGCGGCCAGGCGGGTCAGGACCGTGGCATCGTCCGTATCCGCTGCGCCGTGAAAACCAATCTGGCCGTTGACGCTGATCGCACACAGCAGCGCCGCTTGCTGCAGGCGACAGGCCGCAACCCATTGGCCGATCCAGTCGGCCGAGACCAGGTCGAGCAAGGCCGATGCGGTGACCAGATCGCAGCCGGCGATCGCCGGCGCCGGTGCATCAGCCAGATCGAACAAGCGCGTGTGGACGTCGCCCAGATGCGCGTGGCTATCCAGGGAAGTACGGGCTTCTTCCAGCAGGCCAGTATCCTGATCGAGCAGAATCCAGCGACTGCCAGCGGGCATGAACGGCGCCAGATAGCGGCCATTCGAGCCACGCCCGGCACCGATATCGACAATGACGGGCGGTTGCGCAGGCCGAGGCCTGCACTGTAAGAGCCAGCGGGCAGCGGCCTGGGCCAGGCTGTGCGGGCGGCTGCGATGATCGACCGGCTCGCGCAGTCGCAGCCAGTCGCTGTCGAACACCGCACCGTCGATTGGCGTCATGGTGCGGTACCTGACCGATCGAGCGCGCGGGCAAAACGCTGACTCGCCAGGCGCCAGTCGTCCAGCGTGTTGCGCGCGACGAGCGCGGCCTGGCGAGCACGATCATAGTGCCTGTGGTCGGTGAGCAGTGTGCGCAGCACGCCGGCGAGTGCAGCTGCGTCGCCCGGCGGCACGGCTGCGCCGGCGTCCGCAGGCAACGTATCGCCCAGCGCGCCGCCGGTGGTGGTGACAACTGGCAGACCGCGCGCGAGGGCTTCAGTCACCACCATGCCGTAGCCTTCGTAGAACGAGGGCAGTACGAACAGGTCGCTGTCATGATACGCGGCGCCGAGCGCGCTGGGCGACATCGGGCCGAGGAGTCTGATTCGCTCTGTCAGGCCGTGGTTGACCATGGCTTGTTGGACGGCCGCGACATACGCCGGATCGCGGTCGAGCGCGCCGATGCAGTCGCAGTGCCAGTCCAGTTCGGCCAGTTCGGCCAGCGCCTCGACCAGTATGGCCTGGCCCTTGCGCGGAATAAGCGTGGCGACGCATAGAAGACGGCCAGGTGGCCACTGGGCGGCCGCAGGTGCCGCGGGCTCCACGCCGGGCAGCACCACGTCGATACGTGACGGCGCGACACCGTAGTCCTGCAGGCGGCGCGCAGTGAAATGGCTGGTGACAATCACCTGCTCAACCTGGGCCAGGGCGGCGGTCTCGCGTTCGCGAAATGCGGCCGCGCGGCTTAAATCCAGGCCGTACTCGTCGGCCAGCGGATGATGGACCAGGGCCACCAGCCGCAGACGCTCTCGGTGTCTGGCGACGATCTCGCCGAGATCACCCAGCGCCAACCCATCGATCACGACCAGGCTGCGATCTGGCACCGCGGCAAGCGTTTGGTCCATCGCGCGTCGGGCGGTTTGGTCGGCCTCCGGGAACCGGCCGGCCAGGCCGATTATCTCTATCTGCCAGCCGAACTCGGCGATGCCGGCGGCGATCCGGGCGTCGTAGAGATAGCCGCCGGTATATTGCTCGGGATTGCCGGCCACGAGCAGCAGGGCCCGGCGCGTCCTCACAGATCGGCTTCGAAGCGGGCCCAGGCAATATGCGATTCCGACAGCGTGACCCCCAGCCGCGTGATGCCGCGGGCGCCGTCGCCAAGGCGTCCGTCGGCAATCGCGCCGGCCATGAGCTCGAATACCACGCCGGCCATGTATTCGGTGGTGGTGTTATGACCGGCCAGCGCTGGATCGTCGTCGAGATTATGCAAGGTGAACTGCCCCAGCATCTGTTTCAGCGCGTCTGCGGCTGCGCCGATATCGACCACCAGATCATCGCTGTCCAAGACTGCCCGGTAGAACGTGACGTCGACGATATAAGTCGCGCCGTGCAGCGCCTGGGCAGGGCCGAACGTCGGGCTGGAGAAACTATGGGCGATCATCATGTGATCGCGTACGGTCAGGCTGTACATCCTTGTCTCACGGTCGCCGAAATTTTATCGAGATGCATGACTTCAGTAATGGTAACGAAGCTGAGCGATAAGGATCGATTCGTCGTCTATCTTATAGATAACTCTGTCCGCTTCGTTTATTCGCCGTGACCAATAGCCAGACAAAGCGTGCTTAAGAGGTTCCGGTTTCCCGATGCCTTCGAATGGATCTCGGGCAATATCCTTGATAAGCGCATTTATACGCTTTAAAGCTTTTCGATCAGTTTTCTGCCAGTAGAGATAGTCCTCCCACGCCTGCTCAGAGAACACAAGCTTCATTCGATTAGCTTGCGTTCGGTTCCTCGGCCTGCCTCAAGATCGTTGATCGCAGCCAATAAACGTCTTGTATTCTTCGGACTTCGAAGCAAGTACGCTGTCTCTTCCAACGCTGCGTAATCATCCATGGACATCATGACTACCGCTCCTTCGCCCTTTCGCGTGATCGCTACCGGCGCATGATCGTTGCACACCCTTTCCATGGTCTTCGCCAAGTTGCCGCGGGCGGATGTGTAGCTAATACTCTCCATGATTCTAACCTCAGTCCCTGTGCAGAACACTGTACAGTGTACCACCAGCCCAATAGAGCGCTCCAGTTGATCGCCCAAAGCGCTGCCATGCTTCGGGTTCCCTCTGCGGCCTTCGGTCGCGCCGGCGGCAATTCACCCCTTGGGCGTAGCGCTGAGCAGCGGAGGCCGGAAGGGTTGAAGCAGCCGGGTGTTTGAGCGCAGCGAGTTCCGGCTGCGCCCTGGCTTGGGCAAGCAAGAGAAGTGACTCGCGCAGCAGCGCGAAACCCAAAGCCTAGTCGTAGACGATACGCTGGCACAGTGTGCTGTCGCGTGGGTCGGCCAGGCGCGCCATGACCGACGGTAGATCGTCGAACCGGGCGTCGTCCGGCGCGATCAGTGCATCGAAGCGTGCATCGCCGAGCAGGGAGACGGCCAGTGCGAGTCGGCGAGCATGCGTCCAGCGTGCACGATGCGTCGGTGCCACCGTGCCGACCTGCGATGAGCGCAGGTCCAGACGCCGCGCATGAAACGCGCCGCCCAGCGGTACGTTGACCGGCCGATCGCCGTACCAGCTCATCTCCAGAACGGTTGCTTCAAAACCGGCCAGTGCCATGGCGGTTGTCAGCCCCGCGCCGCGGCCACTGGCGTGGATGACCAGATCGCGGTCGGTGCTGGCCTCCTCTGGTAAGGCAAAACCTGTTCCCAGGGCGCGCGCCAATGCCTGTTTGTTGGGATCGATATCCACCAGTTCCACATCTGCGCCGGCCAGGCTGGCGCACAGCGCAGCAGTCAGCGCGCCCAGCACGCCGGCACCGACAACGGTTACGCGATCGCCGATCGACGGCAAGCTATCCCAGCAGGCGTTGATTGCGGTTTCCATGTTGGCGGCCAGTACCGCGCGTTCGGCTGGCACCGAGGCCGGTATTGGCACCGCGGCGTCGGCCGGTACGACATACAACGTCTGGTGCGGATACAGACAGAACACCTGCCGACCGATCCACTCGGCGGGCCCGTCTTCAACGATGCCCACGTTGGCATAGCCGTGTTTGACCGGGCCCGGCAAGCGGCCGGCCTGGAACGGCGCGCGCATGCGCTCATATTCGCTGGCCGGCACGTGGCCGCCGTAGACCAGCGTTTCGGTGCCGCGGCTGATCGCCGAATAGCGCGTACGTACCAGCAGCTGATCGTCGGCAGGCAATTCCAGCGACTCGCTAGCGATATAGCTTCGGTTGGGCGGCGCAAGCCAGAGCGCACGGGTAGGAATCGACGCCACGTGGCGGCTCTCGTTGAATTCTGCGGCCTACGATACATGGCTTGTTGGTCGTGAAGTCCGAGCGCCATGTCGCCTGGCAACCCAATGCACTATGCACTCAACTGACAGAAGGTGTATGTTATTAAGCATGGATTCACACGGTAGCCTTAGGATTGTTACGGCTGCCAAGGGACGATATCGTGAAAAAACGTTTCCTGGAGCGATTGTTTACGCGTGGCACGCTGACTGTCCACTATGCCGGCGGACAGACCTTGTGCGTAGGCAGTGGGCAACCCGAAGCGCATGTCCATCTGCGCAATCGCAAGGTCGTCGCCCGGCTGTTTGCCAATCCGGAAATTGCGTTTGGCGACGCTTATATGGACGGCGACTGGTGGCCGGGCGAGGGCGGGTTGCAGGCAGTGTTCGCGCTGTACTTCGCCAATGCCGGCAACTTTGCGCAGGGCCGTGCGATGGCCGTTGCACGGCGTGCCGTACGCGGGATAGTCGAGCTCAACGGCAAGTGGCGATCAGAGCGCAACGTCCATCACCACTACGATATCGACAACGACCTGTTCCAGCATTTCCTCGACGAGGACATGCAGTATTCCTGTGCCTACTGGGAAACCCCCGATGCGACGCTGGAACAGGCACAACAGGCCAAGCTGCGGCATATAGCGCGCAAGCTCTGTCTGTCGTCGGGCCAGAAAGTGCTCGATATAGGCTGCGGCTGGGGCGGCATGGCGCTGTATCTGGCCCGCGAATACGATGTGGAAGTGACCGGCCTGACGTTATCCGACGACCAGCTCGCGCATGCCAAAAAGCGCGCCGAGGCGCATGGCCTGACCCGGCGAGTGCATTTTCTCAAGGAAGACTATCGCGACCATCAAGGCGAATATGACGCGATCGTAAGCGTGGGCATGTTCGAGCACGTTGGGCGTCCGCAGTTTCAGACTTATTTCGATCAGGTCGCACGGCTGCTCAAACCGGACGGCCGAAGCCTGATTCACACCATCGGTCGCAACGCACCGCCGCCGCTGGATACCCGCGGATGGATCCGCAAACATATCTTTCCTGGTGGCTATGTGCCCTCGCTGTCGGAAATGACGCCCTGTATCGAGAAGACCGGCATGGACGTCGCCGACATGGAGATCTGGCGGCTGCACTATGCGCGCACTCTGGCGGCCTGGAACCAGCGTTTCCAGGCGTGTCGAAGCATCTTTGCCGACAAGCTAGGCGAGCGCTTCTGCCGCATGTGGGAATTCTATCTGCTGGGCTGCGAGGCCAGTTTTCGCTACGGCGATTCGGTGGTGTTCCAGGTTCAGTTATCACATGCCAACGACGCCGTGCCTATTACGCGCGATTATCTCTACGGTGACCACGATTTGGGCGCCAGCAACCGCGACGCGCTGGACCAGACCGGTTGATTCGAGCCGAAGCGAACGGTTTCGGACATCCGCAGGCCCTGGAGCAACGCAGGGGGCGGGTGATATCTGGCCCGCTGCTACAGATGGCCGCGCTCGCGAATACGATGCCAGCCTTCGCTGTCTGCCGCCCCGAGTTGTTTCAGGATGTTCTTTAGACGGTCATCGGCGCCGGCTCGGGAGCGCAGTTGCAGATCGAGTGAATAAGCCTGTGCCTGGCCAAGGGTCGCATGGCCCTTGGCCGCCAGCGGCCCGGTACTGTCGACGATGCGGGCCCTGATACCGTTGGCGGTATGGTCGAGCGCGGTCTGTACGCGGCCGAGCTTCAGCGGTGGGTTGAGCAGTTCCCAGCGGCTGTTGGCCAGTGTGATCTGCCCTTTCAGTGCAGAGACGTTCAAGACATCGTCGAACTGGGCATTCTGTATATCGATCTGCACGCTGCCCGACAACGGCACGAACGTGTAGCCGGCAAGCTTTGCCAGCCAACCGACCGTGGCGTCACCGGTGGCCTGGCTTACCCTGGTAGCGCCCGAGAGCAATGACCGGCTGACGTCTGCCGAGAAGCCGTCGAGATCGGAGTTGAAGCGTATATGCGCGCTGGCCTGGCCGATCAGCAGTGCGGCGGGGTGCAATGTCCACTGCACGTTGTCGACGCCGCCCGAAGGCGTCGATACATAGCTTGCCTGGCCGTGGAACAAGGTACCAGTGACCCCGCCCAGCTTGACCGGCGTGCTGGACTCGAGCCAGCCGGCAGCGACCCGCGCCGGCAGGAAGGCCACCAGGCCAACAACGAACGCCAGCAGCCCGACGATGATATAGCGCAGATGCTTCCGGGTCATGCAGCGCCTCGCACCAGTGTCAGGCGCGCTTCGACCTGACCCGGCGTGTCGCCGTTGCGCGAGATTGTCATCTCCGTGGCGCTGATCCCGTAGTCGCTCTGCAAACTGCGTAGCCAGAACAGCAGCTGATTGAAGTTGGCTTTTTGCAGACTGACGATCGCCTTGTCGTTGTTGTCTGGCTGGATGTGACGGACGGCCTCGCCCAGCCCGTTGGAGCGGCTGGTGGCATCCACGATGCTCAATAGCGAATCGTTTTGGCCCTTGAGTGCGGTCTGCGTACCACTGGCCTGGAGCAGGCGCGCTTCGTCGCGAATTCCCAGCATCCAACGCGCCTGGTTGGTTTCGGCGGTGACCCGGGTTCGTGCGGTATTCAGCGCGCTGTTCAGGGGATGCCAGAGTGCGTAGTAGAACAGGGCGAACACGACGGCGATGGTGCCGGCAACGACCGCCAGCCGCTCGCGCGGCGCCAGGGTTTCGAACCATTGTCGAAGATTGTCGATCATGACGAGGTTCCGGTGACGGCGGCTCGGATCTGTACCCCGGCGCTGCTGGCATCGGCGCTCTGGACCGATAGCTGGGTGCCTGTCTGCTGGGCAAAGCCGGCGCGCAGGGTTTCGACCGACTGCACGTTCTTGCCGTCGATCGACAGGTTGAGCTGACCGTTGCGGTATTGCAACGACTGCAGCCGCAGATCATCGCTCTGGCCGGTCACGGCGGCGGTTGCCTGCAGTAATGGGAAGATGCCGCCGGCCGAGGCGTTGCCGCGCAGCGCACGGATGCCCACCTCGGCCTGTACGCGCATGTCGTTGATGTTCTTGACGTTGGGAAACGCGTCGTGGAATGCCGTGAGGCTCTGTTGGTCGAGCCGAGCGATTTCATGATCGAGCTGATACAACTCAATGGCGCGCGCCGCGATCGCGATTACCAGCCAGGTCGCCGCCAGCCCTGCGGTGAGCATCAATGGCCGCCACCAGGTCTGCATCTGCGATTGGCGCGCAAAACGGCCCTGGCGGAGGTTGATCGCCGATGAACGGGCGGCTGGCGCGCCGAGCAGCATCGCGAGGGTGCCGTCGACGCGATCGCGGTGAATCACATCCTCACGCTCAGGGGCGGTGGCCCAGGCGACATCAGCCAGCGTATCGGCCGCTGGTCGGGTGGTCGCGTGCAGCTGGATATGCAAGGGTGCGGGCTGGCTGGCCTCGGCCAGCGTTGGCCACAAGTCGGTGTCGCAGACGAAACCTGCGTGCAAACCAGTGCGTGCCAGCACCCGATCATCCATGGCCGCGACCTGCCAGCTGCCAGCATCCGGTGGCGGCAGCGCGAGCACGTCCGGTAGCATTTGTACGACGTCCAGACCGGCTTCATCGAAGGCGGCGCAGTAGTCGCGCATGCGATCGAGATCGATGACGGCCACCGCGGCGTCTTCGTGCGCTGGGGTCTTCGCAGCCAACGCGAAATGCAGCTGTTCGACCCGGCCGGCCAATTGATCCTCGAGTGCATAGCGGGCGGCCTGCAGACGTCGGCTTGCCTGGCGGATTGGCGGCAGTGCGACGTGCGTCAGCAGAATCTGTTCTCCCGGCAACAGAACCACGACTTCGTGCTCGCCGGCATAGCGCGCCGCATCGATGAGCGCGCCGCGCGATACGCCGCCGCTGTCGTCGATCCACGCTGCCGTCGAGCCGTCGAAATAGAGCGTCAGGCGTTCTGCCACTGGGACTCCTGTTGGTGGAACGAATTCTCTGCGATTTTTCGATTGGCAGAGTGCGGGCTCCAGCGTTGCAGGGCGCAGTCTAGCGTAGACGCGTTTCGCTGCACGGCGAATGACTGTATCGGCCGGCACGAGCACGAGAGCACCCGGATCGCTGCCTCGTTGCCGGGCTCAGTATGCATTGATGCTGTGACGAACCACTTCGGTCACGCCGTTGCCGGCGCGTCTGAGCACGCTGTAGAACTGGGTCTGCGAGGAGGCCACGTTGATCTGGGCGCTGATGAGAAAGTAATGGGTGCTCACCGCCAGCCGTGACGCGTTGATGTTCTGGCCGGCGAGCGGGCCGGCGGCCAGGAATTCATCCACACTCTTCCAGGGTTGCTTGTCGCGAATCGCCAGCAACTGGCTGCCGGTGCCGGCAGGCAGATCCCGAGCGAGGCTTTCCAGGACCGGCGCCGGCGCCGTATTGACGTTGATCGGCGTCGCCGTTGGCAGGGTGGTGACGTAGGGCAGCAGCGCGTTGTAGATCTGCGGTGTCATGCCGCGCACCATGTGCAGCTCGCTGGGACTCGCCATCAAGGCGTTGGCCGTCCGATAGGCCGGATTGAGGCCCAGGTAATAGTCGTCCTCGGCGCCGTCGGGCAGCGTCGGGTTGCTGTCGCTGTCTACCCAGTCCTTGGCGGAATCGGCGATGGTCTGGGCAGTGATCGCATCGGTGCCGGCGACCAGTTCGATCAGCCGCTGAAACTGGTCGACAGGCGTGTACACAGCCTTGCCCGCGGCCGCGTCAGTCGCGGCACTGGCGCTGCTTGCGTTGGTGTCAGCCGCGTTGCCGCCGCTGCTTGCCAGCGCCAGATTGTTGATATTGAAACGCCCCTGCAGGTCGACCAGGCGACCACTGATGGAGCCGCCGTCGACCGGCAGATAATCGACGTTCTGTGCCCAGGCTTCATCCAGCGAATCAATCTTGGAATGCTGGGCGTCGAGACGCAGCTTGGCACCAATCCAGTTCTCGATCCCGATGCCGTACCACCAGGCCTGTTGGGAATTCCAGATATTGCCCGAGCGGTGCAGGGCAATACTCATCTGCGAAACCATGGCGGTGGTGATGATCGCGGTCAGCGCCATGATCAGCATGGCCGTCAGCAGGGCGACGCCGTGTTGTGATGTGCGTCTCACGAGCCCCCTCCAAGCGCCGGAATGCTGTTCAGGTTGCTGTTCGACGGCCGGCCGCCCGGGATCATGAACAACAGCCGGAGCTTGCCCCAGCTATCGGTATCGAGACGCAGTTCGATGGCCTGCGGGGGGTTGTAACCGGCGGCTCCCGCGCTCTGGCCGACGCTGGCGCTGCCTGGCGCAGCGGAGCCGAAATTGGCGCTCAAATTGGCGTTGGGCGGCCAGCGATCCTGCCAGCGGCCCTGACCGTCCAGATAGCGCCATTCCATGGATTCGACGCCGCTGAGAAGAATGCGATCAACTGTCTTGCTGTCCTGGGCCTGGTCGAGCACGCGCCAGTAGCTGCGGACCAGTTGCTTTTTGCCGTTCAGCTGATAGTGCACCCGTTGCAGGGTGCTGCGGGTTTCGCCCAGCGGATTGCTCCAGCCGTCCCGGGTAAAAGTGATTCCCAGGTTCGGACTGCCGAGCAGCGCGGGTGCGCTATCGCCGAAGCGGTCGCGGACCGGACGGGCGACGATCTGCTCGACATCGCGCTGCAACCGCCAGGTGGCCATTTGCAGCGTCTTGCTGCGTTTGAGAGCGGCGTTGATCGAGTCGCGGGTGGATAGAACCGAGGACAGCCCGCCGTAGGCAATGCCGGCCATGACCGCGAACACTGCCATCGCTACCAGCAGCTCTACCAGGGTAAAGCCGCGCTGTGCTCGACTCAGGTTCATGAAGAACCGTCCGGACCGGCCGCAACGCCTTGCGTGCCCGTGCCGTTGCCGTCAAGCCCCGTCGTCCCGGTGGCCGGCGCGTTTTCGGCGCGCGGATGGCGCGTGATGAATCCGCTGATCAGCAGAATGGAGTTCGTGTCGGGTTTCCCACTCTGCGGATCGACCGGATACACCCGCATATCGATACGCCGTACCTGGGGATCCGGCGAGCTCTTGATATCGGCTACCCAGTGCCATTTCGAGCGACCCATGGCGGTGTCGCCGTCTTTCTTGCCGACGCCCGGCCAGTCGGCCTGCAGCTGATATTCGACCAGTTGATCGCGCGCCACCCATTCGGCAACCGAGCGATCGCGGATATAAGTCGCGTAATCGGCGTTCTGGGCGCCAGCGCTGACAAAGGCAACCAGCGCGATCGCCAGCACGGCGAGTGCGATCAGCACCTCGATCAAGGTGAATCCGCCAGAGTGCTGGCGCCCGCAATGAGCGCGTCGGGAGGCCATTGTTCGCGGGCGTCTGTTGCTCATTGATCGATCCGTTCAATACGGATATCGCCGTTCGTCTGGCCGACGATATCGAATCGATGCTTGACGTGCTTCGCCGAGACTTCCAGACGAAACGGTACGAGTTCGCCGCTCGAAAGAAACAGGGCGTCGGGCCTTGGTACGGTTTGATTTGTGTTGTTGCCCGATGGGTTGGCTGCAGCAATGGGAGAAGAGGACAGCGTGAGATCCCCTGCGGCAGTGCTGCCGGTGTTGTTCTGATTGCGTTTGTCGGTCGCTAGACGGTCGACGTGGATATCGTCATCCAACCGGCGTGGGCGCATGGGCGAGTCTGGATCGCCTATGAGTTTCCAGCCGGTCGGACCCAGTGCGATGAACCGATAGCCATGGCCGGTGATCTGCAGGCCGATGGTCTTGCCGTAGAGAATGGCATCGTCGGCGGCTGCCTGGGTCAGGGCGAGCAGACGTTGGGACTCTGTATCCAATCGATCAGCGGGGCTGCTTGGATTGACCGACAGCGTCGCGAAGGTCAGCACCACCCCGATGATGACCATCACCACCAGGATTTCGATCAGCGTGAAACCGCGCTGCTGGCTCGCGCCTGATGCTCTCTCGCTCACCTGCTAAATCAGTTGTTGCCTTTGACGGTCCAGTTGCCGATGTCGGCGTCAGGCCCGTCGCCGCCTGGCTGGTTGTCGCGGCCAAGCGTGAAGATATCGATCGGGCCGTGCTGGCCAGGATTGCGGTAGTGATAGACATTGCCCCAGGGATCGGTGGGAAGCTGGTCCAGATAGCCGCCGGACTTCCAGTTGCGCGGTTCCGGCTGGCTGGTCGGCTTTTTTACCAGTGCCGCCAGACCCTGCTCGGTCGTGGGATAGCGATAGTTGTCCAGCCGATACAGCTTGAGCGCGCTGTCGATCGCCTGGATGTCCTGGCGCGCCTTGGCTTCGCGCGCCACGTCCGGCCGATCGATGATATTGGGCACGACGATAGCCGCCAGAATACCCAGAATCACGACCACGACCATGATTTCGATCAGGGTGAAGCCGCGTTGCCGCCTTGCCGTGCGCAGGGAAAGAGTGCCTGTGTTCATCGTGCCGCCTCCTTGGCGCCAGCCGTCATTTGACCAGCTGATTGAGATTGAATACCGGAAGCAGAATCGCCAGTACGATCAGCAGTACCACACCGCCCATAGCTAGAATGACGGCGGGACCGAGTATGCCCATCACGCCTTGGCGCAGTGTTTCCACCTCGCGCTCCTGGTGATCGGCGGCGCGCCCCAGCATCATGTCGAGCGCGCCGGACATCTCGCCGTTGGCGATCATATGTAGCGTGATCGCGGGGAAAAACCGCTCGCGGCCCAACGCCTTGTGGATGGCCTCGCCCTCGCGCACCCGCGTCGCCGCGCGTCGGATCGCATCCTGCATCGGCAGATTGGTCACGACGTCTGCGCCGATGATCATGGCGTCCAGTGCGGGCACACCACTGCTGGTCAGGATCGACAGCGTACGCGTAAAGCGGGCTGTGTTCACGCCCCGCGCGAAGCGCCCGATCAGCGGTATCCGCAGGACAAAGCCATGCCATCGGCGCCGGAAAGTCGGGCGTCGAAGGCCGTAGAGGAAGGCTACAATAAGGATGCCGACCACTACGCCGATCAACAGCCCCCAGCTGCGCAGGAAATCGCTGAGCGCGATCAGGCCGGTAGTCAGCGCCGGCAGCTGGGCGTGCACGCTGTTGAACACGTGCACCAGCTTGGGAACGACCGTCGACAGCAGCGCGATCACGATACCAATGGAGACCACGGTCAGAAACGCTGGATAGATCAGCGCCGCCAGAATCTTCTGGCGCATGGCCTGTTGTTCCTCGACGTAGTCGGCCAGCCCGTTGAGCACTTCGTCGATTCGCCCCGAGGACTCGCCGGCTGCCGCGGTCGCCCGGTACAGCTCGTCGAAACTGTTGGGAAAGCCGGCCAGCGCATCGGCGAGCGTATTGCCCTCGACCACATGGGAGCGCACGCCGACGATGATTTTCTGTACCCGATCGCTGTCGGTCTGCTCGGCCACTGCCTTCAGGGCTTCTTCCATCGGCAGGCCGGCATGGGCGAGGGTAGATAGCTGACGCGTGAACAGGGACAGCTCGGTCACGCTCATACCGCGCTGGAACGAGAACAGGGATCTGCCTTTCCCGACCGCGCGTCGGTCGGCTACTTCGCGTACATCAATCGGGGTGAAGCCGCGCTCGCGCAGCTGAGCTCGGATGGCGCGTGCGGCATCGCCTTCCAGCACGCCTTTTTTCTGGCGGCCGCGTTGATCAAGCGCGGTGTATTCGAAGGCGCCCACTTGGCTCAGCCCTCACGCGTCACGCGCAGGACTTCTTCCAGTGTCGTGCGGCCGCGCAGCACGTTGGCGCGGCCATCGGCGCGGATGCTGGGAGTCGCCTTGCGAGCATGGGCTTCCAGTGCCTGCTCGGACACCTGCTCGTGAATCATGTTGCGCATTTCGTCGTCTATGACGACGAGCTCGTAGATACCGGTACGACCACGAAAGCCGCTGTGACCGCATTTTTCGCAACCACCAGGCTTGTGGAGTGTCGGCGGACTGTCCGGATCGGCCTTGAGCAGTTCGCACTCGCGCCGATCGGCGGTGTAGGGCACGCGACATTCGTTGCAAAGCGTGCGCACCAGGCGCTGCGCCATGATGCCGATCAGCGACGAGGACAACAGGAACGGTTCCACCCCCATATCGCGCAGGCGGGCGACCGCGCCCACCGCTGTATTGGTATGCAGGGTCGAGAGCACTAGATGTCCGGTCAGCGACGCCTGCACGGCAATATCCGCGGTTTCGAGATCGCGGATTTCGCCGATCATGACGACGTCGGGATCCTGGCGCAGAATCGCGCGCAGACCGCGTGCGAAGCTCATGTCGACCTTGGAATTGACCTGGGTCTGGCCGATGCCGTCGAGGTAATACTCGATCGGATCCTCGACCGTCATGATATTGCGCGAACGATCGTTGATACGCGTGATGCCGGCATACAGCGTCGTGGTCTTGCCGGAACCGGTGGGCCCGGTGACCAGGATAATGCCGTGTGGCTTGTGGATCAGTTCGTCGATCGTATCCAGCGTGTCGGTGGGCATGCCCAGCTGTGGCAGATCCAGCCGACCGGCCTGTTTGTCCAACAGACGCAGTACGACGCGCTCGCCGTTACCCGACGGGATGGTGGATACGCGCACGTCCACCGGACGGCCGGCGATACGTACCGAGATACGCCCATCCTGCGGAATACGTTTTTCGGCAATATCCAGCTTTGCCATTACCTTTACGCGCGAAATCAGGCGTGGGGCGAGCTGGCGCGGGGGATTGAGCACTTCACGCAGCACGCCGTCGACGCGGAAACGCACGGTCAGGCGTGCCTCGAACGGTTCGATATGGATATCGGAGGCGTTTTCCTTGATCGCTTCGGTGAGCAGCGCGTTGATCAGGCGGATAATCGGTGCGTCGTCGGAGGACTCCAGCAGATCGGCCGGCTCCGACAGGGCACGCGCGGCGTCGGTCAGGTCCATATCATCGTCCATGCCCTCGACGATCTGGGTCGACTCGGCGTCGCGCGCCTCGTAGTCGTTCTGCAGCATGGCATCGAAGGCGCTGGCCGCGACGCGCTGGATGCGCAACTTGCGGCCGGTATGCCGGCGCACCTCGAGAATGGCGCCAGCGTTGAGTGGCTCTCGACAGATCACTTCAAGCGCGTCTGAGTGCGGATCCGCGACCAGCATCACGCCGTGCCGCTTGGCAAAGGCGAAGGGCAGCCGATCGATGCCGGGCGCGTGCGGTGCACGGTCCAGCTCGACCCGCTCGCCCAGCGGCGTATCGCCGATTGGTGCAAGACTCAGCTGTTCTGCGTTGTCACTCATGAGACAGCCTCCGCTGCTGGTAGACTACTGATTCGGCCCGAACTGATCGCCGCGACGTTTGCCACCATTCGATGGCGGCAAAGCGCCTTGGCCAGATTGCTGGTCGTTATCCGGATTATCGAATTTCTCGGAGGAATTTATCCCCCCTTCGAACTTGTCCATGGGAGGCAGCTGCGGCCGACTCCGATTGCCCATCAGAGGAATGCTCTCCTTGCTCTGCCCCTGCTGCAGGTGGCGGATATATCTATATTTCTGGGCGCTGTAATAGTTGGCCTCGCCGTCACCCCGCAAAATCGTTGGCCGAATGAAGTTCAACAGATTGCGTTTGCTCTTCGACGTCGAGTTGTAACGGAACAGGGCGCCCAGAAGGGGAATACGACTTAGCACCGGCACTGCCTGACGTGTGACCTGCACGTTGTCGTCGATCAGGCCACCCAGCACCAGAATCTGGCCGTTCTGTATTTCGACGGCGGTATTGATCGAACGATTATTGGTGATCAGATCGACGCTGCTCTGTTGCTGCGTCTGCGCGGCGATGCTCGATATCTCCTGATTGATGCTCAGCTGGATCGTATCCCCCGCACTGATCTGGGGCGTGAAGCTCAGCACGAGGCCGACATCCTTGCGCTGAACCGTATTGAACGGGTTCACACCGTTGCCGCCCAACGAGCCGCCGTTGGTATAGCTGCCCGTCACGAACGGAACCTGCTTGCCGACCTTGATCTCGGCTTCTTCGTTATCGCGCGTGATCAGCGACGGGGTAGACAGAATATTGGTGTCTGTATCGCCAGACAGCGCGTTCAGGAGCAGGGCGAATTTCGTGCCACCGCTCGAAATGCTGCCCAGGCCGATATTGAGTCCTTGCTGGATCAGCCCCAGCGGTGTGCCATTCGCGGCAAGCTGCTTGATTGAACTGAGCGTGTTCGGATCCAGGATGCTGGCTGCTGTCGGGCCATTGTTGCGCAAGGAGGCCAGATTGACGCCGAGCTTGCGCGAGCGTGACAGGCTGACTTCTGCGATGATCGCCTCGACCAGCACCTGGCCACGACGGATATCCAGTTTCTTGATGACTTTCTTGATACCGGCCATCTTGGTGGCCGGTGCCGTAACAATCAGCGCATTAGCGGCCGACTCGGCGATCACGCTGATGCCGTCCTTGCTGGCTTTCCCGGAAATGCCGGCGGTCGAGGTGGCGCTGTTGCGGTTGATGTTGCTGGATGAGCCAAAGCTGCTGCCACTACTGCCGCCACTGCTGTTGAAGCCATTGCTGTTGCCAAAACCGCTGCTGTTGTTGCTGATGCTGCGACGGCTGCCGCGACTGCTGCCCGAGGAATAACTCTGGCCGGTGGCATAGGCCTGAAGCACCGGCGCCAACTCCTCGGCGTCGGCATAGTTGAGATAGAAAACCTGCGTGCCACCGCTGTTATCGCTCTTGGTGTCCATATCGGCGATCACACCGCGCAGTCGCGCACGATCGTTGGCGTTGCCACTGATAATGACGCTGTTGGTACGCTCGTCCGGCACCACCGTATAGTCGACGTTCTTGCTGTTGCCCTGCAGCTTGTCAATTGCTTCGCTGACGTCTTTTGCGCTGGCATGTTGCAGATGAATGATCGTGGTTTTCTTGTTGCCGTTGGCATCAATGCGATGCACGATTTTTGTCAGCCGCGCCACGTTTGCCTCGCGATCAGAGATGATCAGCGTATTGGAAGCAGCGTAGGCGGCCAGATGCCCGTACTGCGGCACCAGCGGCCGCAGAATCGGTACCAGCTGATCAGCGGGCACGTTGGTGACGTGGATCACCTTGGTGACGATGTCTTCGTCGGTATGCGTGCCGTTGCCACCGAAGCCGCCATCCTGCTTGGCGCTGATCTGCGGGATGATCTTGATTACCTCGCCCGAGGGCACGGCTGCATAACCGTGGACGTCAAGCACCGACAAGAAAGTCTGATACAGCTCGGCCGGCGTCATCGACTGATTCGACAGGACCGTCACGTTGCCCTTCACCCGCGGGTCGACCACGAAATTACGCCCGGTCACCTCACTGACCGTAGCGATCAGCGTCGTGATGTCGGCGTCCTTGAGATTGAGGGTGAACGAATCGTTGCTGCCCGACACGCCCGCAGGCGATTTCTGGGCAAGGGCGCTGGTCGCAAACAGGCAGCAGCCTGCCAGGACACCGGCCCGGAACAGGCGAGCCTGGAACAAACGAACGATGATGGTCACTGGAAATTCACCTCGACCGTTCGGGTCTTGCCGCCGCTCTCGAGCGTTACCGTGGCATGCGAGGCATTGGCCAGGTTCCCAAGCAGTCGGAGTGATGCCGCCGGGTCGTTCAGCGGCTTGCCATTGATTGCTGTCACAAGCTCCCCACTTTTCAAACCCGCTTTCTTGAACAAGGACCTATCCGCCCCCGGATAGATTCGATAGCCGACGAGACTGCCGTTTTGCTCGGCCGGCTGCAAGCGGATGAAGCGGCGGGCGGCGCTTGGATCAGACAGGATCTTGCGGCGTGCATCGCCCAGGTCCTGGGCCAGCGCTTGGTTGAGCTGCGGCGTGCGCTTGATACCCGTCATGGCCTGAGCTTTTTTGACGCTCTCCAGCGTCAACATCTCGTAGTGCCCGCTGCGGTCCAGAATAACGCGGTTGGCGTAGACCTCGTAGAGTTTGACCCCTTTGATCACGGCCTGGCCAACGCGATAGCTGTCCTGTTTGCCCTGCGGGCCCTTGATCAACGCCCGTGACCGGTCGCCCTGCGAGTCCGACACGATGCCGGTGAGCGTAAGGTTGAGATGCGTCTCCGGCGCGTTGATCACTTTCGGCTTGGCGGCTGCCGCATCGGCCGCGCTCTGTTTGCCGAACAGATGCGCGCCGGCGATCGCGTCGATATCCAGCGTGTGGCTGCTGCCGGACCGGTCCGGTGCCGAACTGGCCATCGGCGCGATTGCGTTGGTCGGCGTCGGCCATACCAGCCAGAACAGACGCGCCGCGGCGAGCGCGACCAGCACCACGAGGATCAGGTTGGCGATATCGGGAGCACGCGCCAGCCAGCGCTGAGCGTCGCGGGAGAGTTCAACTGTCATTCGGCGGAGTCTAGTCCAGTAATGGGCGGCATCATATGACGATTAGCGCTACGTTTGCGGGCCTGTTCGCGCAGGTTAGACTGACGTGATCGGCGCGACGCTATTCGTTTCATGTATCTGAGCTATTTCGGCTTTAAAGAATATCCGTTTTCGGTCACCCCCGATCCGGCGTTCCTCTATCTCAGCGCCAGTCATCGCGAAGCCCTGGGCCATTTGCTCTACGGTGCCGGGGAACACGGCGGATTCGTGGCCCTGACCGGTGAAGTGGGCACCGGCAAGACCACCCTGATCCGGGCGCTGGTGCATGACGATCTGCCGGATCTGCAGATTGCGCTGTGCTGGAATCCGCATCTGGGCACCAACGAGTTCGTGGCTACGGTATGCGACGAATTGGGGGTGACCTACGAGCCGGGCCAGCACGCTACGCTAAAAGCCCTGGTAGACCGCCTCAATGCGCATCTGCTGAAGACCCATGCCGCCAACCGGCGCACCGTGCTGATTGTGGATGAAGCACAGAATCTGTCGCGTGACGTGCTCGAGCAGCTGCGCCTGCTGACCAACCTGGAAACCCATAAGGAAAAACTGCTGCGAATCATTCTCGTCGGGCAGCCTGAGCTCACCGATCTGCTGGCGCGCCACGATCTGCGCCAGCTATCGCAACGGATCACCGCACGCTTCCATTTGCGGCCGCTGGGCCTGGCCGAGACCCGTGCTTATATTCAGCATCGGCTGGAATGCGCGCAGGGCCCGCAGCATCTGTTCTCCGGCAGCGCCGTGATGGCTGCGTGGCTGGTGACGCGGGGCGTGCCCCGACTCATCAACATGGTCTGCGAGCGCGCCCTGATGGGAGGTTATGCCCACGCGCGTTCGACGATCGGCCCGGCCACCGTGCTGAGGGCGGCTGCCGAAACGCTACCGCCGAGCCGCAGACGCCGATTGGCCGGCAGGTGGCGCCTGGCTGCGCCGGTCGCCGCCTTGGCGGTCGTTGTGACGGTGTCGGCGCTGGTGTGGCAGCCAGCCATGTCGCTGTCGGCAATTGACCGCTGGATTCCCTATCTCGGGCAGGCGGGGCATCCGGCGCTGGCCCATGAATCACCCAAAGCTGTTCACACGACCAACGACGAGGGTGGCGACTCTGACAAGAGCGATGCTGCCTCGCCTGCGAAAACCGACGCCGCGCCCGACAAGAGGAGCAATACTCAGGCGGATAAGACAAGCCAGCCGCCAGTCGCCAGGAGCGTCAGATCGGCCGCCGGTGCCGGCGATTCACCCAGTGGTTCAGCAAAAGCGCCTAAGAGCGCGAGCGACCAGGCCGTCGCTGGCCAGACCGCATCGGCGACCACCTCGGTATTGAGCGCCAGCGGCGGTGAAAGCACTAGCGCTGACGCGGCCGGGAGCAAATCAAAAAAGCCGCAGGAGGGAATCCCGAAAGGCAACGCGGACATCAATCAACTGTTGCGGTTATGGGGCGTGTTTGGCGCCCAGGTTCGGACCGACTGTGCGTCGCTGCACGTCGGTGATCTGCGTTGCCTGGCCGATAGCGGTGACTTCGCGACGCTCAAACGGTACAACCGACCGGCGCTGCTCGTACTTCAGCGCGGAAATACCACACAGACCGTGCTGCTCAGCGCAATCAAGGGAGATACGGCGACGCTGATGGGCGCTCAGGGCACGCGCGAAGTCAAGCAGGCGCAACTGCTGAAATCCTGGACCGGCCGTTTTCAGGTGGTCTGGCGTTCCGACTCCAGAGTCGGGCTCATTCAGCCGGGCGCGGTAGGCGATGCCGTGGTCTGGCTGCGGCGTCGCTTGTTGCAGATAGACCACAAGAATCCGGATTCGCAGGTCGGAACGCCGTCGCCGGTCTACGATGCGGCGTTGGAAAAACGCCTCAAGACTTTTCAACGCGCGCACGGACTGGCGGCCGATGGAATGGCTGGCCCGCGCACACAGATGATGCTCAATGGCGCCGTTCCTTCTCCGGGTTCGCCGTCGTTGCACGCCGTGAGTAAATAGTCGTGTCTTATCTCATCGACGCCCTCAAGAAAGCCGAGCGTGAGCGTCATGCGCGACGTGACGGCAATTTGCGGCAGGCATCGGCAGAGGATGCTTCGCTGGGTGGTGGCCGCGGCCAACGATGGCTGGCCGCGATTGTCGTGCTGCTGGTGGCAATCAATGGCGGCCTGATCTTCTATCTCTGGCATCCTGCGGAGCGCGAAAACAGTCTGCAAGGGTCGGATACAACGGCACAGGAATCCAGACCCGGAGTGGCTGGCGCCGCCGGGGCGTCGAATGCGGCCAGCAGTTCTCGAACGAGGGCCGCAGGGCCGGCTGCATCGGATAAGCCACCGTTGGCCAACGACCAGTCGTCGCACACGAGTGCAGCGGACGCGGCTGGGAATCCAGAGTCAGCTGATAGCCAGCTGGCAGCGCCCTCGCGCCCGCCTGGCGAATCGGACGCGGGATCGACTCGGTTTTCTGCCACGTCACAAAAAAACTCGAACGATCGCGGCGACGAAAACGCGCCGGAGAATGGCAATCAGCCAAGCGATGAGAGTCGCGACTCGAATCTCCTGGATCAGTCGCAGACTTCGGACGTGCCCGAGATTCGGATCAACGGCCAGCTGTTCAGCAGCGTGCCCGGGCGCAGTTTCATTCTGGTCAACGGGCGTCGATATCATGAAGGCCAGCGGCTTGCCGCCGGGCCGGCAGTGGAAAGTATCGGCCCAACCGGCGCGATCCTGCGCTACCACGGACAGCGTTATCACGTGTCCGGACCCGGAGGCGGCTGATGCGCGCGGCGTGGATGGCGGTGGTGGTGATGGTTGGCAGCCTGTTGGCTGGTTTCGTTGCGCCGGCCAGCGCCGCAGACGCTGTCCGCTGCGCGGGGCATCTCGTGGAGCGGGGGGATCCGGCAATCGACGTGCGTCACTATTGCGGCGAACCGACCTTTGTCGACCCCTGGACGGGCAGCGGCGCGCTGGCCTATGGCGTGTCATTCGACATGGAAGCCTGGACCTACAACCGGGGACCGGGACGGCTGATACAGATAATTGTGTTCCGCAATGGCAAGGTCGAATCGATCGAGAACGCCGGTTACGGCTTCCAGCCCGGACAATCACAAATAGGCTGCTCTCGTGCCGGCGCGATTGCCGGCGGCATGAGTAAATATCGGCTGCTGGTCTCTTGTGGCGAGCCGGATCAGCGCAGCGGCGGCTTTATTCTCAGCTCGCGATTTTCTGGCGGCGGGCAGGAATATTATCTCAGCCGCGGCATCTTCCCGGTTTACCGCGAAACCTGGATCTACAATTTCGGTGCCAGTCGTCTCCAGCGCGAGGTGACGCTGGAGAACGGGCGGGTTGTATCGGTGGATACGCTGGGCCGTGGTTTCGACCGCTGAGTTGGTGCCCAGCCGCAGGATGTGACAAGCGCAGTGATACAGGCCGAGGCTCGCCCGCGCCCAAATCACTCTTCGAATAAGGTCGTCATCTCGGCGATTCGATCGAGCGTTTCGGGATTGGCTAATGCCTCGCGGTTGTCGACGCGGTCACCGCAGAGGATTCTCGATACCGCGATTTCGACTTTCTTGCCGCTGCGGGTATAAGGGATGGCGTCGAGCTGGACGATCCTGGCCGGAACATGGCGCGGGCTGGCGCCCTGGCGAATCCGGTCCTTGAGCCGGCGTTTCAGTTCTTCCGTCAGGCTGTGACCTTCATTCAGTACCACCATGA
The DNA here is from genome assembly GCA_027858915.1 of Salinisphaera sp. Taxonomy (GTDB): domain Bacteria; phylum Pseudomonadota; class Gammaproteobacteria; order Nevskiales; family Salinisphaeraceae; genus Salinisphaera. Next base: position 26,060 of record JAQIBT010000098.1, read on the forward strand.
GAATCACGCGGACATCGCCGCTCCAGCGCTGGCCGACCACCAGGCTGTCGGCGATGTCCGGCACGGTCTCGACCTGGCGATAGATCTCGGCCGTGCCGATGCGTACGCCACCCGGGTTCAGGGTGGCATCAGAGCGGCCGAGAATCATCGCCTCGCCGGCGGCGTTGAAACGGATGGTGTCGCCGTGGGCCCAGACGCCGGGGAAGGTGTCGAAGTAGGCGGCCCGGTAGCGCGTCGCGTCGGGATCGTTCCAGAAACCGACCGGCATACAGGGCGCCGGCTGGGTGCAGACCAGTTCGCCGCGTTCGTCGATGATCTCCCGGCCCTCTTCATCGAATGCCTTGACGTCCATGCCCAGCTGCTTGCACTGGATCAGACCGCGCCGGACTGGCAGCAAGGGACAACCACCGACAAAGCAGGACACGATATCGGTACCGCCGGAGATCGACGCCAGAATCAGGTCGTTACCCACCTGCTCGTAGACATAGTCGAAATCCTCGGGCAGTAACGGTGAGCCGGTGGACAGCAGGAACCGCAGCGCACCGAGATTGTGCTGCGTGCCCGGCGACAAGCCCGCGTTACGACAGCCGCCGAGGAATCGGGCACTGGTGCCGAAGTGAGTCACGCCCTCACGCTCGGCCAGGGCCCACAGCACATCCAGATCCGGATAGCCCGGCGAGCCGTCGAACAACACCAGCTTGGCACCCGTGACCAGGCCAGACACCAGCCAGTTCCACATCATCCAGCCGGTGGTCGTGAAGTAGAACAGCGTGTCGTCACGCCCCAGATCGCAGTGGAGCATCAGCTCCTTGCTGTGCTGGAGCAGGGTGCCGCCGGCGCCGTGGACGATACACTTGGGCACGCCAGTCGTGCCCGAGGAGTAGAGAATATAGATCGGATGATCGAACGGCAGCTGCACAAACTCGGGCATGTGACCGCTGCCGCTTTCCAGAGCCTGTGCCCAGGGAGTGTATTTCGGGTCTGTTGGCGTATCGATATCCGAACGCATCGGAATGACCACCACGCGTTTGATGGAATCGATACGCCGGCAGAGTTTGGCGGTCTGGTCGCTGCGATCAAACCGCTTGCCGTTGTACTGATAACCGTTGACGGTGATCAGGATCGACGGCTCGATCTGGCCGAATCGATCGAACACACCCTCGACGCCAAAGTCGGGGGAGGCCGATGACCACACAGCACCAATGCTGGTGGTGGCGAGCATTGCGATCAACGCTTCGGCAGTATTGCCGACTACAGCGGCTACCCGATCGCCCGAACCTATTCCCTCAGCAAGCAGAAACTTCTGGAACGCGCCGACCTGGCCTAGTAGATCGCCATAGCTCAACTGTCGCTGCTCGCGGCCTTCAGCGATCGCCGTCACTGCGATGTGGTCAGGGTCACCGTGCAGAGCTTCGCGCAGCAGATTCTCGGCGAAATTCAGGCGGGCGCCGGGGAACCACTGCGCGCCCGGCATGGCGCGATCGCCGATTACCCGTTCATAGGAGCGGCTGGCCTGAACTCCGGTGTAGTCCCAGATCGTGGCCCAGAACGTATCGATATGCGCAATTGACCAGCGGTGCAGCGCGGCGTAGTCGGCAAACGGCCCATGCCCAGCGGCGTGCAGCCAACCCATGTATTGCGCCATCTGGCTGTCGCTCAGATCATAAGCGCTCGGTTGTCGCAGTACGGGGGCTGTATCCGTCATGTCTAACTACCTCGTCATCGGCGGCGAGCTGTGTCGGACGTGGCCGAAAGCTCGAACAGGGAAGAACAAGAGGCAGACGGGCTCTTGCCGCTCTGCCGACTGACCCTACGAGGCAGTCTGGACGGGTAGTGACAGAAGGGAGGGCATCACAGCGCGATGCTGCGGAAATGGCTCCCCGGGACGGGCTCGAACCGCCGACCTAGTGATTAACAGTCACCCGCTCTACCAACTGAGCTACCGGGGATCTGTCATACCCTTGGTTTTCGCCGCCAAGCAGCGAAGGCCGCGTATGCTATTGGAACGTGCCTGGATTGGCAAGCGGTTATTGTCGAAAAATGGTTCTGTGCGGATACCGAGCGCGCGCATCCTGCCTCCGAGCGCTGGTCGAATTCGTATTGTCTGTCCTCAGCACCGGCATCGCGCGCTGATGCTTGTATTCCAGCTGATTGAGCCAACCATCGTCACCATGAAAGAAAAATTTGAACTCAAGGCCAACTGGGAGCCGGCTGGCGATCAGCCGACCGCTATCGAAGGCCTGGTAGAAGGACTGGACGACGGGCTGGCGCACCAGATCCTGTTGGGCGTAACCGGTTCGGGCAAGACCTTCACCATGGCCAATGTGGCCATGCAGTCCAACCGGCCCATGTTGATCATGGCGCCGAACAAGACGCTGGCGGCTCAGCTCTACGGCGAGATGAAGGAGTTCTTCCCGAACAACGCGGTCGAGTATTTTGTCTCCTACTACGACTATTACCAGCCCGAGGCCTATGTACCTTCGTCGGATACCTTCATCGAGAAGGATTCGTCGATGAATGAGCACATCGAACAGATGCGCTTGTCGGCCACCAAGGCGCTGATCGAGCGGCGGGACACAATCGTGGTGGCTTCGGTATCGGCGATCTACGGCCTGGGCGATCCAGCGGCGTATTTCGCCATGGTCCTGCACCTGGATGAAGGCGATCAGATGGGCCAGCGCGATCTGGTCAAGCGTCTTACCGATTTGCAGTACAAGCGCAACGATATGTCGCTGGAGCGCGGCACCTATCGGGTGCGTGGCGAGACCATCGACGTGTTTCCGGCCGAGCAGGACGAAGAAGCGGTGCGCATCGAGCTGTTCGACGACGAGATCGAGCGGCTGTCGTTCTTCGATCCGCTGACCGGCACGGTCAATCGCAAGGTGCCGCGGCTGACCATCTATCCCAAGACGCATTACGTGACGCCGCGCGAGCGCATCGTCGGCGCGATGGATTCGATCAAGTCCGAGATGCAGGAGCGGGTGAAGTATTTTCAGTCGGTCGGCAAGCTGATCGAAGCCCAGCGCATCGAGCAGCGCACGTTGTTCGATCTGGAGATGATCAACGAGATTGGTTTCTGCTCGGGGATCGAGAACTACTCGCGCTATCTATCCGGCCGTGCGCCGGGCGAGCCGCCACCGTGCCTGCTCGATTATCTGCCGGATGACGCGATCATGGTGCTCGACGAGTCCCACGTGACCGTCCCGCAGATCGGCGGCATGTACAAGGGGGATCGGGCGCGCAAGGAAACACTGGTGGAATACGGTTTCCGGCTGCCGTCGGCGATGGATAACCGGCCGTTGAAGTTCGAGGAATTCGAGCTGACAGCACCCCAGCTGATTTACGTATCGGCTACGCCGGGTAAATACGAGCTCGAACACGCCGACAATACGGTCGAGCAGGTGGTGCGCCCAACCGGGCTTGTAGACCCCGCGATCGAGATTCGGCCGGCCGAGACCCAGGTCGACGATCTGCTCTCCGAGATCAAGGAAGTCACGGCCAGGAAACAGCGCGTATTGGTGACTACGCTTACCAAGCGCATGGCCGAGGATCTGACCGAATATCTGCACGAAGCCGGCGTGGCAGTGCGTTATCTGCATTCGGATATCGATACCGTAGAACGCAGCGAGATCATCCGTGATCTGCGTCTGGGCGAGTTCGACGTGCTGGTGGGCATCAACCTGCTGCGCGAGGGCCTGGATATTCCCGAGGTGACGCTGGTCGGTATTCTCGATGCGGACAAGGAAGGCTTCCTGCGCGCCGAGCGTTCGCTGATCCAGACCGTCGGCCGTGCTGCGCGCAACGTCGAGGGCAGGGCGATTCTGTATGCCGACAAGATGACCGGCTCCATGCAGCGCGCTATCGATGAAACCGAGCGCCGTCGCGCCAAGCAGATTGCCTACAACGAAGAGCACGGCATCACGCCGAAGACGATCGAGAAGAAAGTGGCCGATGTCATGCGCCACGGTTACGAGGACTATAGCAGCGTCAAGGACAGGAAAAAGGTGGCAGAAGTCGGCGCTGACTACGCGCGCATGTCGCCCAGCCAGCTCGCCAAGGAAATCGACAAGCTCGAGAAACAGATGTTCAAGCATGCCGAGAACCTCGAGTTCGAGGAAGCCGGCAAGATCCGCGACCAGATCGTCAAGATTCGCGAACATGCGCTGGAATTGCCGGCCAAGGTGGGGTAATCAAATTTCTCTGGCTGCGTTCTCTAATGTTTATCCGCAGATTTCGTAGATGGGCCAGATTGAAGACAAAAAACGGTTGCTACCGCAGTCGGGAATCGGTACCTTAGCGGCCTCGACAGGCGCGTAGCTCAGTTGGTTAGAGCGCTACCTTGACATGGTAGAGGTCGGTGGTTCGAATCCACTCGCGCCTACCACGCCCTTCGGAAAAGCCGCTACGGAAGCCCGGGCGGCTTTTCTTTTATCCGGTCGCTGCGTCCTCGCATTGGACGGCACGACTTGCATGCACGCGGCCTTTCGTATCGGCCGCCACTGAAAAGGAATAACAATGCCTGCCATTACGCTGCCTGACGGAACCGTCAAAGCCTTTGATCATGCCGTCACCGGCATGCAGATCGCCGAATCGATCGGCGCCGGTCTGGCCAAGGCCACCCTGGCTGCGCGTATCGATGGCCAGTTGGCCGATGCCTCGGTTGCGATTGATCACGACGCCGAGGTGGCGCTGATCACCTCTCGCGACCGTGAAGGCGTGGACATCATTCGTCACTCCTGCGCGCATCTGCTGGGTCAGGCGCTGAAGACGATGTATCCGGATGTGAAGATGGCGATCGGGCCGGTCATTGAAGACGGCTTCTACTACGACATCGCCCTTGGAAAAACGCTGACGCCCGAGGATCTGGAAGCGATCGAGAAGCGAATGCACGAGCTGGCCAGGCACGATCACGAAGTGATCCGCAAGGTCGTGACGCGCCAACAGGCCCTGGAAGCGTTCGAGGCGCGCAACGAGCCCTACAAGCAGGAAATCGTGCGCCAGATTCCGGACGGCGAAACCATTGCGCTGTATCACCACGACGACTATGTCGATATGTGCAAGGGCCCGCACGTGCCCAACTCGCGGCATCTGCGTGCATTCAAACTGATGAGTCTGGCCGGCGCCTACTGGCGCGGCGACTCCGACAACGAAATGCTCACCCGTATCTACGGCACGGCCTGGGCAAACGAGAAAGATCTGAAGGCGCATCTTGCTTTCCTTGAGGAGGCCAAGAAGCGCGATCATCGACTGATCGCCCGCAAGCAGGATCTCTTCCATATTCAGGAAGAAGCGCCGGGCATGATCTTCTGGCACGACCGCGGCTGGCAGATCTATCTGCAGATCACCGATTATATCCGTGGCCGGCTGGATCGCGAAGGCTACAAGGAAGTTCATACGCCGTCGCTGATCGATCTGTCGCTGTGGGAGAAGTCCGGCCACGCCGAGAAATTCGCCGATGATATGTTCATCACCGGCTCGGAGGATCGCAAGTTCGCGGTCAAGCCGATGAACTGCCCGGCCCATGTCCAGATCTATAATCGTGGTCTGAAGAGCTATCGCGATCTGCCGCTGCGGCTGGCCGAGTTCGGCTCTTGTCATCGCAACGAAGCCTCGGGCACGCTGCATGGCCTGATGCGGGTGCGCGGCTTCGTTCAGGACGACGCACATATCTTCTGTACTGAAGCGCAGATCGGCGACGAGGTCGGCAAGTTCATCGACCTGTTGTACTCGGTCTATGCAGACTTCGGCTTCGACGAGGTGCTGATCAAGCTCTCGACGCGTCCGGAGCAGCGCGTAGGCGCCGATGCTATCTGGGACAAGTCCGAAGCGGCCCTGCAGCGATGCCTGGATGACAAGGGCCTGGGCTTCGAGCTGCAGCCGGGAGAGGGCGCTTTCTACGGCCCGAAGATCGAGTTCTCACTGCGTGACTGTCTCAATCGGGTCTGGCAGCTGGGAACCATGCAGCTTGATTTCTCGATGCCCGAGCGTCTGGGCGCGGAGTACGTGGACGAAAACGGCGATCGCCAGGTGCCGGTGATGCTGCACCGCGCGATTCTGGGTTCGCTCGAGCGATTCATCGGTATCCTGATCGAGCATCATGCCGGTTCGATGCCGGTCTGGCTCAGTCCGGTTCAGGCAGTGCTGCTGAATATCACCGACGCTCAGGCAGATTACGTCGCCGACGTACAGAAAACGCTGCGCGATGCCGGTCTGCGCGTGGAAGCGGACTTGAGAAACGAGAAGGTTGGCTACAAGATCAGGGAGCACACCATGGCGCGTGTGCCTTACCTGCTGGTCGCCGGTGATCGCGAAATGGAAGCCAGGACCGTGGCTGTACGTACTCGCGAAGGTGAAGATCTGGGCGCGATGCCTGTTGCCGATTTCATCGAACGGGCCGTTTCACAGGTTCGACAAAGAAATTAATCGTGCGCAGGTAGTAACAGTGCGCGATTGCCTATATAATCGCGCGCTTCGCATCGGCTATCCGATGGATAATCGAAGTGAAACCGTCCACGAAAGGAGGATGCTGCAATCGCTGCTGCACAAAAAGATCGCCGAAATGACGCGATCACCGCTCGGGAAGTCCGTGTTATTGATCCCGAAGGCGAACAGGTTGGCGTCATGTCAATCGAAAACGCGCTGGCCAAAGCCGGCGAGTACGAGCTGGATCTGGTAGAGGTCTCGCCCAATGCGACGCCGCCGGTCACGCGCATCATGGATTACGGCAAGCATGTCTTCGAGAAGAAGAAGACACAGCAGGCCGGCAAGTCCAAGCAGAAGCAGACTCAGCTCAAGGAAGTGAAGTTCCGCCCGGGTACCGACAAGGGCGACTACAATATCAAGCTGCGAAAGCTGCGGGAATTCCTGGAAGACGGTGACAAGATCAAGATTACGCTGCGTTTTCGCGGGCGTGAGATGGCACATCAGGAACTCGGCATGGAGTTGATGGAGCGCGTTCAGGACGATTTGCATGAATTGGCGACCGTTGAACAGCATCCGGAAATGCAGGGTCGACTGATGACCATGGTGATGTCCCCGATCAAGGGCGTGCCCAAGACCAGCAAGAAGTAGCGACCGTTAGTCGGTTCAGATAGTCGAGTTAGAGAGAACCTTATGCCCAAGATCAAGACCAACCGTGGCGCAGCCAAGCGGCTCAAGCGCACTGGCAGTGGCAAGCTCAAGCGTCATCGGGCGTTTGGTAACCACATCATGACCAAGAAGTCGCCGAAGCAGAAGCAGCGGCTGGCTACGAGTGTCGTGGTGGCCAAGTGTGATCAGCCGGGTATGGATCGCCTGATTCCCTACAAGTAGGGCGCATCCCCAAGTCGCTGCCTGCATAGCAGCCGGTCGGCCACGTATTTTAAGTAGCGCGCTGTGTAGCACGGCGGGTTTAATATTTGATTCACCACAGGAAACGCGAAAATGGCAAGAGTCAGTCGCGGCGTGACGGCAAAAGCCCGCCACAAGAAAGTACTCAAGAAAGCCAAGGGTTATTACGGCGCACGTAGCCGGACATACCGCGTGGCACGTCAGGCGGTCTTCAAGGCCGGCCAGTATGCCTATCGTGATCGGCGCAATCGCAAGCGCGAATTCCGCGCGTTGTGGATCGTGCGGATCAGCGCAGGTGCGAAGGAACTTGGCATCTCATACAGCGCCTTCATGAATGGCCTGAAGAAAGCTGGGATCGAACTGGATCGCAAGATCCTTGCCGATCTGGCTGTGCGCGACAAGACGACGTTTGCCGCCGTTGTCGAACAGGCCAAGGCCGCCCGCGGCTGATTGTTCGAGCGCGTTGCGCTCACAATTCGGTTCGATGAAAGGGAAAGGCCTGGGCCTTTCCCTTTTGTTTTTGTGCCTGGAACAACCATCAGTGACTTCAGCCCGCTCGCCCAGAGCAGGCAATTCATCACGTCAGGAGCCCGGTTCCGATGACGGACCAACTAGAACAGCTTCGTGAGCAAGGGCTGCAGAACATTGCCGACTCCGGCGACCTGCAGTCACTGGACGCGACCCGAGTCGCGCTGCTTGGCAAGAAGGGTGTGATCACTGCGCGCCTGAAGACCCTGGGTGAGTTGCTGCCGGAAGAGCGCAAGGTGGCCGGGGCGGCGATCAACAATGTCAAGCAGGCGCTGTCCCAGGCGCTTGACGCGCGCAAGGCTCAACTGGAGCACGAGAGCGTGGCTGCGCAGTTGGCCGAGGAAAGCGTGGACGTCACGCTGCCGGGGCGCGGCGAAGTACCGGGCGCAATGCATCCGATTACGCTGACGCGCCGACGGATCGAAGCTCTGTTCGTGCGCAATGGCTTCGAAGTGGTCGAAGGTCCTGAAATCGAGGATGACTATCACAACTTCGAGGCATTGAACGTGCCGCCCGACCATCCGGCGCGCGCCATGCAGGATACCTTTTACCTGGATGCGGCGAGCCTTCTGCTGCGCACACATACCTCGCCGGTACAGATCCGCACGATGGAGTTGCGCCAGCCCCCGATTCGAGTGATCGCGCCGGGGCGCGTCTATCGCTGCGATTCCGACCGTACGCACAGCCCGATGTTCCATCAGGTTGAAGCGCTCTATGTGGCGCGCCGCGTGAGCTTTGCCGAGTTGCGCGCCGAGTTGCAGGCATTTCTCGAAGCGTTCTTCGAGACCGATCTCAAGCTGCGTTTCAGACCGTCGTATTTCCCGTTCACCGAGCCGTCGGCGGAAGTCGATATCGATGGGCGCAGTCTTGGCACCGGGGCAGGCTGGATGGAAGTCCTGGGCTGCGGCATGGTGCATCCGAGCGTGCTGGAAGCAGCCGGGGTCGACAGCCTTGAATTTACCGGCTATGCGCTGGGCATGGGAATTGAGCGGCTGGCAATGCTGCGCTACGGCGTGACCGACCTGCGCCAATTCTATAACAACGATCTGCGCATGCTGGCGCAGTTCGTCTGAGGTTCGACGCAGATGACTGGATCAGAGGTGCTTTAGATGAAAATCAGCGAGCAGTGGCTGCGCGAATGGGTCGATACGGACGCCGACGTGGAGACAATCGCCGAGCGTCTGACAATGGCCGGCCTTGAGGTCGACTCGATCGAACCCGCGGGTCCGTCGTTGCAGGGCATTGTAGTTGGCGAGGTGCTGGCCTGTGACCCGCATCCGGATGCCGATCGGCTCAAGGTCTGCAGGGTGGATATCGGCGCCGAATCACTGGACATTGTTTGCGGTGCACCTAATGTTGCGGTCGGCTTGCGCGTGCCGGTGGCGACTGTGGGTACTCGGATGCCCGACGGTACGAAAATCAAGGCCGCCAGGCTGCGCGGCGTAGCCTCCAGCGGGATGCTCTGCAGCGCCTCCGAGCTCCAGTTGTCGAGCGAGTCGAACGGCCTCTGGCTGCTACCGCCAGACGCCCCGGTTGGCACGTCGCTGGCTGATTATCTCGGCCTTCCGGATCACATTCTCGAAGTCGATCTGACGCCCAACCGCGGCGACTGTCTGAGTGTCCGAGGGATTGCGCGCGAAGCAGCGGTGGCTTTTGACAGCAATCTGCGTGCGTTGGCGCCGCAGGCGATGACGGCCACCCTCGATATTCAGCCTGGCGTACGCATCACAGCCAAAGAGCGGTGTGCGGGTTACGCCGCGCAGCACGTCGGCGGATTGGCACCGACCGCCGCCACGCCGGTCTGGATGCATGAACGTCTGCGTCGCTCCGGCGTTCGGGTGATCAACCTGCCGGTGGATATTGGCAACTACGTCATGCTCGAAACCGGACAGCCGATGCATGCTTTCGACGCCGACAAACTGGCCGGTGATATTGTCGTACGGCTGGCAGGTGCGGGCGAGCGGATCGTCACCCTCGACGGTGAGACGGTCGAGCTGTCGGACTCTACGCTGGTGATTGCGGACGATGACGGCCCGGTCGCGATTGCCGGCATGATTGGTGGCCAGCGTACCGCGGTCGATGACGGCACACGTAACGTGGTGTTTGAATCGGCCTGTTTCACGCCGGCGGCGGTCGCGGGGCAGGGGCGCCGATACAAGATACATACCGATGCGCTGCATCGTTTCGAGCGCGGCGTCGATCCCGAATTACACGAGTCGGCGTTGGCACAGGCGACGCGATTGCTGTGCGAGTTGGCTGGCGCTGACTGCGGTCCGGTCATTCATGTGTCAGGACAGCCGGTGTTCGCCGAGCCGCGAACGATCGGACTCGACGCCGGACGCTTGGCGCGCCTGCTTGGCCAGGCCGTGGATCACGACGTCATCGAGCGCAGTCTGACCACGCTCGGCGCTAAGTGCTCCTCCAGTCAGTCTGGGCAATGGCAGGTTCAGCCGCCAAGCTGGCGCTATGATCTTGCGATCGAGGTCGATCTGATCGAAGAAGTCGCCCGCGTATACGGATACGATCGCCTGCAGGCTGAAGCAGCTGGCGTCGAGTTGCCGGCGCTTAGCAGCCAGAAGGCACTTTACGACCCGGATAGCGCAGCGGCTGTCCTTCGCCAGCGTGGTTATCACGAGGCCATTACCTTCAGTTTTGTTGAGCCAGAACTGCATGATGCTCTGACCGGCGTTGGCGACGCCGCGATTCGTCTGGATAATCCGATATCCGATCAGCTCGTCGACATGCGCCAGACCCTGTGGGCAGGACTGCTTCCTGCCTGGGCATACAACACGCGTCGTCAACAAACGCGTGTTCGGCTCTACGAGCAGGGCTTGCGATTCGTTCGCGACGAATCGTCCGAGCACGGCATCGCGCAGCGACCGACGATCGCCGGCCTCGCTGCCGGCCCAGCCGAACCGGCGCATTGGGATCAAGCCGCCCGACCGCTGGATTTCTTTGATGTGCGCGGCGATGTCGAAGCGTTGTTCGCCGCTAATCGGTCTGCCCTGACGTTCGAGGCAGCCGAGCATCAGGCACTGCACCCCGGACGGTCGGCCCGTATATGTCTGGACGGCTGTCCTGTGGGATGGATCGGCCAGTTGGCGCCTGCTTTTGCGCGCCGTTACAAGGGTCAGGCATTGCCTTATTTGTTCGAGGTGGACGCCGACGCGATCGCCAGGCGTGCGCCCGTCCGTTACCAGACGCCGTCGGACCAGCCCCGGGTTCGACGCGATCTCGCCCTGCTGGTGCCTGAGGGCCAGTCGGCGCGGTCGCTGCTCGACGCTATTCAGGGTTTGGGTGACGAATTGATCCAGTCGATCGATGTATTCGATGTATTCCGCGGGGAAGGAGTGGAGAGCGGATTCAAGAGCGTGGCTTTAAGCTTGATTTTCCAAGATAAAACGAGCACGCTTGACGACTCAAGGGTGGACTCAATAATTACGACCGTAACCGGCGCCCTGCGCTCGCGTTGCGGCGCGCGACTCAGGGGTGAGGAAAGTGGCGTTGACCAAGGCTGATTTGACTGTGGGGCTGTTTCAGCAGCTGGGTTTCAATAAGCGGGAATCCAAGGATTTTGTAGACGCGTTCTTCGAGGAAGTGCGCTCAACACTCGAAGAAGGCGACTACGTGAAATTGTCGGGATTCGGCAATTTCGAACTACGCGACAAGAATGAACGGCCGGGGCGTAATCCCAAGACCGGCGAAGAAATCCCGATCTCGGCGCGCCGCGTGGTGAGCTTCAAGCCCGGACAGAAAATGCGCGCCCGCGTTGAGTCACGCGTTGACGCTGGCGGCTGATACCCTTCCGCCGATTCCCGACAAGCGCTATTTCACGATTGGTGAAGTCAGCACTCTTTGTCAGGTGAAGTCTCACGTACTGCGGTACTGGGAGCAGGAATTCCCGCAACTGAAGCCGATCAAGCGTCGAGGCAACCGACGTTACTACCAGCAGCACGATATTCTGATTGCAAGGAATATCCGGACGCTGCTCTATGAGCAGGGCTTCACTATTCAGGGGGCACGCCTGCAACTGCGTGACAAAGGGCAGCAGCTCGCTGCGCTGCCGGCCATGTCGGCGGGCGATTCCCTGACCGATATACGTCGCGAGTTGGAATCCATTGCCAGACGGCTTGAGCGCTGAGAGGAGCTGTTTGGAAAACTGGTTCGAAAATGGTTCGCGATGGGATGTGGTTCTGATACCATATCGCCTGTTGTCGGGGTATGGCGCAGCTTGGTAGCGCGTCTGCATGGGGTGCAGAAGGTCGTAGGTTCGAATCCTGCTACCCCGACCATAAAATCAATAGGTTACAGGAATATTCGAGCATCTGGTTTCCAATATTTTTCGGAAAATAGTGGGAAAGTCATATTTGTCAGATGTTTGGCAAAGGTATTATGCAGAAGGGCCAAAGTGGCGTCCGGCATTTTCAGCCGTTCACCGTTTGGTGGCCTCACGGCCGAACGGCTGATCAAAGACGGTAAGGCCGAGGCCGTAAAAAGATATCTTGACCAGATCGCTGAAGGCGGTTACGCCTGATCGCCTCTGATGAGCGATAAGAGACAACTGACAGCTGGGTCCGAGTGAGTGACGCCAGTCGATCACTGACGAACCGTCTGCAGGGTGTCGTCTACTTGGCGCACAACCCGAAATGGTCATATAAGCTCACTTCTGGTGCCGGCGCAGCGCGCCACGGCGGAAGTTTCAACCCACCGAGAGTTGGAGCGCTTTACGCCCGCATGAGCTACAAAACAGCGTTTACCCAAGCGTAACAAGGATTGCTGTTAACGCGCGCTGACCACTGCCAACCTGGGTATAGATCATTTCCATGCAACACCTCCCTCCTCAGGTCGTGTTGCACACTGCAACCTTGAGACCAAGCC
>JAQIBT010000135.1 GCA_027858915.1 Salinisphaera sp.
ACCCGAGCGCCTGCGGCCAGCATCATCTCTGCGCTTGCCCGACCGATCCCCGAGCCTGCCCCGGTGACTGCTGCCACTTTGCCTGCCAGTTCTTCTGCCATATCGATTCTCGGTTCATTCGTTGAAAATTTTCGCGATGCGAGCATTGTGTGCTGCAACGCCCCATCAAACAGGGTTGCACGCCCGCCAATACTGCTGAATGGTGCGCTCAACATGTGCCGTGATGACCGCTTCCAGATCCAGCGGTGTGTCGGCCCACTCGATTGTGCCGGGAAGATGTTGGCGCAGCAGTGGGGCAGGCACCCTCTGACCGGACAGGATGGCGACCAGCCGATCGACCGCCGCGCCGGCCTCGGGCATCGCCCAGTAGTAGCGAATCCGGTCTGACAGCGAATAATGACGCAGCATCCGCTGGTCGGCTTTGTCTCCGGCGTAATGACGCGCCCAGTGGTCGGGTTTGTCTTGCATCAAACGCTCGAGTTCGGCGTAAAGCGGGCGTTCGCCGTAGTCGGCCACCAGATCGCTTGCGATCAGATCAAGCCCATACAGCGCCTCGCGCAGCATGAACGTCAGCTCGGGGCCGACCTTGAGAATAGCAAAGCCGTCCTCGACCAGTTCCGCCAGAGGCTGGCTGCCCTGATAGTCGGTGGAATGCGCTTCGAAGACGATATCCGGCGTGTGCTCGAGCACGCGAATCAGGTTGGCGGCTCGATTGCGGTCATAAGTCACTACGTTGCGGTTGCCGAATTCCACGCCCGGCTGAACCACGACCCCGATCACGCGTTGGAAGGCCTCTGCCAGCCCGTTTGACTCGAACATCTGTCGATGCACGTCTATCGTCTGGCGTGCGGCAGCCGGCGCGGTCGGTTGCACGGCGGACAGCAGATGATCGGCCCCGCCCGGCGGCGGCACCTCGGTGCCGATGATATAGACCGGCGCCTGGCCTCCCACTTCGCGCGCGGTCTTTTCAGCCACCGCGGCCAGCCGCGTTGCCCGCTTGGCCGTGGTGTGATCGTCCAGCGCCGTCGGTTCGCCGGCACAGCCCATCGAGGCATCCAGATGAATCTTGCGAAAACCCGCGACCACATAGGCAGCGACCATTGCTTCGGCTTCGGCCATTGCCTCGTCGGCGGATCGCTTGCGCCAGGGATTGGGCCCGAGATGGTCGCCGCCGAGAATGATCTGGTCACGCGGGCAGTTTTCTTCGCGCGCAATGGTTGTTACCAGTTCGGCGAAGTCGGCGGGTTGCATGCCGGTATAACCGCCTTGATGATTAACCTGGTTGCAGGTCGCTTCCAGCAGCACCGTGGCCCCGTTGCGGCACCCGTGACGCAGCGCCGCCCGCAGCACGAGAGGATGTGCCGAACAGATTGACGTGATGCCGCGCGGATTTCCATCGCGACGATATTGCGCCAGTTGATTGAGTTGGAGCGTCATCAGCTGCGTCTCGATGTGTTGTGAATGAAGTCATCAAGCTCGGCACGTGTTCCAGCGCCCTCCATCGGCCCGCGAAACGTGACGTTGCGAGCGCCGGCGGCGTTGGCGTAGCTCAGGGCAAGCGCTGCGCTCATGCCCAGGCGTCGACTGGCCACATAGGCGCCGCCGAAGCAGTCGCCGGCGCCCGTTGGGTCGACTTGCGTGACGTCGAACGGCAATTCGTCAATCCGTCTGCCGTCACGCGCGAAAAAGCTCGCGCCGCTGGAGCCGCGTTTAAGCACGATCTCGCCGACACCGCGTTCGAAAAGACTCCCCAGAGCGGCATGCTCACCCGCGGTGCCCGCGGCGTATTCGAGTTCATCGCCCGAGGGCAGCAAAAGATCGGCTGCGTCGACCAGCTGGGCGAAGCGCGCCTCCATCTGATCATTGGCCACCAACTCGCGGCGCAGATTGGGATCCAGCGACATGCTGCCGCCACGCGCCTTGATGATGGTCATGGCACGCTCGATGATATCCCAGGCGGCCGGCATCGCCAGCACTGTGCCCATGACGTGAAGATGACCGGCCCGTCGAATGAGTGCGCTCACCGAATCCGTCCAACGGATCCGCGCCGCAGCCGATTGGGCGATGTTGTAGACGAAATGGCGTGATCCATCGTCCTGGTAACGCACGAACGCCGTGCCTGTGGGATATCCAGCATCAACCAGAATAGCGGATGAGTCCACGCCATCCTGTTTCATCCGACCCTGGTTGAGTCGACCAAAATCGTCGTCGCCAACCGCCCCGATAATGCCCGCCGATGCCCCAAGACGGGCGCATTGATCGATGAAGATTGCCGGGGCGCCGCTGGGAAATGGGCCAACCAGATCCAGTGGCCCAAGAAATCCAGGGCCCTGGGTTGTGGCCATGATCTCGACGAGAATCTCGCCTACGCAAACGGTCGGCCCGAGTGAATCGGGTGCCAGTATGGCTGCATCCATCGTCATTCAGTGTATTTCCCGGGCATCTGTCAAAGGTTGTCTTAGGGTCTGTTGCCTTTCATCCGGTCTCACGTTGCCGGCCCCTTGGAAATATTTACCAGGACGTGTCAGGGGGAGGCGCAGATTGCCGCCCGCAGTCATATGGCGGTCAAGTGCTACAACGCCGGTTGGCGCGCCATCTTTGTTTGGCTATAGGGATCGCAACCCATCAGGCATGGCAGCTAGCTTAGCGCCATTCCGCTTTGCCATAGCTATCGGGATGACGTTTTGCCGTGTCTTGTTCGAAAAGTTGACGAGCGGCGGTCGATACTCGTGTGGCCAGCCTGGCACGTCGCTAACGAGTTGGCGCTTGTCGGTGAGCGCGCGTGACCAATCAACGCTGTCTGTAAGCTATGTCGCAAGGCCGACCGTTTGCATTCTGCTTTAGTCGTAAGAACCGATATGTCGGGCGACTGAGGCGCTCCAGCTGGCAAATCTAATTAATTGTTATTAAATAAAAAATTTTTAATTCTCGCAAATGAATGCAAAAAAGTATCGCTTGAATGAAACATCCGGTCTAGTTGTCAACCAGCTGGCCGCAGTAGCGTCGAGTCAACAAAATTCGTTTTTGCTGAAGATGTCATCGTCGAGTCGACAGAAAGCACGTTGAAGATTCGGATCAATAGCAAGTAGATCAAAATCAATGGTATCCCAGCCCGCCGCCATTGGATGGTCTGGCGATCTTCGAGCCATGTGCCGGCTCCGATCGAAGGGCGGGCCAGTCGGGTGCGCTGGTTCAGACCGAACCGATGGATGCGGCGCCCCGGGGCGCGAGCGATTGCGACATCCGATTAAAGGCGTATTGCGAGAAGTGCGAATTAGTTTTCATACTAAGAACAATATTTCAGAATGCCGTTGATTCGGTGTGTGTTGATGGGCGCGTTTGTCAGCCCGTTTGTCTAATGAAGAAAAGAGGAGACCTTCTGTCATGAAAATCAGATACGCGATCGCGGGCATGGTGCTCGGCGCTGGCGGCATGACCGCCGCTCAGGCAGCGACCCAGCTTACGATTGCTACCGTGAACAATCCCCAGATGGTAGCGATGCAAAAGCTCACTTCGACTTTCGAGAAGAAGTATCCCGATATCAAACTCAATTGGGACGTCATGCCCGAGAACGAGTTGCGGCAGAAAGTGACCGTTGACATCGCGACGAACGCCGGCTCCTACGACGTGGTGACGCTTGGTGCTCTTGAGACCCCTCTCTGGGCCAAGAACGGTTGGATTCAGCCGTTTAACAATCTTCCCAAGTCGTATGATGTTAACGACGTTATCAAGCCGGTGCGCAAGGCGCTCTCCTACAACGGCGAGCTCTACGCGTTGCCGTTCTATGCAGAATCGTCCTTCACCTACTACCGCAAGGATCTGTTCAAGAAAGCCGGCATCCAGATGCCAGAGCATCCTACCTGGAAGCAGATCAGTTCGTACGCCAAGAAGCTCAACGATCCCAGCAACGCGGTCAACGGTATCTGCCTGCGAGGCATGCCGGGGTGGGGCGAAAACATGGCGCTGTTCGACACCATGGTGAATACGTTTGGTGGACGCTGGTTCAACAAGAAGTGGGAGCCGGAACTCACCTCAAGCGGCTGGCATGACGCACTGAGCACCTATCTCAATCTGTTGAAGAACTATGGCCCGAGCGGTTCGACATCGAACGGTTTTGTAGAGGTCGAGAATCTGTTCTCGAACGGCCATTGCGCCATGTGGGTAGACGCGACCTCCGGTGCTGGCTACGTATCTGATCCGAAGACTTCCAAGGTTGCCAAGGACGTAGGTTTTGCGTGGGCACCGGTCGCCAAGACCAAGAATGGCTCCCATTGGCTCTGGAGCTGGGCACTGGCGATTCCGAAGGATACCCAGCATGCCGATGCTGCCCGCAAGTTTGTTGAATGGGCCACATCCAAGGGATATGTCAACCTCGTCGGCGAGAAGGATGGCTGGGTAAATGCACCACCCGGTACCCGTTATTCCACCTATAGCAACCCGGACTACAAGAAAGCGGCCGGTGGCTATGCGGATCTGACCATGAAGGCGATCAACCAGGCCGATCCGAACAAGCCGACAGAAAAGCCGGTGCCGTATACGGGCATTCAGTTTGTCGCTATTCCTGAGTTCCAGGCGCTTGGACAGAGCGTCGGCCAGAACGTCGCCGCTGCACTGGCTGGGCGTATGTCTGTCGACGAAGCCCTGGAGAAGTCCCAGAAGTCGGTCAAGTCCACGATGCAACAGTCCGGTTATTACAGTAAGTAACGGGCAAGTCATCGGTCTGACATAGAGGCAGGATTTCTGTCCCTTGAAGCGGTGGCGGATCGCAAGCGATCGGCTGCCGCTTCAAGACTTGCGGCATTTTGTCTTTTCTACTGCTGGCATCGCCACGCTGGGCCTCCGAACTCGTGAAATCGGTCGTGAGCGCAGATGCCAGAAGGGTACAACCAAGGGGGCGACCGGCTTATGGCGACGAGAGCAATAAGGTCGACTGTAAAAACAAGACAGAGGCAACTCGGAAAAGCCAGCCAGGGTATGATTTCGTTTCTGCTGATCGGCCCGGCGGTTGTCTATCTTTTTGTATGGATGCTCGTGCCGTTGGCCATGACCATCTACTACTCGTTCCGCAACTACAATCTGATCAGGCCTACCTTCACGGGCTGGGCCGGTATCGCCAACTACGCGAATGTTCTGGCTGATCCGGATTTCCTGTCCGCGTTCATCAACACGCTTGTGCTGGTTGTTGCATCGCTGATACTGACCATTCTGTTCGGCCTGTTTTTTGCCGTGCTCTACAACAATGAACACGTTTTTGGCCGAAACATCCTCCGCACTTTCGCGGCTTCACCGTTTTTCATCATGCCAGTCGTCACGGGGTTGATCTGGAGCAACCTGATGATGAACCCCTCCTTTGGCCTGCTGGCCGCCCTGTGGCGAGGGCTCGGTCTGGTTCCAATCGATTTTCTGGCACAATTTCCCATGCCGTCTTTGGTCGGAATCGTGACCTGGCAATGGACCCCTTTCGCGATGCTGGTGTTGCTGGCCAGCCTGTCAGGCGTGCCGGAGGATCTCAAGGAAGCGGCAGGCCTGGACGGCGCCGGCGCGTGGAAGACATTCCGCCATATTGTGCTGCCCCAGCTTGGCAGGCCACTCTATGCAGTCGTCATGCTGGAGAGCATATTTTTTCTGGTGATTTTCGGCCAGATTTATGTGACCACCTCGGGCGGCCCCGGTACTGCTACGACCAACCTTCCGTACTACATCTATCTGCAGGCCTTTTCGGCGTACAACATCGGTGCCGCTTCGGCGGGTGCGATATTTGCCGTGATCCTTGCCAATATCGTCGCCATCTTCCTAGTGCGGATGATCTACTCGAATATTCAAGAGGAGGCGTGACATGAACAAGATGTCGTGGCCTGGCAAGATCGGGGTGAACCTGCTGGCCTGGCTGGTCAGTATTCTGATGTTCTTTCCGATTTTCTGGCTCATCCTGAGTTCATTCAAGACCAATGCGCTGGCAGCGGCCAGGGAGCCGGCGTTTATTTTTTCGCCGACTATGGCCAGCTACGTCAACGCGTTGGTCAACAGTAATTACTGGCATTACGCGCTGAATTCGGTGTACACCGCCGTCGGCTCGACCTTGCTCTGCGTTGTGCTGGGGGTTCCGGCCGCCTACTCGATGGCGTTTCGGCGATCCAAGCGCACAGACTTCACGCTGCTGTGGATGCTCTCCACCAAAATGCTGCCGGCAGTCGGTGTTCTCGTGCCGATTTATATCGTGTACAAGAACCTGCATCTGCTTGACAGCGCGCTGGGCCTGACGCTGATCTATACGGCGATGAATCTGCCGATTGTGGTGTGGCTGCTTTATACCTACTTCAAGGACGTGCCGGGCGAGATTCTCGAGGCAGCCGAAATAGATGGCGCGTCGCTGGTGGACAACATTGTTCGAATTGTGACGCCGCTTGCGCTGCCCGGCATCATTTCGACGGGACTGCTGGCGATCGTGCTCGCGTGGAATGAAGCGTTCTGGGCCATCAACATAACCAACGTTCACGGCGCAACGCTTTCGGTGTTCGTCTCGGGATTCAAGAGCGCTCGCGGGCAGTTCTGGGCGAACATGTCGGCGGCGTCGACCTTGTCAGTGTTGCCGATACTGGTCGCCGGCTGGTTCACTCAGCGGCAGTTGGTCCGCGGCTTGACGTTTGGTGCAGTCAAGTAATGCTGCAACAAGAGGTCTGTCCGCCAATAAACCCAATAAGACACCACGAAAAGAAGACATTTATCCGCAGATCCACGCAGATAAAGGAACGATAGACGAACTGAAAAATGATTCGTTCATGTTTTCGTTTGCGTGTGTCTGCGGACAAACTGACTTAAGGAGCCGGCTCACAGGCAGCCGGCCCGACCGAGGAAACTGAAATGGCAGTCGTAGAACTGAGCAACGTTGGCAAGCGCTATCCGGGTGCGGAATCGCTGGCGGTTGAAGACTTCAACCTGACGAGCGAGGACGGCGAGTTCGTGGTATTGGTCGGGCCTTCCGGCTGTGGCAAGACCACGACCATGCGCATGATCGCTGGGCTGGAAGAACACACCGAAGGCGCAATCAAGATCGGCGGCCGCGACGTCACCGGTGTGGCCCCCAAGGATCGCGATATCGCCATGGTGTTCCAGAGCTACGCCCTGTACCCGCACATGACGGTGCGCGACAATATGGCGTTCTCGCTCAAGCTCAAGAAATATGCCAAAAGCGACATCAAGAAACGCGTAGACGACGCTGCCGCCGTGCTGGGCATTGAACCCCTGCTGGATCGCAAGCCCCGGGCCCTGTCTGGCGGCCAGCGCCAGCGGGTGGCGCTGGGCCGGGCCATTGTGCGCCAGCCGCAGGTGTTTTTGATGGACGAACCCCTGTCCAATCTCGATGCCAAGCTCAGAGTCGACATGCGGGCTGAAATCGTCAAACTGCATCGCAAGCTGGGTGTGACCACTTTCTACGTCACCCATGACCAGACCGAAGCCATGACCATGGGCCAGCGGATCGCGGTCATGAAAGACGGTCTGGTACAGCAGATCGACAGCCCGAATACGCTGTATCAGCACCCTGCGAATCTGTTCGTGGCCGGCTTTATTGGCACCCCGTCGATGAATTTCCTGACCGCCGAGGTCAGCGACAACGGGCAGGCGCTAAGCGGTCCTGACTTCCAGCTTGCGACCGACGGCCCGCGTCGGTCGGTGTTGGCCGATCACGGTCAGACACAGGTATGGGCCGGCATCCGCCCGGAGCATCTGCACCTATCGGACAGTGAAAGCGCAGACAATCGGATGCAGGGCCAGGTCGAGGTGGTCGAACCTCTGGGTGCGATGACCATGATCCAGGTATTGATAGGCGACACCCGGGTCACCGCGCAGATCAAACCGCATCAGATGGTCGCCATGGGCGACACGGTGACGCTGGGCTGTCCGTCGGACAAGCTGTATCTGTTCGACAAGGACAGCGAAATGACGCTGCACGGGATCGATATTGGTCAGTCGGACGCTCACTAGCGGCTCATTGCCCAAGCCGCCCTCGCGCGCCACTCGACTTTTCGCCTCATGTATTTGCAGACAGCCGCGTTGACGGCTGTCTGCCCGGAACTGGGGAATCCCCGCATGCAAGCATTGAACAACGCGGCTCTTGATCAAATCGACGATAACGTGGCGACGCCGAACTACGACCGTAGTCAGGTCTCGGCCGGAATCGTGCATTTTGGTGTCGGTGGTTTCCATCGCGCCCATCAGGCGATGTATCTCGACGCGCTGATGAACGAAGGCAAGGCTCTGGACTGGGGCATTTGTGGCGTGGGCGTCATGCCCTCGGATCGTCGCATGGCCGAGGTGATGGCAGCGCAGGACGGCCTGTATACGCTGGTGCTCAAGCACGCAGACGGCAGCTACGAGCCGCGGGTGATCGGCTCGATCGTGGATTATCTGTTTGCGCCGGACGACCCGGAAGCGGTGATCGAGAAGATCGCCGCCGAAAGCACGCGCATCGTGTCACTCACGGTGACGGAGGGCGGCTATAACTTCCATCACGTCACCGGTGAGTTCGATTTGGACAACCCCGACGTGGTGCACGATCTGGCCGAAGGCGCGACGCCGCGCACGACATTTGGCCTGGTTGCCGAGGCCCTGCGTCGACGTCGCGAGCGTGGGATCGAGCCGTTCACGCTCATGTCCTGCGACAACATCCAGGGCAACGGTGATGTGGCCCGCAAGATGTTCGTGGCATTTGCCCGACACAAGGACTCAGAGCTTGGCGAGTGGATGGCCGAGCACGTGCAGTTCCCCAATTCCATGGTCGATCGCATCACGCCGGTCACCACTGACGTTGACAAGGCTCAGGTGCGAGAGCGCTTCGGTATCGATGACGCCTGGCCGGTCGTCTGCGAGCCCTTCACCCAGTGGGTTCTGGAAGACCACTTCAACCAGGGGCGCCCGCCTTATGAAGACGTCGGCGTACAGATCGTCGACGACGTCATGCCCTACGAGTTGATGAAACTGCGCTTGCTTAACGCCAGCCATCAGGCGCTGACTTATTTGGGCTATCTGGCCGGATACCGCTACGCGCACGAGGTCTGTCAGGACAAGCTGTTTGCCGACTTTCTGATGGATTACATGACCTACGAAGGTGAACCAACGCTACGGCCGGTGCCGGGCGTCGATTTGAACGACTACAAGCAAACGCTCATCGACCGTTTCTCCAACCCGGAGATTCGCGATACCTTGGCCAGATTATGCGCCGAAAGTTCGGATCGTATCCCGAAATGGCTGTTGCCGGTCGTGCGCGAGCAGCTGGATGCCGGCGGCGAGATCAAGCGGTCGGCAGCGGTGGTTGCCAGCTGGGCGCGCTATGCCGAAGGGCATGACGAAGCAGGCGAACCGATCGAGATCGTGGATCGGTTGGCAGACGAGCTGAAACGTATTGCCCAGCACAATCGCGACAATCCCACGGCGTTCATCGAGAATCGCGAGCTGTTCGGCGACCTGGTGGACAACGAGCGCTTCGTGGCGGCATATACCGACGCCTTGTCACGTCTGCACGAACAAGGCGCTCGTGCGGAGCTCGAAGCATTATTGTCTGGCTGAAGTAGCCGCGCGTAGCACGCATGGCTCAGGCCGCACAAAGCCAAGAAAGAACGGAGATACTGGCGTCGACAGCTGAATCCCCGTATGACCCAACAGGTA
>JAQIBT010000004.1 GCA_027858915.1 Salinisphaera sp.
GCTGCGATAAATCCGCCCGTCGTCTTCTTCAGAGGAAATCGCCAGCGCGAGAATCTCGCGCTCGTCAAGATCGGCGAAACGGCGGCGCGAGGAAAAACCAGGAATCATTCAATGCGTCCCACTCAATTACAGACGAGATAGTACGCTAGCTGTATTACCCATGAGGGATCGATACTTGAGCTGATCTTCGTGCATCTCGCGATAGACGCGATATTTGGCCTCGTGAAAAGCACGGCGCGCGGGATTGGGCTCGATCGTACGCTTGGCATGGCTCATGGCTGCACTGGCGGCCTGGACGCTGGGGAAATCACCGCCGGCCGTGGCGGCGAGCATGGCGCTGCCGAGCAGCACCGTCTCGGGCTCGGCAGGCAAGACCAGCGGCAGATCCACGGCGTCGGCCATTTCGGTCAGCCAGCGTTCGTTCTTCAATGCGCCGCCGCAGACCAACAGTCTCTTGACGCTATGCCCGTTCGCGTTGAGCGCTTCGACAATATGACGGGTTCCATAGGACACCGCTTGCAGCGTGGCCAGATAACGCACGGCCAATGCATCCAGACCCGATTCCAGCGTCAAACCGGTAATCATGCCGGTGAGACTGGTGTCGGCCAACGGTGAACGATTGCCGTGATGATAGTCGAGCAGATGGACATCGCCGGTCAGTTCGCCGCGCTCTGCCTCCAATGCCTTGATACGCGCATTGAGTATATCGAAGTGGCTGATCTTCTGTGCGTTGGCTTCGTGAATCAGCGTCTCGTAGGCGGCGCTGTCGCGAATAACGTGGTCGATCAGCGCTCCGACTGCGCTCTGGCCACCTTCGTTGATCCAGGCATCGGGCAACACCGCGCCCCAATAGGGGCCCCACACGCCGGGCACGAAACAAGGCTCGCTCGACAGCGCAATATGACAGGTTGACGTGCCGGCGATGACGGCGAGGCTGCCGGTCGGGTCGTCGCCCAGCATTCCCAGAGCGCCGGCGTGGGCATCGATCATGCCGGTTGCGACCACGACAGTCCTGGGCAAGCCCATGGCGTCGGCGGCTTCAGCGCAGAGCGTGCCGGCCGGTGCGCTGACTGCTCGAATATCGCCGTTCATCAATGCCTTGTCGAACAAGGCACTCAGGCCAATCTGATTCAGAAGATCCTGCGGCCAGCGTGTTTCGTGCGCCAGATAGAGCCATTTGCAGACCTGGGTACACACGCTCTTGTCTGGCGCGCTCGAGCCATCGAGGGCACCCACGGCTCGAGCCACCATGAAATCGGTCAGATCGAGATAGCATGCCGCGCGCTCGAACTGATCGGGGCGCTGGCGCGAGAGCCAGAGGAGCTTGGGTATTTCCAGTTCAGGGCTGACCTGCCCGCCAATGTATTGCAGGACGGCGTGGCCCGTGTTGGCAATCTCCGCCGCTTCGGCCACCGCGCGATGGTCCATCCACATGATGATGTTGTGGTCATCATCATTGCTAGGCGAAACCGATACCGGCCGGCCGTCCTTGCCAAGGGCTACGAGCGAGCAGGTCGCATCGAAGCCAATCGCTGCGACCTGATCCGGCGCGATGCCGGCTTCGATGATGGCCTGCTTGACGCAGCTCACGCACTGCGCCCAGATATCGTCGCTTGATTGCTCGACAAAGTTTGCTCTTGGGCGATACTGATTAATCTTCTGTGCGGCCTGAGCCAGGCACCGCCCAGCTACGTCAAAGACGCCGGCGCGGACGCTGCCGGAACCTACGTCGATGCCGAGATAGTGTTTGTTCATGTTGTCTCCTTGCGACTTGATAAACGAGGCGGGTGATGTGGTCCGGATAGCTGCTATCTACTGTGCCGGGTTCGCGGGAAGCGCGCTCGTGGCGAGTATTTCGACTTTAGTCTTGATAGCCAAAAGACGGATTGCCTGGTCGGTTTAGTCCGGTTTGGCCTCGAAATGACAACGTAAACATCAAGATCGTCGATGAGCAGAACGGTCACGAGGAACGCAACGCGGCCATGAACGCGACTCAAAACATGCTCACGTCACATCCTGATCTGGATGGCCTGTTCAGCGTCAACGACGGCGGCACGCTCGGTGCGCTCGTAGCGCTCGGCTCGACCAAGAACAACGTGAAGCTCGCGACGATTGACGGCAATCCCGAGGTGATCAAGGCCATGCAGCAGCCGAATACGCCGATTGTGGTCGACGTGGCCCAGCATCCGGGCAAAGAGGTCGTGGAAGGCTTGAAGCTGGCGATCAAGAAGTATCGCGGCGAGAAGAGTCCAAAAACGATCCCGGTTGACGTTACACCCGTGACGCCCAAGGACGTGGCCAGCTTCCACTGGGGCAGCTGATCCGGATCAACGAAGACGCGCGGACATTTTCCAGCTATCGTGAGGCCTGCGCGGCCGGCATCGGCATCGTGTTCCAGGAATTCAGCCTGATTCCCTGGCTGTCGGTCGCGGATAACATTTTCCTCGGGCGCGAGCCGCGCAACCGATTCGGCATGATCCGGCGTTCGCTCATGCGATCCGAAGCCCATGACTTGTTCGATCGCCTGGGCATCAGGATTGATCCGGAAATCTCGGTGCATCGGCTGAGCGTTGCCGATCAGCAGTTCGTCGAAATCGCCAAGGCGTTGTCGCTGAAGGCTCGTGTTCTGGTGCTGGACGAACCGACCGCGCCGCTGACACCGACCGAAGTCGAACGGCTGTTTGTCATCATGCGGCGCCTGCGCAAGGACGGCGTGGCCACGGTGTTCATCTCCCACCATCTGGAGGAAATTTTCGAGATCTGCGACCGGATCACCGTGTTGCGCGACGGTGGCTACGTGGCGAGCTTCCCGGTCTCCGAGACCGATCATGATGCGCTTGTCGAAATGATGGTCGGCCGCAAGGTCGAGAATATTTTTCCGCCGCGCGAGCCGCGCGATCTGAATGCGCCAATCCTGCTCGAAGCCGAGATCGGCATGAAGAACACCACGCATACTGATTCCATCACACTGGCCAAAGGCGAGATCCTGGGCTTTGCCGGGCTCGTCGGATCGGGACGCAGCGAGATGGCGATGGCGTTGATCGGCGCTTATCCGACGCGCGTGTCGCATATCCGCCTGGACGGCAAGGAGATGAAATTCTCGTCGCCGGCAGACGCCCTGGCGGCCGGTATCGGTCTGTTGCCGGAAGATCGCAAGCGACAAGGGCTGATTCTGCCGTTTTCCTGCAGTGACAACATTACGATCAATCACTTGAAACAGTTCTGTCGTAATGGCCCGTTCATCAGTCGGCGCCGGGAAGCCGATCAGGTGAGCGGCGTGATGGATCGCGTACAGGTCAAGGCGCCGAGTGCCGAGACCCCGGTGCGATCGCTGTCGGGCGGCAATCAGCAGAAAGTCGTGATTGCACGTTGGCTGGAACGTGGCTGTCGCATCCTGATCTTCGACGAGCCCACACGCGGCATCGATGTGGGTGCCAAGTCCGAAATATACCTGTTGATGAAACGTCTGGCCGCCCAGGGCATTGCCATCATCATGGTGTCGTCCGAATTGCCGGAAGTTACCGGCGTCTGTGATCGCGTCATGGTATTCAGCCACGGCCGCATCGTGGCCGAGCTGGTCGACGACGATATCGATTCCGAAATCATCATGCGTCACGCCGTCACCGAGCCGCAGCGCGACGATGCAAAGCGCAGGCAGCCTGCCATGGAGGAAGCTCAATGACCGATTCGACTCAAAACGTGACGAGTGATGCGCGGCGGCGCCGGCGTGCCTCTGCCTGGCAGCGCATGCTGCACTCGCCGATGTTCTACCCGCTGCTGGGATTCATCGCCGTATTCATCCTCATGGCGATCCTCAACGATCGGTTTCTCGATTACAACAATCTGGTCAACGTGGCCCAGCAAGGCTCGGTGATCGGCATCATCGCCGTGGGCATGACCTTTGCCATCTTCACTGGCGGCATCGATCTGTCGGTGGGGCCGGTGATGGCGCTGTCGGGCACCATCATGGCCGGTTTGATGATCAGCGGCTGGCCAGCGCCGGCGACGATCATCGCGGGCTTGTGTGTTGGCGGTCTGTTTGGTGCGTTCAACGGTTTCTGCGTGGCTTTTGGTCGGATGCCGCCTATCATCGTGACGCTGGCAACCATGGGCGCTGCTCACGGTCTGGGTCTGCTTTATACCGGAGGCTATCCGATTTCCGGTCTGCCGCAGTGGTTTTCGTGGTTTGGCCGCGGCGAAGTGTTTGGATTGGAGGCGCCGATCCTGATTATGTTGCTGGATCAGTGGGCCGACCGCGGCGATTGCTGGCCTGGTGATCACATCCCGTTTGATGAGCAGCCAGCCCAGCATTGGTGAGGGTTTCGAGCTCGATGCCATTGCTGCCGTCGTGCTCGGAGGCGCCTCCATCGCCGGCGGCCGCGGCGCCATTCTCGGCACCTTGGTGGGCGCCATGCTGCTGGCGATCCTCAATAATGGACTGAACCTGACGGGCGTCTCCTCCTATCTGCAGGACGTCATCAAGGGAGGCATCATCCTGCTCGCGGTATACATCGGCAAGGGTCGAGAAGCCTGATCTGAAAAAGACTCAAGCCGGTCAGCTGATGCTGGCCGGCCGGACAAGTGCGCCCTGAAAAGCTTAGGAGAATTCCCATGAGCACGACAAACACCCCTCATGCCGAGACCATGCGAGCCATCGTATGCCACGGCCCCGACGATTATCGGCTGGATTCGATTGACCGGCCCATGGCCCGCCCGGGCGAGGTAATTCTCAAGATCGGCGCCTGCGGCATCTGCGCCAGTGACGTCAAATGCCGCTCGGGCGCTGAGATGTTCTGGGGCGGCAACAGCCAGCCGAGCTGGGTCAAGGCACCGGTGGTCGCCGGCCACGAGTTCTTTGGCGAAGTGATCGAGATGGGCGAGGGCGCCGAGGCGCGGACCGGGCTTGTCATGGGCGATCGCAAGGAACTTGATGTGCGCGGTGCACATCTGTCGCCGCGCACCTTTCCAGTGGCGATCGACCTGATGGCGCGCTCGCTGGTGACGACCAACGGGATTGTCACCCATCAGCTGCCACTCGCCGACTACGAGGAAGGTTTTAGCATGGCTGCGGCCGCCGAGTCCATCAAGGTGCTACTCATTCCGTGAACACGCAAGCGAGCGATGCGTCCTTGAGTGGGCGTCGTTATCTGGTGACCGGTGCCACGAGAGGTATCGGCGAGGCCGCCGCCGTGGCGCTGCGATCTGCCGGAGCCCATGTGCTGGCGGTGGGCCGCAACGCAGCGGCCCTGGCTGCACTCGCTGCTCTGGGCTGTGAAACCGAAGCCCTGGACCTGACCGATAGCGCAGCACTGGAAGCCTTGATTGAGCACAACGGGCCATTTGACGGCGTGGTCAACAGCGCAGGCATTACGCATGTGGAATCGGCATTGACGCTGCCGGCCGACCAGATTGATGCAGTGTTTTATACCAATGCCCGAGCTGCGGCGGTGGCTGCGCGAGCCGCTGCCCGCGGCATGATCGAGCACGGCCGGCCGGGGAGCATCGTCAACGTATCGAGCCAGGCGTCTCTGGTCGCGCTTGACGATCATCTGGCCTATAGCGCCTCGAAAGGCGCGCTGGACGCCATCACGCGGGCGCTGTGCGTAGAGCTCGGCCCGCACAATATCCGGGTCAATAGCGTCAACCCAACGGTGACGCTGACCGCCATGGCTCGCAAGGTATGGTCGGCGCCCGAGAAACGTGATCCCATGCTGGCGGCCATTCCGCTGGGGCGCTTTGCCGAGCCGTCGGATGTGGTGGGTCCCATTCTGTTCCTGCTGGGTGACGCGGCTCGCATGATCAGCGGTATCTGCCTGCCGATCGATGGCGGCTACACCTGCCGATAGCGCCTCTGGGGCAGGAGGAGATTTATACGCTTGTAAAAGTTACGATATAACGTATAATACAAGCTATTCGTCACTCTCTGAACATGCATCATGAGCCAGGCTTGCTTTTTGTCTCTCAGACCTCGTCCTCTGATGCTCGGGCTATTTCTGATTTATTGGCTGGTGGCGCCGCAAACCGCACGCGCAGAGGACAAGATCCATGCGGTAGCTGCAG
Source organism: Salinisphaera sp. (assembly GCA_027858915.1). Classification (GTDB taxonomy): domain Bacteria; phylum Pseudomonadota; class Gammaproteobacteria; order Nevskiales; family Salinisphaeraceae; genus Salinisphaera. The sequence continues at coordinate 6,061 of JAQIBT010000004.1, forward strand.
AAAGTAGTTACGGCAGCATGGTTGAATCCATTGGCGGCGATCATGTCGACGTCATTTCCCTGCTGGACAGTCCCAGCGTCAATCCACATCAATTCGAGGGGAGTCCGCGGATCGGGCGTCAGCTCCAGAACGCAGACCTGGTAGTAATGAACGGCCTTGGCTTTGACGGATGGATGGCCCCGCTGCTAAAGGGCACATCCAGCGCAGGCCGGCAGGTGATCAAGGCCAGCGACACAGGTAGTGCGATGATCATGGCCGACAACAACCCGCATTTGTTCTACTCTCCGCAGATCATGCTGGCAACTGCGAGTCGCGTAGCAAAGGCGCTGACGCGGATGGATCCGGCGCATGCCGACGATTACCGGGCCAATCTTCATCACTTCCAAGCGCAGTTGCTGCCGATCTATGCCCAGGTTCAGACGCTGATTGCAGCCCATCCAAATCTGGCCGTCACCGCGACCGTGCCCGTGTACGCCTATATGATCAAACTATTGGGCTATCGCGATCGTTATCATGATATCCAGTTTGCCTCGATGGATAACAGCCAGCCCAGCGCGCAGCAGGTCAAACAGTTCACGCAGGCGCTGCAGAATCACAAGGTGGCGTTGCTGATCTACAACAAACAGGTGCATAACCGGCTGACCCAGAGCGAAGTGGGCACCGCTCGGAAAGCCGGTATCCCGGCCGTGGGGGTGAGTGCTATTCCGCTGCACGGCGAAGACTATGCCCAGTGGCAGATCAGCCAGTTGCAGGCGATCGAGAAAGCGCTCGCCGCGCACGCGGGTTCTTGATGGCTGAACCTGTGGTCATCGCCAGTGGTATTGCGGCCGGTAAGGGCCGTGATGCCGTCTTCAGCGGATTGTCGTTCCAGATCGAAGCAGCCAGTTTCACCGCTCTGGTGGGCGCCAACGGCAGCGGTAAGACTACGCTGTTCGAGACGTTGCTGGGTCTGACCGCGCTGCGCCAGGGCTCGGTCGATATTCTGGGCTGCGAGCCAGCGGCGGCACGGTCCGAGATCGCTTATGTGCCGCAGGCAGATCGGCTGATCCATGACGGCGGCTTCATCGGTCGCGAGTTTGTCGCGGCCGCCTACAACGGCCGGCGCTGGGGCATGACGCTGCGCTACCGCGCTGCGGCGCGCGCGGTAGACCGTGCACTCGATCTGGTCGACGCGCGAGACCTCGCTCATCACAAGCTGGCGAATCTGTCGGGCGGCCAGCGCCAACGCCTACTGGTGGCGCAGGCGCTGGTTAACCAGCCGAAGCTGATCTTCATGGATGAACCGTTGGCCCAGCTCGATCCGGGTGCGCAGGAGCGTATCGTCGCACTCGCGGCTCGCCTGCGGGATACGTTGGGTATTGCAATCCTGTGCAGCACACACGACATCAATCCGTTGGTCCAGACCGCCGACCGCGTGCTTTATCTGGCCAACGGTCAGGGTCGGGTCGGGCCGATCGAGGACGTGGTGACCGATGAGACGCTGAGTGCGTTGTATGGCGTACCAATGCATGTGGTGCGTGAGCATGGGCAGGTGTTCGTTATCCCCGCCCAGACGGCACACTGTGCCAATCCAAAAATCACCTCGTTGATCGACCGGCTGCAACGCGCATGATCTGGCCGGCTCCCCTGGACATGGCGTTCATGCGCCACGCTTTTGCTGCCGGCACCTGTATCTCGATCGCTGGCTCGGTGGTCGGATATTTTGTGGTCCTTCGACGGCAGGCGTTTGCCGCCCACGCGCTTTCCAACGTCGGCTTCGCCGGGGCAGCAGGCGCCTCGCTGGTGGGTTTTGATCCAATGCTCGGGCTGTTCGTGTTCGTTCTGGCTGCCGCGCTGCTCATGGCCGTGGCCGGCGAGGACATCGGCCATCGCGATATCAGCGTGGGCATGATTCTGATGTTCTCGCTTGGGCTTGGCGTTCTGTTCGTGAATCTGTACAGCGCCAACGCCAACGCCGCGATCGGCATTCTGTTCGGCAGCGTGCTGGGAATCAGCACCGGCCAGTTGGAGCTCACCGCGGGCGTCTCGCTGCTTGTCGTCCTGCTTCTGGCGGCCATGTTTCGTCCGCTGCGTTTTGCCAGTCTGAACCCGGCAGCAGCGCGGGCCAGCGGCGTGCCGGTTTCGCTGATCAGTACCTTGTTTCTGCTGATACTGGCAGCGACCGCCGCTATCTCGGTGCCCGTCATCGGTGCGCTGTTGAGCTTTGCGATCTTTGTTGGACCAGCGGCAGCGGCTCAGGCATGGACCGGCCGACTGGGAACCGGTATTGCGCTGACGATCGTGCTGGCACTGGTAGAGACCTGGGGTGGCCTGTGGTTTTCGTATTACGTCAACGTACCCGCCACCTCCTGTATCGCGTCGCTGAGTTTCATGTTCTATGCCGCGAGCTGGCTGCCGGCAGGGCGTTCGTGGGTCTTGCGTCGCAGAAACCAACCCGTCGGCGTCTGAATAGGCGACGGTACGAACACTCCTGGCGTGCACCGGTTCAGTGTGCAGCGCCATCGAGACCGTCAGGACGCTCCATCGTGATCGGTGCTGGGCAGGCTCAGCATTTCGCCGGCGCGAATAGTCGAGCTCTGCATGTCATTCAATGTCTCAAGCAGGCTTGTGCTCACGCCGTGCCGAACTGCGATCTGGGAGAGCGTGTCACCGGGCTGCACCTTGTAATTTTGCAGCGCCGCCGGCTTCGGTACCGCAGCGCTTGACGCCGTCGTCGCCAGCTTCAAGGTCTGGCCAATACGCAGTTGGGTGGAACGCAGGTGGTTGGCGGCTGCAAGTTGTTTGGCCGACAGACCGTTTGCCGCGGCGATCCCCGACAGCGTATCGCCGGTACGCACCACATAGATATTGTGTTGATCGGGTTCAGCGTGCATTGGCGGATTGTTGCGCAGGTATTGCACGATCCCGAGATAGATCGCGTTGGCGAGCTGTTTGCGAAACGCATGGGTGCGTAGTTGACGTGCCTGAGCCGGATTGGACAGGAACGCTATTTCGCACAGCACCGAGGCCACCATCGGATTGCGTAGAACGGCAAAGTTGGCCCGTGGCGGCTTGCGCTTGTAGATCGGTTCAACCTGGGCGAACTCGCCGATAATGCTGTTTGCCAGGCTGTGCGCCGCTTCGATCGACTGGTTCTGGAACAGCTGCGTGAGGATCGTATTAAGAGTGTGATTGTGGGATGAAAAATGCACGCCGGCGATGTCACGATCCCGGCTGTTCTCGAAGTGCTCCAGCTGTGCGGCTTCGGCACTGCTGGCGCCGTGCTGGGAAAGTTCGTAGCACGTTCCACCCGTGACCTTGGGATGGCCGGGCGAGGCATTGGCATGAATCGACACAAACACGTCGGCATGGCGTTTCTGGGCAATCGATACGCGGTCGCTGAGCGTCACATAGTGATCACGGCTTCGGGTGAGCACTGGATGAATTCCGGGCGTCTTCTCCAGCTTGTCGAACAGCATTTTTCCGATCGATAGCGTGACCGCTTTCTCATGCAGCCCGTTCGGACCGCTGGTTCCTGGATCACTACCGCCATGACCGGGATCGATGACCACCACGATCGGGCGATTGGCGCGCGCCACCCGATACCGCGCCCGGTATAGCTGGCCGTGCGAAGCGCCGGTCGAGATGGTTTGATCAGGGTGGCTTGCACCCACAGCTGTCTTGTCAGTCGAGCCGCCAGTGATATGGATGATGAGCGTATTGCCGCGACGAGATACGTTCGACAGGTGCCCGCCGTGGCGCAGATCCAGCACCGCCCGAAGCCGACCGTGCTGGTTGCGGGCCAACCGCACGGCTTTAACCGCGCCACCGTCAAGAGAGTTCCCGCGCCAGCCGTTGCGCGTATCACGCATGTCGAGAACCGCGCGAGGCGGATCGCCAAGAGCAAAATCGTGGAACACAGGCGTGTTGGAAAATTGCAGGACGACGTCGGTCTTGCCGTCAGCCCGCGTCAGCGTGACTTTTTTCAGCGTGGATCGGGTGCCTGCATGGGCGAGGGTACATACGCTCAGAAGCAAGGCCGCGCGCGCGGCATGCACCGTCAGTCGCTTCACGAATGAATTCCCAAGTGATTGGCACAAGGCGCAGTGGCCGCGGCACTCCATAGGCGTGGCAGATGATTCGAATGTATCAGGTGGTTTCCAGGCCGTGCCATAAACGAAGCGGGTGCGAACCAATTGACTGTGTATGAGTCATACAATGACCGATACCGATTGTTCCGCAGCTTACAAATAAGCGAACGCGCTCGCTATGGCCATCAGTTCGGCCGTTGTTTCGCGACAAAACCGGCGTTCGCGCGCCTTGCATAAGAAGCCACTGCCTATGAGTGATACGACAGCGCTGCCCGATAGCGCGCGATCTCGGTCTGCCCGCGAATTTCTGGCCAAGTTCTGGCGTCTCACCCGCCCTTATCTGCACTCGGCTGACAGACGTCGCGCATTCCTGCTGGCCGGGGCCGTCGTGTTTCTGACGCTGACCACGGTGGCGCTCAGCGCGGCGATCACCTATTGGTACAAGAGCTTCTACAACGCGCTGCAGAGCTATGACGCGGCGCTGATCTGGAAAGAGGTCGGCGTGTTCACATTTCTGGCAGCGCTGTGGGTCATCGTGAACGTGCTCCAGCAATATCTGATGCAGGTATTGCAGAATCGCTGGCGTCGCTGGATGACGGCGACCTATGTCCACCGTTGGATGAGCCGTCATACCTACTACCGGATGCAGATCGACGGATCGCGCGTAGACAATCCTGACCAGCGCATATCCCAGGATCTCGAGTTCTTTACCGGGCAATCGCTGTCGCTGCCACTCGGCCTGTTGAATTCCGTGGCGTCGATCATCGTGTTTGGGCTGGTGCTGTGGCGTCTTGGGGAACCGATCACCCTGTTCGGTTTCCATCCACCGGGGTATCTGGTGTGGGTAAACGTCGGTTATGCGCTACTCGGCACGTTGATCGTCATCTGGATTGGCAAGCCGCTGTTCTGGCTGAACAATATCTACCAGAGAGCCCAAGGTGACTTCCGCTACAGCCTGGCGCGGGTACGCGAAAATAGCGAATCCATCGCCACCAGCCGTGGGCACGGTGCCACGGCACGGCATCTGATCGAACGTTTTCAGCCGGTGTTCGATATCTTTCATCGGCGGATTCGCCGCAATATTGGCGTCAACGGTTTTTCGTTCAGCTTCAACCAGGCCGCGGTGCTGATCCCAGTGGTGGCGGTATTGCCGGCTTATCTCAACAAGGAGATCGAACTTGGCGGCATGATGGCGGTGTTGAGCGCGTTCGGTAATATCCAGAACGCGTTCGCCTATCTGGTGGATAATTTCACCAGCAACGGCAACGGATATCTATCGTTGACCGAATGGATCGCCGTCACCGATCGTCTGGACGAGCTGCGAGCTGCCAACAAGACCCACCGCCCATCGGCCGACGCGGCTATCCGCGTTCACCGCCGCGAAGGCGCACGGCTGGCGATACGTGATCTGGATCTGCATTTGCCCAACGGCCAGACGCTGTTATCCAATATCGATGTCGCCATTGAACCCGCCAGCCGTATTCTAATCACGGGTCAGACCGGCGTTGGCAAGAGCACGCTGTTGCGCGTGCTGGCCGGGATCTGGCCGTATGGCAGCGGCGAAGTCGAGGTGCCGGAAACCTCGCTCTGCTTCATTCCACAGCGGGCGTATCTGCCCGAGGGCCGGCTGATCGACGCAGTGGCCTATCCACGCCGGCGTATCGATCGCGATGCGCTCCATCACTGGCTGGATGTCTGTCAGCTTCCCTATCTGCACGATCAGATTGACGATCACGCCGCCTGGGACAAGCGCCTGTCGCTGGGCGAGCTTCAGCGCATGGCCTTCGTGCGTCTGCTGATGACCGGTGCGCGCTGGAATCTATTGGATGAAGTCACCTCATCGGTCGACGAGGCACTCGAGCAGCATCTATACGGCGAGCTGATAAAAGCGCTGCCCGAATCCACCATCATCAGCGTCGCGCATCGCTCTACGGTGCGGCGATTCCACCAACAAGAGCTGCATCTGTCTGCCGAATACGGGGCACTGTGGCGCGCAATAACTGAGGTATGACGCAGATTCCCGGGCGCCGACTTATTCGACCAGCGCTCCGCGTACGGTGATAGTGCGCGAAGTCTGTGACGGGTTCTCGATCTGCTCCAGCAACAGTTCGAGCGCTTTCTGCCCGGCGTGATAACCGTCGTGCACCACACACGGCACCGTGATATCGAAGATATCGATATAAGGCAGGCGATCAACCCCTATCACGCTGAGTGTTTCCCGTGGAACACCGCGCGATTGCAGCGCTTTCAGCGCGCCCAGCGTGATCAACTGGTTCAGCCCGAAAACCGCAGTTGGCGGGCCGTAATGGTCGAGAAAATGCCCCACTGCCTGCAGCGCGGGCTCCAGTGTGTAATCTCCCCAGAGCACATCCACTGTGATCTCGCGCGGGCTGGCTGCAAGCGAATGATGCACGCCGGCCAGCCGCTCACGGGAGATATGTGATTGCTCGGGGCCGGCTGCAACCAGCAACCGGGCAGGTGATTTGTCCAGGTTTTTTGGATTCTCGAATACGTGTTCGAGCAAATATTGCGCGGCGCATTCGCCTGCCCAGATATTGTCCAGCACTACGGCGCTGAAGTCGGCGCCTTGCAGCGTACGATCGAGCTGTACCACGGCGATGTTGCTGGCTTTGAGCTGGCTGATGTATTCCGGTTGGTAATCGGGTTTATCGGAGATCGGCGACAAGATGATTCCGGCGGCCTGATAGCTGAGCAGCGTCTCGATGGCCTTGGCTTCCAGCCATGGTTCGCCGTCGGTATCGAACAACAGGATGGCGTAGTCGTGTCGCTTGGCGTGGCTTGAGATTGCCTTGATCATTTCGGCATAGAAAGGGTTGTCGACGCTGTCGGTGACAAATCCGATCAGTCGACTGTCGCTGCGCTTGAGTCCGCGAGCAAACGCATTCGGTACATATCCCAATGCCAGGGCTGCTTCCCGAATTCGATCACGCGTAGCAGGTTTGACCATCTCCGGGCGATTGAGCGCTCGCGACACCGTTATGTTGGTCAGCCCGACATGACGGGCGATATCAGCGATCGTGGCGCTGCGGTTGCGAGCCATTGATATCCAATAAAAATTCCAGACTTGTGAATTATGAGGCCGATAGGCCGTCAGTACCAGTCAAAAGTGGGGATTTGTTATATCCTTCCGCTGCGATCGGAAGGAACCTGGGCTGCGAGCGATCTGGGCGGGAATAGAAGCATTTACGCGATCGGTGACGTGTTGATGCGATACCTATCTTATTGCAACAAACAAGCACGTTTATGATTATGCATCTAGCTCAGCAAGTTTGACCGGACTAAATCTCTCATAAAACATGCCATTAAGGTCTGATTTTGTTGAAATAATTTCGACGTTCCAAGCCTGGGGCAGAAGGCATTTTATCCGCAGACTGACGCAGACTGACGCAGATTCGCGCAGATTTAAGGACAAGGGCACAACAGATTTTCACGCTGCCCGTGCTTACGGCGCAATCTCGTCTGGTCTGATCATCTGCCACACAAGTTGAGCGGCTTTTATCTTCGCCTTTAATCCTTTCTAATCTGCGCAAATCTGCGGATAACCCTGTCTTGGGTTTTGCTGCCTGATGCGCGAGATACTGAAGAGCCATAGGGCGCTCAATGAAAATCCCGGGTCCGGGTGCTTAATCGGCCAAGCAGTCTCGTATCGTCAATGATTTCGCGAGCGACGCAGTGGGTGACTGACCCGGCGCGCTGCATGGTGCCGATGACCCGCAGCAGCCGGGCGCTGAGTATGGCGACCCGATAATCGGCGAGGAGTTCACGCCGTACTACCACGTTCACATAGCCTGTTTCGTCCTCCAGCGTGACGAACGTTACGCCCTTGGCACTACCCGGTCGCTGGCGCATGGTGACGATACCGGCTACATGGCCCTGTTGCCCCTGGCCGCGTCGATTGAATCGCTCGGCGGTCATTACGCCAGCCTTCTCCAGCCGCGTACGCAGCAAAGCCATTGGATGTCGACGCAGCGTCAGCCCCGTGCTGTGATAGTCGGCGACGATTTCTGTACCTTCTGCGGGTTCAGGCAGAAAGACCGTTTCCTCGGGACCATCGAGGCCGGCAAACAGGTCGTCGTGAACCTGCGCAGCAGCGATCTGCCACTGGGCGTTGTGGCGATGTCCGGCCAGCCCGGCCAGTGCATCGGCTCGTGCCAGCGCATCGCGAGCTCGTCGATCCAGAGCAGCCCGGTTGACGAGATCATTGATGCAGGTGAAGACCTGACGACTACGGGCAGTCACGATGCGCGCCGCGGCATCTGGTGCCAGGCCTTTGATCTGTCGCAGACCCAGCCGGAGTGCTGGCGCGGATTCGTCGCCCGCAGCGATCCCGGGTACGCCTTCCAGCGTGCAATCCCAGTTCGAGAAGCGGACGTCTGACGGACGTACGTCAATGCCATGATTGCGTGCATCGCGCACGATCTGGGCCGGGGCATAGAAACCCATTGGTTGGCTGTTGAGCAGCGCGGCCGCGAAGGCAGCAGGATAGTGTCGCTTGAGATAGGACGATACATAGACCAGCAGCGCAAAACTCACGGCATGCGATTCGGGAAAACCGTAGCTGCCAAAACCCTTGATCTGCTCGAAGATGCGATCTGCAAATGCCTCGTTATAGCCGTTCTTGTGCATGCCGGCCTTGAGCCGATCGCGCCAGGGTTCGAGCCCGCCTTTCTTTTTCCACGCCGCCATGGATTTACGCAGGCCATTGGCTTCGTCGCCGGTGAAATCGGCTGCGACCATGGCAATCTTCATCACCTGTTCCTGGAAGATCGGCACGCCCAGCGTACGTTTGAGCACGCCTTCCAGAGCCTTGCTTGGGTAGCGGACGTTGTTCGGATTCTCACGGGCCTTCAGATAAGGATGCACCATGCCGCCCTGGATCGGCCCGGGCCGCACGATGGCTACCTCCACCACCAGATCGAAGAACCGTTGTGGCCTGAGTCGCGGCAGCATTGTCATCTGGGCCCGAGACTCGATCTGGAATACGCCGACGGTATCGGCCGCGCTGATCATGTCGTAGGTCGGCCGATCATCGGCCGGAATAGCAGCCATGGTCCAGCGATAGCCGGTATAGGTTTCGATCAGATCGAAGCAGCGTCGGATACAGGACAGCATGCCCAGCGCCAGTACATCAATCTTCATCAGGCCGACGGCTTCCAGATCGTCCTTGTCCCACTGGATGATCGTACGATTGGCCATGGCCGCGTTCTCGACCGGCACCAGCTCCTGCAGCGGGCACTGGCTGAGTACAAAGCCGCCGACGTGCTGTGACAGATGGCGCGGAAACCCCAGCAGCGACTCCACCAGCACCAGAATCTGGTGCAGCAGTGCGGCGTCGATGCGTACGCCGCGCTCGGCCAGCTGGCTTTCCAGACTGCCGTCGTCCGAACGGCGCGACAGCTCGCCGGCCAGGGTGTCGATCTGGTCCACGCTGAGCCCCATGGCCCGGCCCACATCGCGCATGGCACTGCGTGGACGGTAACGGATGACGGTTGCTGCCAGCGCAGCACGAGAACGCCCGTATTTGCCATAGATGTACTGGATCACTTCTTCGCGGCGTTCGTGCTCGAAGTCCACATCAATATCCGGCGGCTCGTCGCGTTCGCGGGAAATGAAGCGCTCGAACAGCAATTCGTGTTGGGTCGGGTCGACTTCGGTGATGCCCAGGCAATAACAGACTACCGAGTTGGCCGACGAGCCACGCCCCTGGCAGAGGATATGCCTGCTACGGGCAAAACAGACGATGTCATGCACGGTCAGAAAATAATGCGGATAGCCCATGGACTCGATCATCCGCAATTCCTTGATGATCTGACGTCGAATTCTGAATGAAACCCCTTTGGGCCAACGCGTTGCAAGACCTTCTTCAACCAGTTTTCTTAAGAAGCTACTTGAAGTATGGCCTGCAGGTACCAGTTCTGCAGGATAGTCATAGCGGATTTCCCGGAGGCTAAACCTGCAGTCCTGAGCGATACGCTGTGTCTCGGCGATCGCATGTGCCGGGTACAAGCGGGCCAGCGTTGACCGTGAACGCAGATGCCGCTCGCCGTTGGCAGCAAGGGCATACCCCGCCGAGGCCACAGGAGTCTTCAGCCGAAGGGCGGTGAACACGTCCTGCAATGCGCGACGCGAACGACTGTGCATATGCACATCGCCCACGGCCACGATCGGCAGGCCGTATCGGGTACGAAGATATGTCAGTCGGTCGCTATGGGCCTGATCGCGTGCGCCGCGATGGAGTGCCAGGGCAATACGGCTGTGGCGTGGATGCCGGGTCGCCAACCAGCCAAGCAAGGCAAGCAGCGAGGGCGTTGGCTGTGCATCGTAGGCCGGCAATACCAGCAGCCAGCAGTCCTCCAGGCCGATATCTGCCAGATCGGCCTGGGTCAGGTGGTAACGGCCCTTGCTGGCGCGGCGCCGGCCCTGGGTGATCAAACGGCAAAGCTGGGTATAGCCGGCACGGTTTCTAGCCAGCGCGATCAACGTCGGCCCATCAGCCAGCGTGAACCGGCTGCCATGGATCAACTGAATGGTATGGGACTCGGCAGCCAGCAAGGCCTGTACCGCGCCTGCGAGGCTGCATTCATCGGTAATGGCAATCGCCGAGTAGCCAAGTTCGGCTGCCCGCTCGACCAGTTCCTGAGGATGCGATGCGCCGCGATGAAAAGAAAAATTACTTACACAACAAAGCTCTGAATAATAATACTCATGTGAATTATCAGGCCGTGTATCGCGAGTCATCCGAACAGCCCGTGCAGGTAGTATCTTCGTTCGCCTATGCAAGCTGCCTGTAGGTCGCGGAATACCCAGACCAGCCGGCCCTGATGATCCATGGCGCGGTGGTAGTCGCGTCGGATACCGCTGTGCCACCAGCCGGTTTCAACCCGTTCCGCAGGGCCGATCCAGGCAAGCTCTCCCTGGATCGGCTCGGGGTGTTCAAGCATCCACAAAGGTCTTGGGCTGTGATCGATACGTGATGAACCCGCCGCTGACGGACAGTCGACGCTGATCGTGGCCTGCCCCGGGCGATGATCGGCCGGGGCTGCCAACCAGGTCACCGCGTCATGGCCCAGCCGAGCCCGCAACCGATCCAATACCGCTGGCCAGGCATCGTCCTGTGTGTTGCTGGCATGTGCCCATAATCTCTGCTGGGTGTGTTCCGAACGGCGCAGTTGATCGCTGGCCAGCCCAATTTCCAGTACGGGCGCTGCCAGCCTCAGCTGGGCCAGCCGTTCTTGTGCCACAGCTTCCAGGTGGTGTGCGTCGTGTGAGGGAGCCGACAGGCGCAGGGTCAGCTGGGTGGTGGGTTCTCGGTCGTGGATCAGGCTGAGCCGCAGCGTCTGGATAGTACTGTCGGCGCCGCGCAGAAAAACAGCCAGTTCGCTGAATATCCGGCGCAGCACAAAGACCAGCCCCTGGGTGGTTTCGACCGCACCGATCAGCTCATAACGCGTGGTGTAACGCGCCGGCAATCGATACAGAGCCAACCCGTGCGGGCGGCGCCCACGTAATTGCTCCAGATAATCCAATACTGATGAGCCATAGCGGCGTGCCAGGGTGCCCGGCGGCAAGGCCAGCAATTCGCCGACCTGGCTCAGGCCGCTGGCCGCCAGCGATGTGGCCGCCGACGACGGCAGGTCCAGGCAGGCGATCGGCAGCCCTGCCAGGCTCGACTGCAAGCCCTTGCGAGGTCGAGGGTGCCGGGTAGCTGATTGGACCCGGGCAAAAGCCAGGGCTGCCTGTGGGCTATCACCTACGCCGGCGCTGTAGCGATAGCCTAATGTATTGAGATCGTCGCGAATCCGTGCCAGCAGGGCACGTCGGCCACCAAAAAGACGCAGGCTGGCACCAATTTCCAGCGCCAGACGCGTGCATTCGATATGCGGCACGGCCTTCTTTGATTCAGCGATTTTCGACTCGGCAATGGCCCAATGCACCTGGTCGCTGTAGCCCCAGGCCCAGCCGGCCAGCCGTTTCATGGCTGCGGTCTCGGCGGCAGCGTGGCGTTCATGCACCGTGACACCGTGCAACCGTATGCGGGCATCGGCCAGGCCCATGTCGCAGGTTACCCCAGCTGCCAGCGCTTCCGGGCTGGCAGCGATCACCTGCTGGCGCTGAGCCACAGTCTGCACAACCAGTGCAGGCGTCTCGCTGTTATCCGCCAGGCAATCCAGTGCCCAATGTACAAAACGCAAGGCCAGCCACATGGTTCACTGGGTGCTCGAATGATGGATGCGTGGCCCGGGCGTGTCGGCTATGCAGACTGCAGCCTCTCGAGCTGGGGGACCGCCTGGCTGCTGGGTCGTGGCTTCGCCCGGTGTTTCGTTATCGGGGCCGTCGTTGTCAGCTTCCCGAGGCCGGAGTCGGCCGAGCTCGGGTGCCGGCCAGCGCCATGGCAGGTCACGGTCCACGCACAAACCGGCTACCCGAGCACCGGCCGGGCCACGGCACTTGAGCACTTCCAGCTGCTGATGGCCCTGGTGGCAGGTCACGACCAGCCGCAGCGCAGCAGGCGAGCGCTGCCGGGCACAGCGAATATCCCGATAGACAAAGACCGGGCAGGCTGCTTTCTCGCCGGCCAATTGCAGACGCCGCAGGGCCGGGGTATCGATTCGAGAGTCCCATAGTACAAAGGCCACGAAACCGCCGGCGGCGGCCAGTTGTTCGATGCTCCAGATCCGTTCGGCTGTGTTCGCACACTGGATGACCGGCACTCGGGCACGCTCGATACCAGCACAGTCCAGCGCCGGCGCATTCAGCCGGTAGGGCGGATTGACGAAGACCAGCCGGCTGTCGATATCTGCGGCCAGGCGCGGTTTAAGAGCTGCCAGCAGCAGACTCAGCTCGCCGCTGCCCGGTTTGTCGACGAGAAATTCGGTGACCGCGCCCAGTGGATAGCCCCCGCCGGGTAGTACTGCATCCAGCGATGCCCAACCCGTTGACCAGGTCTCGGGACTCGCTTGCTGACTGGCACGGTGTACACCAAAACGTCGCAAGCGCGCTTCTAGGACCTGCGCGGTGGCCTGGGTGTCTGTTGCAGCGTCGTGTTCTTGTAATCGCATAACTGTATTTATATACAGTAAATACGGTAATGACTAGCCCGGGCAGGCAATCGCAGGCCAAGCGCTTGAGTTGCAAAGGCCTGGCGGAACGAATGCTGGAGTCAGGCTTGTCCCAAAGAATATTCTGCGCGCTGATTGAACGCCGCTGGCCCGACTGCTGATGGAGTAGCCATCAAAGCAGACAGACAATCAGTCGCTTGGCTCGGGTTTCTGCTCAAAGGGCGCCGGCTGCAGACCGCCATTGGTATCGGCTAGTAGCTGATCGACCCGCAGCTCGGCGTTCTTCAGCAGCGCCTGGCACTGACGCGACAGGGTGACGCCACGCTCGAAGCGGGCGAGCGCGTTCTCGAGCGATACATCGCCGGATTCCAGACTCTCGACCAGGCTTTCGAGTTCGCTGACCGAGCTTTCGAACTGGGCCAGATCAGGCGCGTCGTCGGCAGGCTGGGCCGGTGTATCAGTCTTGCGGGCTCGGGGCATGGAATCAATCCGATAAGCTGGCGTTTGATTGGCAGGCAGTGTAACGCTGCTGTTGAGCGAGGTCAGCGTCTTGGCAGGCATCTTGCCAGCGCGTAGTCCGTAGCTTACCGTGCCGGGCGAGTCGAGAGGGCAACACACACGAGGCGTGGATGGCCAGTCAATACGATGCATCCGACATCGAAGTACTTTCCGGGCTGGATCCGGTGCGCAAGCGCCCGGGCATGTTCACCGATACCGCGCGCCCGAATCATCTGGCACAGGAAGTCATCGACAACAGCGTCGACGAGGCGCTGGCCGGGCATGCAAAATCGATCGAGGTCACCTTGCACGCCGACGGCAGCCTGGCGGTATTTGACGACGGGCGCGGCATGCCGGTGGATACGCACGGCGAGCACGGCGTGTCTGGCGTCGAGCTGATCCTTACGCGACTGCACGCCGGCGGCAAGTTCTCCAACAAGCAGTATCAGTTCTCTGGTGGCCTGCACGGCGTTGGGGTATCGGTGGTCAATGCCTTGTCGGTCGAACTGGTGGTCCAGGTCTGGCGTAACGGTGGCCATTACGAAATGCGGTTTGCCGGCGGCGAGAAAGTGTCTGATCTGGCCGAGATTGGCCACTGCGCCAAGAACCGTACCGGCACCCTGATCCGTTTCACGCCGGACGTCTCTTATTTTGACAGTCCGCGGTTTGCCATCGCGCGCCTCAAGCATCTGCTGCGCGCCAAGGCGGTGCTGTGTCCGAATCTCAAGGTGCGATTCGTCGATGAAGCCGGCGAAGAAGACATCACCTGGCAATACGCCGACGGTCTGGCCGATTACATGGCCGACGCGCTGGCCGATATCGAATGCCTGATCCAACCGGCGTTCACCGGCGGTGAAGACGAAGGCAGCCAGACGGTGGATTGGGCACTGACCTGGCTCGCACCCGACCAGCCGGGCGTGGACAGCGTGGCCGAGAGCTATGTCAACCTGATTCCAACCGCTGCAGGCGGCACCCACGTCAACGGCTTGCGCACCGGTCTGACCGAAGCCGTGCGCGAGTTCTGCGAGTTTCGTAACCTATTGCCACGCGGCGTGAAAATCTCACCGGAAGACGTATGGTCAGGTTGCAGCTATGTGCTGTCGGTGAAGATGAACGAGCCGCAGTTCTCAGGCCAGACCAAGGAGCGGCTGTCGTCCCGGGATATCAGCGGTTTTGTATCCGGCGCGGTCAAGGATGCGTTCTCGCTCTGGCTCAATCGACATGCCGAAACCGGTGAGATTCTGGCAGCCCAGATTATCGGCAATGCCCAGGCACGCGCGCGCAGCGCCAAGAAGGTCAAGCGCAAGCGCGTGACGTCCGGCCCGGCCTTGCCGGGCAAGCTCACCGATTGCGTGACCGACGATCCGTCGCGCTCGGAGTTGTTCCTGGTAGAGGGCGATTCGGCCGGCGGCTCGGCCAAGCAGGCGCGCGATCGCAATTTTCAGGCCGTCATGCCGCTACGCGGCAAGATCCTCAATTCCTGGGAGGTCGATTCCGTCGATATCATGGCCTCCAACGAGATCCATAACATCTCGGTGGCCCTTGGCCTGGATCCGGCCAGCGACAATCTCAGTCGCCTGCGCTATCACAAGATCTGCATCCTGGCGGATGCGGACTCCGACGGTCTGCATATCGCGACCTTGCTGTGCGCATTGTTCGTCAAGCATTTTCGGCCACTGGTCGAGCACGGTCATGTGTTCGTGGCGATGCCGCCGTTGTTTCGGATCGATGCCGGCAAGGAAGTGTTCTATGCGCTGGATCGCGACGAGCGCGCGGCCATCATGAAACGGCTGGAAAACGAGAAGAAGAAGCGCAAGATCAGTGTGACTCGTTTCAAGGGCCTGGGCGAGATGAGCGCGCTGCAGCTGCGCGAGACCACCATGGCGCCCGATACCCGCCGGCTGGTCCAACTGGGTATTGACGCGGCTGACGACAGCGCCATGAACGTAGACGAGTTGCTCGATATGCTGCTGGCCAAGAAACGCGCCGCCGATCGTCGAGACTGGCTGGAAGCCCGCGGGCACGAGGCCGAGGTGGACTGATCTGTCGGCGCGTACCGAACCGGGCAGGGCGTTTGAGCCTGATTGTTCAAGGCCTCGGGTCAGCGGTTCTTGTATTCACCAGCTCATTTCAGGAGCCTGTTGCCCTAAAGCTGCGCTTCTTGCAGCCGATATCCTTCGCGATCGCCGCGGGTCTTGCTTGACGTACTGTCGAAACCCTTGCGCCTGGGTCCAGCAGCCGTCTTGTCGGGCCGCCGCGGCTGACGCAGCGAGAGGATCATCACCCATTGAGCGAGTCGGCCGACGAAACTGCCCCCAGCTGTGATTTATCGCCGACGGTTGGTAGCCAGTCGTAGCAGCCGGCGCCAGCATTGACGTATGGCATCTGGCTTGGAAAGCTGTCGCGTTTGCCGGGGCTTACGGGTTCTTGATTGAACAGGCCAACCCCCTGATAGGGAACCGACGCATGGGCCGGACGATCGGCAATGCGTACTCTTGGCGTATGCTCGCCGCACTTTTCATCCAGATGTCCTCGATCGAGATATTCAATGGCCACGACTTTCGAACACGACAGCGAGCGCCTGCCGCTCAATGTTTTTGCCGAGAAGGCGTATCTCGACTATGCAATGTACGTCATCCTCGATCGCGCACTGCCGCACGTGGGCGACGGTCTCAAGCCCGTCCAGCGGCGGATTGTCTATGCCATGTCCGAGCTGGGCCTGTCGGCCGCGTCCAAGCCCAAGAAGGCGGCGCGTACGGTCGGTGACGTGATCGGCAAGTTCCATCCGCATGGTGACTCGGCCTGTTACGAAGCGATGGTGATCATGGCGCAGCCGTTCACTTATCGCTATCCACTGGTCGATGGCCACGGCAACTGGGGCACCGCCGACGATCCGAAGTCGTTTGCCGCGATGCGTTATACCGAATCGCGCTTGACGCCGTATGCCGCCACGCTGCTTTCCGAGCTGGGCCAGGGCACGGTCGACTGGCAGCCGAACTTCGACGGCACGCTCAACGAGCCGGTCACGCTGCCGGCGCGCTTGCCGAACGTGTTGCTTAACGGCGGTACCGGCATCGCCGTGGGCATGGCAACAGATATCCCGCCGCACAATATCCGCGAGGTCGCCGCCGCTACCATCCATCTGTTGAACAATCCCGATGCGGATCTCGACGCGCTGATGACCCACGTTCCGGCGCCGGATTTCCCCACTGGAGCCGAGATCATCACGCCGGCGCACGAGATACGCGAACTGTATGCCACTGGCAACGGGGCCGTACGACTGCGGGCGACCTATACCGTCGAGTCGGGCGAAGTTGTCATCGATGCACTGCCGTATCAGACCTCGGGTGCCAAGGTGCTGGAACAGATCGCCGGCCAGATGGCGGCCAAGAAACTGCCGATGGTATCGGATCTGCGCGACGAGTCCGATCACGAGAATCCGACCCGCCTGGTGATCGTGCCGCGTAGCAATCGGGTGGATATCGAGGCGTTGATGGCGCATCTGTTTGCCACCACCGCGCTCGAGAAGAACATCCGCGCGAATCTCAACGTGATCGGCCTGGACGGCGCGCCCAAGGTCAAGAATCTGCTTGAGCTGTTGTCCGAATGGCTCACGTATCGCACCCGGACCGTTACACGTCGGCTGGAGCACCGGCTGGATGCAGTCCTCGACCGACTGCATATCCTCGAAGGTCTGTTGATCGCCTATCTGAATATCGATGAGGTGATCCATATCATCCGCACCGAGGACGAGCCCAAATCGGTGATGATGAAACGCTTCGAGATCACGGGCACCCAGGCCGATGCCATCCTGGATCTGCGCCTGCGGCATCTGATGAAGCTCGAGGAGTTCAAGATCCGCGGCGAACAGGACGAGCTGGACGCCGAGCGCAAGCGTCTGGAAGCCGTCCTGGGGTCAAAGAAGAAACTGAACAAGCTGATTGCCGACGAAATCACGGCCGATGCCGAGAAATATGGTGACGATCGACGCAGTACGCTGGTTGTGCGCCACCAGGCCAAGGCGCTGTCGGAGGCCGACCTGTTGCCGACCGAGCCGATTACCGTCGTACTCTCACGCGAAGGCTGGATTCGCAGCGCGAAAGGTCATGATGTCGATGCAACCAGCCTGAGCTATCGCACGGGCGATGATTATCTGGCACATGTCGCCGGTCGTAGTAACGATACGCTGGTCGTGCTCGATTCCAGCGGTCGCAGCTACAGCCTGGCAGCGCATCGTCTGCCGTCTGCGCGGGGGCAGGGTGAGCCGCTGACCGGCAGCCTCAATTCCTCGGACGGCGCACGTTTTGTCGGGCTGGCCATGGGCGATACGACCCTGCGCTGTGTGCTCGCCAGCACTACCGGCAATGGTTTTGTCACCACGCTGGCCGACCTGTCGAGCAAACAGAAAGCCGGCAAGGCCGCATTGGCAACGGGCAAGGGATCGATCGCCCTGGCGCCCACTACAGTGGCCGCCGATGATGCCGAGGTCTGTGTGGTGACCAGCGAAGGCCAGCTGCTGTGTCTGGCCATGGAAGAGTTGCCACAGCTCACCAAGGGCAAGGGCAACAAACTGATTGCCCTGAAGAAGAACGAGACAGTCGTTGCCCTGCAGGCCCTGGATGCCGGCAAGACGCTCACCATCGTCAGCGGACGGCGGCATATGACGCTCAAGTCCGGCGAGCGCGATGCCTACCGCGGCCCACGGGCCTCGCGCGGCAAGCGTCTACCGCGCGGTTTCACCCAGGTCCAGGCGCTCAGTGCGGAGTAGATAGTCTCAAGTCGCCTTCCCAAAGACTATCCGCAGATAAATGCCTTCGGCTCTAGTGTCCTGTCACGGGTATTTTGACGTATTCAGAGCGCCTGTGTGTTCCAAGCGCAAGGCGCACGATTGCGTCATGGTGCGCCATGGCAAAGGAGCGCAACGCGGTGATTGGGACACACAGGCGCTCCCGTCGAATAACCTGGCCTGTGGGGCGAGGCTGCGCGAGCCCGTGGTCTGCGTTGCGTCGCTTGGCAAGGGAATAACCCTTGCCGGCGCGACGCGCCTTGCCACAGACACGCGCAGCCTCGCTGAATGCGACAA
>JAQIBT010000008.1 GCA_027858915.1 Salinisphaera sp.
ATGTCGCATGCTACCGAGCGCGGGGTGAAATGGTTCGACTTCGGGCGGAGCAAGCGCGATACCGGTCCCTATCATTTCAAACGCCACTGGGGCTTCGAGCCGCAACCGCTGCCTTATGAGTACTATATGGTGGGCATAGATCATATGCCGGATTTCAGCCCCAACAATCCTAAGTACGCCTATTTCATCCGTGCATGGCAGAAATTGCCGTTGCGGGTAACACGTGTGCTCGGCCCATGGCTGGCCCGTGACCTTGGATAGACTGGTTGCAGACCATGGGTGAATTGCTGTTTCTCTGCCATCGGATTCCTTATCCGCCCAACAAGGGCGACAAGATCCGGGCCTATCACTGGCTAAAGGCGTTGTCGGCGCACTACACCGTGCATCTGGCGACGTTCGTGGACGACCCGGAAGACTGGGCCGGCTGTGAGGCGTTGTCGGCCCTATGCGATCAGCAATATTATCGTCCGCTCAAACCGCTGACCGCGCGTCTGCGCAGCGCCGATGGTCTGCGGCGCCGCGAGGCGCTCAGCTTTGCCTACTATCGCGATCGCCAGATGGCGGCCTGGGTCGACGACCTGCTGGCAACGCGGCCGATCGAGGCAGTGATTGCGTTCTCGTCGACCATGGCGCCCTACGTGGTGGATGCGCCGCAGGTGCGCCGCATTCTGGATTTTGTCGACGTCGATTCCGACAAATGGGCGCAATATGCCCAGGCTACACGCGGGCCGATGCGCTGGGTGTACGCTCGCGAGGCCAGGCGCCTGGCCGAGGGCGAGCGACAACTGGCGGAGGTGTTTGACGCCAGTATTTTCGTCTCGGAAGCCGAGGCTTCGTTCTTCCGCGCGCAGGCGCCACGCGCCGCTGACCGCGTCCATGCCATTGGCAACGGCGTCGACGCGGATTATTTCGACGCCGCTGGCGAATATGACAATCCGTTCGCCGAATCGACCGGCCCGCAGATCGTGTTCACCGGCGCCATGGATTATGGCGCCAACGTTGATGCGGTGTGCTGGTTCGCCGAACATGTGATGCCCGACATTCTAGCGGCGCGCCCCGACGCGCGCTTTACCATCGTCGGCATCCGGCCGACGCCTCGGGTCCGTGCCCTGGCCGCGCAGCCGGGTATTCACGTGACCGGGGCAGTGCCGGACGTCCGTCCTTATCTGGCTCATGCCGGAGTCGTCGTGGCGCCCATGCGCATTGCGCGCGGTATTCAGAACAAGGTGCTCGAAGGTTTGGCCATGGGGCGTCATGTCGTCATGACCGAGCAGGCCGCAGCCGGTCTGGAAACCACCGATGCGCGTTTTGCGCGGCTCGTGAACGAGCCGGGGCCATTTGCCGAGGCAGTGATCGCCTGTTTCGACGATCCGGCCAGCCATGCCGATGGCGCGCGTGACTATGTCCTGCGACACTATGCGTGGCAGGCACGTTTTGATGAGTTGCTGGCGCTGACGGCGGGTCACCCGCCCGCCTGCGCACCCCGTACGAGGATTCAGGCATGAGAGAGTCAGCGGTTTTCGGCGCAACACCTGCGACCGACGGGGCGGGCCTACAGATCCGCCTGCATGTGGCGTTTGCAATCACGGCACTGGTCTGGCTCGTGGTTCAGGCGCCCACCTATGTATCGCTGGTGGATACCTGGGCTCGCACCGGTACCTTCCAGTTTGCGTTTCTTATCTTCCCGATTTGTGCGTTTCTGATCTGGGGCCGCCGAGACTGGCTGGCACGCGTCAGCGCCGAGCCGTGTCCGTCCGCGCTCTGGGTAGCGGCTGCGCTGGTGATGTTCTGGTTGCTAGGGTCGATCCTGCAGGTCAATCTGGCCCAGCACATTGTGGCGGTGACGATCTGGCCGGTCTGGATCTACGCGTTCTACGGGCGACGGGTCGCCCGCATACTCGTATTTCCCATGGGCTATGTTCTGTTCGCTATTCCGTTCGGCGATTTCATGGTCGAGCCGTTGCAGACGATAACCGCCCATCTGGCGGTTGCCGCACTCAGCCTGACCGACGTGCCGGTGTTCATGAACGGCCACATCATCGATACGCCGGCCTCGGCCTGGCACGTTGCCGCTGCTTGTAGCGGTGTGAAATTCTTCTTTGCCACACTGGCGTTCGGCGTGCTCTATGCCTGGTTGTTCTTTACCAGCCTGCGGCGTCGGCTGATATTCATTGGCTGTTGCGCGGTGGTGCCGATTCTGGCCAACGGCCTGCGCGTATTCTTCACCATTCTGATCGGCGAACACTTCGGTGTGCACTATGCGACCGGTACCGACCACCTGGTGTTCGGCTGGCAGTTCTTTGGCACCGTATTGGTGCTGGTGTTCTTTGCCGGCTGGCCGTTTCATCAGCCGCCACAGGGGCCGCCGGCGCCCGATCTGGCCAGCCAGCCAGT
>JAQIBT010000046.1 GCA_027858915.1 Salinisphaera sp.
GTGGTGCCCAGGAGAGGACTTGAACCTCCACGAGCGTTAGCTCACTAGCACCTGAAGCTAGCGCGTCTACCAATTCCGCCACCTGGGCCAACGGCGCGCAATTTAGTCATTGGCCGGCCATCTGTCAATGATTTTCTTAAATTGGGGGCTTCAGGCTGCGACTCGCGAGTTCGCGCGCCGTCGCTTCGAACTCCGGCCTGGGCGAACAGTCTCGGCCCCGCTTGTCCGTTTCTCCGAGAGTCCCGTCTGGTCTTTCATCTTGTGCGTTTGCGTCGTTGCGGTATCGTGACGGCTTATGGAGCAATATTTTGAGTAAAAAAATCCGCGCGGCCGCCGATTGGCGGGATCGCGATCCGCAATACAGCAAGGAGCAGGGCGCCTACGCGCAGCCGGTGCCCAGCCGACAGCTGGTGCTCGACGATCTGGCGGCCGAGGGGCGCCCGATGACCCGCTCCGAGCTCACCGAGTTCTATGCGCTGGCTGACGACACGTCGGCCGAAGCTTTCGACCATCGCCTGCGCGCAATGCTGCGCGACGGCCAGCTGGTCGAGAACCGCCGCGGCGCGCTCGGACCGATTGAGAAGATGGATCTGGTCCGCGGCCGTATCCAGGGCCACCGCGACGGCTTCGGCTTCTTGATTCCCGAGGATGCATCGCAGGACGACGTGTTTCTCAATCCGCGCCAGATGCGGCTGGTGATGCACGGTGACCGGGCGACCGTGCAGGTCATTGGGCGCGATCATCGCGGGCGTCAGGAAGGGCGTATCGCCGACGTGCTGGAGCGCGGTAATGACACCATTATCGGGCGATTCGTGGAAACCGGCGGCACCTGCCATGTGGTGCCCGACAACGCGCGGATTGCGCACGAGATCCGGGTACCGGACAAGGGCCGCAACGGGGCGAAGAACGAAGAGATCGTCACCGTCCGGCTGACCGATCCGCCGTCCAAGCGCAGCCAGCCGGTTGGCGAAGTCGTGGAAGTGCTGGGCGACCGGATGGCGCCGGGCATGGAAATCGATATCGCGATCCGTTCGCACAGCATCCCCCATGAATGGCCGCGGGAGGTACTGGAACAGGCACAGGCCTGCGGCGGTGCAGTGGCCGAGGCCGATAAGGAAGGTCGTCGCGATCTGCGCGATCTGCCACTGGTAACGATCGACGGCGCTGACGCGCGTGACTTCGACGACGCGGTTTATGCGAAAAAGACCGCTATGGGCTGGAAGCTCTGGGTGGCGATCGCCGACGTATCGCACTACGTCGAAAAAGATTCAGCGCTCGATATGGAAGCGCAACGACGGGCCACATCGGTATATTTCCCGGATCATGTCGTGCCGATGCTGCCCGAGGCGTTGTCCAACGGTCTGTGTTCTCTTAATCCGGAGGTCGACCGTCTGGCGCTGGTCTGCGAGATGCGTATCAATCGCGCCGGCGAGACCAAGTCGAGCAAGTTCTACTCGGCAGTGATCCGGTCGCATGCACGGCTGTTGTACGAGCAGGTTGCCGATTGGATCGATACGCCGGAAAATCTGCCGCAGCGCTATCAGAGCCTGGCTCGTCCGATCGAGGACCTGCACGGCTTCTACCAGACCATGATCGAGCAGCGTCGAGAGCGCGGAGCGATCGAGTTCGAAACCACCGCCACGCGCATCATCTTCAACGAAGATCGCAAGATCGCGCGCATTGTGCCGAGCGAGCGCAACGTGGCGCACAAGATCATCGAAGAATGCATGATCGCGGCGAACGTCGCGACCGCTACCCATCTGTCGAAGAAGCAGATGCCGCTGCTGTACCGCGTGCACGCTGGGCCGGCGCCCAGCGCGCTGGACGACCTGCGAGCGTTTCTGGCCGAGCGGGGTCTGGCGCTGCCGGGTGGCAACGAGCCACAGGCCGCCGACTACGCCCAGGTGCTGGCCGCTGCCAAGCAGCGCAGCGATACCCATCTAATACAGACGGTGTTGCTGCGCAGTCTCTCGCGAGCGGTGTATACGCCGAACAATGACGGCCATTTTGGCTTGGCGCTGGAGCACTACGCGCATTTCACCTCGCCGATCCGGCGCTATCCGGATCTGCTGGTGCATCGCGCGCTCAAGCATCTGGAGCATCGGCGCAAGCCCTCGACCTTTGCCTACGACAACGCCAGCATGGGCACGCTGGGGCAGCTGTGCTCGGAAGCCGAGCAGCGCGCCGACGACGCCACGCGCGATGTCGACGACTGGCTCAAATGCGAGTTCATGCGCGATTCGCTCGGTCAGGAGTTCCAGGGCACGATCACCGGCGTCACCGGTTTTGGCCTGTTCGTCGAGCTGGACGGTATCTTTGCCACTGGGCTGGTGCATGTCTCGTCGTTATCCAGCGACTTCTATCATTACGATGCCAAGTCGCGCTGTCTGCGCGGTGAGCGTTCGGGCGCCGTCTATCGGCTGGCCGACAAGCTGCAGGTCAGGGTGGCGCGCGTTGACCTGGATGAGCGCAAGATCGATTTCGAGCCGGTGATCAAACCGTCAGATGGCTCTGGGCGCCGCAAGGCGTCGCGTGATGAAAAAAAATCCGGCATGCCGCGGAACCAAAAATCCGGCGCTGGTTCCAACAAGAAGTCGGCCGAGAAGCCGGCCGGTAAGTCAGGCAAGAAATCCCGCGGCAAGGCCCCATCGAAGTCGAACAACAGGTCGAGAGGCAAGTCCGGGCGTAAACCCGATCAAGGACAGAGTCAATGACGCGCAGCAAATCCACCGTTCTGGTCACGGCCTTATTGTCGGCCACGCTTATGATCACGGCCTGTGCCGGCAATCCGAATCGCCGCGCAGCGATTGGCGGCGGGGTGGGTGCGGTGGTCGGTGGGCTGTCTGGAGCGTTGATCGGCAAGGGGGCGGGCGCCACGGCAATTGGCGCTGCGGTAGGCGCCTTGGCCGGCGGCGGCGTAGGCCACTACATGGACAACCAGAAACAGGAGTTGGATCAGAAGCTCCAGGCCCAGCAGGCGCGCAACGAGCTCAATATCACACGGCTGAACGGCGATGCGCTGAAGATCGGGGTCGCTAGCGATGCCTCGTTCGCGGTGGATCAATCGACGCTGAGCCCCTCGGCGCAGAACACGTTCAACACGATTGCTGGCGTGCTGAAAAACTACGACAAGACGGCTATTCACGTGGTCGGCTTTACCGATAGCACGGGCTCTGCACAGCACAATCTGCAGCTGTCGCAGGCGCGCGCGCAGGCCGTGGCCCAGTTTCTGGCAAGCCGCGGCGTCAACACCAAGCGCCTGCTGACCTGGGCGCGCGGTGAGACTCAGCCGGTGGCCAGCAACGCCACGAAACAGGGCCGGGCAGAAAACCGTCGCGTCGCAATCGTAATCAAACCGATAGTCCAGGGGCAGGAGCAACAGGCCTTCGCGGCACCGCCCAATCTCGGTAATCCGCAGTTCGAGAATCGCTAGACATCAATGGCGTGCTTCATGGGCCAGATGACAAACCACGCAGATAACGAACGAATCGGCGGCTTCCACGCCGTGATAGCCGCACTCGAGAGCAGGCATGCGATCACGCGTATCTATCTCGCCAGCGGCCGCCAGGACGGACGCGCCGAGGCCTTGGTGGCGGCCGCCAGCGCGCGCGATGTGCCGATCGAACAGGTCAGCATGGCGCAGTTGGACGGTTGGCTTCCAGATCTGCGTCATCAAGGCTGTGTAGCCGAGATCGAGTCAGCGCGTGTCTATCGGGAGTCGGAACTGCCGACGTTGCTGGCAAGCGTCGCTCAGCCCTGGGTGCTGGCGCTGGATCAGGTTCAGGATCCACACAATCTGGGCGCCTGCCTGCGGAGTGCGGCAGCGGCGGGCGTGACAGCCGTCATCGCGCCGCGCAAGCGGGCGGCCGGTTTGACGCCGACCGTCCGCAAGGTGGCTGCGGGTGCGGCCGATCGGATCCCCTTTGTACCAGTAACCAACATGGCGCGGGCGCTGGAGCGATTGAAGGCCGATGGCTTCTGGGTGGCTGGTCTCGCGGGTGAGGCCAGTGATTCGGTCTACGACGCGGACCTGCCTGAGCGCCTGGTCTGGGTGGCCGGCGGCGAGGCCAACGGTCTGCGCGAGCTGACAGCGCGTCACTGCGATCTGCGCCTGGCTATTCCCATGGCAGGCGATATGGAAAGCCTCAATGTCTCGGTCGCCACTGGAATCGCACTGTTCGAAACCTGTCGCCAACGACGGCTCAAGACGGCCGGATAACGGATAGATCTGTCTGGCTGAATCGCGCTGGCCGCGCTGCGCGGCCACAATGGCCGCCTGCACATTGCGCAAGCGGCCGCGAATCACTACACTTGCGCGCCTTGCAGCTCATGCTGGCTGCATCTCCTTGCTCTACGGGTCGCTTGCCCGAGGGCTCCCAACCGAAAGGACACACAATGCGACATTATGAAATCGTATTCCTGGTTCATCCGGACCAGAGCGAACAGGTGCCTGCGATGGTTGACAAGTATCGCGGCGTCATCGAAGGCGACGGCGGTAAGATCCATCGCCACGAGGACTGGGGTCGCCGCCAGTTGGCCTACCCGATCAACAAGATCCACAAGGCGCACTACGTGCTGATGAACTTCGAGTGCTCACAGGAAGCGCGTGAGGAACTGGAGGATCTGTTCCGGTTCAATGACGCTTTGCTGCGCCACCTGATCATTGCGCGCCACAAGGCGGACGTCGAACCGTCCCCGCTATCCAAGAATGCCGAGAAGTCTGACGATCGTAAGTCAGACGACCGCAAGTCAGACGATCGCAAGTCGTCGGCCGCCAGCTAAGGAGCATCCCCATGGCACGTTTTTTCCGTCGCCGTCGTTTCTGCAAATTCACCGCTGAAGACGTTGAGGAAATCGATTACAAGGATATCGAGACGCTCAAGCAGTACGTGACAGAAACCGGCAAGATTGTTCCCAGCCGTATTACCGGCACCGCCGCGCGTTATCAGCGCCAGTTGTCAACCGCGGTCAAGCGCGCGCGTTTTCTTGCGCTGCTGCCGTATACCGATCGTCATTCGTCGTAGGAGGCACCCGTGGACGTTGTTTTACTACAGAAAATCCGCAATCTGGGCGACCTCGGCGATACCGTGAAGGTCCGCGCCGGTTATGGCCGTAATTACCTGTTCCCGCGTGGCATGGCGTTGCCGGCTACCAAGAGCAATCTCGAAGTGTTCGAGTCGCGTCGCTCCGAGTTGCAGGCGGCTTCGCAGGAGCGCGAGGATCAGGCCAGGGCGCGCGCCGACAAGCTGCGTGACCAGAGCTACGTCATCGCCATGCGCGCGTCTGACGAAGGCAAGCTGTTTGGCTCGGTCGGTCCTCAGGAAATCGCTGACAAGATCAGCCAGGAGACCATCGAGCTTGATCCTCGCGAGGTCACACTCACTGAAGGCACGATCCGTCTGGTCGGCTATTACAGCGCGCAGTTGAACCTGCACGCCGAGGTGAGCGTGGACGTCGAGATCGTGGTCGCCCAGCAGACCGACATGGGCGTCAATATGCCGGCGCGTGTTGAAGTGACGGCTGCCGAGGATGAAGATCTGACCGCCAACGAAGAGCTCGAAGGCGAGCGCGTCGAAGACGCTGGTGAGCCGGCCGACGAATCGGGCACAGAAGCCGATGCGCCGATCGGCGAGCGCGAAGCAACCTGAAATGGGTTTTGATGTGATCTGAAAGCCGGTCGAAACGATCGTTATTGAACGTCGCCCTCGGGCGGCGTTTTTTTTGGTCAGAAGCTTGCGTAAACTGCGCGCACCCCACCTGTGAGCAACCCGACTCCATGGCCGAAGCCAAGCTGCCCCCGCATTCCATCGAAGCCGAACAATCGGTGATTGGCGGCCTGCTGCTGTCTGAACGGGCCTGGGACGATATCGCCGGATCGGTCAACGAGGATGATTTCTATCGCGAGGATCATCGTCTGCTGTTCCGCGGGCTGGCTGACCTGGCCGACACGGGCAAGCCGCGGGATCTGGTCACGCTGACCGAATGGCTGCGCACGCGAGACATGTTGGAGAAAGCCGGCGGAGCCACCTATCTGGGTAATCTGGCCGCGGATATTCCCAGTGCGGCCAACATCAAGGCGTACGCCGAGATCGTGCGCGAGCGCTCGATCATGCGCCAGCTCATACGTGCCGGTGACCAGATCACCATGCTGGGTTTTTCGCCGGACGGCCAATCGGCTGACGACATGCTTGGCGTGGCGGAGAAAGAGATTTTTGCGATCGCCGAACGCGGGCGTCGCGGCGGTGAAGGGCCGGTCGGTCTCAACTCGTTGCTTACCAAGGCAGTCAACCGGATCGAGGCGCTGGTTCAGCAGGAAGGCTCCTTCTCGGGCACGCCCACCGGTCTGATCGAGTTGGATCGGATGACCAATGGCCTGCAGGCCGCTGATCTGTTGATCCTGGCCGGCCGTCCCTCCATGGGCAAGACCAGTCTGGCGATGAATATCGTCGAAAACGTGGCGATCAAGGAAAAGATTCCGGTCGCGGTGTTTTCGCTGGAAATGCCAGGTGAACAGTTGGTGATTCGTATGATTTCGTCCTGGGGGCGGGTCGATCAGACACGACTGCGTTCAGGGCGGCTCACCGAAGACGACTGGCCGAAGATCACCTCGGCGATCGGCATCATGAATGAAAATGCCCGGCTGTTCATCGACGATACGCCAGCGCTCTCGCCCAGCGAGATGCGCGCTCGTGCCCGCCGGCTGAAACGCGAACACGATATCGGGCTGGTGGTGGTCGACTATCTTCAGTTGATGCAGGTGCCGGGCACAAAGGAGAATCGTACCAACGAAATTTCCGAGATCTCGCGTCAGCTCAAGGCCATGGCCAAGGAGCTGAACGTGCCGGTGATTGCGTTGTCGCAGCTCAACCGGCAGGTCGAACAGCGTGACAACAAGCGTCCGCGGATGTCGGATCTGCGCGAATCGGGCGGTATTGAACAGGACGCCGACGTGATCATGTTTGTCTATCGCGATGAGGTGTACAACGAAGACAGCGACGACAAGGGCGTAGCGGAGATCATCATTGGCAAGCAGCGAAACGGCCCGTTAGGTACGGCACGCACTGCGTTCCTGTCGTATCTCACGCGCTTCGAGAACCTGCAGGATCACTACGACGAAGACTTCATCGACTAATGACACGCGCACTGGCAACGATCGACCGCGCGGCGTTCGCGCACAACCTGGCACGCGTGAAAACCCTGGCGCCGGGACGTCAGGTTTTTGCCGCGATCAAGGCCGATGGCTATGGCCACGGTGCGGTCACGGCCGCCCACGCCCTGGCTGACGCCGCCGGCTTTGCTGTATCGAGCCTCGAAGAGGCCTTGCAGCTGCGCTGGGCGGGTATTCGCCAGACCGTGGTCACGCTGTCGCAGCCGCTGGATGACGAGGCCTGTGCGTTGGCGGCCGAGCATGCGATTACGCCGGTGGTGTTCGAGGACGCGCAATTGCCGGCGCTTGCGCGTCATCGCGGCCCGGTGCTGCGAGTCTGGGTGAAGATCGATTCGGGCATGCATCGACTGGGTTTTTCCGCCGATAAGGCGGCAGCGATCGAGCAGCGGTTGGCGGCCATCGAGGCAGTGGAACAGATCGGCTGGATGACCCATCTGGGCTGCGCCGATGACGTAGAGCATCCGTTGACTCGACAACAACTCGCCTGTTTTGCCGCTGCCACGGATGGCAGAAGCGGGCGGCAATCCATTGCCAATTCGGCCGGCATTCTGGCCTGGCCGGACAGCCATGCAGACACGGTGCGTCCTGGCATCATGCTCTACGGTAGTTCGCCGATGCTCGATCAGTCAGCGGCTGACTATGACCTGCGGCCGGTAATGCATCTCACCGCGCCGCTGATCAGTCGGCGTCGGCTGGCCGGCGGTGAGCCGATTGGCTATGGCGCCAGCTGGTTTACACCGGAAGCCATGGACGTCGGCGTGATCGGCATCGGCTACGGCGACGGATATCCGCGGCATGTGCCCAACGGCACGCCCGTACTCATCAACGGCCGTATTGCGCCCCTGGTCGGGCGGGTATCGATGGACATGATCACGGTCGATCTGCGTGACGTGCCCGATGCCGCGGTCGGCGACCGCGCAACGCTCTGGGGGCCCGGTCTGCCGGCAGACGATGTAGCGAAGGCGGCGGAAACCATCGCTTATGAGCTTTTCTGTCGACTAACCCAGCGCGTGCGCTTCGAGGTGATCTGACGCGATCGTTGGTGGTGGGCGAGCAATTCCCGAATACGACTGTCTGCGGACAGATCGTTTTTCGTCAGTTGCCGCATCAGTCCGCCCGGCGCGGCGCCAGACGCTGTTTGAAGAATACCAGCTGGTCGGTGCTCGACTGGCGAAAACCCGCGCCGCGATAGATATCGAAGTGGCCAATACGGTAGTGCCGTTCAGTGATGTTCTCGCCGCCACGAGCCGCGGCCGCTTCGGCGGCGGCAGCCGGCGCGACTGAATCCTCATCGCAGATCTGGATAAGGGCAGGGCAGCGTAAGCGGTCGATTTTTCTGCCGGGGCGATATAGCGCCAATGTCAGCAGGGTGCGAGCGCTCATCTCGTTGCGCCAATCAGGCGGCGTGATTGCCGTGAAGCCATCGTAGGCATCGGGCGTGTTCATGGCCGCCAGCGTGCCGGTTTTGCCAACGATTGGAATCAGATAAGGCTCGGCGCCCGCCAGGTTGGCTAGTACGTCGCGCAGCCCGGCGCAAACCAGCTTGAGCAGGTGCAGCGGCCCGCTGCGTCGCAGCACGTTGAGCACTGCTGACTGGCCATCCATCATCGGGCCCTGCGCCGAGACCGCTGCGACGCGCTTGTCGGTGGCCGCTGCCACGATTACGTGGCCGCCCGAGAACGAGCTGCCCCAGAGCGCGATCCGGCCAGCGTCGACGCCGTCGATCCCGCGTGCCGCCTTGATCGCCGCTGCCCAGTCGGCCAGCTGCGCCGACACCGATAAAAGCTGGCGGGGCGTGCCGTCGCTGGCGCCAAAATAGCGATAGTCGAACAACACAACGGCTATGCCGGCATCGGCAAACTTCAGCGCATAGGGTTCGAGCCCTGCATCCCGCGTACCTCCCAGTCCATGCGCCATGACGATACAGGGCGCGCCTGCTGCATCGACCAGGGATTCGTTCTGTGCCGGATAGAACCAGGCACGACAGGTCGTACTTTTGCTCGGAAACTCAAAATCCTGGCGATCAATCATGGTCGCTTCCTGATGGCAGAAGTGGATTGGGCGATATCAGCCGGCGTAGCGCGCGGGCCTGTAGGAGGCTGTCGGGCTCAAGGCCAATCTATTGCGCCAGCGGAATAATGGCGCAAAAAGCCGTTATTTTCTTTAAACAGAACACTATTCGTCTCAAAAATCGGCTTTATTACCCTTGTTCTCTCGCCTCGCTCGCTTGCGTCCGACAGCCTACTGGCCGCCAGTGTAGTGCATCGCAAATACAGATCCTGTCAGCGTTGGGGTAGTGTCCTGTCGAGGGTATTTTGTCGCCCCACAGGCCAAGTTATTCGACGGGAGCGCCTGTGTGTCCCAATCACTGCGTTGCGCTCCTTTGCCATGGCGCGCCATGACGCAGTCGCGCGCCTTGTGCTTGGAACACGCAGGCGCTCTGAATATGGCAACAGGCCCAGTCGGCTAGGGCAATGCCCGAAGGGGGCGTCCGACAAACGCCAGTGCAGCATTGCCTGGCTTGTCGATGGCAACCTTCATCGCCTTCAACCGGCGCCTTGCCCTGACACTTGTCGAACGCTCTGAGCGGGCCACTATTTGCGATGCATTACACTTGTCTGCCGGTTTGCTCATCAACCGCCGACCCATCGCCTGGCCCGATCAGTCCAGATGGCGTCTGGCTTTGATTGGGCTGATACCTCGGACAGGGTCATCGATAGGGGACGCGTCCGAGCAATCCATGACAAAGGTGGCCAATGGCAAAGAACCGGACGGTGTTCGTCTGCGAATCCTGTGGCGCTACGCATCCGAAATGGTCGGGACAATGCGCTGACTGCGGAGCCTGGAACACGCTTGTTGAAAGCGTGCCTGCGGCCCCCAGCAAACCGGGCGGCGCGGTGCCGCCGGTGCGTTTTGGCGACACGGCGCCGCGGGTGGAAAAGCTCAACGCTATCCGCCCGCGGGAACAGCCGCGCACGCCGACCGGATTGTCGGAACTCGACCGCGTGCTGGGCGGTGGCCTGGTACCCGGATCAGCGATTCTCATCGGCGGTGACCCCGGTATCGGTAAATCCACGCTCTTGCTACAGATGCTTGCACAGATGTCGGCCGATATTCCCGCGCTTTATGATACCGGCGAGGAATCGCTGGAGCAGGTGCATTTGCGTGCGCAGCGCCTGGGCGTCGCTGATGCCGATCTCTCAGTGTTGGCGGAAACCTGTGTCGAGCGCATTCTGGCGCTGGCCAAACCCCAGGCCCCGCGGCTGCTGGTGGTCGACTCGATCCAGACCGTGTTCTCGCAGGCGCTGACCTCTGCGCCAGGCAGTGTGTCGCAGGTGCGCGAGTGCGCGTCGATGCTGGTGCGCTTTGCCAAGGCTACCGGTACGGCGCTGATTCTGGTTGGCCACGTTACCAAGGAAGGCACGATTGCTGGCCCGCGCGTGCTCGAACACATGGTCGATACCGTACTGTATTTCGAGGCCGAGGCGTCCAGTCGATTCCGGGTGATCCGAGCGGTAAAGAATCGTTTCGGCGCGGTCAACGAGCTCGGCGTGTTTGCGATGTCAGCTACCGGGTTAAAGCAGGTGACCAATCCGAGCGCCATCTTCCTGTCGCGTCACGAGCAGGCGGTGGCCGGCAGTGCGGTCATGGTTACCCGCGAGGGCTCTAGGCCGATGCTGGTCGAGGTACAGGCACTGGTCGATGGCTCGCAGTTGCATAATCCGCGCCGGGTGGCGCTGGGCCCCGACTCCCAGCGCCTGGCCATGCTGCTGGCGGTGCTGCATCGTCACGGCGGAATCGCGCTGGGCGATCAGGATGTGTTTGTCAACGTAGTCGGCGGTATGCGGGTATCAGAAACCGCAGCCGATCTGGCGGTGGTGTTGGCCACACTGTCGAGCTTTCGCGACCGCCCGCTCGGCGAGCGTCTGATCATCTTCGGCGAGATTGGCCTGGCGGGCGAAATCCGACCGGTGCCTGGCGGCGAGGAACGTCTGGCCGAGGCTGCGAAACATGGATTTACGCGCGCGATCGTGCCCAAGGCCAACGCGCCGCGTGCCGGACGTATCGGCAAGTTGGAGATCGTGCCGGTATCACGGCTGCCAGACGCGATCGAAGCGGTCCAGTAATACGACGGCCAGGAGTGCACCGACGCGCTCAGTCTGTGTTGTCTGAGGCGGTCGCGGCCGCTTTTTTTCGCCCTTTTCTCTTGGGCGGGCGAATGCGCACCGTCTGTACGAAGTTAGCCGTGGTTTCGGCGATTTCGATCACGTATTTGCCGATTTTCAGCTTGGTGCCGGGCGGCGGAATAGTTTCCAGCTGCTCGGTAATCAGGCCGTTGACGGTGCGCGGGCCGTCGACCGGCAGCTTCCAGCCCATCGCGCGGTTGAGCGCGCGCAATCCGGCGTGTCCCTCGACCAGATAGGTGTCGCTTGTTTCGGCCCGCACGTTCTTAATTCGGGCGGCCGGATCGGTGGTGAACTCGCCTACGATTTCCTCGAGGATATCTTCAAGCGTCACCAGGCCCTGGATATCGCCGTACTCGTCAACGACGAAGCCAATGCGGCGCTTCTGATTCTGGAACTTGAGCAACTGCTGATTGAGCGATGTGCTTTCCGGCACGAAATAAGGCTCGCTGGCCAGCGCCAGCAGTGCGTCCTTGTCCAGACGATTCTCGGACATCAGCGCGAGCACACGGCGCATGTGAATCATGCCCTTGATCTCATCGATAGAGCCGTCGAACAGGGGCAGCCGCGTGTGTTCGTTGTGCACCAGCTGGTCCAGTATTTCCGGCCATGGATGGCTGATATCGATGCCGACGATCTCGTTGCGCGGGATCATGATGTCTTCGACCGACGCGTTTTCCATATCCAGGATCGACAGCAGCATTTGCTGATGTCGCCGGGGAATCATGGCGCCGGCTTCGGCGACCACGGTGCGCAGTTCCTCGGACGACAACGAATGCGTGGCGGCATCGTCAGGCGAGACACGCAACGCCCGCAGAACAAGTTTGCCTGCGCTGTTGAACAGATAGACTACCGGCCAGAGCACGCGCAGCAACGGTTGATAGACATACGCGGCGGGATAGGCAATTCGCTCAGGGTAGAGCGCCGACAGCGTCTTGGGCGTGACTTCGGAGAACACCAGCACCACGACTGTCAATGTGATGGTGGATACCAGGATGCCGAAATCGCCGTACAGCCGAATACCGATCACGGTTGCCAACGACGACGCTATGATGTTGACCAGGTTGTTGCCGATCAATATCAGGCCAATCAGCTTGTCCGGCGTTTCCAGCATCTGGGCAGCGCGGCGTGCTCCACCGTGGCCCTGCTTGGCCAGATGCTTCATGCGGTAGCGATTGACCGTCATCAAGCCGGTTTCCGAACCGGAGAAGAATGCCGACAAGGCCAGCATTAAGACCAGGATGCCAAACAGCACCCATAAGGGAATAGCGTCCAAGAGCTCAGCTCGTTATCAAATGTATAGGCGCATGCGGCAATGACCCCAGAGCGCCCGGCGCATGGCTACCACCAATGTTCACCCAGAATGAGCTCGAGCACCAACTTGCTGCCGAAATAGGCCAGCACCAGCAGCAAGTAGCCGCCCAGCACGCCGCGCACGGCCAGCCGTCCGCGCCAACCATAGCGCCAGCGGCCGAACAGCATGATGGCGAACGCCAGCCAGGCGACAACCGACAATACCGCCTTGTGCGCCAGATGCTGTTCGAACAGATGGCTGATGAACAGGGCGCCTGTGGTAATCGCGAGACTCAACAGGAAAAACCCCGCGCCGATCAGACGGAACAACAGGGTTTCCATCGTCTCCAGCGGCGGCAATGTCGTGAATACGCCCGACGGCGGCCGGCGGCGCAGCTGTCGATGCTGAATCGACAGAACTACAGCTTGCACGGCGCCCAGCGTCAGCAGTCCATAGGCCAGCATCGACAGCACGATATGCAGCTGCACCGGCCAGTCCAGCGCTTCGTGCGCGCTGCTGCTGTCGGGAACCAGCAGCCCGGCAATAGCGCTGAGTGCTGCCACCGGATACATCACCAACCCGAGCGCGCCGACTGAGCGATTGAACGAGAAAAGCCACAATAGAAAAGCGGCCTGCCAGGAAAACAACGATAGCGCTGTCCCCAGACCGATGATCATCACACCGGTATGCAGGCTCATGTGTACCAGGGCCACCAACTGGGCCGCAAGCCCGATACCAGCAGCCAGCGTCACGCGCACGTAGGGCGTGCCCACTGCGTGATGCTGCCACACCGCGTAGGTCGCCGCGGCATAGGCAAGAGCGGCGACAAGCACTTCCAGAATGACGAATGTCAGCACGGCAATCGGATCATGGCTGCGCCCTGACAGGCGGCTCCGGTAGTCGAGAAGGCAATCATGGCCTTATTGTGCCGTATTTATCGGGTGGCGCACGATACGTCGTGGACAGGGTCGTTATACTGTGTGCATTGCCGTCAATTCATATTGCCAAGTGCCAGGGCGTGTAGATCATGTTCGACAGTCTCAGTGACCGCCTCAATAAAAGCTTTCAGACCATCCGCGGACGCGGCCGGCTGACCGAAGACAATATCAAGGCGACCTTGCGCGAAGTGCGCATGGCGCTGCTCGAAGCCGACGTGGCGCTGCCGGTCGTCAAGCAGTTCGTTGACGACATTCGCGGCCGGGCCATCGGTAACGAGGTGATGACCAGCCTCACGCCCGGGCAGGCGCTGATCAAGATCGTCCGCGACGAGCTCACTAGCCTGCTCGGCGAGTCCAATGAAAGCCTCGACCTGCGCACCAAGCCGCCAGCCGTTGTGCTGATGGCCGGCTTGCAGGGCGCAGGCAAGACTACCTCGGTAGGCAAGCTCGCGCGCTATCTCAAACTGCGTGAGAAGAAGTCGGTGTTGGTGGTGTCCACTGACGTGTATAGACCCGCGGCTATCGATCAGCTCAAGCGCGTAGCTGCCGACGTCGACGTCGCGTTCCATCCGAGTGCGCCCACCGACAAGCCGAAGAAGATCGCCCAGTCGGCACTGGAGGCCGCGCGCAAGGGCTTCTACGATGTGCTGATCGTCGATACCGCCGGCCGCCTGGGCATCGACGACAGGATGATGGCCGAAATACGCGAGTTGCACTCGACGCTGACGCCGATAGAAACCCTGTTCGTTGTCGACTCGATGACCGGCCAAGACGCCGCTAATACCGCCAAGGCATTCGGCGATGCCTTGCCGCTGACCGGCGTAGTGCTGACCAAGGTCGATGGCGATGCGCGCGGCGGTGCGGCCTTGTCGGTACGCCAGATCACCGGTAAGCCGATCAAGTTTCTGGGAACTGGCGAGAAGCTCGAGGCACTGGAGCCGTTCCATCCCGACCGCGTGGCCTCGCGCATTCTCGGCATGGGCGATGTCTTGTCGCTGGTCGAGGAAGCCGAGCAGAAGGTCGACAAGCAGAAAGCCGAAAAGCTGGCGAAGAAGCTCCAGAAGGGCAAGGGGTTCGACCTGGACGATCTGGCCGATCAGCTGCGCCAGATGCAGGAGATGGGCGGACTTGGCGCGCTCATGGAAAAGATGCCAGGTGGCGCCCAGATGCCCAAGGGTATGGCCGCGGCGGCCGACGACACCCAGGTCAAGCGCATGCTGGCCATCGTCGACTCCATGACCAAGCAGGAACGCGCATTCCCCGACGTGGTCAAATCCTCGCGCAAGCGACGTATCGCCGCCGGCTCCGGCACCCAGGTTCAGGACATCAACCGTCTGCTCAAGCAGCATCTGCAGATGCGCAAGATGATGAAAAAGCTCAAGGGCGGCGGCATGAAAAAGATGATGCGCGCCATGCAGGGCATGGGCGGCGGCGGAGGCATGCCGCCGGGTGGCGCCGGCGGATTGCCGCCTGGCATGGGCGGTATGGGCCGGGGTTGATCAGGGCCTGTTCCATTTCCTGCGTATTAGCGTAGAATACGCGATCTTCAATGCGTGCAGACTTTGATTTGCGCGTCTCGATCCCACAACGACGATTAATCGGCTATGGTCAAAATCCGGCTCGCCCGCGGCGGCGCTAAGAAGCGTCCTTTTTATCACATCGTAGTGACCGACCAGCGCGAAGCGCGTGACGGTCGTTATATCGAGCGGCTCGGATTCTTCAATCCGGTGGCCGTTGGCGGTGAAGTGCCGCTGCGTCTGGACGTCGAGCGCGTGGAATACTGGAAAGGTCGCGGTGCGCAGCTCTCCGAGCGTGTCAACAACCTGGTGAAGTCCTTCAACCGCTTCGGCGAAGGCGAAGCGGCCAAGCGCGCCGAACCGCCAGTGTCCAAGGCCAAGGAAGCCAAGGGTCAGGAAGTCGCGGCAGGCGCTGCGGGCGATGTGTCCGAAGCCGGCCCGGAGACGACCGAAGACAAGGCGCAGGGCAGCACCGAAGTCTAAGCGTCGGCGTCCGATCGAAGCATGTCGAGCGCTGCGCCGAATCGTCACGTTGTGCTCGGCCGCGTCAATGGCCTGTTCGGCGTCAAGGGATGGGTGAAGATCTATTCCCACACCCGTCCGCCAGAGGCTATTCTGGGCTATGACCACTGGTGGATAGGTCGCTCAGTTGATCGCCAGCTTTTCCTTGTGTTGGATGCGCGCGTACAGGGCAAGACTCTGGTAGCGCGCCTGGCTGATGATAAAGAACAGCCACTATCCGATCGCGACGCGGCGGTTGCGCTGCTTGAATCCGATATCGCCGTCGACCGGAGTGATATGCCGGAGCTCAATGACGGCGAATATTACTGGTTTGACCTGATTGGCATGGACGTCTTCAATGGCGACGACGTCCATCTGGGCCAAGTCAAAGCGCTGATGGAAACGGGCGCCAACGATGTCCTGGTCGTGCAGGGCGACCGTGAGCGCTTGATTCCCTTTGTTGTCGACGAAATCGTCCAGCATGTCGATCTCGAGTCCGGCCGCCTGATTGCGGATTGGGATCCGGATTTCTAGCGCGGTCGATCATCCATGCGCATAGACGCCATCACGCTTTTTCCGGAATGGGTGGCCAGCCTCGAATGCTATGGCGTGGTCGGGCGCGGTCTTCGCGAACGACGTCTGACGCTGGCCGCCTGGAATCCACGCGACTATACCGACCATCCCACGCGCCGCGTCGATGATCGCCCCTATGGCGGCGGACCCGGCATGGTCATGCAGGCTGAACCGCTGGCCCGTACGCTGTCGGTCGTGCGCCAGGCGCGTGGGATGGACGATGCGCCGGTGTTGCTCATGTCGCCCCAAGGCGAGCGGTTTGACCATGCCTGGGCGCAGCGTCTGGCCGACGGACCGGGATGCGTGCTGGTCTGTGGCCGCTATGAGGGCATCGACCAGCGCTTCATCGATTATCACGTCGATGCATCAGTGTCGGCTGGCGATGTCGTGCTGTCTGGCGGTGAATTACCGGCCATGATGATGATCGACGCCGTCGCCCGGCTGCTCCCCGGTGTGCTCGGCGATAGCCGATCTGCGATCGAGGACTCGTTTGTTCACGGGCTGCTCGATTATCCGCACTACACACGCCCGGAGGCCAGTGCGCTGGGCGCAGTGCCGCCAGTGCTGCTCTCTGGTGATCATGCTCGCATCATGCGTTGGCGCCGCAAGCAGGCACTGGGCCGCACCTGGCTGCATCGCCCGGATCTGCTCGCGCAGCCGGGGCTCAGCGTTGAACAGCAGGCGCTATTGGACGAATTCGTCGACGAATATCGGTTTGACGGTTGCGGCTGACTACCGCCTTTGGTTTTTTTTGTGCCGCGACTGCCAAAAACAAGCGTAACTCCGGTATACTTCCGCGTCTTCGCAAAGCCCATCCACGGCTTGAACAGGTACTCAGAGGCAGGCCATGAGCAATATTATTGACGAACTCGAAGCCGAGCAGCGCAGCGGCAAGAACATCCCAGAATTTTCTGCCGGCGACACCGTGGTGGTCCAGGTGCGTGTCAAGGAAGGCGAGCGTGAACGGCTCCAGGCTTTTGAAGGCGTCGTCATTGCCAAGCGTAACCGTGGTCTGAATTCTGCCTTCACGGTTCGCAAGATCTCGCATGGCGAAGGGGTCGAGCGCGTATTTCAGACGTTTTCGCCCATCATTGCCGAGGTCAAAGTGCTACGTCGTGGCGACGTGCGCCGCGCCAAACTGTATTACCTGCGAGAACGCAGCGGCAAATCCGCGCGTATCCGCGAGAAGCTGTAACGAACTGTTGTCGCCCAGCGACACGGTAAGGAAAGACGTCCTCGGGGCGTCTTTTTTTTGCGCTAATCACGGATGGCAGCGCGCTGCTACGGTTTCATTATTCGTAGCCGGTGCGCAATCCGTGCTCTGCGCTTTGGAAACGGTTGATCAGTTCTTGCTCGGTGCAGCCGAGCCGGTGGGGTCCGGCAACAGGCGCGAAACACCAATCATGCGTTGCTGCCAGTAATCACTGCTGATATCGATGCGTTTTACGCCACCACTCTGGTCGGCGTTTCCAGGTAGCGCGATGACCGCGGTGCGGGAATCG
The DNA here is from genome assembly GCA_027858915.1 of Salinisphaera sp. Lineage (GTDB taxonomy): Bacteria > Pseudomonadota > Gammaproteobacteria > Nevskiales > Salinisphaeraceae > Salinisphaera. The sequence continues at coordinate 17,678 of JAQIBT010000046.1, forward strand.
GCCAGCAGACCCACTGTCAGTCGCCCGCGCCCATCCGGCGTGTCCAGACGGAAGAACATGAGGTCACCCGGATCGGCTTGTGCCAGCGCGATCGGGGTGCCAGCGTCGACCTGTGCCTGCAGACTGCGCGGCAGCGCGTGCCCGTTCTGGCGATAGGCATAATAAGTCAGGCCGGTATCGTCGTACTCCTTCGGCCCAGCCATGTTGGGCGCATAGCGGTCACCGACCTGGGCGAGTGCGACCTTGGCCACGGTCTGGCGTTCGGGCGTTGCCTGGCTCAGGGTTTCATGCGCTTGGCTTGCACCCGGGCTACCTTGGGCCGGGACCGAGCTGCATCCGGCCGCCGTCACGCTGATCGCCAGACAAGCGATGGCTTGTGACACTCGATTCATGAAACTCACGTCTGCCCACATGTCGCTATGATGCCCCAGGCCAGCGTAGGCGGCCAGCACCCAAACGTTCCTGGCGCGATCACCAGAACGCCGCCGACGATGCGCGGCGGTGCGGCGGAATGTCGAGTGGCAATACGCCGATGCGCCTCACGCCTGACGGCGTGCCACCTGGCTTTCTACATGAGCCTCGCGGGGCGTTTCGTCTTCGGTGAGCGCGTCCAGATAACGTTCGGCATCCAGCGCAGCCATGCAGCCGCTGCCTGCCGACGTGATGGCTTGGCGATAGACGTGGTCCATCACGTCGCCCGCTGCGAAGACGCCGGGCTTGCTGGTCGCCGTGGCGTCGCCCTGCGTGCCGCTGGCGACCTTGATATAGCCGCCTTCCATATCGAGCTGACCGTCGAATATGCCGGTGTTTGGCTTGTGGCCGATGGCAATGAATATACCGTCGACCGCAAGCTCCTGCGTCTCGCCGCTGGCGGCATGCCGGATTCGTCCGCCAGTCACGCCCATTGGATCGCCCAGGACTTCGTCGAGTTCGTGATCCCAGATGATCGATACGTTGCCGCTGGCGGCCTTGTCGAACAGCTTGTCGGCCAGGATCTTTTCGCCGCGGAACTTGTCGCGCCGATGAACTACGGTCACGTGGGCTGCGATATTTGACAGATACAACGCTTCCTCGAGGGCCGTGTTGCCGCCGCCGATCACCGCCACGTTCTTGTTGCGATAGAAGAAGCCATCACAGGTGGCACAGGCGGAGATCCCGCGGCCCATGAAGGCGGTTTCGGAGGGCAGGCCAAGATAGCGAGCCGTTGCGCCCGTCGCGATAATCAACGCATCGCAGGTATAGATCGCGTTGTCGCCTTCCAGGCGATAGGGCCGCGCCGACAGATCGGTGGTATGAATCTGGTCGAACAGCATTTGCGTGTCGAAGCGCTCGGCGTGCGCTTTCATGCGTTCCATCAGCGCAGGACCCTGCAGCCCCTCGACGTCGCCCGGCCAGTTGTCGACATCCGTGGTGGTCATCAACTGGCCACCCTGTTCGATGCCGGTAATCATCACAGGCGCCAGATTGGCGCGTGCGGCATATACGGCGGCTGTGTAACCCGCCGGGCCCGAGCCCAGGATGACGAGACGGTGACGGACGGTTTGCTTGTCGCTCATGACGGATTCTGGTTCCTTGCAGATATGCGGACTGAAGCTGTGGCGTGCGAGCGCCGATTCAAGGCGTGACCAAGCCACCAAGATACAGTCTGTGGAGCAACCGCTCGACTGCCTCGCGCGTACAGATAAAATAGTGGATCGCTAGACTTTGCCGGATCGTCTATCATCGCGGTCTAGACACTCTCGGTCCAAGTGCAGCAACGACAGGTCTGGGCCGCATACAGGTGTGTGGTGTCGTGCAGCCAATACGGCGATCTGTACCTTGGGGCAGGCCGATCATCCGCGCTGATGCGTCGAGATCGATACAGACACTATGAATTTATTCATCGACCGGCGCGGCTCTGCTCGTCTGCGCGCCGAGGGGAGCGCCCGTGACCGGTAACAGGTCTTTTTTTCGTCGTTTTGTCACGTTTTTCTGGCGCCTGGCAGTTCTGCTTTACTCGCTGCTGTTGATTGCCGTGCTCGTCGTGATTCCCGTGGCCATCTATGTCGCCATCAATCACGGCACGACGGCCGTGGTGCCGCGCCAGGCCGCGCTGGTGGTGGCGCCGACTGGCAATCTGGTCGAACAGTCGAGCGGCGTCGACAATCTGCTGGGCGTCGTCACCCAGCAGTCCGGTGACGAAGCGGTGGTTCGAAACCTGGTGACCTCGATTGATCGCGCCCGCCATGATCAGCGGATCAAACAATTGTTCCTGCGGCTCGATCAGCTCGGGGGCGCGACCCCTGGTCAGCTGCAGGATCTGGTCGCCGCGATCGATCGCTTCAAGCAGTCGGGCAAGCCGGTGGTGGCCTGGTCATCGAGCTACGACATGGCGCAGTACGAGCTGGCCAGCCATGCCGATACGATCTATCTCGACCCGTTCGGTTATGTGTTTCTGCCGGGTTACGGCGTTTTTCGTAATTACTACAAGGATGCGCTCGACAAGCTGGGCATTACCGTCAACGTGTTTCGCGTTGGCAAGTACAAATCCTACGTAGAGCCCTATACCCGCAACGATATGTCGCCGGCTGCGCGCGCGGACGCGTTGGCCTGGCTGAACTCCCTGTGGGGAACCTATCGTGGAGTCGTCAGTGCGGATCGACAACTGACGCCGGATGCGATCAGCGAATACATCAAGGGCTTTCCGGATGCGCTGGTGGCCAACGGCGGCAACGCGGCTGCATTGGCGAAAAAGTCGGGCCTGGTGGATCGCGTGGCGCCGCTGGAAAGCGTTCGCCAGGACATGATCAAGCAGGTCGGTGAAGACGCTGGAACGCACAGCTTCAATCAGATCAGCGACGCCGATTACCTGGCCGCCACCGGGGGGCCGATGGGCAAGAATCCGAGCGATTCGCGTATTGCCGTGGTAACCGTTGAAGGCGATATCGTCGACGGTGAGAGCGTGCCGGGGTCGGCCGGCGGCGATACCATCGCGCGCCTGATTTCAGAGGCGCGGCGGGATGATCACGTGGCCGCCATGGTGCTGCGCGTGAATTCGCCGGGTGGGTCGGTGACTGCGGCCGAGCGTATCCGTCGCCAGGTGGTGGCCTTTCGCAAGGCCGGCAAACCGGTGGTCGTATCCATGGCCGGCATGGCAGCGTCAGGTGGCTACTGGATTTCCATGAATGCCAATCAGATATGGGCCGAACCCTCTACGATCACCGGCTCCATTGGCATCTTCGGCATCGTGCCGACTTTTGACAAGCCATTGAACAAGCTAGGTATTCATACCGACGGCGTAGGAACGACGCCGCTGTCGGGTGCACTGCGTCTGGACGAGCCGCTCTCCGAGCCGGTGAAGCTGATGCTGCAGGCCGGCGTCGAGCACGGCTACCAGGCCTTTATCGGCCATGTTGCCCAGGCGCGTGGCATGCAGGTCGACGCGGTCAACAAGATTGCGCAGGGCCGGGTATGGAGTGGCGTTGACGCGCAGCGGATCGGGCTGGTGGACAAGCTCGGCGACGTCACGCAGGCAGAAGCCGCCGCGGCCAAGCTGGCGGGCCTCAGCGACGGCGACTACAGCCTGCAGAATATGCAGCCGCCGTCGGACTGGCGCGGTGCGCTCCAGCATTTCCTGCTGTCGCACGTGAGCGCGGCGCTGGTGCCGTCGTGGCTGGCCTCGGCGGGTCTGAACAGCGATGCCGTGGATTTTCTGCGTGGACTGTCCGATCCGCACGGACTGTACGCCAAGTGCTTCTGCCGAATCAGCGGCCGCGATACCATGAGCGGCGCCGCCTCGGCGCGTGCCGCCCTGCTTGAAGGAGACTGATATGGGTTTGCTCGTCAACGGTCAATGGCAGGACCGGTGGTACGACACCGAGGCCAACGACGGCCAGTTCGTGCGCGAGTCGGCCGGCTTTCGCAACTGGGTGGAGACCGATCCGGCCGCGGCCTTTTCCGCAGAAGCCGGGCGCTATCATCTGTACGTATCTCTGGCCTGTCCCTGGGCACATCGCACGCTGATCATGCGCCAGCTCAAGGGGCTGCAGAAGAGTATCGGCGTGACGGTGGTGGATCCGTACATGGGAGAGTGGGGCTGGAGTTTTTCCGATGCCGCCGGCGCCGATCCGCTCTATGGCCTGGATCATCTGTACGAGCTCTACCAGAAGGCCGCGCCAGACTATACCGGACGCGTGACCACGCCGACGCTGTGGGATCGCCGGCACGAGACTATTGTTTCCAACGAATCCGCTGACATCATGCGCATGTTCAACCATGCCTTCGACGAGGTCGCCCAGCATCCGGAGCGGGATTATTATCCGCAAGCCCTGCGCACGGAGATCGATGAGGTCAACGACCGGGTCTACGACGCGGTCAACAACGGCGTCTACAGGGCTGGCTTCGCCACCACCCAGACAGCCTACGAAAGCGCTTATTCAGCAGTGTTCGAGGCGCTGGACTGGCTGGATGAGCGACTGGCCGGCCGTCGCTATCTGGTGGGTGGTCAGATGACCGAGGCAGATTGGCGGCTGTTCGTGACGTTGGTGCGTTTCGATGCGGTGTATTACAGCCACTTCAAGTGCAATCGCCAGCGCATTGCCGACTTTGCGAATCTTGCCGGTTATCTGCGAGAGCTGTATCAGGTCGAGGGGATCGCAGAGACGACGGACATGAGCCATATCAAGGCGCATTACTACCGGAGCCATCCGAGCGTGAATCCAACCGGTATCGTACCGGTTGGACCGTTGCTGGATTTCGCATCGCCGCACGAGCGTGAGGATATCGGCTGAGACTCAGCCTGTCCCGCGGGCCCGGTCAAGCGCGCGCTGCAACGGCACGGGGTCGTTCGAAAATATCCATTCGACGCCGCGTCCGATTTCTCGCCACAGCGCGCCGGTCCGGCTGACGAAACCGCTGCCTACGAAACCGCGCTCGGCGTGCAGCCGGCGAATCTGGTTGGCGCGCATCAACATCTGCGGGCCGGCCAGGCCGCCACAGGGATGGTTCAGGGTCCATCTCAGTTGCTCCGCCAGATTCAACTTGGCGACGGGGATCCGGCAGCTGCTCGGCAGCTCGTCGAGCAGGGCAAACAGCGCCGGTCGCAGCGACAGGATATGAAAATCGACCACCGGGCGCAGGGGTCGCAACAGCGCTGCCAGACTCGCCTCGGCGATACTCGAGCCACGGGTCTTGAGTTCGATCATCAGGTGCGCGCGCTCGGCATAGCGCGTGAGGAATGCTTCCAGGTGCGGTAGGTCGGGCACGATGCGTTGCAGCGTGGACCAGCGGGTTTCAGCGATCCGGTCCGGTCGACCGAACACCCGCTGCAGATCCGAGTCGTGCACCACGACCGGCTCGTGGTCGCGCGTGAATCGCACATCGAACTCGATCGCCGGTACCCCGGCGGCGATGACCGGATCGAAGGCGGCAAATGTATTTTCGCGCACACGCCAGCCGTCGCGCTGGCCACGGTGCGCCACCAGTTTGGCGTTCGCCAGCGCCTTCTGGCCGGGCGCGCGTCTTGGCATCGCGGCAATGATTGCCTCGGCCAGGCCAGCGAGGTTCGATTCAATCAGAGGGTGCACGAGTGATCCGACGAAAATAATTCAATCGTCAGTATACGCGGCGACGTGAACCCGCTCGCTGAACCCATGGTGCAGTCCTGCTGGTGTCGATGCGGGCGCATTGTCTATCATGCACCGGTCCAGACTTCCGGAGAGCGGTAATGAAGACAGCGACGCAATTGGTACACAGTGGCCGCGACCCGGCGGCTCATCACGGAATGGTCAATGTTCCGGCCTACCACGGGTCGACTGTCCTGTTCGATACGCTGGAGGCGTTTGAGGCTTCGCAGGCGTCGCCGTTCACGGGCGTGCATTACGGGCGCTTCGGCACGCCGACGCATTTTGCATTTGAACAGGCGGTAGCCAGGCTGGAAAACGCCTATGGCGCTGTGAGCACCTGCTCGGGCCTGGCTGCCATTGCGGCGGCCGTGATGAGCGTGGCCGAGGCCGGCGCCCATCTGCTGGTAGCCGACAGCGTCTACGGACCGACCCGTATGCTCTGCAACGGCTTGCTGAAGCGGCTTGGCGTAGAAACCGAATACTTCGATCCGACGATCAGCGCAGATCAGCTACAGTCGCTCTTTCGGGCCAATACACGGGCGCTGTTTGTCGAACCGCCGGGCTCGTTGACATTCGAGATATCAGACGTCCCGGCGATGGCAGCAGTCGCGCACGCCCACGACGCGGTAGTGATCGCCGACAATACCTGGGCGACGCCGCTTTATTACAACGCCCACGGCCACGGCGTGGATATCTCCGTCCATGCCGCCACCAAGTACATGGTTGGTCATTCCGACGCCTTGCTGGGCGTGGTGAACTGTATCGACGAAACCACCCACGAGCGCGTGAAGATGGCGGCCGTGGCGCTCGGTTACTGCGCCGGGCCGGATGACGTCTACCTGGGATTGCGTGGCCTGCGCACGCTCGGACAGCGATTACCCGTGCATCAGTCCAACGGACTGGCGCTGGCCAACTGGTTGGCCGATCAACCCCAGGTGGCCCGAGTGATTCATCCAGCGCGCCTTGATCATCCCCAGCACGCGCTCTGGCAGCGCGATTTTACCGGCGCCACCGGATTGTTTTCCTTCGTGTTGCAGCCGGTGGAGCGCTCACAGCTGGCTGCCATGCTCGACGGATTGGCTTATTACGGTATGGGTGCGTCGTGGGGTGGTTACGAGAGTCTGATCATCCCGGCCAACCCGGCGCGGTCGCGCAGCGCAACCGAGTGGTCGACCACCGGGCCAATGCTACGGGTGCATGCCGGGCTCGAGGATATTGATGATCTGATTGACGACATGGCCGCCGGGCTGGCCCGCCTGGACTAGTGTCCTGTCGCGCGTATTTTGTCGTGTTCAGCGAGGCGGCGCGCGTCCGTGGCAAGGCGCGGTGCGCAGGCAATGGCCGTTGCCCTTGGCAAGCGCCGCAACGCAGACCACGGGCGCGCCGCCTCGCCCACTGTTTAATGATCAGGGCCACGGGAACGCCTGTGCG
>JAQIBT010000065.1 GCA_027858915.1 Salinisphaera sp.
TCGCGGCCGATCTCGTTGATCGTATTCACCCCACGCACCGCTTCCAAGCCCACTTTCGCCTTGAAATCCGGGCTGTGAACCTGGCGCCTCTTGATCTCGCTCATCCTGCATTCTCCTGATAATAGAATACAGCTTAAATTACTGTCTGAAATCTGGGGTCCACTTTAGTCGTCCGTTGCTCCCACTCAGGCATCTGCGGAAACTTTGGTGCAGCAATCACTACGCTGAAATTAGCACCGTGCTATATTTAGTGCTAAACAATGGCGCCTGACTTACTTAGTATCTGAGCAGTCGTCACACTCTGCCCACAGCAGCGCAAGGCCATTGATGCGATTACCCACAGTTCGTAACGAAGCGGCTGTTGTACTTCTTGGCGATTTCAATCCGGCTATAGCTCGGCCTGGGTGGCTAGCCTTGAACGAGCTATTCACTAAAGAAGAAGCAGAATCTGCCGAAATTCAGGTCATACACCCCGAATTATCGAGCTTCGTTATCAGCTGGGCTGACTTCACCGTACAGAAGAAGCGCTTTCAAATTTCTATCGGTAGCGACCCTTTAATAAGGGTTAGCGATCTCGCCGCGAAGATTTTCGGAACCTTCCTAAGCCACACCCCGATTAGCGCGCTTGGCATAAACCGGCTAGTTTCTTTTCAAGTGGCATCCATAGAGCAACGCGACGCAATAGGCCACGAACTTGCACCGCCCGACGCTTGGGGTGATTGGGCCAGCAGTATATCTGCACGTAGCCCAGACAATGCGTCGCCACGTGGCGGGCTAGTGAGTTTAACCATGCAGGCCGGGCGCGACGATGGATTTGGAGGGCATACTCAAGCACGCGTAAGACCGGATGCTAGCCTAAATGTCGGCACCGGAATTGAAATACATGTAAACGACCATTACGAACTGGGCGATGGCTCGGAAGAAGAAACAGCCTCTAGCAGCCTGTCGGACTTACCCGTGCTCCTCGGCTAAACTAGGCCACCCTCGACCACGACCGATGGCATGCGCAGATTTCGACTGATCGACCGCGAGACCGACTATTTGTTGCCGCCGTCCGTGCAGGACTGGTTACCGGAGTCGCACTTGGCGCGCTACGTGGTGGATGTGGTGGAAGGGCTGGACCTTTCAGCGATCGAGGGCGCTTATGCCGGTCGCGGCAGCGACGCCTACCATCCGGCGTTGCTGCTGTCGTTGTTGATCTATGGCTATGCCACCGGCACGCATTCCAGCCGCACGATCGAGCGGGCCACGTACGACTCACTGGCGTTTCGCTTCATCGCCTGCGATCAGCACCCGGACCACGACACGCTGGCGACCTTCCGTCGCCGCTTCGGCGAGCAGTTCGCCGCGATTTTTGTGCAGGTGCTGGAGCTCGCACGAGAGAACCAGCTGTCGCGATTTGGCACGGTGAGCCTGGACGGCACGAAGATCCACGCCAACGCATCGCGGCACAGCGCGCTGTCGTATGGGCATGCCCAGAAGCTGGAAGCGCAGCTCAAGGCCGAAGTACAGGAGATGCTGGCCTTGGCCGAAGCGGCCGATCAGAGCACGGTGCCCGATGGCGTCAGCCTGCCCGACGAGATCCAGCGGCGCGAAGATCGCCTCGCCGCGATCGCGCGGGCGAAGGCGGTGATCGAAGCGCGCGCCCAGGCACGCGACGCGCTCGAACAGGCCGAGTATCAGGCCAGGCTGGCCCAGCGCGAAGCCAAGCAAAAGGCGACCGGCAAGAAGCCCGGCGGTAAGCCGCCCAAGCCGCCGCAGGCCGGTCCACGCGCCAACGATCAGGTCAATCTGACCGACGAAGACTCGCGCATCATGAAGGTATCCGGCGGAGGCTTTGATCAGTGTTACAACGCGCAGGCCGCGGTCGACACCGAGTCGATGCTGATCCTCGCGCCGCATCTCACCCAGGCCGGCAACGACAAAGAGCAAGTGGCGCCGATGCTGGCAGCGCTGCAAGCGTTGCCTAACGGCTGGAGTCCGCCACAGACGCTGCTGGCTGACACGGGCTACTTCAGCGCCAGGAACGTCGACGCCTGCGCGGCGGCCCGCATCAAGCCGCTGATTGCCATCGGTCGCGACGAACATCATCCAGATTGGCGCGAACGTTTCGAAGAGCCGGTAGCGCTACCGGCGGCCGCCAGCGGCGTCGAGCAGATGAAGCACGCGCTCAAGACCCAGAGTGGGCGCGCTGCCTACGCGCTACGCAAGCAAACGGTGGAGCCGGTGTTCGGCATCATCAAGTCGGTGATGAACTTCCGCCAATTCCTGCTGCGCGGGCTGGCGCACGTTCGTCACGAATGGACGCTGGTGTGCCTGGCGTGGAACTTCAAACGGTTGGCCATGCTGCACCCGAAATCCGTCCAGAGGGCCTGAAACGGCCGGAAATCCGTTCGTTTCGACGAAAGCCGCCGCTAAAAACCCTGTGAATGCACCCAGACGGTGCACTTTTCCTTCTTGGCGTGCGGATCGGTGTGGCTGTGACCTCAAGTCCGACAGGCCCTAGGCCGATCGACCAGATCAGTTATCCTTGCCCGCTCACCCGGTACCGAGTCCGTCGCCTAATGCGCCAGAACCCGTTTGCGTTATCCAGCGTTCCGCCCATGATCAAGTGGCTGCTGATCGCCAACGGCGTTGGCTTTCTGTTGCGTATCTATGATCCGCAGTTCGTGCTGCTGCATTTTGCGCTCTGGCCGTTCGGCGAATATCCGGTGCCCAGCGCTGGAGTGACGGTCGGGTTTGCGCCCTGGCAGTTGATCACCTATGCGTTTTTGCACGCGAACTTCGGCCATCTTTTCTTCAATATGTTCGGACTGTGGATGTTCGGACGGGTCATCGAGCAGGTCTGGGGCGATCTGCGTTTCCTGCTGTATTACGTCGTCTGTATTCTTGGCGCAGCGGTGACTCAGCTGCTGTTTCTTTTTTTCTATTCGAGCGGCCAGATCGAGCCGACTATCGGCGCCTCTGGCGGCGTCTTCGGAATTCTTCTGGCGTTCGGCATGATGTTTCCCAATGCGCGCATCATGCTGCTCATTCCGCCAATTCCGATGACCGCAAAATGGTTTGTCCTGGGCTATGGTGCTCTGGAGCTGTTCTTCGGAGTCACCGGTACCGAGGCGGGTGTCGCACACTTCGCGCATCTCGGTGGTATGGCCTGTGGCTTTGTGTTGCTGATGGTCTGGAAGCGTCAGGGCCGCCTGCTCAATTGACGCGGCGCCCCGCTGCAGCCGGCTGGCGCCGCGCCGCGTATGTGAAGTGACGGTGCCGTTACCGCGGTAATTTTCCAAGAGCCCCAATTGTTATGAATGACGCGCTGGCCTACAAGCTGTTTGGTTTGATCTTCTGTGTGTTTGGCGCGCTTGGCCTTCTCACCAGCCTGATGATCCCGATCTACATGCGCGGCGTGAGCGTGGCGACGCCCGCTATATGGATTACGCTGATCATGGGGCTGGGTGCGATAGCCGGCGGCGTAGGCCTGATGCGCCATGCGGCAATAGCGCGCTATGCCATGATGGCCGAGGCCGCCGTGGTGTTGTGCGCGGCGGTGATCGGCGCAGTGGGCGCGCTGAGCAGCGAGCCGATGAAAGCGATTGTCCTGATGACCGGAGTCATGCCGGCGGTGCTGGTTATTGCGATTCTTTACCAGTTGGGCCGGTCGGAAGACATGCGATAGGGCATGCTGTCGTTTCATCCGTGCACGGAGAAAGCCTGCGGCAGACCGCAGGCTGGCTTGCTTTAGACCGTGACGTTGAGCGTTACGTCCACATTGCCTCGAGTGGCATTCGAATAGGGGCAGACCTGATGCGCTTTGTGTACCAGGTCCTCGGCTTGCGCCTGCTCCATGCCTGGCAGAGATATGTTGAGCGCGACCTCGATCCCGAATGCCTCGCCCATCGGGCCGATCCCGACCTGGCCGGTTACGGCATGGTTGTCGGGCAACGACAGCTTCTGCTTGCCGGCGACTACCTTCATGGCGCCGATGAAACAGGCGGAATAGCCGGCCGCAAACAGCTGTTCCGGATTGGTGCCGTCGCCGCCGGCACCACCCAGCTCCTTCGGCGTGCTTAGCTTCAGATCCAGCGTGTTGTCGGAACTGGCAGCGCGACCGTCGCGGCCGCCGGTCGCGGTGGCTTCGGCTTGGTAGAGAACCTTGTCAACTGCCATGGATGGCTCCTGTTGATCGAATGTGAAGATTGAGATTCTCACGAAGTTATATTGCGCGCAATATAAAAGTCTGTGCAGGGGCTCGTGCGCGGTATATCGCAATCGGCGTATATTCATACCGTGCAACTCAGTGGTTCGGTCGCAGAGCTATAGCTCTGCAGCCGTCGACAAGTCGTCAGGTTATAAAGCAATATGATCAAGATGCGAATGGCTCTGGCAGCCGCGCTGTGTATGGGCATCGCGGCATGCGCTTCGGGCCCGATCTATCGACCTGCGCAGGCCCCGGGCGGTTACGGCTATCGCGATACGCTGCTGACCAGCGATCAGTATCGAGTCAGCTTTTCCGGCGACTACGGCACGGCACGCGAAACGGTCGAGAATTTTGCTCTGTTCCGCGCCGCCGACCTGGCGTTAAGTCGCGGCGCTGACTATTTTCGTGTTGCGTCCCGCGAGACTTCACCGATCGTCAATCAGAGTCACTTCGGCCCCACCGCCAGCGTTGGCTACGGCTTTGGTTTCCCCTACTGGGGGACGGATATCGGATACGGCGGCGGGCGCGGCTACGTCGAAACCCGCTATGAGACCGTGCTGCAGATACAGCTTGGACCGGATCTGCCCAAGGATGCGCCCAACGTATACAACGCCCTGCAGGTAAAGCAGAATCTGGCGCCCATGGTGGCAGCTGCGCAGCGCTAGACGGCCTTTGGCTGTCGGCAAGTTGGTTTGTCGCGGAAAGAGCGTTTGCCTACAGGCGGTTGTTGTACGGCTATAGTCTGATGCAGACGCCCTGGCAGGTTGCGTATGCTGCGGATGACGCTTAGTGCTCAAGGAGTCTGCAGACCATGTCGAATAATATCGAATCCGTGCTCAAGGAAGATCGTGTCTTCGAGCCGCCTACTGCCTTCGTCGAGCAGGCGACGCTCAAACCGGCCGACGTGGATGCGCTTTACAAGGCCGCAGCAGACGACCACCAGGGTTTCTGGGCCGATCAGGCACGCGAGCATATTACCTGGCACACGCCGTTCGAGCAGGTGCTGGATGACTCAGATGCGCCGTTCTTCAAGTGGTTCGCCGACGGCCAGCTTAATGTGTCGTACAACTGCCTGGACCGGCACCTGGAAAGCCGCGGCGACAAGATCGCGATCATCTTCGAAGGCGATGACGGTGGGGTCGAACATATTTCCTATCGCGAGTTGCATGCTCGGGTCTGCCGGTTTGCCAATGCTCTGAAAACCCAAGGCCTGGGCAAGGGCGATCGGGTGGTCATTTATCTGCCCAACGTGCCGCAGGCGGCGGTGGCGATGCTTGCCTGTGCTCGCATCGGTGCGATCCATTCGGTCGTGTTCGGCGGGTTTTCGGCGATATCGCTGCGCGATCGCATTGATGACGCAAGCGCCCGAATGTTGATAACCGCAGACGGTAATTATCGGGGCGGCAAATTGATTCCGCTGAAGGAGACCGCCGACAAGGCGTTGTCCGAAGGCTGCGAGTCGATCGAGAAAGTGATCGTTCTCAAGCGCGCAGATTGCAACGCCAACATAACCGAGGGCCGGGATATGTGGTGGAGCGATGCCGTGGATGGCCAGCCTGACCAATGCGAACCGGAATGGGTGGACGCCGAGCATCCATTGTTCATCCTGTATACGTCGGGCTCGACCGGCAAGCCCAAGGGCATACAACACAGCTCCGGCGGCTATCTGCTGGGTGCGATCTGTACCTGTCGCTGGGTGTTCGACCTGGGCGACGATGACGTCTTCTGGTGTACGGCCGATGTCGGCTGGGTGACCGGCCATACCTACATCACTTATGGCCCAACGGCCTGTGGCGCCACCCAGGTGATGTTCGAGGGTGTGCCGACCTATCCGGAGCCGGATCGTTTCTGGCAGATGGTAGATCAGCATCAGGTCAGCATTTTCTATACCGCGCCGACTGCCATCCGGGCCCTGATGAAGCAGGGTGACGAATACCCGCAGCGGCACGCGCTGGATAGCCTGAAAGTGCTGGGCACGGTCGGCGAGCCGATCAATCCCGAGGCTTGGATGTGGTACCGCCGCATGATCGGGCACGAACGCTGCCCCATAATCGATACCTGGTGGCAGACCGAGACCGGCGCCCATATGATTACACCGATTGCCTCGTATACGCCGACCAAGCCGGGGTCGGCAACCCGCGCGCTGCCCGGCATCGCGGCCGATATTCTGGATGAATCCGGTGCCCCCGTGACCGACGCCCACCAAGGCGGCGTGCTGGTCATGACCAAGCCCTGGCCTTATATGCTGCGCACGATCTGGAACGATCCGGAACGCTACAAGGACACCTACTTCGGCATGTACGACGCGCATACCTATGTCGCGGGTGATTCAGCCCAGCGCGATGAGCAGGGTAATTTCCGAATCCTCGGACGCATCGACGACGTGGTGAACGTAGCGGGCCATCGGCTCGGCACGATGGAAGTCGAGTCGGCACTGGTGGCGCACGAGGCCGTGGCCGAAGCCGCGGTAGTCAGTCGCCCGCACGAGGTCAAGGGCGAAGCGATCGTGGCCTTCGTCATTCTGAAGACCGATGGAGGGAGCGAGAAGCTGGCCTCGGAGCTGCGCGACTGGGTCTCGGAACAGCTTGGCGCTATCGCCAAGCCGGACGAGATCCGTTTTGCCGATGGTCTGCCCAAGACCCGCTCCGGCAAGATCATGCGCCGCCTATTGCGTACCGTGGCCCGCGGCGACGAAGTAACGCAGGACGTATCGACGCTCGAGAATCCGCAGATCATCGATCAACTGCAGGCGCGCGGTGCATAACCGGTTGGGCCAGTCAAGGGGGTAGCCGACACGGTGAACATCTTGTGTTCCCCGGTGTCGGCTGCTTGGGTTCTTTCGCCCTAGGAGCCTGGGCCGTAGAAACACATGCGGCTGCGAACACGCCGATTGGGCCATATTTCACTGTCATTTTCGTTAAATGGAATCACCATTCGTCTCAAATGACCGCAAAATCTGTCTCCAATCGGCGCGCTCTCGCTCACACGATTCCTACGGCCCAGGCTCCTAGAGCGTCGGCGCGGTATGCCACCGGTCAGCGTCTTGAACCGCTGATGCCGTGGCTGTGAACTGTCAAAGCGGGCTGGCATAAGTGACCAACATCGAAGTTCTGGACTATGCGCCGGCCGCGGGCTTGCGGCCGTCGAAAATCAACTAATCAGAGGGATACGTTCATGGCACAAGAAACACATTCACCGCTTGCAAACCCGGCTCCACTTGGCCTGGTTGGATTTGGGTTGACGACAATCCTGTTGAGTCTGATCAACGCGCAGATTCTGCCATCGGGCGGAGAAGACGTCGTGATTCCAATGGCGCTGGCTTACGGCGGGCTTATCCAATTGATCGCCGGGATCCTCGAATTCCGTACCGGCAACACCTTCGGCATGGTGGCGTTCCTGAGCTACGGCGCGTTCTGGTGGTGGTTTGCCATACTGTTGCTGTTGGCCGGTAACGGCCTGATTGATATCAGCAAGGCCGGTCCGACCATCGGCGTCGCGTTGCTGCTGTGGGGCGTGTTTACGTTCGCTATGTGGATCGGAACTTTTGCACTCAATCGGGCGTTGTGGCTGGTGTTTCTGACCCTATGGGTCACGTTCCTGCTGCTCGGAGTGGGTGGTGCCGCGGGGATGCCGTCGTTGACCGTAGCTGGCGGTTATCTGGGTATCGTCTCTGGTGCCCTGGCGATGTATACGAGCTTCGCCGAGGTCACCAATGCGACCCATGGTCGGGTACTGGTTCCGGTGGGTGCGCGCGACTGAGCGCGCCCCGAAATGCTTTCGTCCGCGACTAGCGCCTCTAACTTCATACTGCTAGTTTACGTTAACGGGCGTTAGCGCCCTGTCTTTTGAAAAGTCGGGGGATGGCCGACCCGGCGTGCGCATCGCGCTCGCCGGTGTCGGTCTTTTTTTTGCTACGCTTTGGTGCGGCGCAACATATGCCGTCATGGGCGGCAATTACGAGGGGACTTGAATGACGCACGATGTAGTCATTGCAGCGGCAGGCCGTACGGCCATTGGTCGGATCGGGGGCACGCTGGCTGGGCTGAGCGGCGCGGAGCTGGGTGCAGCCCTGATCCGAGCCATGTTGGCCCGCCATGCTGTACCCGCAGATGCCGTCGATGAAGTCATCATGGGCCAGGTGTTGACTGCTGGTGCCGGCCAGAACCCGGCTCGTCAGGCTGCCTTGAGAGCCGGGCTGCCGGACAGCGTACCGGCATTCACTTTAAACAAAGTCTGTGGCAGCGGCCTGAAGGCGGTCATGCTGGCGGCCCAGTCGGTAGCACTCGGGGATGCCGAACTGGTGATCGCCGGCGGACAGGAGTCCATGAGTCAGGCGCCACACCTGCTCCCGCATTCGCGAGCCGGGCAGCGCATGGGCGATTGGACGTTGATTGACAGCATGATCCGTGACGGACTGTGGGATGCCTTCAACGGTTATCATATGGGCCAGACAGCCGAAAACATCGCCCGAAAGTATCGTATCTCGCGCGCAGAACAGGATGCGCTGGCGGCCGAGTCGCAGCAGCGCGCAGAACACGCCGCCAAGCACGGAGTCTTTGAGGCCGAGATCGTGCCGCTCGAGATTCCGCAGAAAGCCGGCGATGCCATTGCGTTCGCGCGCGATGAACAGCCGCGTCCGGGGATAACCGCCGAGTTATTGTCGCGCTTGTCGCCGGCGTTTTCGCATGACGGCAGCGTGACCGCCGGCAACGCATCGGGACTGAACGACGGTGCCGCAGCGGTGATCGTCACCACGACCGAGCGCGCGACGGCGTTGAACCTGACGCCGCTGGCACGGATTGCCGGCTATGCGACAGCTGGCGTCGACCCGGCTTTCATGGGGATTGGTCCAGTGCCGGCTACGCAGCGCTGTCTTGCCCGCGCCGGCTGGCAGGTGGCCGATCTCGATCTGGTAGAAGCCAACGAGGCCTTTGCGGCTCAGTCCGTGGCGGTCGCACGGCAAATGGCGTGGGACATGTCCCGGGTCAACGTCAACGGCGGTGCGATCGCGCTCGGGCACCCGATCGGTGCGTCGGGCTGCCGTATTCTGGTGACCCTGCTTCACGAGATGACCCGGCGTGACGCCAACAAGGGGCTGGCTACGCTATGCATCGGCGGCGGTCAGGGCGTCGCTCTGGCGGTAGAGCGCTGAAAGTCGCCTGCCGCACGAGCCGACGACCTGCGGGCAGGAATCATGGCGGCGCTGGCGCGGCGTCGTATGAAACGGCAACGGGCCCTGGTTTCGTAGCACTACCATGATGGCCAGTGTCGGCCAATGGACACTGACATACGCTTGTCATTGCGCCATGTGAGCGTAATCCGGTAAAACAGATCAGGCGTCGTGCGCGGCGTACATCGGGTACGGCGTCGAGTATCAAGGCAGGGGAGGAGAGCGTTCGTGTCGGTTATTCCTCGCATATTAAAACTGGATGCCGGTGGTCTGCCCGTGGAATGGGTAGATTGGCGCGAGGCGGTCGGTCTGTATTTCACCGACAAGATCGCCTGGGAGGCCGGCAGCGAGAAGATTCATCTGCGCGGTGGCCGTTCGCGTGAGACCGGCGCGCGCAGCGGATTGTCGATTGATTCCATCATTGCCGTGCGCGATCGCTCGCATCGTTTTGCCCGTAATCTGGTGCCCGCGCTGACCCGGCGCGAGCTGTTTCATCGCGACGGTGGCTTGTGTTTGTACTGTGGCGTAAAGATGTCGTTCTCGCAGATGCAGATCGAACACGTCCTTCCGCGTTCGAAAGGCGGCCAGCACAGATGGCGGAACGTGGTCTCTACTTGCGAGCCGTGCAATCGCTACAAGGACGACCGCACGCCGGAGCAGGCCGGTATGAAACTGATTGCGCTGCCCTATGAGCCGAATCTGGCCGAGTGGCTGCTGCTGTCCAACCGTCGTATTCTGGCCGACCAACAGGCGTTCCTCGAGCGCCTGGCCCCCAGACGCAAGCGCGAGGCCTGCAACCCGGCCTGAGACTTGCAATACGGGCAGCGCGGAATCATCCGGCACGCTGCTTGTCGGAGATTCGTGGCAGTGACAGAAGTAATGGCATGGACATAGCACGTGAACAGATGACCGCTGGGATCCTGGCCGGCGGCGAGGGCCGGCGGCTCGGCGGCGTCGACAAGGGCTGGTACGAAGTAGAAGGCCAGGCGCTGGTGGCACGCACTATCGAGCGGGTGGCGCCGCAGGCTGGGCCACTCATCATCAGCGCTAACCGGTCGCTGGCGCGCTACCGGGCGCTCGGCTATCCGGTCCAGAGCGACGACAGCGATGATTCACGCGGGCCGTTGGCAGGAATGGCGGCGGTTCTCAAGGCGGCCAGCACGCCCTATGTGCTGTTCGTGCCGGTCGATACGCCGTATTTGCCCCTGGACCTGGCAGATCGACTGGCGACCGGCATGAAGAAGGATAGCGATATCGCGGTGGCGCGCGTCGGCGATCAGATCCACGCTCTGCATGCGCTCGTGCGCCGCAGTCTGCTCGATGATCTGCAGGCCGCGCTGTTTTCGGGCACGCGTCGGGTCAGCGATTGGCAGGAAGGTCTCGGCCGGGTCGTCGTCGATTGGGATTCCGCTCGCGACTTCGCCAATATCAACAGTGAAGAAGATGCCCGTTTGCTGCACGCTGACGCCGACTGACCCGCTTTTCCGGGTTGCCGACCTGCGGGCGGCGCCGCCGTTTACAAGGATTGCCCATGACCGTTTCCACGCAGTCCGGATTTCGTCCGGGCGCCGATAATGCACCGATGCCGCTGGCCGAGGCGCGCCGCCGTATTGTCGCGGCGATCCAACCGATTGCAGAGACCGAGCGCGTCGCTCTGGAGCAAGCGCGGGGCCGCGTGCTGGCCCGACCCGTCATCGCGGGTGTCGACGTACCGAGTGCTGCCAATTCATCGATGGACGGCTTTGGCTTTGCGCATGCCCATGTGGATCGCGACGGCCCCCGCCTGAAGATAGTCGGTCAGAGCCTGGCCGGGCATCCGTTTGCCGGTAGCGTCGGGCGCGGCCAGTGCGTTCGGATCATGACCGGTGCGGTTGTGCCCCCGGGCGTGGATACCGTTGTCATGCAGGAAAATACCACCGCCAATAGCGATGAGCTGGTCATCGACACATGCCCGGCGCTGGGCAGCAACGTGCGGCCTGCCGGCGAGGATCTGGCGCGCGGCGCGCTCGTGCTTGCACGTGGCAGTTGTCTGCGCCCTGCGGATATCGCCTTGCTGGCATCGGTGGGATCCGCCGACATTGAAGTGTTCCGGCGGCCGCGCGTCGCGTTCTTCTCGACCGGCGATGAACTCCGCCCGATCGACGGGCCGATAAAGCCCGGCGAGATCTACGACAGCAACCGTTACGGACTCGCTGCGCAAATCGAAGCTCTGGGTATGGAAGGCGTCAACATGGGGGTGGTGGGCGATTCGCCGGCTGCCTTGCGCGCGGCTTTTCGCCAGGCCCGTGAGTGCGATGCCGTGGTTACCAGTGGTGGCGTGTCGGTCGGGGCCGCCGATTTCGTGCTGGACGTACTCGGCGAGCAGGGCAGCGTCGATTTCTGGCGAGTGGCGATCAAGCCGGGTAAGCCGCTGGCCTTCGGCACGCTCGGCAACGCCCGGTTCTTTGGCTTGCCCGGCAACCCGGTGTCCACGGCTGTCACTTTCGTGCAACTGGTTCGGCCGGCGTTGGTGCGACTATCCGGCGCCATCCCGGCCGAGCCGATCCGGTTCACGCTGCCGACCGCTACACGGCTGACCAAGAAGCCGGGGCGCGAGCATTTTTTGCGCGCGACCATGGACTGGCGCTGCCAGCCCCCGCAGGTAATAGCGGTGGAGCATCAGGGCTCCGGCGTCATGCGGTCGATGAGCCGGGCCGATGCCTTTATTGTGCTCCCCGCCGATTGCAGCGATGTGGCCGAAGGCACCGATGTCACCGTGGAGCCGTTTGCGCAAACCATCTGGGACCGCCCGCCATCTGACTGAGTCAGGGTCTGGCAGCGTGCAATTCAATTGTGGGTCATAGACTTTCGTATCAAACCTCGGCAGACGCCTTGAGGTGCTGTTAATGTCGCGGCACCGGGCACCTCTAAGTGCCCAAACTCAACGGTTGGGGGACGCATGGCCGGTTTCTTTGATAAATCCAATACAATCGCCAGACCTGGTTTCAACCGGTGGATGGTGCCGCCGGCCGCGCTGTGTATACATCTGTGTATCGGGCAGGTCTATGCGTTTTCTGTTTTCAAGATTCCGTTGACGCGGATCCTCGGCGTGACGGAATCCAATGCTCAGGACTGGTCCCAGCCGACGCTGGCCTGGATCTTCTCGCTGGCCATTGCGGTCCTCGGGCTGGCGGCGGCCTTTGGCGGCCAGTGGCTCGAACGCGTCGGACCACGCAAGGCCATGGCGCTGGCGGCGGCCTGCTTCGGTGGCGGCTTCATCGTTTCGGCGTTCGGTGTCTGGAGCCATCAGATCTGGCTGGTCTACGTCGGCTATGGGCTGTTGGGCGGCATTGGGCTGGGGATCGGCTATATCTCGCCGGTGTCTACGCTGATCAAATGGTTTCCGGATCGGCCGGGGCTTGCCACCGGCCTGGCCATCATGGGATTCGGCGGCGGCGCCATGATCGGCTCGCCCTTGGCGACCGGCCTCATGAAGTTCTTCCACACGCCGGAGTCGGTAGGCGTCGGCTCTGCGTTCGTCGCCATGGGCATCATCTATTTCCTGTTCATGATGATCGGTTCGCTGATCGTGCGTATTCCGGCCAGTGGTTGGGCGCCGGCAGGCTTTGATGCCGAGACGGATGCCAAGCGTCATCGCATGATCACGCGCAAGCATGTGCACGTGAACCAGTCGATGAAGACGCCGCAGTTCTATCTGATCTGGCTGGTGCTGTTTCTCAATGTCACTGCCGGCATCGCCTTGCTGGAGCAGGCCTCACCCATGGCACAGGAGATGGTCGGGGTAAGCGCGGCCGCGGCCGCCGGGTTTGTCGGGGTGCTGTCGATCTTCAACATGGGCGGCCGTTTCATCTGGGCATCGATCTCCGACTACATCGGCCGCAAGATGACCTATGTCTGTTTCTTCGTCATCGGCATGGTGCTCTACTGGCTGGTACCGGGCGTGGCAGCAGGCGGCCACGTGGTGCTTTTCGTGCTGGCATGCTGCGTCATCGTGAGTATGTACGGCGGCGGTTTTTCCACGGCGCCCGCGTATCTACGGGATATATTCGGCACCATGCACGTCGGCGCTATTCACGGCCGGCTGCTTACGGCCTGGTCGGCGGCTGGCGTAGCCGGCCCGTTGTTGCTCAACGAACTGCGTGAAGGGCGTATCCAGGCCGGCGTGGCCCCGGCCGATGCCTACACCACAACGCTGCATATCATGGTGTTGTTGTTGCTGATAGGCTTGGTCTGCAACCTGCTGGTACGCCCGGTCGCAGACAAGCATCATTACCAGGGCGATGCGAATAATCCGGGCTGAGCGCGGCTGTTGACAGCCGAGCATCGGTCAAATACGGATTGATTTATGATAGATAACAATAGGATACTCAATGGCATCGCAATCAAGTACCGTTGACGCAGGCAATACGACGCCGACCTGGCAGGTGGTAGGTCTCTGGGCGCTGGTAACGATTCCGGCGCTGTGGGGCTTCATCGAAACGCTGACCAAGGCTGTCGCTCTGTTTAACGGTTGAGCCAGATCACCAGCATTTTGCCTCGGAGCGACCCGCGTTCAAAGTATGATCGCGGGTTTTGCGCGCTGCGTAGCCACGGCTTGCGATGCACAGAAACCAGTGCCCTAAGCGACACGCGACCAGGAGTTTGAGCGTGGATCAACAGACTGAATTTTTCGATATCCGCGTGGACGGCCGCGCCGTGACCGTGCAAACCGGCCAGTCCCTGCCGGCAGCACTCGATGAGGCCGGTGTCTATCTGCCACACGTTTGCTATCACCCCAGTCTGGGGTCGATCCAGACCTGCGATACCTGTTTCGTCGAGCTCGACGGTAATCTCGTGCGTGGCTGCGGCGTAACCGTCAAGCCGGGTATGGAGATTGGCCTGGCGACCGAGCAGGCCGAAGCCGCCCGCATGGAAGGCATCAATCGCATCACCGCCAACCACGAGCTGTATTGCTCGTTATGCGACAACAACAACGGCAACTGCGAGGTGCATAATGCGGTGCGCGATATGCACGTGCCGGGACAGCACTACGAAAACCGCGGCAAGCCGTACGAGAAGGATTATTCCAATCCTTTCTATATCTATGATCCGGACCAGTGCATTCTTTGCGGTCGATGCGTGGAGGCCTGTCAGAACCTGCAGGTCAACGAGACCCTGTCGATCGACTGGTCTCGCGAACGCCCGCGGGTGATCTGGGACGAGGACGTAGCGATCGAGGATTCGTCCTGCGTGTCCTGTGGCCACTGCGTGACGGTCTGTCCCTGCAACGCACTGATGGAGAAGACCGCCATCGGCAAGGTCGGACCAATGACGGCGCTTTCGCCGCAGAACCGCGACGGCTATCGCCAACTGGGCCGTTCGGCTATCGATCTGGTCAAGACCGCCGAGCACACCACCGGTTACGGGCCGATATTCGCGGTGTCGGAAGTCGATGCCGCCATGCGCGAGACCGAGCTCAAGCGCACCAAGAC